>DASWJT010000044.1:0-23195 GCA_036397015.1 Thermoanaerobaculia bacterium
CCCTCGAAGCGCAGGCCGCAGCCCGGCGGCAGCGGGCGCTCCCAGGTCGGCGGCCCGAGATTCCTCCACGTCACCGTCGCCCACTGCTCGAAGGGGGTGCGCTTGCGCGGCAGCGCCAGGCTCGCCCATACCCGCGTCCCCGCCTCGGGGATCGGCTCGACGGCGACGTAGGCGCCGAACATGCTCAGGTTGCAGGTGCTGCCGCGCGCCTCGCCGAAATCGCCCGAGAGCGTGCACGGCGCGATCAGGGGCACGCGCGCCGCCGGCGACTCCGGCGCCTCGGCGCCGACCGGCAGCGCCGCCTGGCCGCGATAGGTTTCGACCAGCGCCTCGACCCGCCAGCGATCGGCCGGCGCCATCATCACGAAGCGCAGACCGCAGCCGACGGGCAGCGATGTCGCGGTCGCCAGGCCGCCTTCGTTGACCCATTTCACCGCCACCCGCGCCTCCACCGGCGGACCGCCGTCGGGCAGCGTGAAGGTGAGGTCGAACTCGCCGCTGGGGACCGGATCGACATGCAGGAAGCAGCCGTGAGCCGAGAAGTTGCAGATCAGGCCGGGCACGACGCGGTCACCCTGCCGCACCTCGCAGCGCGTCACGAACGGCATGCGCACGTTGCCCGTATCGCTCACGTTGCTCAATCCCACGCCTCCTGGCGAGCTCGCGGCGCGAGCGTCGCCCGCCCGGCGGCGCCGCGCTGAGGAGCTCGAGTCCGTCCACGCGAAGTACGCTGGGGTCAGCCTACCTCGTCTCCGTCCCGCCGCGTCCGCGGCCGGGCAATCGGCTGAAGGCTCAGTCCTTCGAAAAGTAGTCGGCGCTCTGGTAGCGGCCCGTCGACTCCTTCACGAGCTGCATCAACAGGTCGTTGGTCAGCGTCGAGGCGCCGATGCGAAAGAGCTCGGGCGTCAGCCAGGCGTCGCCGAGCGTCTCCTTGACCATCACCAGCAGGTGCAGCGCCTGCTTCGAAGTGCGGATGCCGCCCGCCGGCTTCATGCCGACCTTGCGGCCGGTCTCGAGGTAGAAGTCGCGGATCGCCTCGAGCATCACCAGCACGACGCCCGGCGTCGCCGCCGGCTGCACCTTGCCGGTCGAGGTCTTGATGAAATCGGCCCCCGCCTGCATGGCGAGGTGCGAGGCCCGGCGCACGTTGTCGTAGGTCAGCAGCTCGCCGGTCTCGAGAATGACCTTGAGGTGCGCCTCGCCGCACGCTCTCTTGACCGCCACGATCTCGTCGAAAACGGCGTCGGACTCGCCGGAGAGGAAAGCGCCGCGGTCGATCACCATGTCGATCTCGTCGGCGCCGGCTTCGACCGCGCGGCGGGTGTCGGCGAGCTTGACCTCGAGCGGCACGAGGCCGGCCGGAAAGCCGGTGGCGACCGAGGCGACGCGCACCAGCGTGCCGGCGAGCTCGTCGGTCGCCGTCGCCACCCAGTTCGGATAGACGCAGACCGCGGCGCAGGGGCCGACCGTCGGATCCTCCGGCAGCGGCCGCACCGCCTTGCGGCACATCTGCCTCACCTTGCCCTCGGAGTCCTTGCCCTCGAGGGTGGTCAGGTCGATCATGCGGATCGAGAGCCGGATGCCGGCGCGCTTCGCCTCCTTCTTGATCGACCGCTTGGCGAGAGCCGCCGCCCGCTCCTCCACCCCCACCGCGTCGACACGCGGCACGCGCGAGATGTCGGGGCGGGCGACTTTCGCGGGCACGCGGAGACTCTAGCTCAGCGCTCCGCCGGCGAAGTCGCGCCCGCTCCCGCATCCGGTTCGTAGCCCGCGCACGCCAGCACCGGCAGCGCCGGGTAGCGCGCGAAGGAGGAATCGCGGTCGGCGAGGCGGCAGCGCAGGAAGAGGCTGCGCCGCGAGGAGACGATCTCGGCGTGGCGACAGTCGGCGCAGAGGCCGGCCGGCGCCAGGGCGGCGGGCGCGCTCACGCGGGTGCCGGCAGGTCGACGCGCCCCGCCGCCAGTCGCTCGACCGCCGCCGTCGGGCCGAGCACCACCAGCAGGTCGCCGGCGGCGAGCACCGTCGCCGCCTCGGGCATGATCCACTCGGCGCCGTCGCGGCCCGGCCGCCTGATCTCGATCACGCGCACGCCGAGCCGGCGCGGCAGGTCGCACTCGACGAGCGAGCGGCCGACGAGCCTCTCGGGGGCATCGAGCGAGCGCAGGGCGAAATCGGGCGGCAGCTCCACCGCCTGTCCGCGCTGGCCGGGCTGATCGCCGGCGACGAAGGTCGAGAGCATCGCCGGCCGCCCGAGCACCTCCTGCGCGTAGACGGCGAGAAGGTCGCGCTTGGCGAGCACGCCGCGCAGCCTGCCCTCGCCGTCGACCACCGGCAGACGCTCGAAGTCGGTGCGCGCGAAGACCTCGGCGGCGCGGTGTAGCCGCTCGCTCTCGCGCAGCGAGGCGGGCACCGGCGCCATCAGCTCCCCGGCCGTCAGGTGGGCGAGGTCGGTGGCGTCGCGCAGCGCGTGCTTGATGTCGTGCAGCGACACCGAGCCGAGGAGCTTGCCGGCGCGATCGACGACGAAGAGCCGCTGCCGCCGCGTGGCGAGAAAGCGGTCGACGATGTTCGGATACGGCAGGTCGGAGCGCAGCGTCTCGAGATCCTCGCGCACCAGGTCGCCGACGCCGAGCCCGGCGAGGGCGGCCTCCTCCATGCGCCAGGCGAGCTCGACGCCGCGCCGCTGCAACGGCTCGGTGTAAATCGAGTACGGGTAGAGCCACTTGGCGACGAAGCTCGAAACGATCGACGCCACCATGAGGGGCAGCACCAGCTCGTAGTTGCCGGTGAATTCGAAGAGGATGAGGATCGCCGACAGCGGCGCGTGGCTCGAGCCCGCCATGACCGCCGCCATGCCGACCGCGGCGTAGGCGCCATAGCTCGCGGCGAGCGACGGGAAGAGCGCGTGCAGCCCCCAGCCGTAGGCGCCGCCGACGAGGGCGCCGAAGAAGAGCGAGGGCGTGAACAGACCGCCCGAACCGCCGCAGCCGAGCGTGAGCGCCGTCGCCACCAGCTTCGCCGCTGGCAGCAGCAGCAGCACGGCCAGCGGCAGGTTGCCGTGCAGCGCCTCGGTGATGGTGACGAAGCCGCTGCCGAGCGCCTCGGGCACGGCGAGCGCGAAGAGCCCGAGCAGCGCCATACCGACCACCGGCCGCACCGCGTCGGGCAGGAAACGGGCGCGCTGGAAGAGCCGCGCCACGCCGCGGACGCCGAGCGTGAAGGCGAGCGACGCCAGGGCGCCGACCAGCCCGAGGCCGAGGTAAGCGAAGATCTCCCACGGGCTCTCGAGGGCGTAGCCGGGAGCGGCGTAGATCGGCGTCGACTGCTCGGCGGCGCGCGCCAGCAGCGTCGACACCACCGCCGAGAGGACGATCGGGCCGAAGATCTCGAGCGCGAAGCTGCCGAGGATGACCTCCATGGCGAACAGCGCGCCGCCGATCGGCACGTTGTACGCCGCCGCGAAGCCCGCCGCCGCGCCGCAGCCGACGAGGATCTTCAAGCGGAACGGCGGTAGCCCGGTCTTCTGGCCGAGCCACGACGACATCGCGGCGCCTAGCCGGATCATCGGCCCCTCGCGCCCGAGCGAGCCGCCCGAGCCGACGGTGGCGATGGCGGCGCCGGCCGAGAGAGCAACCGTCTTGAGCGGCACGCGGCCGCCGTGCAGGGCCACGGCCTCGATCAGCGTCGACATGCCGCGGCCGCCCACCGGCTCGCGGCCCCAGAGCACGAAGAGCGCGATGAGCAGGCCGCCGACGGTCGGCGCCCCCACCACCAGCCACTTCGGCGCCCGCTCGGCGGCGTCGATCAGGCTCGGCCAGTAGCCCCAGAGCAGGCCGCGCACGCCGTCGATCAGGCGGTGGATCGCGATGCCGAGGCCGCCGGCGACGAGGCCGACCGCCGGGATGAGGAGGAAGAAGACGCGGTCCTCGCGCGTCGAGAGGGCGAAACGCTTGGCGAGGAAGAATTCGACGCGCCGAAACGTTGCACGAAGGAGACGCAGCGCGCGGGAAGACGATTCGGCCGCCACCGCGTCGAATGTATCAGCGCCGGGCAAACTCTTTCGGGCTGTCCGACGTATTGAAGGGTGAAGCAGCAAGCGGGGCCTTCACCGGCCCCACCCGCCGGGAGCTCCCCGGCCGCATCCGCGGTCGGTGCCGGGCTCCCCACCGGCGGAACAGGCAGTTCCGACCGTCCTCGTCCCACCACCCTCCGCGGCCCTTCGGGGCCGCGCGATCTTTTCCAGGGGGCCGCGCGAGCGGCGCCCTCGGCATGCCAGTGGCGGTTACTCGAAGCGCAGCGCCGCGGCCGGATCGACGCGCGCCGCCCGCCGCGCCGGCAGCCAGCAGGCGGCGACGGTGACGGCGAGCGCCAGCGCCGCGATCGCCGCCGCGTCGCGCACCGCCAAGCGCAGCGGCACCGAGCTCAGGAAGTAGACCTCGGCCATCTCGGGTCCGAAGCTCAAGAGCTCGAAGCGCGTCGCGACGACCGCGAGCAGCGTCGCCAGGCCGAGGCCGGCCGCCGCGCCGAATCCCCCGAGCAGAGCGCCGGCGAGCACGAACGTGGCGAGCAGCCGCCGCGGCGAGAGGCCGACGGCCGCCAGCACCGCGAAATCGCGCCGGCGCTCCCGCACCAGCACGACGAGCGTCGACGCGACGTTGAAGGTGGCGACGATCACGATCAGGCCGAGCAGCACGAAGAGCGCCACGCGCTGGAGCTCGAGGGCGGCGAAGAGATCGCGATTGAGCTCCCGCCAGTCGAGCACGAGGAAGCCCTCGCCGAGCTTTCCGCGCAGCGCCTCGGCCACGCGCGGCGCCGCCGCCGGATCGGCGAGCCGCACCTCCCAGGCGCGCGGGGTGTCGCTCGCCGCGCCGCGCACCGCCTCCTCGCCCACCACCACCCACGCCCGGTCGAACTCCGCGAAGCCGCTCGCGAAAGTGCCGTTGACGCGCAGGCTGCGGAAGAGGAAGCGCGGGCCGTCGGCGCCGAAGACGAGCAGAGTCAGCCGCAACGGATCGCCCTCGGCGACGCCGAGGCGCGCCGCGAGCTCGGCGCCGACGACGGCGCCCCAGGCGCCGTCGGCCTCCGCGGTCAGCCGCTCGCGCGGCGCCGACCACAGCCCGCCGCCGCCCGCGGCGGCGCGCACCGTGACATCGGCCTCGCCGCCCGGCGCGGAGAGGATCCCCTCGAGGAAGGCCACCGCTTCGGCCGACTCGACGCCGGGCTCCGCCCGCACGGCGGGCAGCGGATCCGTCGCCGCGCTGTCTGCCAGGCCGTAGACGAGCACCGCCGCGTTGCCGCCGACGAGCTTGCGCACGAGGTCCTCCTGGTAGCCGGTGAGCAGCGCCATCGCCAGCCCGAGCGCGGTCACGCCGAGGACGATCGAGAGGAGCCCGGCGCGCGCCGTCGAGCCGAGCAGGCGGCTCTTCGGACCGGCCAGCACGCGCGCGGCGAGCGTCCAGGGCAGCGGCCCGGGCAGCAGCGCCCGGCTCATCCGGGCTTCGCCGCGAGGCCCGGGATCGAGGCGAGGAAGCGCCGGAAGAGCGGGCTCGCGTCGTGCGGGCCCGGTGCCGCCTCGGGGTGGTACTGCACCGAGAGCACCGGCCGGCCCTCCACCGCGAAGCTCTCGAGGGTGCCGTCGTTCAGGTTCACCTCGGTGGCGCGGCAGCCGGCGGGCAGCGTCTCCGGATCGACCGCGAAGCCGTGATTCTGGCTGGTGATGGCGACGCGGCGGGTGACGAGGTCGACCACCGGCTGATTGCCGCCGTGGTGACCGAACTTGAGCTTGAAGGTGCGGCCGCCCATCGCCAGGCCGAGCAGCTGGTGGCCGAGGCAGATGCCGAACACCGGCCGCCCGGCCTCGACCAGCTCGCGCACGGCCGCGACGATGCCGGTGAGCGGCTCGGGATCCCCGGGGCCGTTCGAGAGCACGACGCCGTCGACGCCGAGCTCGTCGACGCGAGCGGCCGGCGTCGACGCCGGCACCACCGTGAGCTCGGCGCCGAGCGCGCGCAGCGAGCGCAGGATGTTGGCCTTGCAGCCGAAGTCGTAGACGGCGAGCCGCGCCCGCGGGCGGTCGACGCCGAGCGCCGGCAGCACGCGCTCGCTCGCCGAGGTGACCTCGTCGACGAGCGCCCGCCCCGCCATGGTCGGAAAATCGGCGAGCTCGGCGAGAAGGCCCGCGACGTCGCTGCGCTCGTTCGTCACCACCCCACGGAGCGCCCCGCGCTCGCGCAGCCGGCGCACGACCGCCCGCGTGTCGAGCCCGTCGATGGCGGGAATGCCGTGCGCGCGCAGGTAGCCCGGCAGGTCGCCCTCGCTCGAGTGGTTCGACGGCTCGGCGGTGAAGCGGCGGGCGACGAAGCCCTCGACCCACGGGCGCGACGATTCGGCGGCCTCGGCGGCGACGCCGTAGTTGCCGATGTGCGGCTGCGTCATGACCACGATCTGGCCGCGGTAGGAGGGATCGGAGAGCACCTCCTGATAGCCCGACATGGCGGTGTTGAAGACGACCTCGCCGAAGCGCGTCCCCGGGGCAACGGCGCGGCCGGCGAAAACGCCGCCGTCCTCGAGGACCAGCAGCGCTTCGTCGCGGGCGGTGAGGCTCATCGGCGGGCCGCTATACTAACAGCGACCCCGATGCGGAAAGGACTCGCCATGCGCCCCGCACGTCTCGCCGTCGCGCTCGCCGTCGCGCTCGCCGCCGCGCCGGCTCTCGCCTACACCATCTACCTCAAGGACGGCTCCCGCATCGTCGCCAAGGAGAAGTACGTGGTGCGGGGCGGGCTCGCGATCATCACCCTGCCTTCCGGAACGGAGAGCTCGATCCCGGCCGGCGAGATCGACGTCCCGCGCACCGAGAAGGCCAACGAGTCGCGGCTCGGCGGCACGGCGATCGTGATCGAGGGGGGCGAGGCGCGCGAGCTCAAGGCCACTCCGCCGCCGCCGACCAAGCCCAAGCTGCAGGACCTGATGCGCGCCAGCGAGGGGGAGCTGCGCGGGCTCGACGACGTCCCCGCCGCCGCGCCGGAAACCGACGCGCCGGCCACGCCCGCCGCCCTGTTGCGCCAGCGCGAATCGGCCGAAAAGCGCCGCCTGCCCTTTCCCGACACCCAGCTCGCCGCCGAGATCCTGCAGACGCTCGCCGGCCGCGGCGTGACCGCGGTGCGCGTGCACGCGAGCGGCGACGCCCAGCGGCCGCTGCTCGTCTTCGAGACCGCGAGCGAGACGGCGGTGTTCAAGGCCATCCTGGCGGGCGCCAACACGCTCCTGCAGGTGCGGGCGAAGCGCCCCGGCGCGATCGAGGGCTTCGAGTTCCTCTGCGAGAGCGCCGGCGGGAGCTCGGGCGGCAAGTTCGACCTCACGCCCAAGCTGGCCGAGGAGGTCGTTTCGCGCCGCTACGAGATCACGCGCTTCTACGTCGAGAACGTCCGCTTCTGACGACCGCCCCTCAGCTCGGCTGCGGCTCGTCGGCGTCGGCGACGCCGAGCGCAGCCGTCGCCGAGAGGCCGGTGCGGCGCTCGAAGCGCCGCCGGTAGCTCTCCACCTCGCCCACCTGCTCGTCGAGGAAGATGCGCTCGACGCGGAAGAGCGGCACGAACATCGTCGAGCTGCCGAGCGGGCTCCCCTCGCCGCTCGCCAGCTC
Source organism: Thermoanaerobaculia bacterium (assembly GCA_036397015.1). Classification (GTDB taxonomy): domain Bacteria; phylum Acidobacteriota; class Thermoanaerobaculia; order Multivoradales; family JAGPDF01; genus JACTMI01. The sequence goes on from DASWJT010000044.1 coordinate 7,643, forward strand.
GTTGACCCACTCCTCGAAGAAGTCGAGGCTGATGCCGCGGAAGACGATGCCGACCGGCTCGAGCCGCTCGAGCAGGCCCCAGAACTTCTCGGTCGGGTTGACGAGATGGACGGTGACGATCGCGCCCGGGCCGAGGCTCATCTCGCGCTCTCCTCGCCCGGCCTCGCCGCGCCGTGGGACGCGGGCTCGGCGAGCTCGACGAGCACGCCGCCGGCGCTCGTCGGATGCACGAACTGCACGCGCGCACCGCCGGCGCCGGCCGTCGGGGCGGGGCGCAGGAGCTCGACTCCGGCCGCGCGCAGCGCCGCGTCGTCGGCGGCGAGGTCGTCGCTCGCCAGGCAGACGTGGTGGATGCCGGGCCCGCGCTTGGCGAGGAACCGGGCGATCGGCGAGTCGGCATCCGTCGGCTCGAGCAGCTCGAGCCGTGCCTCGCCGAGCGGCAGCAGAGCGACGCGCACGCCTTCGTGCGGCACCTCCTCGATGCGCTCGACGGCGAGGCCGAGCGCCTCCCAGAAGCGGCGCGCCTCGGCGATCGAGGCGACCGCGATTCCCAGATGGACCAGCTTGCGCATCGTCTTCGCTCCTCGCTTCTCGTTCTCGCCGCGCCCGCCGAGACGCTCAGCCGCGGCTGGCCTGCGCGCGCGCGACGCCGCGGAAGAGCGCGTCGGCGACGCGGTAGGGGTCGACGTGCTCGGCGAAGGCGCGCTCGAGCTCGTTGTCGAGACCGGCCTCGTCGCGAGCCGCGGCCAGCACGCGTTCCTTGAGGATCCCCTCCACCCGCAGCCGCAGCTGCTCGCGCCGGCGGCCGGCGAGGCGGCCCTCCTCCTCCATCCAGCCGCGGTGGCGCTCGATCTCGGCGACGAGCGCCGCGATGCCTTCGCCCCGCAACGCCACGGTGCGCACGATCGGCGGCGTCCAGTCGAGCGCCGCGGCGAGCGACAGCATGGTGGCGAGATCGCGATAGGTGCGGTCGGCGCCCTCGCGGTCGGCCTTGTTGAGGACGAAAACGTCGGCGATCTCGAAGATGCCGGCCTTGATCGCCTGGATGTCGTCGCCCAGGCCGGGCACGGCGACGACCAGGACGGTGTCGACGCTCGAGACGACGTCGACCTCGTCCTGGCCGACGCCGACCGTCTCGACCAGGATCCAGTCGAAGCCGGCGGCGTCGAGCACGTCGACAGCGTCGCGGGTGGCGCGCGCCAGGCCGCCCATCGCGCCGCGCGTCGCCATCGAGCGGATGAAGACCTGCGGGTCGGTGGCCAGGCCCTGCATGCGGATGCGGTCGCCGAGGAGCGCGCCGCCCGAGAACGGCGAGGTGGGATCGACGCAGAGGATGCCGACCGACTCGCCGCGCGCGCGCACCGCCTGAGCCAGCCGGTCGACGAGGGTCGACTTGCCGGCCCCCGGGGGGCCGGTGACGCCGACCACGCGGGCGCGCCCAGTCTCGGCGTAGATCCGGCGCACCAGCTCGGCCTGCTGCGGGCCGCCGTCCTCGACCACCGAGATCGCCCGGCCGAGCGCCCGCGGCCACCGCGCGCGCAGCTCCTCGACGAGCGCCTCGAGGTCGGTCGCGCGCGCGGCGCGCCCGGCGGCGGCCCGCGGCGTCATGCCGAGAGCAGCTCGCGGGCGATGACCAGCCGCTGAATCTCGCTGGTGCCTTCGCCGATGGTGCAGATCTTGGCGTCGCGGTAGTACTTCTCGGCGCGGTAGTCCTTGACGAAGCCGTAGCCGCCGTGGATCTGCACGCCGCGCTCGGCGCAGAAGACGGCCGCCTCGCCGGTCATCAGCTTCGCCTCCGATGCCTTGAGCGTCACCCTGCCGGTGCGGTCCATCTCGAGCGCGGCGGCGAAGGTGAGCGCCTCGGCGGCGGCGATGCGGGTTGCCATCTCGGCGAGCGCGAAGCCGATGGCCTGGAACTCGGCGATCGGGCGGCCGAACTGCTGGCGCTCCTTGGCGTAGCCGAGCGCGGTCTCGTAGGCGCCCATCGCCGTGCCGAGGCCGAGCGCGGCGATCGAGATGCGGCCGCCGTCGAGCACTTCCATCGCCTGGTGGAAGCCCTCTCCCGGCGCGCCGAGCAGGTTCTCGTCGGGGACGAAGCAGCTCTCGAAGATCACCTCGGCGGTATCCGAGGCGCGGATGCCGAGCTTGTTCTCCTTCTTGCCCGGCCGGAATCCCGCGGCGCCCTTCTCGACGACGAAGGCGGACATGTTGCGACCGCGCTTGGCCTCGAGGTCGCTCACCGCCATCGCCACGCAGACGTCGCCGACCGATCCGTGGGTGCAGAACACCTTGGCGCCGTCGAGCACCCAGCCGCCGTCGACTCGCCTCGCCTGGGTGCGCGCCGCGGCGGCGTCGGAGCCCGAGCCGGCCTCGGTCAGTGCCCAGGCTCCGATGTGCTCGCCGCTCGCCAGCCTGGGGATCCACCGCTCGCGCTGGGCGGGGCTGCCGAACTTGAAGATGTGGTTGGTGCACAGCGAGTTGTGGGCCGCCACCGAGATGCCGACCGAGGGGTCGACCTTGGAGAGCTCGGTGACCACCAGCACGTACTCGACGTAGCCGAGACCGGCGCCGCCCAGCTCCTCGGGGAAGAGCACGCCGAGGAAGCCGAGCTCGGCGGCCTTCTTCATCACCGCGAGCGGGAACTTCTGCGCCTCGTCGTGCGTCTCGACGATCGGCGAGATCTCTCTCTCGGCGAAGTCGCGGGCGGCGGCGCGGATGGCTTGCTGCTCGGCAGTCAGTGCGAAGTTCACTCGTCGGCCTCCGGATTCTCATGCTATCGCGTCGCCGCGGCCCGGCCGGCACAGTGCCGATACACTCGATGGCGTGACCGAGAAGCGAACGCCGCGCGGGCGGCGCCTGGAGAGCGAGGCGGACCTGGCCGCGGTGGTGCGCTCGCTGCGCACGATTGCGGTCGTCGGCATGAAGGGCGAGGACCAGCTCGACGAATCGGCGTACTCGATCCCGGCGATGCTGCAGGCGCGGGGCCTCCGCGTCATCCCGGTCAATCCGACGATCGCGCGCTCGCTGGGCGAGACGGCGTATCCCGATCTCGCCAGCGTGCCCGAGCCGTTCGACGTGGTCGATCTCTTCCGCCGCGCCGACGCGGTGCCCGGGCACGTCGAGCAGATCCTCGCGCTGCCGGCGGCCCGCCGGCCGCGCGTCGTCTGGCTGCAGTCGGGGATCCGACACGATGCCGCCACCGAGCGCCTGCTCGCCGCCGGCATCGACGTCGTCCAGGACCGCTGCCTAGGCGTCTACGCGAGCCGCTACGCGCGCTGACGCCTCCCCCCGGTGCGCATCCGTCCGCTGCCGCGGCGGGAGAACTGAGCTATCGTTTCGTCGGCAAAGCCGATCCGCGGACTTCGAGCCCCCCTTCGGCGCCGCTCGCGCGGCGGCGGGCGGGAGCGGGCTCCCGGCCGCGGCGGCCGCCCCGACGGAACCGATGACGACCTCTCCCGCACCGTCCACCCGCCAGTCGCCAGCAGCCGCCGGCGTCGCCTTCGACCCGGCGCCCGGCTCGCCCGCCGCGGCGGCGGCGGCCGCGGCGGCCGCGCCCCGTTTTTCCCTCGTCGTGCCGGTGCACGACGGTGGCGACGCGTTCGAGCGATGCCTCGCGGCGTTGCCGCCGGAGCGGGCCGGCGAGCTCGAGATCGTGGTCGTCGACGACGCCTCGACCGACGGCTCGGGCGGGCGCGCGCGAGCGCGCGGCCTGCGGGTGCTCTGCCTCGAGCGGCGCGGCGGCCCGGCGGCGGCGCGCAACGCCGGCGCACGGCTGGTGAGCGGTGAGTACCTGTTCTTCCTCGACGCCGACTGCATCCTGCATCCGGACGCTCTGGCGCGGGCGGCGAAGGAGCTCGACGCCGATCCCGGACTCGAAGCGCTCTTCGGCTCTTACGACGACCACCCGGAGGCGCCCGGCGCCGTCTCGCGCTTCAAGAACCTCTTGCACCACTGGATCCACCAGCGCGGCGCCGGCGAAGCGCGCACCTTCTGGGCCGGCTGCGGGGCGATCCGGCGGCGCACCTTCCTCGAGCTCGGCGGCTTCGATGCGGCGCGCTACCCGGAGCCGAGCATCGAGGACATTGAGCTCGGCTATCGCCTGACCGAGCGCGGGGGCCGCATCCGGCTCGCGCCCGAGGTGACGGTACGCCATCTCAAGCGCTGGACGCTCGGCTCCTGGCTGCGCACCGATCTCGTCCGGCGCGGCATGCCGTGGACCGAGCTCCTGCTCGAGCGGCGCGGGCGCGGCGGCGAGCTCAATGTCGGAGCGCGGGATCGCCTGCTGGTGCTCGCCGGGCTCGTCGTCCCCGTCGCTCTCGCCGCCGCCGTCGTCGCGCCGGGCGCGTTCGTGCCGATCGCGCTCGGCGTCGCCGCCGCCGCCGCCGTCGCGCTCGTCGCCGCGAGCTGGGGCTTCTACCGGCTCGTCGCCCGCCGCGGCGGCGCCGCGGCGGCGCTCGCCGCCCTGCCGCTGCACGTCCTCTACTGCGGGTGCTGCGCCGCAGCCTTCGCCGCCGGCGCCGCGCGTCACCTCGTCTTCCCCCGCCGGCGTGACTGAGCGGCTCCTCGCGCCGCCGGAGGCGGCCCGAGACGAGGCGATCGCCATCGTCGGGGCCGGACCCGCAGGGCTCACCACGGCGTGGGAGCTCGCGCGTCTCGGCCGTCGCGCCACGCTCTACGAGAAGGACCGCTGCGTCGGCGGCATCGCCCAGACGGCCGAGTACAAGGGATTCCGCTTCGATCTCGGCGGCCATCGCTTCTTCACCAAGGTGGGCGAGGTGCAGGGAATCTGGGAGGAGATCCTCGGCGACGACTTCCTCAGCCGGCCGCGGCTGTCGCGCATCTACTACCGCCAGCGCTTCTTCGACTATCCCTTGAAGCCGCTCAACGCGCTCGCCGGCCTCGGCCCGGTCGAGGCCGTGCGCATCGTGGCGAGCTACGCCAAGGCGCGGCTCCTGCCTTCGCGCGAAGAGCGCAACTTCGAGCAGTGGGTCTCGAACCGCTTCGGCCGCCGGCTCTTCGAGGTCTTCTTCAAGACCTACACCGAGAAGGTGTGGGGCCTGCCCTGCGAGGAGATCAGCGCCGACTGGGCCGCGCAGCGCATCCAGAATCTCGATCTCGGGCGGGCGATCGCGGCAGCGCTGTTCGGACGCTCGGGCGGCGACGTCGTCACCACGCTCATCCACCAGTTCCACTATCCGCGCCACGGCCCCGGCATGATGTGGGAGCGCTGCGCCGAGCGACTGGCCGTCGCCGGCTCCCCGACCCGGCTCGAGCACGAGCTCGTGCGCATCGACCATCGCGACGGTCGCGTCACCGGCATCGCCGTGCGCGACGGCGAGGGCCGCGTCGCCGAGCGGCCGGTCGAGCACCTCATCTGCTCGATTCCGCTCGGCCGCGCTGCCGAGCTGCTCTCGCCGCCGCCGACCGCGCCGGTGCTCGCCGCGGCGCGCGGCCTCCGCCACCGCGACTTCCTCACCGTCGTGTTGATCGTCGATCGCGCCGAGCTCTTCCCGGACAACTGGATCTACGTCCACGAGCCCGCGGTGCGCGTCGGCCGCATCCAGAACTTCAAGAACTGGAGCCCCGAGATGGTGCCCGATCCCGGGCGCACGGCGCTCGGGCTCGAGTACTTCGCCAACCGGGGCGACGAGGTGTGGAGCCTGCCGGACGCCGAGCTCGTCGCGCTCGCCAAGCGCGAGATCGAGCAGCTCGGCCTCGCCGAGGCCGCCGCCGTCTCCGACGGCACCGTCGTCCGCGTGCCCTACGCTTATCCGGTCTACGATCCCGGCTACCGCGAGCGCGTTGCTGCCGTCCGCGCCTGCCTCGAAGGGCTCGCCAACCTGCAGATGATCGGCCGCAACGGCCAGCACCGCTACAACAACCAAGACCACTCGATGCTCACCGGGATCTACGCCGCGCGCAACGTCCTCGAGCCAGCGCACGACGTCTGGGACGTCAACGTCGACGAGGAGTACCACGAGGCGGTGAGCGCCGCGCGCGGCGGCGACCGGCTGACGCCGGCGGCGGCGGGCGAAGCGACGCTCGAGGAGCTGCTGCACGCCCACTTCGCGCGCTTCGACGGCGTGGCCCTCGGCGCCGCGACGGCGGTGACTCTCGCCCTGCTCCTTTTCGCCGCCACCGCTTCCGTGCTCCTCGTCGGCAACGGCGATCACCCGGGACCGATGCTGTCGCTGCTAGGCCACTACTTCTTCGGCTTCGAGCTCAGCTGGCGCGGCGCGCTGGTCGGCGTGCTCGAGGCCGGCGCGCTCGGATTCGTGCTCGGCAGCGGCTTGGCGGTGGCGATCAACGCGCTCATCAACTGGGTCGAGCGCTCGCTGCAGCGCGAGCTCGAGGCGGAGCAGAAGCTCGACTCCCTGCAGGGGGTGACGCGGTGAGCCGCGTGCCGGCGACCGCCGAGGAGCGGCGACGGGTCGGCGAAGCGGTGGCGCGCCTGCGCACCGGCATCCTGGCGATCGTGATGGGGCTCGTCGGCGGCACCGCGCTCGCCATCGCCACGGCGTGGCTCACCCTGCGCGGCGGCCTGAACGTCGGCCAGCACCTCGGCCTGCTGCGCTTCTACTTCCCCGGCTACTCGGTAACCTGGCCGGGCGTGGCCATCGGCTTCGGCTATGGGGTACTGGTCGGCGTCGGCGTCGGCCTCGCCATGGGCACGGTCTACAACCGGCTCGCCGGCTGGCGGGAGCGGCACCGCTGAGCGAGCCGGCGGCCGCCTCGACGCGGCTAACGGCCGATGCCGGTCTCGCTCACCCGGGCGTGCAGGTGCACGGGCTCTGGCGCGCGCGGCCGCAGCCGCAGGTTGAGCATCTCGACGCCAACCGAGAACGCCATCGCGAAATAGACGTAGCCCTTCGGGATGTGGAAGTGGAGGCCCTCGGCGACGAGCGAGGTGCCGATCAGGATGAGGAACGAGAGCGCGAGCACCTTGATCGTCGGGTGGCGCTCCACGAACGCCGAGACGGGCCCGGCGAACAGCATCATCACCACGATCGCCGCGATCACCGCCGCCACCATCACCGCCACCTGCTGCACCATGCCGACCGCGGTGATTACCGAATCGAGCGAGAAGACGATGTCGAGCAGCGCGATCTGCACCAGCACGGCGCCGAAGCGGGCGCGCACCTTGGCCGACTTGTGGCCCTCCGCCCCCTCCAGCTTGTCGTGGATCTCGAAGGTCGACTTGGCGATCAGGAAGAGCCCGCCGACGAGCAGGATGAGGTCGCGGCCGGAGAGCGCGTAGTCGCCGACGGTGACGATCGGCGCCACGAGCCGTGCCATCCAGGCGATCGACAGCAGCAACAGGATGCGCGTGCCCATCGCCAGGCCGAGCCCCAGCGTGCGCGCCCGCGGCTGCTCGGCGGCCGGCAGCTTGCCGGCCAGGATCGAGATGAAGACGATGTTGTCGATGCCGAGGACCACCTCGAGCGCGAACAGCGTCACGAAGGCGATCCAGATCTGCGGGTCGGTGATCCATTCCATCGCCATCCTCCGGAGCGCGCGAGTCTAGCCGCTCCCTTTTTTCGAGGCTTTCGAGGTGCCAGCCGTTTCGTGTCTCTCGAGGTGCCAGCCGATTCGCAGAAGATTCCGGAGGCCGATTCCGTCTTAGGTGGACGATGCCTCGCCGCCTGCGCTTCGTTCCGCCCAGCTCGCTCGTCGAGATCACCTGCCGCACCGTGCAGGGCCGGCTCCTCCTGCGCCCGACGCCGGTCCTCCGTGACCTGACCCAGGGCGTCCTCGCCCGTGCGGCGCGGCTCTATCCGGTCGAGGTCCACGCCTTCGCCTTCCTCTCGAACCACTTCCACCTGCTCTTGACCGTTCCCGACGCCCAGCGTCTGGCGAGCTTCATGAACTACCTGAGCTCGAACCTCGCCCGCGAGGCCGGCCGGCTCGTCCGCTGGCGCGAGAAGTTCTGGGGCCGCCGCTACCAGGCGATTCTCGTCTCGCACGAGGAGGAGGCTCAGATCGCCCGACTGCGCTACGTTCTCGCCCATGGCGCGAAGGAGGGCCTCGTCCGCTCTCCTCTCGACTGGCCGGGAGCTCACTGCGCGCGAGCGCTCGCCGAGGCGGTTCCGATGACCGGCCGCTGGATCGACCGCACGGCCGAGCATGCCGCCTGTCGCCGGCGGCTGCCGGTCGATTCCGAGGCGTTCGTGACGCTCGAGCAGCTCCATCTCGCGCCGCTTCCCTGCTGGCGAGAGCTGTCCGCCGAAAGACGCCGCGAACTCGTCCGCGGGCTCGTCGCGGAGATTGAGCAGGAGGCGATCCGACTGGCGAAGCGCACCGGTCAGCCCCCGCGCGGCCGAGAGTTCATCTTCCGCCAGGATCCGCGTCTCGAGCCGAATCGGATCAAGAAGGGCCCGGCTCCGCTGGCGCACGCCGCCTCGCGGGCAGCGCGGGACTCGCTGCGTGACGCTTACAGGCTCTTCACGGCGGGATACCGCCGAGCCGCGGAACGGCTGCGCCAGGGCGCTCTCGACGTCTTCTTCCCCGACGGCTCCTTCCCACCGCCGCTGCCGTTCCAGCCGCAGCGACTGAGCGGCTAGAACCGAGCACCGCCGCGAGCGATCCGACAACCGATCTTCAGCGCGACGGACGGGCGGTGGTCCGCTCTGTCTAGGGCGAAGACCGATTCATTCGCGCTTCCGGCACCGTAACGGATCCAAAAGCCGGCCAGAAACGACCCCGGGCGGCAGCGAATCGTCTTCTCGAGCAATCTCTTACCGCCCTAGCTGACCCCAAGCACGAATCTCAGCCGAAGAATCCCAACGAATCCAGAGAAACGGCTGGCACCTGCACCGGCAGCACACCTGCAGCACCTGCACCGCACCTGCACCTGCACCTAGCTCCGGGGTCGATTCCGAGACGAGGAAGCCGCGCCCGTCGCGCACCCAGGTGCGCTGCTGGGCAACGGCGCCCGCCTCAGACGTTGAACTTGAACAGCATCACGTCGCCGTCCTGGACGACGTAGTCGCGGCCCTCCTGGCGCAGGGCGCCGGCTTCCTTGGCGGCATTCCAGGAGCCGAGGCGGGCGAGCTCGTCGAAGTGAACCGTCTCAGCGCGGATGAAGCCGCGCCGGAAGTCGGAGTGGATCTCGCCGGCGGCGTCGGCCGCGGTGTCGCCGGCGTGAATCGTCCAGGCGCGGGCCTCGTTCGGGCCCGCGGTGAGGAACGTACGCAGGCCGAGGAGGTGGTAGACGGCTCGGATCAGCGCGTCGGCGCCCGACTCGGCGACGCCGAGCGACGCCAGGTACTCGCGCGCCTCCTCCGCCGGCAGCTCGGCGAGCTCGGCCTCGATCTGCGCCGAGATCACCACCGCCTCGGCGCCGCGGTGGGTCTCGGCGTAGTGCTCGACCTCGCGCACGACGGCGAGCTCCTCGGCGCGCGCCAGGTCGCTCTCGGCGACGTTGCAGGCGAAGAGCGTCGGCTTGGCGGTCAAGAGGAAGAACGGCCGTGCCGCGGCGCGCTCCTCGGGCGCGAGCGGGCAGGTGATCGCCGGCTTGCCCGCCTCGAGGTGGGCGAGGAGCCGGGCGGCGAGATCGACCTGCGCGCGCGCCGCCTTGTCGCCGCTCTTCGCGGTCCGTTCCAGGCGCTCCTTCTGGCGGGCGAGCGACTCCATGTCGGCGAGCAGGAGCTCGGTGGCGATGGTCTCGATGTCGGAGAGCGGGTGGAGCTCGTCCTCGACGTGGGTGACGTCGCGATCCTCGAAGCAACGCACCACCTCGACGATGGCGTCGACCTCGCGGATGTGCGCGAGGAAGCGGTTGCCGAGCCCCTCGCCCTGCGCCGCGCCGCGCACCAGGCCGGCGATGTCGACGAGCTCGATCGCCGTCGGCACGATGCGCTCGGCGCGGAACATCGCGGCGAGCGGCGCCAGCCGGGGGTCGGGCACCGCCACCATGCCGACGTTCGGCTCGATGGTGCAGAAGGGGTAGTTCGCCGCATCGGCCTTGCGGGACCGGGTAAGGGCGTTGAAGAGCGTCGACTTGCCGACGTTCGGCAGGCCGACGATGCCGGCGCGGAGCATGCGGGATCCCGGTGAGAGAGTGGCTCGGAGGCCGCCTGGACGGAACGGCGGGCGCGGCGAAAGCTATCACGCCGACGGCGAGGCCTCAGCGCGGCGCGAGCTCGAGCTTCTCGACCGTGACGCCGGAGTAGTAGTGGGTGAGGATCGAGCGGTAGTCGAAGCCGCGACGCGCCATGCCGTAGGCGCCGGTCTGGCACATGCCGACGCCGTGGCCCCAGCCGCGGCCGGTGAACTGCCAGCCGCTCGCCCCGCCTTCGGGGGCGAGGCGGCGGGCGGTGAAGAGCGTGTCGGGCAGGTCGAAGGTCCATCTGATGGCGAGCCCCTCGAGGTCGATCGTCTCGCCGCTCGCCCCGCGCAGCCGCAGACGCCCCACCCGCCCCGAAACGCCGCGCGAGATCACCTCGAAGCCGCGCAGCTCGAAACCGGGATAGCGCGTGCGCACGAGCGCGGCGAGCTCGGCGTCGGAGCGGAAGCGCCGCCAGCTCGAGCGCTCGTGGGAGCTGTCGAAGGTGGCGCCGCGACGGTTGATCTCCTGCACCACCGCCGCCAGCCGGTCGCCGACGAGGTAGAGCTCGAGGGGGTCGCCGGCCACTAGCAGCAGGCTGCCCGGCGAGACGACGCCGCTCTCCCGGCGCACCACGAGCAGATCGGCGGGCACGGCGAGCGCCGACTCGTCGCCGTTCTCGCGCACCACGAGCCGCCCGTCGCCGAGCGCCGAGAAGCTCGTCGTGCGCTGCTCGACGACGCGGAGGAAGAGGGCGACGCGCAGCACCAGATCGCGCGCCTCGTCGGCGCTCACGGTGCGCGCCCGCTCGGCGGCGGAGAGCAACCCGCTGGTCGTCAGCCAGGCCGCGAAGCGGCGGTCCTCGAGCGTCCAGTCGGCCGGCGGATCGGCGATCAAGCCGTCGAGCTCGTCGGGGCGCACGAACAGCCGCGCGTCGGCCGCCATGTCGAGCAGCGAGGCGAGGTAGCGCTGCACCTCGCGGCGGTCGAGGGAGCGCAGCCGATCGTCGGAGAGCGGCAGACCGGCCCGCGCCGCCACCGCGCGCAGAGCGGCGCCCAGCCCGTCCGGCTCCGCGAAGCGCAGATCGCCGCTCACCACGCGCGCGAGCAGCGCCTGCGGCCATTCGCCGTCTGTCGGCGCGCCACCGAGCAGCGCGCCGCCGGCTTCGATGCAGGGCACGCCGCGCAGGTACGAGGCGCTGCGCAGCGGGAAGACGACCTCGACGTCCTCCGTGTGGCCGCCGCAAGTGGCGCTGTAGAGCGCGTCGGCGATCTCCGCGCTCGCCATCAGGACTTCGCCGGCGGTTTCGGCGACAGCGCGGTCGGAGAGCGGATGCTCGTCGTCCATGCCGCCGTAGACCTGGCACTGCGGCGTGCCGCAGAGGTCGTAGCCCTCGTCGAGGAAGCTGCCCAGGTTGCGCAGCGTGTAGCTGCGCGCCGCCACCGCCTGCGCCTTGAGCGCCTCGATCTCCGGATACTGGCCGGGGCCGAGCTCGCGCGGCACCACCCCGCGCAGGTAGTCCTCGAGCGCGATCTCGTTGACGACGTTGAGGCGCCCGCGATCGTTCAAGTAGATCTCGATGGCGCCGCGGTAGCGGCGGCGCTCGACGCGCAGCCCGCCGCCGCCGGGCGTCCGCACCGCGAAGCGCCGGCCCTCGACGCGGTGCGAGCGGCCGCGGTGCACCACCTCGAGCGCCGGCGCGGCGACGCCGCCGCCCTCCGCCACCACCCAGGCGCCGTCGAGACCGAGCGCGCGGAAGCGGCGCCCGGCGCTCTCCGCCTCCGCACGCGTCGGCCAGGCGCCGACGCGGATGCGGTAGAGGCCGCTGCGGGCGTCGAAGCGGGCATCGGCGCGCGCTCCGGTGCGCGCCGCCAGCCGCGCGGCGAGCTCGGCGGCCGGACGCTCATCGCGGATCGCCGCCGCCTGCAGCCGCCACAGCGTGGGCGAACCGGCGCGCGCCGCGGGCCAAACCGTCACCGGCGAGACGACGTCGAGCCGCTCGCCGCCGATCTCCGCCGTGACCTCGCCGTCGCAGCACGGCAGGGTCACCGAATCGAGATCGGTCAGCAGTCCGATGCGGATGTCGCGGGGAAGCTGCCGGACGGACGCGAGAAGCCGCGGCGAAGACTCGGCGGGGGTCGCGGCGACGGGCTCGCGCGGCGTGGCCAGGGGCGCGGGCGGCGCGGCTGGCGGGGGTTCCGCCTCCACTGCCGGAGGCGGCGGAGCCGGCCGGCGGCCGCCGGCGAAGCACGCGCCGTGGGCCGCGGCGACGAGCGCCAGGGCGGCGCCCGCGAGCAAGCCCGCGCGCCGGCTCACGCGGCCGCTTCCGGCTCGAGCCGCCGCTCGCTGCGCGCCAGGGCGACGAAGGAGGCGACGAGCAGGAGATTGAGAAAGGCGCTCACCATGAGCTGCACGACGAGCAGCAGGCCCTGCGCCACGCCGTGCGCGAGAGGCTGCCCAGCGAGCGCCCCGCTCAGCGCCAGGCCCGCTCCCGCTTCCGCCAGGCCGATCGCGAGCGAGGTGGCGAAGAAGAGCGCGAAGAGGGCCACGACCGCCGCCAGTCGGCGTCCCAGCAGGGCGACGCCGGCGCGCGTCGCAGCCCCCACGCCGCTCGCCGGCGCGACGAGCTGGACTTGGCCCAGGTGCATCGCCCCGAGCACGGCGAAGAGCAGGAACGTGAGCGGTAGCGCGCCGCCGCAGCCGAGAGCGAAGCCGGTGCCGGCGCCGGCGCGGCTGCCGACCACCACCGCGAGGACGATCAGCGCGCCGAGCAGCAGCACGGCGAAGAGGACGAAGAGGAGCCAGAGGGAGTAGAAGAAGAGTACGCGCCAGACGAGCCGGGTCGCCTCGCCGAGAAAGAAGCGCCACGACCAGGTGCGGAAGAGCTCGCCGCCGCGGCCGCCGCCCGGCGGGGCCTGCGCTTCGCCGGCGACGAGCACGGCGAGCACGCCGCCGAAGTACCACGAGAAGACGAGCGAACCGAGCGTCATCCCGATGCCCAGGGCCAGCACGACGCTCCACAGATTCGTCACCACCGCCCACGAGCGCGACAGCAAGGTCGCGAGGTCGCCCGGCGACGCCTGGCCCGAGGTCAGCCCGAGCAGGCTCGCCAGCTCGTCGCCGCCGAGCCCGAACGCGGGCACCAGGGTGAGCAGGACGACGGCGAGGACGACGAGCGAGCCGCCCGCCGACACGCCGACGAGCTCCAAGTTGCCGCGCACGTTGGCGATGCCGCGCCCGAGCGCCTCGAGCGCGCCGAGCCGTTTCACCGCGGCAGCCCCGTGCGCACGCCTCGCCAGTGCTCCCGGTAGTCGTCGACGTCGAGCGTCACGACCTCGGCCATCTCGTAGAGGCGGGAGACGAGCCGCGGCTGGATGCGCGAGCTCAGCAGGTCGTGGGCGCTCAGGCCCTCCGGGGCCTTGGCACCGAGCCGGTAGTTGGAGGTGAAGAGCGTCGGCCGCCGCGCCGTGTAGCGGTCGTTGAGCAGGAGATAGAGCGTGTCGCCCGCGAACGGCGTCGGCCGCGCCGCGCCCAGCTCGTCGAGCACCAGCACCTCGGCGCGGATCACCGGATCGAGCACGTCGTGCTGCGACTGCGGCGAGTCGGTGTTGAAGGTCGACTGGATGCGATAGACGAGCGAGGTGAAGTCGACGAACCTGCCGTGGCGGCCGTACTTTCGGATCAGCTCGGCGAGCGTCGCCGTGGCGAGATGCGTCTTGCCGGTGCCGGGGGGGCCGATGAGAACGAGCCCGCGGCCGCGGTCCGTCTCATCGAGCTGGAAGAAGTTGTCGACGTAGCGTCGGCACTGGAGCAGGGCGCCACGCAGCGCGCTCGCCTGCAGCGGATCGCGATCCTCGACCGTGAAACTGTCGAAGCTGCAGGCGCGGTAGCGCTCGGGGATGCCGGCCGCGGCGAGCAGCGCGGGAATCCGCTGCGCGCGCCGGCACTCGCAGGGCGCCGCGGCGCCGGCGCCGCCGTCCGCGACCCTGATCCACCCCCTGCCCTCGCAGCGCGGGCATGCGGAATCCGCGGCCGGCGACGTCACGCCGGGATCGTAGCACGCGCTTCGGCCGACTCAGCGGCGCGCCAGCGAGCGCGCGCCGAGCGGCACCAGCGCCTTGTCGCGGTCGACGCTCATGCGGCGGTCGCGCGCCATCTGCTCGAGCTCGGCGCCGAGCCGCTCGAGCTCGCCCTCGAGCTCGGCGAGCCGCTCGCGCAGCTGCAGGATGACCTCGACGCCGGCGAGGTTGATGCCGAGGTCGCGCGTCAGGGTGAGGATCTGCTCGAGCCGGCGGATGGCGGCGCGGTCGTAGAGGCGGGTGTTGCCGGCGCTGCGCGCCGGCGACAGCAGACCCTGGCGCTCGTAGAGCCGCAGCGTCTGCGGGTGGATGCCGTAGGTCTCGGCGACGACGCTGATCAGGACGTGCTCGGACGACTTGCTGCGCTTGGCTCGGGCCATGGCGTGGACGGGGCCGCCGCGGCGGGCGGCGGCCCCTGTCGCCTCAGTTGCTGCGCGCGTCGCTGTCCACGACCTCGGCGTCGATCACTTCGCCCTCGTCGGGCTTGGCGCCGCCGGCAGCCGGCTCGCCGCCGCCCGACTTCGCGGCCTCGCGATAGATCACTTCGGCGAGCTTGTGGGTCGCTTTCTCGAGCGTCTCGGCGGCGGCCTTGAGCGTCGCGACGTCCTCGCTCTCGAGCGCCTTCTTGGCCTCCACGAGCGCGCCATCGACCTCGCCCAGCTCGCCCGCCGAGAGCTTCTCCTTGTTCTCGGCGAGTGTCTTCTCGACCGAGTAGACGAGACTGTCGAGGCGGTTGCGCGTCTCCACCGTCTCGCGCCGCGCCTTGTCCTCGGCGGCGTGCGACTCGGCGTCGGTCACCATGCGCTTGATCTCGTCTTCGGCGAGGCCGGACGAGGCGGTGATGGTGATCTTCTGTTCCTTGCCGGTGCCGAGGTCCTTCGCCGAGACGTTGACGATGCCGTTGGCGTCGATGTCGAAGGTGACTTCGATCTGCGGGATGCCGCGCGGTGCCGGCGGGATGCCGACGAGGTGGAAGCGGCCGAGCGTGCGGTTGTCGCGCGCCATCTCGCGCTCGCCTTGCAGCACGTGGACCTCGACCTGCGTCTGCGAGTCCGACGCCGTCGAGAAGACCTCGCTCTTGCGCGTCGGGATGGTGGTGTTGCGGTCGATCAGCTTGGTGGCGACGCCGCCCAGCGTCTCGATGCCGAGCGACAGCGGCGTGACGTCGAGCAGCAGCATGTCCTTGACGTCGCCCTTGAGCACGCCGGCCTGCACCGCGGCGCCGAGCGCCACCACCTCGTCGGGGTTGACGCCCTTGTTCGGCTCCTTGCCGAAGAGGTCGCGGACCATCTTCTGGATCAGCGGCATGCGCGTCTGGCCGCCGACCAGGACCACCTCGTCGATCTGTTTCGGCTCGAGGCCAGCGTCGGCGAGCGCCTGCTTGCACGGGCCGACGGCGCGCTGGACCAGCTCCTCGACGAGTTGCTCG
>DASWJT010000045.1:0-16091 GCA_036397015.1 Thermoanaerobaculia bacterium
GCTTCTGCCGCCGCGTCACCGAGGCGCTCGAGGAGAAGCTGCCGGAGCCGGACGCCCCGGTCGTGCTCGCCGCCGTCACCGAGTACACGCCGATCTTTCGGCGCGCGGCGAGACGGCTCCGGCTGCTCGCCGAGACCGTCACGGGCAATCCCGATTCGATCTCCGATGCCGAGCTGGGCGCAGCGGCGCGCCGACTGGCCGCGGCCGAGCGCGGGCGCGAGGTCGAGCGGGAGCTGGAGCGCTGGAGCGAGCTGCGCGCCGGCGGGCGAGCGGTCGACGAGCTCGCGCCGGTCGTCGCGGCAGCCGAGGAGGGGCGCGTCGAGACTCTCTTCCTCGCCCGCGAGGCGGAGCGCTGGGGCAGCTACGAGCCGGACCTGCGCCGGCTCGTCGTGCACGAGCGGCGCGAGCCGGGAGACGAGGAGCTGCTCGATCGCGCCGCGGCGCGCACGCTGGCGCAGGGCGGAGACGTTCACGCCGTGGCGCACACGGCGATGCCGGAAGGCCGGATCGCCGTCGCGATCCTGCGCTACGCGGTCGCTGGCTGATCCCGCCGGGCGCTCACCGCGGACCCAGGTAGCCCTCCGGCGCGAGGCTCGTCGCCAGCATGACGGCGTTGATGTCGGAGTGCTCCGTCCAGGTGCGGCTGCGGCGGTGCGCCGGGTCGCTCCAGAAGGCGTCGCCGCGGGCGGCGAGCGGCAGGTGGCGGCGAATCGCGTGCAGCTCGTCGACAGCGAGCGCCAGCGGTGCGGCGACGCGCTCGATGGCGTGGAGCCCGATCGCCAGGCCGAGCTCGCGGAAGGCGAGCCGGGACTCGGCGGGATGCGCGAGCAGCTCGCCCGCCGCGAAGACCTCGAGGCTGATCCGCGCCGCCGTGAGCAGCCGCTCGAGCAGCTCGCTCTCGCGCCGCCCGTGGCGCGCGACGAGTCGCTCGAGACGGAAGACGGCGACGAGCAGCGCGCCGATGCCGAGCACGTCGTCGGTCTCCCAGCGCGCGCCGGCGCAGAGCGACGCCGCCTCGACGAGCTGGCGGGCGAGCTCGGCCCGCACGGCGGCGTCCCGCGCGCCCGTGCCGCCGGCCTCGAGCTCGAGATAGGCGAGCCAGGCGTCGAGCGGATCGTGCTGTCCCATCGACGCGACCAACGGGCGCGAGAGGTCGACGCTCGCCTTCCACAGCATGCCGCGCCGGCCGCTCGCGTCGCGGACGACGAAGCGCGCGTGCGCGGTGCGCGCGAGCTCGACGGCCCAGCGGCGGAAGACCTCCTGGCCGGTCTCCTCGCCGACTCGCGCGAGCGCGTGCATCCACTGCGTCAGGTAGTGGAAGTACTGGCCGTCGCGGTCCCACTCGCGGCGCGGGTCGTACGGCTCGTCGGGGCGGCGCTCCGGCAGGCTCTTGCCGATGCGCAGACCGCCGAGCGTCGGGTGGCGCTCGGCCTCCTCGCCCGCCAGGCCGCTCAGCCAACCCGTGCGCGCATCGTCGGGCCGGTGGCGGCCGAGGACGTGATGGACGTCGACGACGAGCCGCAGCGCCAGATCGAGATAGCGTCCCTCGCCGGTCTCGCGGTGGAGGCCGAGGAAGTTGCAGACGGCGTAGGCGTCGGTCCACAGGTAGCGGCGGGGCGGCGCGCCGCCGGTGAGCCCGCTGGCGAGCGCGAACTCGTCCATCAGCTCGCGAACGAGAGCGAGGCCGGCGGAGGGGAGAGCGACGGCCGCCACGGCTCTCACAGTCCGTACGGATAGGTGGCGGGGAGCCCCGCCACCTCGTGGCTCGCGAGCGGACGCACGGCGCACGACTCCTCGAACCAGGCGTACTCGTCGAACTGCTGCGGCAGGTGGGCCGCGAAGTAGTGGCTGGCGAGCTCGCTCTCGGGACGGTAGATGACGCCGATGGCGCGCTCGCCGCCCTCGCTCCGGCCCTCCTCGCCGACCAGCGGCACGAAGGCGACCGCCAGCAGCTCCTCCTGCTCGTAGCGGTGCTCGTCGATGCGCGTGATGCGCACCAGCCGCTGCTGGCGCGCCGTCGGGCCCACCGGGATGACCAGCCGGCCGCCGATCGTGAGCTGCTCGCGCAGCGACGACGGCACCTCGGGGCCGCCGGCGTCGACGACGATGGCGTCGTACGGCGCGTGCTCGGGCCAGCCGAGAGTGCCGTCGCCGTGGAGGACGTGGACGTTGGTGTAGCCGAGGCGAGTGAGGCGCGCGTCGGCGCTGGCGGCGAG
Source organism: Thermoanaerobaculia bacterium (assembly GCA_036397015.1). Classification (GTDB taxonomy): domain Bacteria; phylum Acidobacteriota; class Thermoanaerobaculia; order Multivoradales; family JAGPDF01; genus JACTMI01. The sequence continues at coordinate 2,217 of DASWJT010000045.1, forward strand.
GTTGGCGTAGCGCTCCACCGTGTAGACCGAGTCGGCGATCGCGGCGAGCACGGCCGCGGCGTAACCGGAGCCGGTGCCGATCTCGAGCACGCGCTCGCCGCCCGAGAGGGAGAGCGCCGCGGTCATGTAGGCGACGATGTACGGCTGCGAGATCGTCTGGTCGGATTCGATCGGCAGCGGCGTGTCCTGGTAGGCGAACTCCTCGAGCGCTTCGCGCAGGAACAGCTCGCGGGGCACGCGGCGCATGGCCCGGAGGACGAGAGGGTCGCGCACGCCGCGCGCGGCGATCTGCTCGTCGACCATCTGCTCGCGCAGAGCGGTGGAGCGTTCGACGGTCTCACGCATGGCTTTTCTCCTCGGCGACGATGCGATCGGCTGCGGCGGGCGCGGCAGGGCCCGGGGTCGGGCTCAGCGCGCCAGGACCGGCGTCGCGTGCTCGCAGATGGCGGCGAGGGTGCGGGCGACGTCGATGTGGAGGACGTCACCGAGCTCGCCGGCGACCTGCTCGTGGGCGTGGAGCGCGACGTCGTCGAGCGAGAGGATGCCGAGCAGCGCGCCGTCGGCGGCGAGCACCGGCAGGCGGCGGACGCGGAACGTCGCCATCGTGGCGAGGGCGCGCCGCAGGTCGTCGCCGACGGCGCAGGCGTGGACTTCGCGGCTCATCGCTTGCGCGACGACGAGATCGGACGGACGCTGGCGGCGAGGTTGGACCCCGGCGAAACGGTGCGCGCCTCGCCACGCATGATCTGTTCGACTTTCATGGGACAGCTCCTTCGCGGCAGCGGTGAAGGCATGAGCTGCGCTCCCTCAGGCTAGGGCTGGCGTCGGGCGGGTGCACCGTCCGCCGGGGTGGGTCCGCTCCCGGCTCACCCTTTGACCACCGCGAGCGGCCGCAGCCGCGCCAGCTTGCGCGCCAGGCCGGCGCCGTGGACGACCTCGACCACCCCGGAGACGTCCTTGTAGGCCTCGGGCATCTCCTCGTCGACGGTGGCGCGGCTGGCGGCGCGCACCAGGATCCCCTGCGCCGCGAGCTCCTGGACCAGATTGCGCGGCCGGGCTTCCCGCTTCGCGGCGTGGCGCGATAGGCGGCGTCCGGCGCCGTGGCAGCAGGAGCTCCAGGTCTCGGACGCGGCGCGGTCGAGGCCGAGGAGAACGAAGCTGGCGCGCCCCATGTCGCCGGGCACCAGCACCGGCTGCCCAGTGTCGCGATAGCGCGGTGCGAGCTCGGCGTGGCCCGGCGGCAGCGCCCGTGTCGCCCCCTTGCGGTGGACGCAGACGCGGCGCCGAACGCCGTCGACGTCGTGCTCTTCGAGCTTGGCGATGTTGTGCGCCACGTCGTAGACGAGGTCGATGCCGGCGGCGCTCTCGTCGCCGAAGAGGCCGGCGAAGGCCCGGCGCGCGAAGTGGGTGATGAGCTGGCGGTTGGCGAAGGCGAAGTTGGCGGCGGCGTTCATCGCCCCCCAGTACGCCCTGGCCTCCGGGCTCGCGAGCGGCGCGCAGCAGAGCTGCGGGTCGGGCAGCTCGATGCCGTAGCGCTTCGCCGCCGCGAGCATGACGTCGAGATGGTCGTCGCAGACCTGGTGGCCCAGGCCGCGCGAGCCGGTGTGAATCAGCACGGTGACGCGCCCGACTTCGAGGCCGAGCGCGCGCGCGGCGCCGTCATCGTAGGTCTCGTCGATCCAGCCGACCTCGACGAAGTGGTTGCCCGAGCCGACCGTGCCGAGCTGGTCGCGGCCGCGCCTCCTGGCGCGCACCGAGACCTGCGCCGGCTCGGCGCCGTCGAGCCGGCCGCCGGCCTCGATCGCGGCGAGGTCCTCCGGCCGTCCGTAGCCCATCTCGACCGCGCGCGCCGCGCCGCCCGTGAGCACCAGGTCGAGCTCGCGGCCGGCGAGCGCGAGATCGGAGCGCGACGAGCCGACGCCCGACGGCACGGTGCGGAAGAGCTCGTCGACGAGCTCGCGCAGCTTGGGGCGCACCTCGGTGAGCACGAGCGGCGTCGAGAGCAGGCGCACGCCACAGTTGATGTCGTAGCCGACGCCGCCCGGCGAGACGACTCCGTCGTCGGGGTCGAACGCGGCGACGCCGCCGATCGGGAAGCCGTAGCCCCAGTGGATGTCGGGCATGGCGATCGACGGCCCGACGATGCCGGGCAGGCAGGCGACGTTGGCGACCTGGCGGAGCGCTTCGTCGCGCTCGAGCTCCGCGATCTGCGCCGCGGAGGCGAAGATCAGCCCGTCGCTGCGCATCGCACCCGACTTGGCGATCCGCCACCGGAAATCGTCGATCCGCTCGAGAGCGGGCAGGGCGGGGCGCGGGGCGCTCATGGTGGCGACTGTACCGCCGCGCCACGACGGCGGAAATCAGCCGTCGGGGGCGTCGTCGTCGCCGGTCTCGCCCCCTTCGAGGGCGCGCGGCGCGAGCTCGACCTGGCGCGGCTCGGCGAGCGGCTGCTCGGGTCCGAGCGCCAGCTCCTCGAGCCGCCGTCCCTGCGGCACGACGCGCAGGGCGAAGGAGCCGGCCGCCCGGTTGTGGGCCCGGACGGCCGCCTCGAGCCCCTTGCCGACGCCGTCGAGGTGCTCGCCGAAGACGCGCACCCGCTCGTAGAGCGTGCGCGCTTCGTCGGCGATCTGGCGGGCGTTCAGGGCCAGGTGCTGCTGGTTCCAGCCGTAGGCGACCGACTTGAGGAGCGCGACGAGGGTCGTCGGCGTGGCCAGCATCACGCTCTGGCGGAAAGCGTCGTCGATGAGCGCGGGATCCTGTTCGAGCGCGGCGGAAAAGAAGCTCTCGCCGGGCAGGAAGAGGACGACGAAATCGGGCGCTTCGTCGAACTGGCTCCAGTACGCCTTGGAGGCGAGCTTGCGGACGTGCTCGCGCACCTGCCGGGCGTGATCGACGAGATGGCGTAGGCGGACGTCCTCGTCGCGGGCCTCGAGCGCGTCGAGGTAGGCGGCGAGCGGCGCCTTGGCGTCGATCACCACCCGCCTACCCTCTGGCAGGTTGACGATGAGATCCGGCCGCAGGGTGGACTCCTCGCCCTCCACGCTCTCCTGCTCGACGAAATCGACGTGGTCGACGAGACCGGCGAACTCGACCGCGCGCTTGAGCTGCATCTCCCCCCAGCGACCGCGCACCTGCGGCGCGCGCAGCGCCTTGACCAGGTTGCCGGTCTCGAGCTGCAGCCGCTCCTGCGTCGAGACGAGCGCCCGTACCTGCTCGGAGAGCGTGCCGTAGGCGTGCTCGCGCGCCTTCTCGAGCTCGCGCACGCCGCTCTCGTACTTGACGAGCTGCTCGCGCATCGGCGCCACCAGCGCCTCGACCGCCTGACGGCGCTGCTCGAGGTCGCCCTGCGCGGCGGTCTGCAGCGTCTCGAAGCTCTGCTTGGCCTGACGCAGGAACGACTCGGCGTTCGCTTCGAGGGCGCGGCCGGCGAGGTTGGCGAACGCCTCGGTGAGCTTCTTCTCGGCGTCGGCGAGCAGCGCGAGCTTCTCGGCGGCCTGCTCGCGCTCCTCGGCGAGGCGGGTCTCGGCCTCGGCCAGCCTCGCCTTGAGATCCGACTCGCGCGCCGCGGCGACGTCGAGCTTGACGAGCGCTCCGTCGCGCTCGCGCTTGGCCTCGGCGAGCGCCTCCTCGCGCAGCGCGAGGCGCTCCTCGAGCTTGGCGACGGCGGCCGGCTCGCCGCCCCGGCGGCGAAGCAGGAGGCCGAGGGCCAAGCCGACGGCGGCGGCGGCGAGCAGTCCGACGAGGAAGAGCGGATCGTTCACGATGGCGGTCCCGGCCCACGCATGATCTCGGAAGCGGAGGATCGGGGCAACTTCGGCTATCCTCCGCCGGTCCGGCCATGGCGAAACGCGACCCCGAGATCGAAGCGCTGCGCCACGCGCTCGCCACCGTCGCCTACCGCGGCGGCAAGGCGCTGCGCGGCGCTCCGGACGACTTCGCCGAGTTTCGCGTCGCCGCCGGGACCCGCACGTCGCTCGAGCTCCTTGCCCACGTCAACGACCTGTTCGACTGGATGCTCCACCTAGCCGAGGGCAAGCACGTCTGGCAGGACTCGACGCCGGGCTCGTGGCCGGGCGAAGTCGAGCGTTTCTACCGCGGCCTCGCCGCGGTCGACGCGCGGCTCGCCAACGGGCGGCCGCTCGGCTTCCCGCCCGAGCGGCTCTTCCAGGGCCCGATCGCCGACGCCCTCACGCACGTCGGCCAGCTCGCCATGCTGCGCCGCCTCGCCGGCGCACCGGTCAAGGGCGAGAACTACTTCAAGGCCGACATCCGCGCCGGCGTCGTCGGCGCCGAGCAGCCGCCGCCGGTGCGCGAGTTCGACTGAGGCGGGGGCTGGTACGCGGCTCGCAAGGGGGCCGACGGGAGGTTCGACTCGACCGATGAGAATCCGTTCCGCACCGTTCGACGCTCTCCCGCCGCTCTGGATCGCGGCGCTGCTCCTGTCGACCCCCGGCTCGACGAAGGCCCAGGATCGGCCCCAGGCGGCCTTCGGCGAGACGGTCGAAGTGCGCGTGGTCAACATCGAGGTGGTGGTCACCGATCGCGACGGCACGCCGGTCTCCGGCCTCGTGAAGGAAGACTTCGAGCTCCGCGTCGACGGCCGACCGGTCGCGATCACCAACTTCTACGCCAGTGAGCGGCGCGTGCCGCGACCGGAGGAAGCGCCGGCGCCCGCCGCCGGGCAAGAGGGCGCGAGCCCCGCGGCGCCGGCGGCTCCGCCGATCCGGCTCGTGGTCTGGATCGACGATCTCTCGCTCGCGCCGGGCAACCGCCGGCGAGTGCTCCGCCAGCTCGGCGAGTTCCTCGACGAGCAGGAGCGGCTGGGTAGCGAGATCCTGATCGTTCGCTTCGACCGCTCGATCGAGGTCGTGCGGCCCTTCGCCGAGCGGCGCCGGCGGATCTCGGACGACCTCGCCGAGCTCGAGCGGCGCGCCGCGAGCGGCGCCTTTCTCGAGGCCGGTCGGCGCGAGATGATGCGAGAGATCCGTCAGATCCGCGCCGAGGACGGCTGCGGCGGCATCGACCGGATGGAGGACGTCGCCCGGCGCTTCGCCGCGCCGCTGCGCGGCGACGTCCTCACCGGCCTGGCGGGATTGCGCGACTGGGTGCGCTCGCTCGCCGGCCTCGAGGGGCGCAAGGCGCTGCTCTACGTTTCCGACGGCGTACCGACGGCGCCGGGTCAGGAGGCGTACCTGCTCATCGACCAGCTGTGCAGCGGGAGCACCTCGTGGTCGACGACCGAGAACGTGATCAACCAGGTGCGCGACGTGGCGGCGGCGGCGAACTCGGCCGGCGTCACCTTCTACACGCTCGACGCCGCCGGACTGCCGGTTTCGGCGTCGGCCGGCGATACCGGGGCGGGCCTCGACCTCGGCTTCGAGCAGCTCGTGCGCGCCAACTACCAGGACTCGCTCGCCAGCCTGGCCAACGAGACCGGTGGCCGGGCGCTGTTCGACTCGAACAAGATCGCGCCGCTCGTCTCGACGCTGGCGAGCGATCTCGAAGCCTACTACTCGCTCGGTTACGCGCCCGAGGGCGAGCCCGGCGGCGCGGCGCGACGCCGGATCGAGGTGAGGGTCGCTCGCGCCGGGCTGCGCGTGCGGCACCGCACGGGGCTCGTCGACCGTCCGGCCGTGGAGCGCGCCAGCGACCGCCTGCACGCGGCGCTCCGCTTCGCCGCCGCGGTGCCCGACAGCCTCGGCGCGACGCTCGAGACGGCCGCCGTCGAGCCGATCGACGCGGCGACAGCACGCGTGCCGATGCAGGTCCTGGTGCCCGCCACGCGGCTCGTCTTCCTCCCGGGCGATGCGGGCGAGACGGCGCGGCTCGAGATCGCGGTGGTGGCGAGCGACGGCGAGGGCCGCCTGGCGCCCGAGCAGCGCCGCACCATCGTCGTGCCGCGTGCCGGGCTCGGGGCCGACCTCGCCCAGGCGATCGTCCGCGTGCCGCTCGAGCTCGTGCTGCGCAAGGGGCGGGCGACGATCGCCGTCGCCGTGCGCGACGCGGGCGGTTCTAACGAATCGATCGTGCGGCGGGAGGTGCTGGTGCGTTGAGCGCGTCGCGGCGGCGCCGCGCTCAGCGCCCGCCGACGCCGGGCAGGCCCTCGATCATCGACAGATCGCTGCGCTGCTCGAAAACGCCGACGACGAGCCGCCGGCCGTCCGGCGAGATGCCGAACGTCTCGATCGGCGCCTCGAGCTCGCCTTCGGCGAGCTTGCGCCGCAGGGCGTCGGTGTCGCGCCCGGCCTCGATCGGCTGCGCGTAAAGCCCGTAGACGCCGAGATTCTCCGGCGATGCGGCGACGAAGACGAGGGTGCGGCTGCCCGGCAGCCAGCGGCTGCGCCCGGCGGTGACGCCGAAGAGACCCGATGCGAGACTGCCGCTCGGCATGCTCACGGTCGCCACCTCGGCGCCGGTCCCGAGGTCGAAGACGCGCAGCACGGTCCGTTCCAGGGAGTACGTGCTGGCATCGGAAGCGGCGACCCAGCGGCCGTCGGGCGAGAGCTCCGGGATGGTGAACTGCCCGGCGGCGACCTGCCGCACGTCGCTGCCGTCGGCCCGCATCTTCCAGATCCCGGCGCCGCCGGGCCGCGACGAGCTGTAGACGACCCACGCGCCGTCGGGAGTCATCGTCGGATTCTCGGCGTCGACGCCGTCGTGGCTGAGCTGCCGCGCGCCGCTGCCGTCGGTGTCGGCGAGCCAGACCTCGTAGTTGCCGCTGCGGTTCGAGCTCCACAGCAGATGCCGGCCGTCCGGGGAGTAGTAGGGATCCCAGTCGTCGGCGGCGTCGTGGGTCAGCCGGCGCACCGCGCCGGTCGCGGTCGACAGGGCCCAGATGTCGAGGCTGCCGCCGCGGTCCGAGGTGAAGGCGATCCACTCGCCGTCGCGCGAGAACGTCGGCTGGCGGTCGACGCTCGCGCCCCGCGAGAGCCAGCGCTCGGCACGCGCTCCGCGCCCGTCGAGCGCGTACGAGCGCAGGTTGGAGCGTGGCGAGACGGCGTCGAGCACGAGCCTCCCCGGCCCGGCGACGGCGATCGCCGAGGGGATGGCGGCGAGCGACATCAGGTGGCGCTGGCGGCCGCCGTCGACCTCCACCCTGACCAGCCGGAAGGGTCCGCGGCTCGCCTGGGACGAGGCGAACGCGAAGAGGACCTCCTGGTCGCCGTCCCAAGTTAGCGACGTTCCGACGCTGCCGCCGGGCAGCTTCAACACCGTCTTCGTCTCGCCGCTCGCGAGATCGACCGTGCGCAGCTCTTGGAAGCCGGCGAAGTTCTGCGAGCCGGAGACGCGGAGCGCGAGCCGCCGTCCGTCGGGCGACCAGTCGAGCGATTGCACGCCGATGGACGGCAGCTCGACGACCGCGCGCTCGTCGCCACCGTCCGCCGAAACGACGAGGATCCGGCCGCCGGTGATGTCGGCTGCCTGGCGAGTGAACGCGATGCGGCGCCCGTCGGGCGACCAGGCGGCGCCGAATGCGCCACGGACGACACGGCGCGAGGCGCCGCCGACGGACGGCACGCGATGCAGGTCGGGGCCGGCCGCCTCGTTGCGGATGAAGAGGAGCGAGCTGCCATCGGGAGAGAACCGCGGACCGTAGTCCGGACCCTCGGTGAGGGCGATCTCCTCGCCGGTGGCGAGCTGCTTCAACCAGATTCGCTGCCTGCCGTCGCGGGTCGAGACGAAGGCGACGGTCTTGCCGTCCGGCGAGATGGAGGGCTCGCTGTCGAAGCCCGAGTAGGTGAGTGGCAGCAGAGTCGGCGGCGGCGCCGGCTGCGGCGCGAGGAGCGTGCGGTCGGCGACGGCGAGAGCGAGCGCGCCGAGCGCGAAGCCGGCGGCCCACGGCAGCCAGCGGGAGCGCCACGACGGCGCCGTTGCGGGAGCCGCTCCGGCGGCGGGCGACGCGGCCTCCTCGATCCGACCCGAGAGCACCTCGTCGAGCACCATTCGTGCGTCGCCGATGTCGCGCAGCCGGGCCTTGGGCTGCCGCTCGAGGCAGCGGCGCACCAGCCGGCGGACGGCGGGCGGTGTCGCGGCCGGCAGCGCATCGAGGTCGATGTCGGCGCGCAGCACGGCGGCGAGCGTCTCGGGCACCGAGTCGGCGGCGAAGAGAAGACGGCCGGTGAGCATCTCGTAGACGACAACGCCGAAGGCCCAGATGTCGGCGCGCTTGTCGACCGGCTTGCCCGCCGCCTGCTCGGGGGCCATGTAGGCGGCGGTACCGAGGATGACGCCTTCGACCGTGGCGCCGAAGGTGATCGTCGGCGAGTGGGCGAGCTGCGACGCGGTCGAGATGCCGCCGCTCGCCTCCATCGCCTTCGCCAGCCCGAAATCGAGGACTTTGACTTTCCCTTCTGTGGAAGCTTTGATGTTTTGTGGTTTCAGGTCTCGATGAACGATGCCTTTCTCGTGTGCCTCTTCGAGAGCCTCGGCGATCTGGCGGGCGATGGAAAGACTCTCAGCTAAGGGTAAGGCTCCCTTCTGGAGACGCTCTGCCAGCGTCGGGCCTTCGACGAGCTCCATGACGAGGGCGCGCGTGTCGCCCGAGACCTCGAGGCCGAAAACCTGGGCGATATTGGGGTGATTGAGGCTGGCGAGGAGCTTCGCCTCGCGCTCGAATCTCGCCGTGCGCTCGGGATCGGCGGTGAACCCTTCGGGCAGCACCTTGAGCGCGACCTCCCTCCCCAAATGGAAGTCTTTCGCTCGATAGACCACGCCCATCCCGCCCTCGCCGAGCTTGGCGGTGATCTGGTAGCTGCCGAGTTTCGTGCCGATCAAGCGAATTCCTCCGAGCTCCGGCAGCCGCGCGGCGTATCACGCGACGGGCGGCGAGCCTATCGGAGCGGAGCGGTTCTAGGGCGATTTCACGAGCGCCGTCCAGTTCTCGATCAGGACCGGGGTGCGGGTGACGGCGGCGCTCACCGGCGCGCCGACGAGGAGCTCGCGTCCGCCGGGCATCGGTTCGAAGTCGGCGGAGGGGATCGCTCCCAAAGGAGACAGCACACCGAAGGCGAGCTCGCCGGCGCGCGCGGAGACCGCGACCGACATCAGGGCTTCCCCGCCGGCGCGCGCGCCGGGCTCGACGTAGAGCAGCTCCCGACCGTCACCGCTCCAGCGTGGCGAGGTGCCCCCGCGCCGCGAAGCGATCCACTTCGCGCCGGTGCGCTGCAGCGGCTCGACATAGATCTCGCTGCGGCCCGACTCGTCGGAGACGTAGGCGATGAAGCGCCCGTCGGGCGAGAAGCGGCCGCTGTGCTCGGCGGCTCTCGTGGTCGCGAAGGGCTGCGGAGAGCCGGAGCCGTCCGCGGGCACCAGCAGCAGGTTCACCCGCTCTCCGGCCGCGCCCGCTTCGACCAGCAGCAGGCGGCCGTCCGGCGACCAGTCGACCGGCTCCACCAGAAACGGACTGCGCCAGACGACCCGCTCCGCGCCGCCGTCGGCCGGCCGGATCACGAGCTCTGGCTCCGTCGAAGCGACCTTCACGTAGGCGAGCCGGCGACCGTCGGGCGACCAGACCGGCCCGTTGGCGGACGCGCCGGTATCGACTCGGAAACGCACGTCGCGCTCGAGATCGTGGATCCAGAGGAACGGCCGGCGGGTCGCCGGGTCGAGGTGGACAACGGCCAGGCGCCGGCCGTCGGGCGAGAGGTCGAGGTTGGAATCGCCGGGCTCGCCGATCGTCGCCAACCGCTGGCCGGCGCGATCTATGCGCCAGACCTGGCGCAGCTCGCCGGCGGAGACCGGGTAGTAAACGAGCCTCCCCTGCTCGGAGGCGGAGACTGGCAGGGAGTCGTACTGGACGATGTACTCGACGTTCTCGGCGAGCGCCACCGGATCGCCGCCGACGGCGAGCCGCTCGAGGTCGAAGCGGCGCGCGATCAGCCGGCCCTCTTGGACGACCAACAGGTAGCCGGGCGCCGCGAAGCGCGCCGCCGTGTCGAGCGCGAGGACCCGCTTCTTGAGCTTGCCGTCGAGCGAGCCGACGAAAACGCCCGAGCTCTCCGGCGCTTCGCTGCGCACGAGGTAGAGGAAGCGCTCGCCGTCGGGGAGGAACGAGGGGCGCAGATGCGCTGCCTCGCGGCGTTCGGGGTCGAGCCGGGTGACGGCCACCGGCTCGCCGCCGGCCGCGTCGACGCGATGGAGGACGCCGGCGGGATCGGGCGCGAAGAGCACGACGCCGCGGCGGTTCCAGCTGCCGCCGCGCCCATCGCGCACCGGCGCCAGCGTTTGCGCCGGCTGCAGTCCGGAAGCGTCGATCCTCGCGAGATGGGTCGAGAAGAAGCCGATCGAGCGGCCGTCGGCGGACCAGAACGGCTCGTAGGCGCCCGTCGTGCCGGGCAGGCGGCGGACCTCGAACGAGTCGAGCCGCTGCACGGCGAGCTCGCTCGTGCCGTCCGGCGAGTCCAGGCGAAAGACGATCGACGAGCCGTCGGGCGAGATGGTGACCGGGGCGTCGTTGACGCTGAAGTCGCTCCCCTCGGGCGGCAAGAGATGAGAGCGAATGGGTAGCCGCTCGGTCGGCGCCTCACCGCGGCCCGCCAGCGTCCATGCGCCACCGGCGAGGAGGAGCGCGCCGAGCGCGAAGGCGGTGCGCTCGAGCCATCGTGCGCGCTGCGGCGCGGCCTCGCCGGCCGACGTCTCCGCGGGCGCCTCGGCCGCGCGCGAGAGCGCGACGCGCGCCTCGCCGATGTCGCGCAGTCGGTTGCGGGGATTGCGCTCGAGGCAGCGCGCGAGGAGGCGATGCAGCGCGGGCGGCGTGTCGCCCGGCAGGGCACCGAGGTCGATCTCGGCGCGCAGGACGTCGGCGAGCGTTTCGGGCACCGTCTCGCCGTCGAACAGCCGCCGCCCCGAGAGCATCTCGTAGAGCACGACGCCGAACGCCCAGATGTCGGCGCGCTTGTCGACCGCGAGCCCCTTCGCCTGCTCGGGGCTCATGTACGCCGCGGTGCCGAGGATGACGCCCTGCACCGTCGCTCCCAAGGTCAGCGTCGGCGACGCCGCGAGCTGCGACGCCGACGGCGCGCCCGAAGGCGGCCCGAGCGGATCCATCGCCTTCGCCAGCCCGAAATCGAGGACTTTGACTTTCCCTTCTGTGGAAGCCTTGATGTTTTGTGGTTTCAGATCGCGGTGAATGATGCCTTTCTCGTGCGCCTCTTCGAGCGCCTCGGCGATCTGGCGGGCGATGGAAAGGCTTTCATCTAAGGGAAGACTCCCTCGCTCCAGCCTCTCTGCCAGGGTCGGACCCTCGACGAGCTCCATGACCAGGGCGCGGGTGTTGCCCTGCACTTCGAGACCGTGGATCTGGGCGATGTTGGGATGGTTGAGCTGGGCGAGGAGCTTCGCCTCGCGCTCGAACCGCGCCAGCCGCTCCGGATCCTGGGTGAACCCTTCGGGCAGCACCTTGAGCGCGACCTCCCTTCCCAAATGGAAGTCTCTCGCTTTGAAGACCACGCCCATCCCGCCCTCGCCGAGCTTGGCGGTGATCTCGTAGGGGCCGAGCCGCGTCCCGATCATCGAATCGCGCCCGGCGTCCGATCCGCCGAAATCCAGCCGTCGACGACGACCAGCTCCCGCGGTTCGGTGGCGATCAGCTTCTGGCCGACGACGACGAAGCGGCCGTCGGGGTCGACGTCGTAGTGGCGGCGCGGTGGGTCGCACAAATGGTATGGGCCGCTGAACAGAGGGCGCGGAACGCCGCTGCGGAAGAGGGTGCCGCCGTCGACGTCGACCGCCATCAGCGTCGAACCGAGGGCGAAGTAGATCTCGCGCCCGTCGCGCGACCAGACGGGACACATGCCGCCGTCGCGCGATACCTGCCACTTGCCGGCGCCGGGGGGGAAGCTCTCGACGAAGATCTCGTCCGTGCCGGTCTCGGTCGAGGTGTAGGCGAGATAGCGCCCGTCGGGGGCGGGCGCGGCCCCGTACTCGGCGATGGACGCGTCGGCAAAGAGCGGAGTCGATTCACCGCGCACGGCGTCGAGGAGTCGGATGTCGAACGTCCCCTCGTAGTCGCTGACGACGAGGCGGCCGTCCGCTAGCCAGGCATCGACATAGTAGAGGCCGCCGGGGTTGACCCGAATCTCGTCGCCACCGCCGTCTGCGGCTCGCATCGCCAGGCCGGCTTCCCCCGAGCGGCCCAGCGTGTAGACGATCCGACGCCCGTCCGCGCTCCACACCGGGGCGCCTCGACCCTGCGCGAACGTGAGGCGCTGCAGCCGCTCGGCCGCCAGCTCGAAGACGAAGACGTCGTCGTCGGCGGCGGCGCCGCTGCCGACGCCGAACGCCAATCGGTCGCCGCTCGGCGAGAAGCGGGGGCGGTTGAACGCCGCGGGCGGAGCCGCGAGCTCGGTCTGCCGGCCCTCCCGGTCGACCAGCAGCAGTGCTCGCTCCTTCGGGATCGCCGTCTCGGGAACGAACGCCAGCACGCCGTCCGAGCTGACGCCGAAGTACCCGGCGCCGCTGCTCGCGTCGCCGCCGACGCCCTCCTCGATCACGAATGGCTCGCCGCGCTTCTCGAGGCTCACGGCATCGAAGCGGATCGCGAGCAGCGTTTCCCGGCGCTGGAAGAGCAGATAGCCGGCGGCCGTGTACCGCGCCATGCGCGCCTGCTCGAGGATCGTCCGGCGCTCGCCGGTGTCGAGGCGGACGGCGTCGATCGAGGCGGCGTCGTAGTCGCCCGGGCTGGCGACGAGCCCGACGGTGAAGATCACCGTCCGGCCGTCCGGCAGCGCCTGCGGCCAGCGGTGCGAGCGCTCGCCGCTCGCGGCGTCGAGGCTGGTGACCGCCGTCGGCGTGCCGCCGGTCGCCGCCACTCGCCAGAGGCCGCTGTTGAACATCGGCGAATAGACGAGCGAGCCGTCGGGGAGCCAGCTCGCGCCGCGCGGCGCGCGGGCTTGGGTGAGAGCGACCGGCACGCCACCGCCGACGGGGATCTTGCGCAGCATGCCGTCGGCGAAGAAGGAGATCCAGCGCCCGTCGGGCGACAGCAGCGGGTGCTCGGCCCCTTCGCTCCCTTCGACGGGAGCGGGGGTGATGCGGTCGAGCGTCCGCCGAAAGACGCTCGCCGGACTCTCGCTCTCGGCGACGAAGAGCAGGGTGCGGCCGTCGGCGGAGAGGTCGACGAGGGGCGACTGCGAGCGGGGCAGGAAGTGCGGAGGCGGAACCAGGACGCCGAAGACCGTGGTCGGACGCGTCTCGCGCCGCGCATCACGAGCTCTCGGCCAGCCGACGACGATCGCCGCGGCGGTGGCGAAGAGCGCGAGCGTCCACGGCAGCGAGCGCCACCAGAGACCACGTCGGGAGCCGGTCCCGAGGGCCTTCGCAGCGCCGGCGGTCTCGTCCGATCTCCCGCGCAGCAGATCGTCGATCACGAGACGCGCATCAGCGGCGTCGTGCAGCCGGTTCTTCGGATTGCGCTCGACGCAGCGGCGCAGGAGCCGCCGGATCGCCGGGGGAGTGTCGGTCCGCAGGCGATCCCAGTCGACCTCGCGCGTCAGCACTGCGGCGAGGGTGTCGCTCAGCGTCGCCGCGGCAAACGCCGCGCGGCCAGCGAGCATCTCGTAGAGGACGACGCCGAAGGCCCAGATGTCCGCCCGCTTGTCGACGGCGAGCCCGCGCGCCTGCTCGGGGCTCATGTAGGCCGCGGTACCGAGGACGACGCCCTCGCGGGTGTCGCCGAAGGTCATGGTCGGCGATTGCGCGAAATCCGCCGGCAGAGCCGACGAGCTGCCGATCGGATCCATCGCCTTCGCCAGCCCGAAGTCGAGGACTTTGACCTTCCCTTCGATGGAAGCCTTGATGTTTTGAGGCTTCAGGTCTCGATGGATGATTCCCTTCTCATGCGCCTCTTCCAGGGCCTCGGCGATCTGGCGGGCGATG
>DASWJT010000046.1:0-6402 GCA_036397015.1 Thermoanaerobaculia bacterium
CGGCGAGGTCCCCGCCGGCGTCCACTTCCGTCCCGAGGGAGGCGCCGCCAGCCGCTCGGCGATCCTGCTCTGGAACTACCACTGCGCGCCGGTCGAGCGCCGCTTCCCGCTGCCCGAGGATCCGCTGCACGTGGCGGTGGTAGTGCGTGGCGTTGCCGCCCCCCTGCCCGCCTTCGCGGCCTACGCCGAGCGTGGGCGGAAGCCTTACGTCGACGGCGGCTACTACACCAAGACGCGCGAAAACCGGCCGCTCGTCGGCCCCGCCGGCCCCGCCGGCTTCCACCTCCTCTGCGCTCTCTCCGGCTTCGGCGTCATGGCGGCCCCGGCCGCCGGCGAGTTGCTCGCTGCGCGCCTCGTCGGCGCGCCGGCGCCACCGTGGGCTTCCGCTCTCGCACTGGCGCGTTACGACGACACCGGCTACGTGCGATCGCTGGCCGCCCTCGACGGCGGCCAACTCTGAGACCGCCACTCGCGAGCGCGCCGTCCTCGCCGCCGCCGCGTCTATACTCCGTCGAGCGAGAGGAGCGCGGGACGAGGTGCGCGGAGCGCGAGTCCTGATCATCGAAGACGACGCCCACCTGGCGGCGCAGCTCGAGCGCCTGTTCGCCGCCGAGGAGGCCGACACGCAGGTCGCCCGCGACCTCGCCTCGGCGCGCCGTCTCGCCGTCTCGCACGGCCCCGACGTCACGCTGCTCGACTACGAGCTCCCCGACGGCACGGCGCTCGACCTGCTCCCCTACCTGCTCGAGCTCGATCCGGAGCAGCCCGTCCTGGTGCTGACCGGCCACGGCGAGATCGACCTCGCCGTCGCCTGCATCAAGGCCGGCGCGCAGCAGTTCCTCACCAAGCCCGTCGAGCTCGCCGCCCTGCGCAAGCTGGTCGCGAGCGCGTGCGAACAGCGGCGGCTGCGGCGGCGCGACGCCGCCAGCACGCCGCGCGCTCGCGGCGCGATCGATCCCTTCGTCGGCACCTCGCGCTGGGTGCGACGGTTCGAGCGCGAGGCGCGCGTCGCCGCCGGCGCCGACAGCCCGCTGCTGCTCGTCGGCGAGACGGGCACCGGCAAGGGCGTGCTGGCGCGCTGGCTGCACGCCAACGGCAAGCGCACCGCCGAGGCGTTCGTCGACCTCAACTGCGCCGCGCTCTCGCGCGAGCTGCTCGACAGCGAGCTCTTCGGCCACGTGCGCGGCGCGTTCACCGGCGCTGTGTCGTCGAAAGCCGGGCTCTTCGAGGTCGCCGACCGCGGCGTGCTCTTTCTCGACGAGATCGGCGACACCGAGCTCGCCATCCAGCCCAAGATCCTGAAGGCGGTCGAGGAGAAGCGCTTCCGCCGGCTCGGCGACAACCAGGAGCGCCGCGTCGACGTGCGCCTGTTCGCCGCCACCCACCGCAACCTCGCCGACGAGGTCGACAGCGGCCGCTTTCGCGCCGACCTCTTCTACCGGCTCAACACGGTGACGCTGCATCTGGCGCCGCTGCGCGAGCGGCGGGAGGACATTCCGGCGCTCGCCGAGACGCTGCTCGCCCGCATCCGCGCCGAGACCGGCCGCGAGGTCGAGATCGGCGCCGAGACGCTCGCCCGGCTCGCGGCCCACGACTGGCCGGGTAACATCCGCGAGCTCGCCAACGTGCTCGAGCGCATCGCGCTGTTCGGCGAGCTGACCTCGGGCGCAGCGCCCGACCACCCGTCGGCCGCCTCGCCGCCAGCGCCGCCGCCGGAGCTCGACGGCGACCTGCGCCTGTCGACCGTCGAGCGCCGCCACATCGAGCGCGTGCTGCGGCGTGAAGGCGGCAACGTCGACCGCGCCGCCGAGATGCTCGGCGTGCCGCGCAGCACGCTCTATCAGCGCATCAAGGAGCACGGCCTCTCGCTCGCCGAGCTGCGCCGAGCGGGGGCGGAACCGGCATGAGCGGAGCCGGCAGCGACCGCAGGAGCCGTGCCGAGGACGACTGGCTCGGACTCGTGCGCGCCCTGGTGCACGACCTGCGCACGCCGATCGCCACCGCCTCCGGCTATCTCGAGCTCGTCCAGCTCGACGGCGGCGAGCTGCCGCCGCCGGTGCCCGAGTACCTCGAACAGGCCGCCGCCGCGCTGCGCGAGGTCTCGCTGCTCGCCACGCTCGTCGGCGACGTCGCGCGCCTCGAGGCCGGACGCCGCCCGCTGACGCTCGCCGACGCGGAACCGCGCCGGATCCTCCAGCGCGTCGTTGGTCAGCGCCCCCCGCGCGAGCGCGCGCAGCTGACGATCGCACCGCAGGAGGCTGGCGGCGGGCCGGGCGGCCTGCGTTGCGACGTCGAGCTGCTCGTGCGCGCGATCGACGCCATCGTCGATCTCGCCTTCGGGCGCTCGCCGAGCGCCGGTACGATCACACTCGCCGCGCGCCGCGGCGACGGGCGAGTTCGCTTTGCCGTTCTCGACCAGGGCACCGCGATCGACGAGGGACGCCTGCGACCGCTCTTCTCGCATCGTCGCGACGCCGGCGAGAGCTCGAGCGCGGCGAAGCTGGCGCTGGTGCACGCCCGCCTGGTCGCCGAGGCGCACGGCGGCAGCGCCGGCGCCACCCGGCCCGCCGGCGGCGGCATGGAGTTCTGGCTGGAGCTCGCGGACGAGGGCGGCAGCGCGCCGCTCCCTTGAGGCCGGCGCGGCCCTCCCCGCGCTCTCAGTCGACGTTCTGCGCGGCGGTGAGCGTGGCGCGCATCTTCTCGAGCAGCTCCTGGCTCGAGAACGGCTTCTGCAGCAGCTCCGGCTCGTCCGGCGAGTGCTCGCCGATCGTCTCCGGCGAGTATCCCGACATGAACAGGATCTTGAGGTCGGGCCGCACCTTGCGCAGCTCGCGGGCGAGCTCGCGACCGCTCATGCCGGGCATCACGAGGTCGGTGAGCAGGAGGTCGACCGGCGCGTCGCCGCCGCGGAACGACTCGAGGGCGACCTCGGGCGAGTCGGCCGCGAGCACGCGATAGCCGGCGCGCTCGAGGATCTGGCGCACCAGGCGGAGGAAGGGCTGCGAGTCCTCGACCACAAGCACCGTCTCGCTCCCGCGCAAGCGTTCCATGCTCGGCACCGGCACCTCGACCTCGCCGGAGTCGGCGACGGTCTCGCGCGGCAGGTAGATGGTGAACTCCGCGCCCTCTCCCGCCCGGCTCGCCACCTCGATGTAGCCGCCGCTCTGCTTGACGATGCCGTAGACCGTCGACAGGCCGAGCCCCGAGCCCTTGCCGGGCTCCTTCGTCGAGAAGAACGGCTCGAACACGTGCGACAGCGTCTTGGCGTCCATGCCGACGCCGTTGTCGCGGCAGGTGAGCCGCACGAAGCTGCCGGGCACGGCACCGGGGCGGACGCGGCTGAACGTGTCGTCGAGGTCGACGTTCTCGGTCTCGATGGCGAGCCGGCCGCCGCCGGGCATCGCGTCGCGCGCGTTGACCGCCAGGTTGAGGAGCACCTGTTCGATCTGCACCGGATCGGCGCGCACCGGCCACAGGCCGTCGGCGAGCGTCGTTTCGAGCTCGACGTCCTCGCCGATGACGCGCCGGATCATCCGCTCGAAATCGTGCACGAGCTGGTTGAGATCGACCCGGCGCGGCCGCAGCACCTGGCGGCGGCTGAAGGCGAGCATCTGGCGGGTGAGCACCGCGGCGCGCGCCGCCGCCTCGCGGATCTCGCGCAGAGCCGGGCGTTTCGGATCGTCCACCCCGGTCTCGTCGAGGAGCAGCTCGGCGTAGCCGCTGATGACGCCGACGAGATTGTTGAAGTCGTGGGCGATGCCGCCGGTCAGGCGGCCGACGGCCTCGATGCGCTGCGACTGCAGCAGCTGCTCCTCGAGCTGCTTGCGGCCCGAGATGTCGATCATGGCGCCGACGAGCGAAACCGGCGCGCCCCGCTCGATGACCACGGAGCCGCTGTCCTGCACCCAGACGGCGCGCCCGTCGGTGTGGATCATCCGGTACTCCATCAGGTGGTCGCGGCCCTTGGCCGTCTCGCGCTGGCAGGTCGCGATCGCCTCGGCGCGGTCGTCCGCATGCAGGTGCTTGACCCAGAAGTCCGGATCCTCCAACCAGCGCGACGCCGGATAGCCGAGCAGCGCCGCGGCGCTGGGACTGACGAAGGTGAAGCGGAAGGTGGCGGGATCGGCCCGCCACAGCACCGCCCGCGTCGAGTCGACGAGCGAGCGGTAGACCAGCTCGCGCTCGCGCAGCTGCTCTTCCGTACGCCGCAGGTCGGAGACGTCGAGGAGCGTCGTCTCGATCACCTCCGCGCCGCTCTCCTCGACCATCCGCGTGGCCGCCAGCAGGCGGATCTGCGCGCCATCGCGACGCCGGCCGACGAGCTCGACCCGCGGCAGCTCGCGCCGCGCGCGCAGCACCTGCAGGATCTTCGGCCGATCGAGCACGTCCCAGTAGAGGTCCTGCACGTCGCTGCCTTCGAGCTCGGCCGGAGACGCGTAGCCGAAGATGGTGGCGAAGGCTTGGTTGCACTCCAGGATGGTGCCCGCTGTCGTCGTGCGATAGACGCCGGCCGGGCTCATCTCGATCGAGCGCCGGAATCGGCGCTCGGCGTCCCCGGTCTCCGCCGAGTGACGGGCCTCGCCGGGCAGCCGCACGAGGACGACGCTGGTGTCGTCGCCCGCCGCGGCGTCGAAGCTCGCGCGCATCACGACGCGCAGCGAGCCGCCCGCGGCGCGGTTGAGCCGCGTCTCGATCTGCACGGGCTCGCTCCGCGCCGCCGCAACGCCGGCCGTCGCAGCGGCCGCTTCGGCCAGCCGGTGCCGCAGCTCGCGCGGCTCGAGGGTCTCGACGGGCGCGCCGACGAGCTCTTCGGCGGCGCGCTCGACGAGCCGGCAGAGGCGCTCGTTGACCGCCCGGATCGTGCCCGTCGAGTCGACGACGAACGCGGCGTCCGGCAGCTTCTCGAGCAACGAACGTGTGGCGGTGGCGACGATGGCGTCGACCCTCATCGAAGGCGCTGCGGTCCCGGCACCGGCGCCGACTGGGCGCACTGTTCCGCGCTCGGTCGCCGCCGCCTTCTCCTTCGTGACCGCGAAAGTATGCGTCACCGGTCACCTCCGCCGCAAACGCCGGCGAGCCGAGCGCCGCGCCCGCCTCAATCGCCGAGCGCGCTCCCCGGACCCGCCATCCGGCGCAGGGCGAGAGCCGCGGGGGCGCTCATCGGCGATTCCGCTCAGGCGCTCAGCGGCTCGGCGGCGGCGATCGACTGCAACGCCCGGGCGAGCCCGAACGGCGTCGCCAGGAGCTCGGCCGAGCTCATCGGCCGCGCCAACAGGTAGCCCTGCGCGAACTCGATCCCGATCCGCCGGACCGCCTCGAGATCGTCCTCGACCTCGATGCCCTCGACCACGATCTCGATGCCGAAGTCCCGGGCGAGCTGGTGCAGCGAGGAGAGGATCGCATAGCGGTAGCGGTCCTGCGCCGCACCCTGCACCAGCACGCGGTCGATCTTGAGCTGGGACGGCTGGCAGACCAGCATCATGCGGAAGTTGGCGCGGCCGGTGCCGACGTCGTCGAGCGCGATGCCGCAGCCTGCCGCCCGCAGGTCGGCGAGCGAGCGCAGAAAGGCGCGCTCCTCGACGTAATCGGTGTGCTCGACGATCTCGACCATGATGCGGCCCATCTCGATGCCGTGGTTCTCGAAGACGCGCCGCATGAAGGCGCTGAACGAGGTGTCCCGGCCCAGCGTCGAGGCGTGCACGTTGACGTGCAGTCGGCTCTCCGGGTGGACCGTGGCGGCGGCCTCGGCGATGGTCGCCACGGCGGCGCGGTCGACGTTGGCCTCCTCGCGCTTGCGCCGCGCGTACTCGAAGAGCAGGTCGGGGGCCTCGAGCGTCGAGCGCTGCGGACCGCGGATCAGGCATTCGATCGCGTGCGGCTCGGGCGTCGCCGGGCGGATGTCGAAGATCGGCTGGAACCTGACCGACAGCGCGCCGGGCCGCAGGACGAGATCAAGAAGCGACATCGGAGACCTCCTTGCGACGACCGGCGCGGATGACGGCCGCTCGCAGCGCCGCGATGGTCTCGGTCTTGAGCACGATTTCGTCGGCGCCGTTCGACAGACAGCTCTGGTGCAAGGCTTCGTCGCACTCGCCGGTGTGGACGACGATGCCGAGGTGCGGAGCGTGGTAGCGCGCCTCGCCGATGAGATCGAGCCCCTCGGTGTGGAAGGGCGAGCCGAGCTTGAGGTCGGCCACCAGAACGTCGAACGGCCGGTACTCGAGCATGGCCAGGGCCTCCTCGGCCTCTTGGGTGCAGACCACATCGTGGCCGGCGCGCGCCAAGCTGTCGCGCACCAGGTTGCAGATCGCCGGCTCGTCGTCCAGCACGAGGACTCGATACGCTTCGCGCACGCCGCTCTCCTTGCCGAGCTGGACGGGGTAAATGACCGCTCCGTTCATC
>DASWJT010000047.1:0-5146 GCA_036397015.1 Thermoanaerobaculia bacterium
GCCAGCGCGCCGCTCACGACGGCACCTCCTCGCTCGCCGGCGCCGGCGCTGGCGCCTCCGGCAGCGCGCCGTCGGCGTCGCGCGTCGTCAGCCGCACGAAGATGTCCTCGAGCGAGGCGCGCGTCGGCGCGAGCTCGACGAGCGTCCAGCCGCGCTCGACGGCGAGGGCGAAGATCTCGGCGCGCGGGTCGGCGCCCTTGGCGCAGCCGAGCGCGAAGCGGCCGCCGCCGTCGTCCCCGACATCGACCGTCTCGACACCGGGCAATGCGACGAGCGCCTGGTGCTGGCCCGGCGCCGCGGCGGCGAACTCGACGGTGACGCCGAGCGTACCGAGCCAGCGCTCGCGCAGTTCGGCCGGCGAGCCCTCGGCGACGATCTTGCCGCGGTCGATGATCAGCACCCGGCCGCAGAGCAGCTCGACCTCGGGCAGGATGTGCGTCGAGAGCAGCAGCGTGCGCTCGCGTCCGAGCTCGCGGATGAGCTCGCGAATGGCGATGATCTGCTTCGGGTCGAGCCCCACGGTGGGCTCGTCGAGCACCAGCACCTTGGGGTCGTGCAGGATGGCGCCGGCGAGGCCGACGCGCTGGCGGTAGCCCTTCGACAGCGTGCCGATGATCTGCCGCTGCACGTCGACGATCAGGCAGCGCGCCAGGACCTCGGGCACGCGCTTCCGGATCGCGGCGCGATCCATGCCCTCGAGCTGGCCGCGCCACTCGAGGT
The DNA here is from genome assembly GCA_036397015.1 of Thermoanaerobaculia bacterium. GTDB lineage: Bacteria > Acidobacteriota > Thermoanaerobaculia > Multivoradales > JAGPDF01 > JACTMI01. Next base: position 721 of record DASWJT010000047.1, read on the forward strand.
ACTCCGCGACCCGCATCTCGGGATAGAGGGAGACGTTCTCGGGCAGGTAGCCGAGGTCGCGGCGCACGCTCGGATCGGAATCGAAGAGGTCCTTGCCGTCGAGCGTCACGCGCCCGGACGTCGGCGGCAGGAAGCCGGTGATCATGCGGATCGTGGTCGTCTTGCCGGCGCCGTTGGGGCCCAGCATGCCGACGATCTGCCCGTCGGGGACGGCGAACGAGACGCCGTCCACGGCAGCGAGATCGCCGAATCGGCGGGTGAGGTCGTGCGCTTCGATCATGGCGCCGGACGATATCAAACTGCGCCCCACGCCCCAAGCCAACTCCTTGATTTCAAAGCCAGTCGAACTTCTTGTCCGCGCTCCGCACAAGTGCCCCGGCGCGCCCGCCGGCGGGCGGCGTCAGTCGGGGGCGACGCCGAGGCGCTCGAGCAGGCGCGGCGCGACCTCGTCGATGCGCGCGAGTGCGGCGAAGGCCGCGGCGTCCGGCCCGACGGCGAGCAGTGGCACCGGATTGAGCGTATGGCGGGTGTGCTCCGCCTCCTCGAGGTTGCCGTGATCGGAGACGACGAGCACGGTGAGGTCCGCCGGCTGCGACTCGAACAGGCCGGCGAGCAGACCGTCGAGCCGGGCGAGCGCCTCGGCGGCGGTCCAGCCGCGGCGGCGGTGGCCGGCGAGGTCGGTCATGAACGTCTCCCAGAGCGTCAGATCGTGCTCCGCGGCCAGGACCCCGAGATGGCCGCCGGCCTCCGCCGCCGCGATCGGCTCCGTCTCCGGCGCGTGCTCGCGGAAGCTCGAGCGCGTGACGTCCCAAGCCACCGCCCCTCCGCGGGCGAGGTCGTCGAGGTCGCGCAGCGGCGTCTCGGCGGCGAGCGCGGCGAGCGTCGTCGCCGCGTGCCGGCGGCGGCGCGCCGCCACCTCCTCGAAGTACCTCGCCGAGAACGGATTGGCGAAGGTCACGCGCCGTCCGGACCGCGCCGCGCGGCGCAGCAGGCTGTGCTCGCCGAGCAGGGCGGCGAGGCGCGGCCCGGGCAGCGCCGGCACGTGCCGGCCGAGGAGCGCCGGCGCGTTCGTGCCGGTGAAGAGCGCCGTCTGTCCGGTCGCGCTCTGCGGCAGCCCCGGTACGCCGAGCGTGGCGTCGAGCGCCGCCAGGCACCAGCCGCCGCCCGTTCCGACGCGCTCCGCCGTCAGCGGCCCGCCGATCCGCCCGGCGAGCGCCGGCATCGGCTCCACCGCCAGCGGATTGTCCGGGGAGGCGGGCGCGAGACCGACACCGTCGACGAAGACGAGGAGGAATCTCGCCACGCCCGCTACAATCTCACGTCACGATGAGCGGCAAGGACCGGACGAGCGGCATGAAGTCGGCCTACGAGCTGGCCCTCGAGCGGCTCGCGGCCCAGGGCATCGAGGCGCCGCGGGCGCAAGGGTTGTCCGAATCCGCCAAGCAGGCGATCGCCGAGGCCCGCCGCGCCACCGAATCGAAGCTCGCCGAGCTCGAGATCCTGCACCGCGCCGAGCTCGCCAAGCTCGGCGATCCCGCCGCGCGCGCCGAGCAGGAGGCGCGCTACCGGCGCGACCGCGAGCGCGCCGAGGCCGACGGCGAACGCGCCGTCGCCCGCCTGCGCGCCGCCGACACCCAGGAGGAACAACCATGAAACACCCTCTCTTCGCCCTCTCGCTGGCGGCCCTCGCGCTCGTCGTCGCGGCGTCGCTCCGGGCCGGCGACGAGCCGCCCGTGCACTCGCTCGAAAGGGGGGCGGGTGGCGTGCTCGTCGCCGCAGATCCCGACAGCCGCATCGGCGGCGGAATCGCCTTTCACCGCGTCGAGGGCGGGCTGCGGATGATCGCCGTCGTCACCGGCGCCCCGCCCGGTGACCACGGCCTGCACCTGCACGAGACCGGCAGCTGCGAGCACGACGCCGAGCACGGCAAGCACTTCACGTCGGCCGGCGGGCATTTCAACCCCGCCGGCGCCGCTCACGCCTGCCCGCCGACCGAGCCGCGGCACGCCGGCGACTTCGGCAACATCGCGGTCGGCGAGGACGGCTCCGGCCGGCTCGAGCTGGTGGTCCCCGGTCTCGCCCTCGACGGGCCGACGTCCGTCGTCGGGCGCGCCGTGATCCTGCACGCCGACGCCGACGACTGCGCGACCCAGCCGACCGGGAACTCCGGTGGCCGGCTCGCCTGCGCCGTGATCGCGAGCCAGTAAGTCCCGGCGCGGCGCGCCGGGGGCGGCTCAGAACGGCAGCTCGTCCTCCTCAAGGCCGAAGTAGTGGCCGAGCTCGTGCTGGACTGTCTCGCGGATCTCGCGGATCACTTGCCGCCGGCTCTCGCAGCTCCTCAGGATCGGCCCGCGGAAGACGAGCACGCGGTCCGGGAGCGCCGAGTAGAACGAGTCGCGTTCCGGGAGCGGCACGCCCTGGTAGAGGCCGAGCAGCTCGTCCCGGTCGCCGTCGTCCGGGTCGATGCCGACCTCCTCGAGGTCCTCGTCCGAGGGCTCCTCCTCGACCATCACGGCGACGTTCTCGAGCGCCTCGCGGAACTCGTCCGGCAGCTGCGCGAGCGCCTCCTCGACCAGCGCCTCGAACTCCTCGCGCGAGACCCGCATGGCGCCGGATCCTGCCATGCTTGACAATATTTTAGTTATAACTAAAATATGATCCGTGATCGACGCCATGCGCTTCCTGGCCTCTCCCCGCCGGCGCGAGATCCTGCGCCTCGCCTGGCGCGGCGAGATCGCCGCCGGCGAGATCCACCGCGCGCTCGGCGACGTCACCTTCGGCGCCGTCTCGCAGCAGCTGCGCACGCTCGAGCGGGCGGGGCTCGTCGCCGCCCGCAGCGCCGGCCGCCGCCGCCTCTACCTCGCCCGCCGCGAGGCGCTGGGGCCGGTGGCCACGACGCTCGAGGCGATGTGGGACGATGCGCTCTACCAGCTCAAGCTGCGCGCCGAGCTCGAAGAGGGCCGGCGCGGCCCGCGGCCCCGCTCTCCCAACTCCACCCGGCGCCGGCGCCCCCGGCGCCGCGCGAAAGGACGAACATGACCGACGCCCAGCTCCCCCACCGCCTCGACCGCACGATCGTCATCCGCGCCCGCCGCGAGACGGTCTTCCGCTACTTCACCGACTCGCTGCGTTGGGCCAAGTGGTGGGGCGCCGGCTCGATGATCGACCCGGAGGTCGGCGGCCAGGTCTTCGTGCGCCATCCGAACGCCGTCGAGGCCGCCGGCGAGGTGGTCGAGATCGATCCGCCGAAGCGCATCGTCTTCACCTACGGCTTCGCCAGCGGCGAGCCGGTCGCCGTCGGCGAGTCGCTCGTCACCGTCACGCTCGAGGACGACCCGGAGGGCACGCGCCTCCACCTCGAGCACGCCTTCGCCGAAGCGGCCGCCCGCGACCACCATGTCCAGGGCTGGCGCTATCAGCTCTCCGTCTTCGCCAACGTCGTCACCGCCGAGGTCAACGCCGGCGCCCAGGACCGCATCGACGCCTGGTTCGCGGCGTGGAGCGAGCCCGATGCCGACCGGCGCAACGCGGCGCTCGACGATCACGTGGCGCCGCAGATCCGCTTCCGCGATCGTTTCAGTGCCACGGCGGGAATCGACGACCTGCGGCCGCACCTCGCCGCCGTCCACCAGTTCATGCCGGGAATGAGGATCGAGCGCCGCGGCCCGATCCATCACTGCCAGGGCACCGCGCTGTGCGAATGGACCGCCCGCGGCGCCGACGGCGGCGAGCGCGGCCGCGGCACCAACATTTTCACTCTCGACGCCGAGGGCCGCATCGCCGACGTCGTCGGCCTGTGGATCGACGCCAAGATGACGGGCTGAGCGGCCGGCGGTGCCGTAAGATCTCGCCGTGGGCGAGGGCGTCCGGATCGACAAGTGGCTGCACGTGGCGCGCGTCTACAAGACGCGCACCCTTGCCGCCAAGGCGTGCGACCTCTCGCGCGTGCGCGTCAACGGCGTCGCCGTCAAGCCGCACCGCGAGCTCCGCCTCGGCGACCGCGTCGAGGCGGAAGTGACTCGCGACTGGACGCGCGTTCTCGTCGTCCGCGAGCTCGCCGACCGCACCCTGCCCAAGGTCGAGGTCCCGCGCCTCTTCGAGGACCTCTCGCCGCCGCGCCCGGCCGCCGATCCCTACGCCCGCGCCCTGCGCCGCCCGCCGGTCCGGCGCGAGCCCGGCGCCGGCCGCCCGACCAAGAAGCAGCGCCGCGCCATCGAGTCCTGGCGCAGCGGCAACTAGCTCGTTCCTGCGCTCTCCGCCGCTTCCACTTGCTCCGCGGCGATCACCGCGAGCAGGTCCGCGCCGTAGCGCGATCGCTTGGCCTCGCCGATGCCGGGAACGGCGAGCAGCGCCGCCTCGTCGCGCGGCTTGAGCGCGGCGAGGGCGCGCAGCGTCGCGTCGTGGAAGACGACGTAGGGCGGCACGC
>DASWJT010000048.1:0-3417 GCA_036397015.1 Thermoanaerobaculia bacterium
GCGGCGGGCGACGGCCTTGCCTACCGCGCCGGGGAGCTCGTCGCCGGCTCGACGGCGCCGCTGTGGACGGCGCTCCTCGCCGTCGTCGCGCCGCTCGGGCCGGGCGCGGCGGAGGCGGCGGCCAAGCTCCTCGCCCTCGCCGCGCACGTCGCCGCTCTCGCCCTCGTCTTCCGGCTCGCCCGCCGCTTCGCGCTCTCGCCGCGCCGAGCGGCGCTCGCCACGCTCCTCGTCGGGCTCTCCGACGGCCTGGTGCTCGCGGTCGTCTCCGGCATGGAGGTGCCGCTCTTCGTCGCCCTTTTCGCCGCCGGGATGATCCGGCACCTCGACGAGCGCGCCGATCCGGGGCAGGCGCCGCTCGCCTTCCTGCTCTTCGCGCTCGCCGCCCTGGCGCGGCCCGAGGGGCTGATGCTCCTCCCGCTCGCCGCGGCCGACCGGGCGCTCGTCGCGCGCAAGGGCACCTGGCGCCTCGACCGCGCCGGGCTCGGCGACGCGCTCGCCGGGCTCGCCGTCGCGGCGGTCGTCATCGTGCCCGTCGCGGTCGCCTTCGCGGTGATGTCGGGCTCGCCGCTGCCGACGACTTTCGCGGCGAAGAGCGCCGGGCCGGCCGCGGTGCTGCCGCCGCTGCGCCATCTCGCCGGCGCCTTCGCGATCGTCTTCGCGGCGCACCCGCTGCCGGCACTGCTCGCTGCCGGCGGCGCGGTCGAGCTCGCGCGGCGGAGCGGCGGCCGGCTCGACCGCGGCCTGCTGCTGCCGCTGTGGGCGCTCGCCCTGCCGCTCGCGATCGCCGCGCTCTCGGGCGAGCGCGAGCTCGCGGCCGGCAACTTCGGGCGCTATCTCTTCCCGCTGCTGCCGTGCGTGGTGCTGCTCGGGGTCCTCGCGCTCGAAGGTGTGGGGGAAGAGACGGGCGCGCTCGGCGCGCCGGCGGCGGCGGGACACGAACGAACGGCGCTGCGCCGTCTCGCGCTTGGCGCCGCGGCGCTGGCGCTCCTCGTCGCACCGCCGGCGCAGCGATCGCTGCGGGCCGCCGGCCTCGCCCTGCACGCGCGCTCGAACGTCGAGGCGAGCGACGCGCGCGCCGCCGAATGGCTCCAAGCGGAGGCGGCGCCCGACGCGCTCGTCGCCACTGTCGACATCGGCGTGCTCGGCTGGCGGCTCCCGAACCCGCTCCTCGATTTGGGTGGCATCGTCTCGCCGGAGCAGGGCGAGCGGCTCGCCCGCGCCGAGCGCGAGGGGGGGCGCGCGTGGGCGCCGGCGCTCGTCGCCTGGATCGAGGCGGAGCGGCCCGAGTACGTCGTCGTCTTTCCGCGCTGGCTGCCGCTGCTCGAATCGCAGCCGCAGCGCTATCCTCCGCGCGCTCGGTTCCGGATCGAGCGCAACGTGGCGATGGCGGGCGACGAGCTCGTCATCTACGCGACCCCCTGGACCCGCCCCACCGCCTCCGCGAGGTGACCGCTTGAGCCCCGTGCCCTATCTCGACCTCTCCCGCGCCCGCGCCCGCATCGCGCCCGAGCTCGCCGCGCGCTGGCAGGGGATCCTCGACGCCAACGCCTTCGTCCTCGGCCCCGAGGTCAAGGAATTCGAGTGCTCGTTCTGCGGCCTGCTCGAATCTCGCGGCGTCGTCGCCGTCGCCAACGGCACGGACGCGCTCGTCGTCGCACTGCGAGCGCTCGGCCTCGCCCCCGGCGACGAGGTGATCGTGCCCGCCTTCAGCTTCTTTGCCACCGCCGAGTGCGTCGTCCTCGCCGGCGGCACGCCGGTCTTCTGCGACATCGATCCCGCGACCTTCAACCTCGATCCCGACGACTGCGCGGCGCGCGTCAGCGAGCACACCGTCGGCGTCATCGGCGTCCACCTCTACGGCCGGCCGTTCGACTTCGCCCGGCTGCGCGAGGTGGTCGCGGCGCGCGGTCTCTGGCTCGTCGAGGACGCCGCCCAGGCGCACGGCGCGCACTGGCGCGGCCGCCGCGTCGGCACGCTCGGCGAGCTCGCGGCGTGGAGCTTCTATCCGACCAAGAACCTGGGCGCCTTCGGCGACGGCGGCGCGGTCTCGGGGATGGACGAGGAGCTCCTGAAGAAGGTGCAGCGCCTCGCCAACCACGGCCAGACCTCGCGCTACCACCACGTCGAGGTCGGCACCAACTCGCGGCTCGACTCGCTGCAGGCGGCGGTGCTCAACCTGCGCCTCGCCACCCTCGACGAGGACAACGCCGCGCGGCGCCGCTGGGACGCGCTCTATCGCGAGGGGCTCGCCGGCGTCGGCGACCTGCGCTTCCCGCTCGACCATCCCGACGACGAGTGCGTCGTACACCAGGAGACGATCGCCACCGCGCGCCGCGACGAGCTGCAGGCCTTCCTCGCCGCGCGCGGCATCGGCTCGTCGGTGCACTACCCGTCGCCGCTCCACCGCCAGCCGGCGCTCGCCGAGCTCATGCCGGAGCCTCTCGAGCTGCCGCACGCCGAGCGCGCCGCGCGCGAGGTGCTCTGCCTGCCGATGTTCGCCGAGCTCACCGAGCCCGAGGTCGCGGAGACGGTCGACGCCGTGCGCGCCTTCTACGGCGCCTGAGGGAGCGGGAAGCGCGCGAGGAAGGGCGTCCGAGTCTCGTAGCGCACGACGTCGAAGAGCGAAGCAACGAGCTGCCCGCGCGTGCCGGCGCGGTGCGGCGTCCGGAGCTCCCAGGCGATCTCACCCGCCGGCGTCAGCTCCCACGCCACGCCCTGCTCGCTCGCGACGACGAGCAGGTTGCCGTTCGCGAGCCGGCGGCACGCTCCCGCCTCGGGCGAGGCGAGTGGCCGCTGCGGCGCGCCGGCGAAGATCACCTCGAGCTCGCCACTCGCGACGTCGAGCGCCACGACGCGCGAGGCGCCCGCGGCGCCGCCGAGATTGTCGAAGAGGAGGATCCGTCCGTCGGCGAGGAGCGTCGGCTCGTGCTGGCGCCGGAACGGCCCGCGCCGCGCCCACAGCACCTCGCTCCCCGCGGGGTCGAGCAGAGCGACGGTGTCGATCTCGCGCAGCGAGACGAGCAGGTTGCCGCGCGCGAGCGCTCCTGCGGACGCGGCGCCCGGACCGTCGAGCACCTCGATCGTGTTCGAGTGCAGGATGTCGGCGGTCTCGCCGAGCGGGAAGAGCAGCTCGCGAAACGGCGAGCGCTCGAAAGCGGCGAGAAGCGAGGCGCGCGCGACGACCTCGCCGCCCGCGTCGAACGTGACGATCGAGTCCTCGAGGATCGGGCCCCCGCGCCGGAGATCCGGCCGCTCGATCGCGCGCTTCGTGAGAACCAGGATCTGCCCTTCGTCGGGCGCCACCCAGAGGTCGTTGAAGAGCGGCTCGGCGTGCCGCCAGACGACGCGCGACTGCGCGTCGAGCTTGACGAGGCCCATCCCCTGGACGAGGGCGAGGAGCGAACCGTCGGCGAGGAG
>DASWJT010000049.1:0-2212 GCA_036397015.1 Thermoanaerobaculia bacterium
GGCGGCGGCTTCGCCATGGCGGCGGGGATCCAGGAGAGCGGCCTCTCCGCCTGGATGGCGGGTGAGCTCGCCGCCATCGCGGCCTACCCGCCCCTCGTGCAGATCGCCGCCGCGGCGCTCGTCACCGTCGGCATCTCGGCGGTGGCCTCGAACACCGCCACCGTCGCCGTCATGCTGGTGGTGCTCGTCGACGCCGCCTCGCCGGAGGCGCGCAACTCCGTACTCTTCGCCGCGACGCTCGCCGCCTCGTGCGACTTCGCGCTGCCGGTGGGCACGCCGCCCAACGCCATCGTCTTCGGCTCGGGCTACGTGCGGATCCCGGTGATGGCGCGCTACGGCGCGCCGTTCGACCTCGTCGCCGCCCTCGCCGCCGCGCTCTGGTGCGCCTGGGCGGTGCCGCGCGTGCTCGGCGGCTAGAGCCCGGCCAGGCGCTCGAGCGTCGCGCGGTCGGTGACCAGGAAGCCGCCGTCCTCGGTGCGCACCAGGCCGCTCTTGCCCCAGCGGCTCATGATGCGGATCGCCGTCTCGATCGTCGTGTTGGCGAGATCGGCGATCTCCTGGCGGCTCAGGGCGAGGGGCAGGAAATGGCCGCCGCGCTCGGGCCGGCCGAGCTCTCCGAGCTTCTGCACGAAGAGCCGCGCGACGCGCTCCTCGACGCGCGCCCCGGAGAGGTTGGCGAGGCGGTTGGTGAGCTCGATCAGGCGCAGGGTGAGCCCCGAGAGCAGGCCGCGCACGAGCGACGGGTGCTCGGCGAGGAGGCGGAAGAACACCTCGCGCGGCGTGACGATGCAGCGCGTCGGCTCGAGCGCCCGCGCCGTGGCGGGGAACGGCCGCCCCTCGTAGGCGACGACGGCGCCGAGCGGGTCGCCGGCGCCGAAGATCTCGAGGATGATCTCCTTGCCCGCCGGTGTCGACTTGACCACCTTCACCCGCCCGCTCGCCACCACGTAAAAGGCGTCGCCGGGATCGCCCTCGGCGAAGACCTCGTCGCCGCGCGCGAAGTCGCGCACCACCGACGCCGCGGCGATGCGGCGGCGGTCGTCGGCGTCGAGCCGCCGGAACATCGGCGCCGCGGCGAGAAGCGTCTCGATGGTCTCCTGCACACAGCGATCTTATGCGCAGGGACCTCCCGCACCGACGGCCGCGATCTGCGCCCGCTCAGGCGGCGCCGGCGGCGGCGAGCCCCTCGGTGCGCCGCAGCTTGCGCTCGAACATGCGCCCGAAGACGCGCTTCATGACGGCGAGCTTGGCGCTCTGCCAGCGGAAGCGCTTGGGCGACAGCCAGCGGCACTCCTCGGGCAGCATGACCAGCGAGACGTGGATGTTGGGCGCCAGGCCGATCGGCAGCCCTCTCTCCATGCACGCCTCGTAGAGGCGGCGGAAGACCGGGATCATCGGCTCGGTCGCCGGCGGATCCCAGTCCTCGAGGTCGGTGCCGACGAGCGGCCGGAAGACGCACACCGTCGGGATCGCGCCCACCGAGGTGATCCAGTCGATCGCCGCGATCGACGACTCCGGCGGCTCGAGGCCGGCGATGATCTCGCCGTTGGTCACCCACGGCTCGTGGCGGGGCCCCTGCTCGCCGAGCCGGGCGCAGTAGCGGATGGCGTCGAGATAGTGGTCGAGCCCGTACTCGGCGTGCTTGCCCGGGCAGGTCTCCTCGAACCGCTCGCGGTCGAAGATCTCGAAGCAGAACGACACCCGGTTGACGCCGATCTCGCGCAGGTGGTCGTAGCGCTTGAGATCCCGGTGCGGCGGCGTCTGCACGCCGACGAGGAGGCCGAGCTCCTTCTTGATGCGCAGGACGAACGGCTCGAGGATGTCGAGGTAGGTGTCGCCCTCGTAGTGGCCGGTGTTGAAGTCGACATAGGTGATCCCCGACTCGTGGCGGGCGGCGCGGATGACCTCCATCACCTCCTCGACCGATTTCTCCTCGGCGTCGTCGATGCCGAGGTTCAGGCCCACCGAGCAGAACTTGCAGTTGACCTTGACCGGCTTCTGCGTCCAGTACTCGCAGACCTTGGCCTGGTAGACGCCCAGGTAGGTGCCCTGCAGGGTGCCGATCTGGGTCATCGGCTTGCCGCTGGCGGTCGCGGCCTCGTACCAGCGCGGGCGCGGCGACAGCCGGATGGGGGCGACCGGCTCCCCCTGCCGGCGCAGCCAGTAGCCGCCGCGCTCGCGGTGGACCGTATACGGCGAGCGCTGCGCGAAG
>DASWJT010000050.1:0-38506 GCA_036397015.1 Thermoanaerobaculia bacterium
ACGCCGATCGGCACCTGCAGCGAGAAGGTCGACGGCCCCCGCGTGTACGTCAGGCCGGGCTCGACGAACACCTCGTGGCCCGGTCGGCGCCAGCCGTGGCTGTCACCGATCAGGTCGTAGCGCGGCAGCCCCTCGATGCGCCCGGCGAGACCGAACGACAGGCCGTCGAGCCCACCCGGGAAGATGGCTCCCAAGCGGGCGACGTACTGGTCGGGCACCGAGTTGAACTCGAGGCCTGCCGGCGGCGGCACGCCGGGACGCAGCCCGACGATGATCGAGGGCGTGCGGTTCGTGTCGCGCGGATTGACGAGGTAGCTGCCGGCGCCGAAGAGCGTTACCGGGCCCACCTGCCGGTAGCCGAGGAGCTCGACGATGGCGCCCCAGCCGCCGTCACCGAGCTGGATCGACTGGTCGACGGCCTTGAGCTCGCGGTTCTCGCCGTTGATATCCGGGTAGAAATCCTCGACGTGATCGTCGCCGGTGGGCGCCTTGACTCCGACGCCGATCGAGAAATTGCCGGCGCTGACCTCGGCCGGATCCCACAGCCAGTAGCGGCCGACGAGGCTGACGTCACCGACCCCCGAGGCGTCCTGCTGACTGCGCGGACCCGGCACGGGGCGAATCGGGAGCGGAATCGACCACGAGGCGTCGACGTAAGGCACGCCGAACGTGAAGCTGAGCTGACTCGTCGCCGTGTAGGTGACGGCGAGATCCATCATCATCTGCCGATTGATGACGAAGTTGTTGTCCCTCTCACGCTGGCGTTGCCGTTCGGTACCCGAGTAGTGGGTATCCGACTCGAGCCCGCGATAGGAAAGTGCGACCTGCCATTCCCCGGGCTCGACCTGCAGATTCTCTGCCGCGCCAATCACGGGCGCGGTTTGCCGAATGAGGACTCAGCCCTGGCCCCACGCCCTCGTCGCAGAAGCGAAGGAGGAGGCGAGGACGACGAGCACGAGGGATCCACAGCGGCGCGTGAGTCGGGACATGAGGTTCTCCTTGTCGCGCGGTGGGAGAGCAAGCGGCGTACCATCGGCCCCGCCCCCCGAAGGGCGCGGGAAACGACCGCGGTGGCGCGCTCGGCCGCCGGCGGCGAGCGCGCCGCGCGGCAGCCCGGCCCATGGAACCGACGAGGCTCCCCATAGGATCGACGACCGGCGCCGAGGATTTTCCTGCAGGCCCTGCCGCCCGCCGTCGCTGGCGGCGTCGCAGCCGACGCGAGGCGCGGAGCGCTCTCCTGCGAAAGGCACTCGTGGTCGGGGCGAGAGGATTTGAACCTCCGGCCTCACGGACCCGAACCGTGCGCTCTACCAAGCTGAGCTACGCCCCGGTGGAGGACCTGCGCTGCGGCGAGACGCCGCGTCGGGTTCGCGGCGGAGACCGAGTCGAAACTCGATCCAGGGGCGGCGAGGATACCGCCCGCGCGCGCGACCGGTCAAGCGAACCGTGAGCTAGGATGCCGGTGGATCGGGGGGCGAAGAGGAGGCCGCCGTGACCGTGCAGACACTCTCCGAGCTCTTCCGCGCCGTCGTCGCCAACGGCCGCCAGGACTGCCTCCTGCACAAGATCGACGGAGCCTATCGCCCGCTCTCGGCCGCCGAACTGGCGGCGCGCGTGCGCGGCTTCGCCACGGCCCTCGACGGCTGGGGCGTGCGCCACGGCGACCGCGTCGCGCTGATGGCCGAGAACTGCCCCGACTGGGCGACGATCGACTTCGCGATCCTCTCGCTCGGTGCCGTCTCGGTGCCGATTTACTCCACGCTGCTGCCCGAAGGGGCCGCCTACGTCGCGCGCGACAGCGGCGCCAAGATCGTCGTCGTACAGGGCGACGAGCGGCTCGACGGGCTGCTGGCGTTGCGTGACGAGATGCCGGCGGTCGCGCGCTTCGTCGCCTTCGGTTGCCGGCCGCGCGCCGGCGTCGACGAGCTCGACTCGGCGATCGCCGCCGGTGCCGCCGTCGACCCCGCCGAGTTCGAGCGCTGGCTCGATCGCGCCCGGCCCGACGACCTGGCGACGCTGATTTACACCAGTGGCACGACCGGCGATCCCAAGGGCGTCATGCTGACGCACGGCAACCTCTGCTCGAACGTCACGACCTGCTGCCGCATCCTGCCGCTCAAGAAGGAGTGGGTTGCGCTCTCCTTCCTGCCACTCGCCCACTCGCTCGAGCGCACGCTCGATTACGCCTACTTCTACGCCGGCATCGCCATCGCCTACGCCGAATCGGTGCAGACGGTGGCGCAGAACCTACTCGAGGTGCAGCCGCACGTCTTCGGCTCGGTGCCCCGCGTCTACGAAAAGGTGCGCGCCAAGGTGCTCGAGAACGTCGAGGCGGCCGGCGGCATGAAGAAGCGACTCTTCGACTGGGCTCTCGCGGCCGGCACACGGGCGCTGCCGAAACGGCTGGCTTTCGAGGATCCGGGGCTGTCCGTGCGTCTCGCCGACAAGCTCGTCTTCTCCAAGGTGCGCGCGCGCCTAGGCAGCCGGTTCGAGTACGCGATCTCCGGCGGCGCGCCGCTCGGCAAGGAGCTCGCCGAGTTCTTCTGGGCCGCCGGCATTCCGCTGCTCGAGGGCTACGGGCTTACCGAGACCTCGCCGGTGATCGCGGTCAACACGCCGCAGGACGTGCGGCTCGGCACCGTCGGCAAGCCGATCCCCGGAGTCGAGGTACGCATCGCCGGGGACGGCGAGATCCTCGCCCGCGGCCCCAACATCATGAAGGGCTACTACCGCAATCCCGAGGCCACCGCCGAAGTGCTCGCCGCCGACGGCTGGTTCAAGACCGGTGACATCGGCGAGCTGGACGCCGACGGCTTCCTGTCGATCACCGACCGCAAGAAGGAGCTGATCGTCAACGCCTACGGCAAGAACATCGCGCCGGCGCCGCTCGAGAACGACCTCAAGGCCGGGCGCTGGATCGCGCAGGCGGTGGTGATCGGCGACCGGCGCCCGTTCCTGGTTGTGCTGCTGGTGCCCAACTTCGAGGCGCTCGAGCCCTGGCTGAAATCGCACGGTATCGCCGGGGACGCCTCGGCGTGGGTCGAGGACGAGCGCGTGCGCGCGCTGTTTCAGGCCGAAATCGACCGCGTGAACGCGCGTCACCAGCGCTACGAGCAGATCCGCGCCTTCGCGCTCCTGCCGCGCGAGCTCACGCTCGAAGCCGGCGAGATGACGCCGACCATGAAGGTGAAGCGACGCGTCATCCACCAGCGCTTTCGCGAGGCGCTCGAGCGGCTCTACTCCGGTCACGACCCCGACGGGAAGCCTTGAACGTGGAGGCCTTCCGCCTCGCGGTCGAGGTCGACAGCACCGCCCTGCTGACCTTCGATCTGCCCGGCCGCAAGGCGAATGTCTTCCGCCGCGAGGTGCTGGCCGAATTCGACGCGCTGATGAGCTCTCTGGCGCGGCGGGCCGACATCCGAATCCTCGTCCTGCGCTCGGCCAAGCCCGACATCTTCATCGCCGGCGCCGATGTCGACGAGATCGCCGGCGCCGCCGAGCGGCGCCCCGGCGCGTGAATTGCTACGGTACCCATGCGAAGAGGAGGCCGCCATGATCCCGCTTCGACCGCTGTTCGCCGCCGCCGTCGCCCTGCTCGCCGCGAGGCTCGCCCCGGCCCAGGCTCGGCCAGCCGCCGAGCCGACCTTCGAAGGCCGCGTCGAGGTCACCGAAGCCCTGGTCGACGTGCTGGTCACCGACCGCGACGGCAACGTCATCCTCGGGCTCCGGCCCGAGGATTTCCAGGTGCGCGAGAGCGGCCGTTCGGTCGAGGTCGTGTCGGCGACGTTCTACTCGAACCGCCGCTTCCTCGACGCCGCCGGCGCCGGGCGGCTGGGGATCGATCCCGCCGCAGTGCCCGACGAGCGCCTCCTCTTGCTCGTCTTCCACGACCAGAGCTGGAAGGCGGCGGAGGCGCCGGACCTCCTGGCGCGGCAGCTGCGCGCCGGACGCGACGCCGCCGCCTGGCTGCGCGCGGAGCTCCAGCCCGGCGATCTCGTCTTGGTGGCGAGCTACGGCACGAGCCTGGCGCTGCACCAGGATTTCACCGCCGATCGCGCCGCGCTCGAGCGCGCCGTAGACCGCGCGGCGCGCAACGCGGCTGCGCCGGAGCGCTGGCCGTCGCGCGCCCCTGCCGAGAGCGACCTCCCGGCGCTCGCCGCGGCACTGCCCGAGGGCAAGGCGCTGCGCGATGCGAGCGCGAGCTTCGAAGCCGCGCTCGCGACACTGGCCGCCGCCGCCGAACGGATCCCCGGTCGTAAGAACCTCGTCCTCTTCACCACCGGTTTCGGTCGCGTCAGCGGGCTCACCGGCGAGTACGTCCCCGAAGACCACCTCTACCGGCCGATGATCGAGGCGCTGAACGCCGCCAACGTCGCGGCCTACCCCGTCGACCTCGTCGCTCCCGGCGTGGAGCACCCTCTGGAGAGCGCCATCTCGCGTCTCGCCGAGGACACCGGCGGCCGGCCGTTCTTCGACTTGCTCGATTTCGGCGGCCCGCTCGAGCGCGTCGCCGAGACCACCAACGGCTATTACCTGATCGCCTTCCGCAGCTCTCATCCCGCCGGCGAGGCGGGCTATGCGCGCATCGAGGTGGAGGTCGCCAATCCGGAGTTCCGCCTCACGGCCCGGCAGGGGTATCGCTACGGCGAGGCGCGCTAGGAGCTGCGCGCGTCAGGCGGTGTCTTCGGACGCGCCCTCGTTCGGCTCCATGCGGACGAGCACAACCGAGACGTTGTCGTAGCCGCCGCGAGCGTTGGCGTCCCGCACCAGCCGGCCGCAGATCTCCTCCGGTCGCTCCTCGGAGCGCACCCGCGAGAGGATCTCGTCGTCGGTGAGCATGGTGGTCAAGCCGTCGGAGCAGAGCAGGAAGAGGTCGCCCTCCTCGACCGGCCATTCGCGCACGTCGATGTCGACGTCGGTGTCGCCGCCGAGGGCGCGCGTCACCACGTTCTTGAGTGGGTGTGAGCGCGCCTGCTCCTCGGAGAGGAAGCCGGCGACGACCTGCTCGTTGACCCAGGTGTGGTCCTGAGTGAGCAGCTCCAGCCTGCCGTCGCGGAAACGATAGGCGCGGCTGTCGCCGACGTGCGCGACCGCCGCCGAGTCGCCGTCGAGGAGCAGGCCGACGACGGTCGTGCCCATGCCGTGCAACGAGGAGTCTTGCCGGATCGCCTTCAGCACGCGGTCGTGGGCGACGCGGATCGCCGCGCGGATGCGATTGCCGTGCCGCCCGAGCTTGGGATCCATCTCGAACGGCAGCGTCGCGTCCTGGTCGGCCGTGCGCTCGACGAAATCTTTGATCGCATCGATGGCCAGCCGCGAGGCGATTTCGCCGTGGCTGTGGCCGCCCATGCCGTCGGCAACCACGAACACCTGGTTCTCCGGATCGATGTCGAAGCAATCCTCGTTGTGACTGCGGATCACGCCGACATCCGACAGGCCCGAGGCCCGCGCGCGTAAGCTCACGCGGATCTCCCGAAAAGGGATCCCTTCGCTTTCTTCGCGGACGAGCGCAGCTCGTCGAGGGCCTTCGTCACTTCCGGATCCTCCCCTCCCCAGGTCAGCGCCTGATTGTAATACTGCTCCGCCCTGTCCGCTAAGCCGGCCTGGACGTGCAGCCGCGCCGCCAGCTTGAGATAGCCGAGATTCATCGGCTGCAGCTCGCAGGCCCGGACGATCGCTTCGAGGGCCCGCGGTAGGAACTTCCGCTGGTGGGCCAGAGACTGCGCCAAGTGGTGCCACGCCTGGTGGTTCCTCTCCTCGAGCTGGATGACTCGCTCGAAGCTCTCGGCCGCCGCGAAGTAGTTGCCTCCCCGGTAGAAGCCGACGCCGGCCTCGAGATGGAAGCGCACCATCCGCGCTTTGTCGGAGCCCGGTGCCGCCGCCATCGGGCGCACCAGCTCGAGGTCGTGGGCGCGCCGCCGCTCCGGGTTGATCAGCACGTTGAAGGCGGCCGAGATCTCCTGGAATTGCTTCTCGGCGAGCTCCCTTTCCGCGCCCCGGAAGCGATCCGGATGCTGGTCGCGCGCCAGCTCGCGGAAGCGGGCGCGTATCTCCTCCGGCGTGGCGTTCCGCTCCACCGCCAGAATCTGATAATAATCCCGGGCGACGCTCAACTGGACTTGATTCTATACAAGCGTTGAGCTGCGGTGCGCACGGCATCCGCGATGTTCCTGTCGCGCGACAGGCCGCGCAGGTCCCGCACGCCCAGGCGCGCGACGAACTTGACGGCAATCCCGATCGGCACGCGCGGGTTCTTGACCAAGCTGAGGCACACGGCGTAGCGCGCCGTCCATTCGCGCTTGCGCGAGATGGCGGCCAGGACCTCGTCGACGACGTTGCGGCTCGACGCCACGGATTCGATCTCGTCCTCGGTGAAGGCGGCGCCGTTGAGGCAGGCGAGCGCGACGTTGGGGTTGACGTCCTTGATCAGGATGGCGCGCAGGGTCCGAGAGGCGCCGCGACAGATCTTGAG
Organism: Thermoanaerobaculia bacterium; assembly: GCA_036397015.1. Lineage (GTDB taxonomy): Bacteria > Acidobacteriota > Thermoanaerobaculia > Multivoradales > JAGPDF01 > JACTMI01. Next base: position 6,473 of record DASWJT010000050.1, read on the forward strand.
GCGAATGGGCAGCGGCAGGGAGCGGATCTGGTACTCCGAGAGGCCGGTGCGCTGATCCGATTCGCCGCCGGCCGGCAGCTCGCGAACGCGCTCGATCTCCTCGAGGTCCGACTCGTCGAGCTCGGCCTCCGGTGCGAAGAGGTCGGCCGACGAGACCGCCTGCGCCGCCGCCATCTTCTCCCGCGGCACCAGGTGCTCGCGGTACTCGGCGATGAGGCGACGGGCGAACGGCGTCAGACGCAGATTGCTCGCCAGCGCGGCGAGGATCTCGGGACGCTCCAGGATGGCGTCCTGGCGCAGCAGCAGCGCCTCTTGCAGGTCGGCGGTGAGCTGCGGCGCCAGCTCGAGCAGCAGCTCGCGGGGTACGTCCCGGCGGCCGAGGATGACCTGCGTCAGGTTGGCATCCGAGAGCTCGATGGCGAACCAGCGCAGCACCTCCGGCGGCGCGTCGTGTGCGAGGAAGGCGGACGCCACCCGCCGGTCGAGCGCGTAGAGCGAACGGCGAGCGGCGTCGGCGAGGAAGGCGTCGTCGCTCGCCGCGAGATGCACTTGCAGGGGAATCAGCTCATCGGGGGCGAGGGGCAAGATGCCCTGCGCAGCGAGGACGCGGAGCTCGGGGCTCTCGCCGGAGAGCACCGCCGTGACCAGATCGGCGCCGGTCCTCACGGGCGGAGCGGCTCGCCGGACGCGCGCCGCCTCGCTGCCGCCACCGTCCTGTCGATGCGCAGGTCGCGCACGACCCGCGAGCCCTGGTCGGGCAGGCCGAACGGCTCGCCATTGACCTCGACGCGGACGGCCGGCCCATTGCCGAGCGTGAGCAGGACGTAGTCGTCGGCCTCCAGCGCCAGCGTCTCGCCGCCTGCCTTGAGCTCGCTCTCCCGCCGCCGGCCGTCGACCACGACGTCGACCCAGCAGTCCTGTCGAAACTCGAGCACCACGCGCAACCGATCCTCGGACCTCGCGGCAGCGGGAGCGCCCGGGAGGTTCGACGTCGCCGGCGCCACCGCCGGTGAAGGGATCTGTGCGTTCGGCGGCGAGTCCGCCATCGTCGACTCGCCCGCTGCCGCCGGCGCCGCTCGCTCGGCAGGCGTCGCAGCGGCCGGTTCCGATGGCGCGGGAGCTGCCGGCTCGGACGACGCCGCCGCGGCCACGGTGGCCCGCGGCGAGTGAGCGCCTCCGCTCGCCGGGGCCCGCTCGGCGGTACGCCGGCCGGCCCACCACGAGATCGCCGCCGCGATGGCGACGACGATCACGACCAACGCCGCGAGCAGCCCGCCGTAGGCGACCAGCGACGAGGAGCGCCGCGGCGACGGGCGCTCGCGAGATGGCGGCGAGGCCTGGCCGGGCCCGGCTCGCTCGCGGCTCGCCGCCGGGCGGGCGAGCAGATAGAAGTTCACCACCTCGTCCGGATCGAGACCGACGATGCGCGCGTACTCGCGCAGGAAGCCGCGCACGAAGACCGGTGCCGGGAGCGCATCGAAGCGATCGTGCTCGAGCGCTTCGAGATACCTGCGGCTGATCTTGCTTCCCTCGGCGATGGCGTCCATCGACACGCCGCGCGCTTCGCGCTGCGCGCGCAGCCAGGTGCCGAAGGAACCCTGCTGGCGGGCTGGGGTGGGCGTTCCCTGGGCCTCGCGGACCGCGCGCTCCGCATCGACGAAGCGGATCCGGTTCTTGTCGCGGCGCTCGTCCATCGTCGGCGAGAAGCTCGTATCCTTTCGAGTGTTCCAGGCTAGTCGAGTTGACGAAGGCGGGTCAAACGTCGGCGATGGCTGCCCCACCGGCGCGGCCGCCCGTCATCTCCCGTGCGACCCGGTCAGCTCGCGGGCGCGCGACCGCAGCGGCACCGCGAGCCGGACGTCGGCAGCCACGGCGGCGAGGCCGTTGCGCGACAGGCCCGGAAGCAGACGGAGCGCGGTCCCGACTGGCGTCGCCGGGTTGCGGCAGAGGGCTGCCCGGACGCCCCGCCGGGTCGCCCACCGTGTGCTCGCCGCCAGCGCCTCCAGACAACGCGGATTGGCCCGCTCGTGGCTCGCCAGCGGCAGCAGCTGGGCCTCGGTCAGCCGTGGATTCTCGAGCAGCGCCGTCACCACCCGGGGGCTCGGGTCGAACCGCAGCGCCGACACCAGGAAGGCGCTGGCCCGCCGAGCGAGAGCGATCTTCTCGCCCACCGCGAGGCCCGGCAGGCGCTCGTGCAGCCGCCGATCGGCGCTCCGCCGCACGAGCGGATGGACGCGAGGGTCGATGCCGAGCGCCGCCAGGTCGCGCCAGTAGAGGCCGGCGACGAGTTGAACGGCGAGCGCGCGTGGCGTGCGCGGGTGTGCCGCGAGCTCGCGGCGCACCTCGTACAGCCCGGCGAGCTCGGGCGATGAGGCGACCCGTCCGAGCAGCTCCGTGGTGACGAAAGGATTGTGCAAGATGGCGCGCGCCTCCGCCAGGCCGAGCCGATCGGCATGCTCTGCGACCAGCGCGGCGAGCTCGTCCTCGCCTGCCTCGCGGAGCTGGCCGGAGAGGCCGTTCGCCGACAGCGCGCTCACCCGCTTCCGGCGGGCGCCCGGCGCTCGGATATCATGGCGGCAGAGATGACTCGCTCCACACTCGAAGAATACAAGCAGGCCGCGGCCGATTCGGCGCTCGACGACGACTGGATCACCGAGCTGGATCGCGATCCCGCCAACGCCGACTGGTTCATGACCGTCGGCGAAGAGCTGGTCGCGAGCGGCGAGACGGAACGGGCGCGGGACCTGCTCGGGCTGTGGGACGACGAGCTCCGCGAGCGGGGAATGTGGGCGCTGCGGCTCGACGTCCTTCGCCGCATCGGCGCCCTGCTCCACAAGGCCTCCAAGCTGCACAAGGAAGTTGTCTCCACGCTCGAGCGCCTGTGGGCCGACAAGCCGAATTTCGCGTCGACCCTCGAGTGGGTCGGCTTGCGCAAGGTAGTGGAGGATCCCGTCAAGCTCTGGGATCGCGTGACGCGACTCGGCAGCATCCTGCTCTACGATGTCGGCTCCGTCGTCGCCATGAAGAGCCAGGGCGTCGGCCGGGTGGTCGAGGTCAACCTCGCGCTCGAAACCCTGAAGATCGATTTCGAGAAGAAGAGCGGCGTCACGGTCGGCTTTCGCGCCGCGCCCAAGATGCTCCGCCTCCTCGAGCCCGGCCACCTCCTGCGCCGCAAGCTGGAGGACTCGGCGGGCCTGGCGAGGCTGCGCGAGGAGCAGCCCGCGGAGCTCCTGCGCGCCGTGCTGCAGGCCGCCGAGCATCCGCTCGCCGCCGGCGAGATCCGCGAGGACCTCGCCGGCATCGTCGAAGACGCCCAGTGGACCGCCTGGTGGGCGGCGGCGCGCCGCCATCCGCAGGTCGTGACCGTCGGCTCCGGGCGCCAGAGCTACCGCTGGGAGACGTCGGCTTCCAATGCCCTGGAATCGGTGCGCCGCAGCTTCGACCGCGCCGATCCGCGCAAGCGCATCGAGATCTTCCGGCGCAATTGCGAGCGCGATCCCGCATTCGGCCGCGAGCTCGCCGGCGACCTCGCTTCGACCGCCGCCGAGGCGGAAGTGGGCGATCCGGCGCTCGCCTGGGAGATCTTCTTCGCGCTCGAGCGCTCCGGCCTGCTGCCGGACGCCCTCGAGCAGCTCGTCGAGCGTCTGATCGCGCCGCCAGTCGATCCACGGCCTCTGCTCGCCGGCATCGCCGACCGCCTACTGCGCGAACGTGCTCTGACCATGGTTCGGGAGCGGCGGGACGACTGGCCGGCCATCTTCCGCGACCTGCTGCTGCGAGAGGAGGATCCGCGCGTCCTCTCGCTCCTCGCGGACGGGCTCGCGGAGAGCGACCGTGCCGGCCTCGACCGCGCGCTCGACGACGTCCTGGCGCAGCCGCGCCGCGCTCCGGCGCTCTTCGCTTGGCTCGCCGAGCGCGCCGCGGACGACGAGACACTGCGCGCGCGAGCGCCGCTGCGTTTGCTGCAGCAGCTGCTCGCCGCGCTCGGCAACGAGGAGCTCGCCTCGTACCGCGCCCGGCTGCGGCCGCTCGTCGAGTCGGGGAGCACGGCACCGCGCCTGCTGGCGCTGCTCGACGCGCCGCAGGCCGCCGCCGCGCTCGACCTGCTGCGCAAGAGCGCCGCGCTCGAGGCCTATCAGCGCGACGCGCTCGTCGCCGCTCTGCGCCTGCGCTTCCCGGGCCTCGACGAGACGACCGGCGTCGGTCCGCTCTATGCCACCGCCGGCGCCATCGCCCACAAGCGCGACGAGCTCAAGCGACTGATGGAGGTCGAGATTCCGGCGAACCGCAAGGCGATCGAGGAGGCGCGGGCGCTCGGCGATCTGCGCGAGAACTTCGAGTACAAGTCGGCGCGCCAGCGCCACGAGTACCTCAACGCCCGCGTCGCCACGCTGCATCGCGAGCTCGCCCGGGCGCGACCGATCGACCTCGACCGGCTCGACACCGGAGAGATCCGCGTCGGCGCCAGCGTCGAGCTGTGCGGCCCGGACGGCGCGATCCGCCGCCTGACGGTTCTCGGACCGTGGGACAGCCGGCCGGAGGCGGGCGTCATCTCCTACGAGTCGGAGCTTGGCCAGAAGCTCCTCGGCCGCCGGACCGGCGACGACGTCGAGGTCGGCGACACGACGTTCCGCGTCGTCGCGATCGCGCCCGCGCGCTGAGCGGCGTCAGCCGCCCTCGCCGAAGAAGGCGAGGATCCCGTCCACCACTGCCTCCGCGATCGCGTCTCGAAACCCCAGTTTTTGCAAGAGCTTGCGATCCTCGTTGTTGGCCAGGTTGCAGACCTCGAGCAAGACCTTGGCGGGAACGGCGTTGTAGCGCAGCACCGCCGGCACCCAGGCGCGCCGGCCGCGGAAGATGCGATCGCGGACCGGCTGGAACGGGTGCACCGCGAGCTGGCGCGAGCGGAAGCCGCTCACCACGCGCTCGGCGAGATTGCGCGAGCGGCCCTCGCTCTTCTGGCGTTCGCGCAGAGAGAAGCTCACTCTCGGCTGCTCGCGAACCTCGCGCCGGCTCGAGAAGGCGCCTCCCTGCTTGCCGTAGGTGCCAGCCGTGCCGGGGGTATTCGGGATGTAGACGGTGGCGCCGCGCAGCGAGGGATGCAGCGAATCGGCGTGCACGGAGACGAAGACGACGCGATCGCCGTCGCCATCGGCGGCGTGGCGCCGGAACAGGCTGTTGGCGAGGTACCAGCGCAGGTGCACGCCCACGGTGGCGTCGCTGATCGGATACGGCGGCGTCGTCATCACCGCATGGTCGCGCGAGTAAGGCAGCACGTCGCGCTCGGTCGGACCCTTGCTGTTGCCATCTCGCGTCGTCGTCTCGACGCGCGCCAGCGTGCGGCGCTGGAGCGACCGCCGGATGCGTTCCGCCACGTCGTAGACGTAGATGCTCTCCCAGACGCCGGCGCGCGAAGCGCCGACGTCAGCACCGCCGTGCCCGGCGTCGAGGATGACCGTCACACCGGCCAAGCCGCGCGCCTGCTCCGGCACGCGAAACTGCTCGGCGAGCTTGCGCTCGACCTCCCATTCGAGCCGACGCGGATCGTTGGCGGGCAGGTACTGCGGCAGCAGGAGATCGAGCGGAATGCGCACCGGATAGCCGACCGGGATGTCCGTGACGTCCGGAATGTCGCTGCGAGCGGCGATCTCGACGGCGAGAGCGTTGACGTCTTCGGCGCGATCGCGACCGGTCAAGCGCACCACCACCGCCGAGTAGAGCGCCTCACCCGCGCGCAAGCGGTAGACGGCGTACGCTCCGAGCGGATCCTCGCCGTATTCGAGTGATGCCGTCTCGTCGACCGCCGCCGGAGCGGCGACGAGCGCGATCTCGGGCGCGGGCGCCGGCGCCGGCGGCAAGAGAGCCCGAAAGACCGGCAGCAGCGCCGTCGCGGCGACGCGGACCTGCTCGCCGCTCGCCAGTGGCGTGTTTCCTGACGGCTGCAGGGCGTCCGTGCGGCGCGAGTCGCCGGTGAACCAGAGCGCCACGTCGCCGCGCGATTCGCCCTCGCCGAAGTGGACCCAGCCGTCGGGCTCGGCGCGATCGTCGCGGAAGATCGCGCGCACGACGGCCAACCTCAGCTCGGGGGTGAGGAGGGAATACGGCACGCGATAGCGCACGCCCTTGAGCAGGCGTCGCGGATTGCGGTTGAGGCGCGAGATCTCGCGACAGGAGGAAGAGTCGCCGCTGACGCGGCGACAGAAGGCCATCAAGCCCTCGCCGGCGAGCGGCTCGACCTCGAGGAAGAGCTCGTGACTGGAGTCACGAGCCGCCACCTGGCCCGGCGCGACGCGAATCCGCTCGGTCGCGGCCACGACGGTCGTCGGCGCCAGGACGAGAGCGCTGGCGAGCACCAGCGGGGCCATTGCTCCACGAGAGATCGACCGTGTCCGGGCGCCGCTCCGCATCAGAAGGGAGCGGGGGGAGCGGTCCGCGGCAGTCGCCGGAGTCGTTTCACCAGCACCGGCGACGATGCTAACAGACGGAACGACGTGCGACGCGAGCGATCGGCTGCCCGCCGCGCCTCAGCGGAAGATGCCGGACTTGCGGTCGGCCTCGCCGCCGCCGTTGCCCATGAGACGCTGATTGAGCTCCTTGATGCGATCCATGAGCTTGTCGATCTTCTCCTGCGCCTCCTGCTTGAGCCGGTTGTAGTCCGCCCGCATCTTGTCCATCTCGACGTGCATTTCCTGCATCTTCTTCTCGACATCGTGAATGTGATCGTTGCGCCCACCGAGCGCGGTCTCGAGCTCCTTCATGCGCTCCTCCTTCTCGGAGATGCGCGCGCGGTTCTTCTCCTCCTGCTCCTCGTAGAGTTTGCGATACTGCTGGAGCATGAGGATTTCGGCGAAATCGGCGGTCGATGGGCTCATCTGACCTCCTCGTTCCTCGATATTCGGGAACATCTTGCGCAGCTTGAGCGAAAGATCCTCGGGATCGGGTGACTGCGCCATGGCTTCCTGATAGGTGATCGTTCCGTGCACGAGCAGCGCCAGCAGCGACTGGTTCATCGACTGCATGCGATAGTAGCCCACTGACGACTCGAGCTCCTCGTGCAGCAGCAGCGTTTCGCCCTTCTCGATCAGCTGCGCAATGCGCGGCGAGACTTTCATCACTTCGAGCGCCGCCGTCAGGCCTTGACCATCGACGCGCTCGACGAGCTTCATCGAGACGACTCCCTTGAGCACCTGCGCGAGCTGCGCGCGCACCTGCTTCTGCTGGTTGGCCGGAAAGGCGTCGAGCACACGGTCGATGGTCTGCGTGGCGCTGTTGGTGTGCAGGGTCGAGAAGACGAGGTGCCCGGTCTCGGCGGCGGTGATCACCGTGGCGATGGTCTCCGGATCGCGCATCTCGCCGACCATGATGACATCGGGATCCTGGCGCATGACGTTGCGCAGCGCCTCGGCAAACGTCGGCGTGTCGGTGCCCACCTCGCGCTGCGAGATCGACGCCACGCCGTCGGTAAAGAGGAACTCCATCGGATCCTCGATGGTCACCACGTGCACCGGCCGACGATGGGTAACGTACTTGACGAGCGCGGCGAGCGTCGTCGACTTGCCGCTTCCGGTCGGACCCGTGACCAGCACCATGCCCATCGGCATGTCGCAGAAGTCGAGCAGCACCGGCGGCAGGTTGAGCTCCTCGACGCCGCGGATCTCGAACGGGATGCGGCGGAACGCGGCCGCCAGCGTGCCGCGCTGGTAGTAGACGTTGGCGCGGAAACGCGCCAGGCCGTGCACGCCGTAGCCGAAGTCGACCGCCAGGCGCTCGTCGAGTCGAGCGCGCTGGTGCGGCTTGAGCACCTGGTCGAGCATGCCGCGGATGTCCTCCGGCTTGAGGACTTCGTCATCGATCGCGAAAAGTCTCCCCGTGACGCGGACGAGGGGCGGGCGCGTCGGCTTGAGGTGGAGATCGGAAGCTCCACGCGCCGTCATCTGTTCCAGGAGATCGTCCAGCGAACGCACGGATCTCGAATCCTAGCGCCCGTTGGTCACAAGCGGGCTGTGAAATAGGTCACTTCAATAACGCCGCATGAGGCCGACGACGATGCCTTGTACGCGCACTTCGCGCGCCGGCACGACGAGCGGCGCCATCGCCGCGTTAGCGGGCTGCAGGCGCACGCGATCGCCCTCCGAGAAGAAACGCTTGAGCGTGACTTCGTCGGTCACCAGAGCCACGACCATCTCGCCGTTGCGCGCCCGTTCGCGCCGCTCGACGACCACCCAATCGCCGTCGTGGATCCCCTCCTCGATCATCGAGTCGCCGGCGACCTGGAGGACGTAGTGGTCGGCCGGGCGATCGTGGACGAGCAACGGCGGCACCGGCACCGTCTCGTCGCCGGAGACCGCCTCGATCGGACGCCCGGCGGCGATGCGCCCGAAGTACGGCAGCTCGAGATCGCGCGGCGCCCCGTCGTCGCCCGCCGGCGCGAGCAGCTCGAGGCCGCGGCGCTGGTGGCGATCGCGGCGCAAATAGCCCTTGTCGGCCAGCAGCTTCAGGTGCTTGTAGGCAGTGCCGTACGACGAGAATCCGAAGCGATCGCAGACTTCGCGATGGGTCGGCGCAATGCCGCGATCGCGCTGGTATTGGCGGATGAAATCCAGGATCTCCTTTTGCCGCAGGGTGAGATAGCCGCCCATGTCCAGACGATAAGGCGGTAACGCGGCGTAAGTCAATGGTTGAGCTTGCCCGCGCCGCGCCGCTCCGGAATACTGCCCCGGCCTTGCTCGACTTCTCCCACTTTCCCCTCCATCGCGCGACGCTGCCGAACGGACTTCGGGTCGTGGTGCACGTCGACCGTCGCCTGCCGCTCGTCGCCGTCAATCTCTGGTACCACGTCGGCTCGAAGAACGAACGGCCGGGTCGAACGGGCTTCGCCCACCTGTTCGAGCACATGCTCTTCCAGGGCAGCGCCCACGTCGACACCAACGGGCATTTCCGGCACCTGCAGGGCGTCGGCGGCGTCGCCAACGGCTCCACCTGGTACGACCGCACGAACTACTACGAGACGGTGCCCGCGAACTGCCTCGACCTCGCGCTGTGGTTGGAGTCCGACCGCATGGGGTTCCTGCTCGAGGCGCTCGATCAGCGCAAGCTCGACAACCAGCGCGACGTCGTGCTCAACGAGCGCCGCCAGACGGTCGACAATCGTCCGTACGGCCGGCCCTACGAGCGGCTCTTCGAGCTGCTGGTGCCACCCGATCACCCCTACAACTGGCCCGTGATCGGCCGGGCGGAGGACGTCGCCGCCGCGACGCTCGACGACGTGCGGGAGTTCTTCCGCACCTGGTACCGGCCGGCCAACGCCGTCCTGACGCTGGCCGGCGACCTCGAGCCCGAGGCCGCCGTCGCCGCCGTCGAGAAGTGGTTCGGCGACCTGCCAAAGGCGCCGCTGCCGGCACGCCCGGCGCGGCCGCTGCCGCCGCTCGCCGAGCCGATCCGCGAGACGGTCACCGACGAAGTGCGCCTGCCGCGCATCTACGCCGCGTTCCGCACCCCGCGCTTCGGCGCGGCCGAATGGGACGCGGGGGCCCTCCTCGCCGCGCTCCTCGCCGATGGCCGCACGAGCCGCCTCTATCGCGACCTCGTCTGGGAACGGCAGCTGGCGCAGGAGGCCGGGGCCTTTCTCTACCCGACCGAGGAGCTCGGCGTCTTCGTCGCTTTCGCGACGGCGCGTCCGGGGGTCGAGCCGGCACGGCTCGCCGCCGAGCTGCGCAAGCACCTCGACGCCGCCGCGAGTTCGGCGGACGAGCTCGACCTCCAGCGCGCCCGCAATCGCACGCTGCGCGGCGTCTGGGAGGCCCTCGAGACGCTCGACGAGCGCGCCGACCGCCTGTCGATGCACGCTACCTTCTTCGACCGCCCGGAGGGCGCCTGGGAAGAGGCTGGCCGGTACGCCGCGCTCTCGGCCGGGGAGCTGGCCGAGTTCGCCGGCAGTTACCTCGGCGCCGAGCGCGGGGTCGAGCTGACCGTGCTGCCGCGCTCGGAAGCACCGTGAGGGGGCGCGTGGATCGCTCCGCTCCGCCTTCGGCGGCGCCAGAGCTCGCCTTCCGGCCGCCGCCGTTCCAGCGCCTGCGGCTCGACAGCGGGCTGGAGCTCGTCCTCGCTTCGCGGGAGGGTGTCCCGCTCGTCGAGGTGGCGCTGCTCCTGCCGGCGGGCGGCGAGCTCAATCCGCTCGCCCGCCCCGGCCTCTCGGCGCTCACCGCCTCGCTCGTCGACGAGGGTACCCGGCGGCGCTCCGGCCTCGAGCTCGCCACCCGGCTCGAGCAGCTCGGCGCAGCCCTCGGAGCGAGAAGCGACTGGGACGCGGCGCGCGTCGAGGCCTCCGCCCTGGCCGACGATCTCGCCGAGCTCCTCGCCGTCGTCGCCGAGGTCGCCCGCGAACCGAGTTTTCCCGAAGTCGAGGTCGAGCGTCTCCGCGGTCAGACCCTGGCCGAGATCCTGCGCCTGCCCGATCATCCCGGCCGACTGGCCGACCGCGCCATCGCCGCCGCCCTCTACCCCGAATCGCCGTTCGGAGAGCTTCTGCAGGGAACCGAGCCCGCCCTGCGCGCTGTCACTCGCGACGAGATCGTGCGCTTCCACGCCGCGAACTATCTTCCGGCCGGCGGTCACCTCGTTCTCTGCGGAGCGTTCGACGCGGCGCAGGCCGAGCTCCTCGCGCGGGAAGCCTTCGACGACTGGCGCCCCGGCGCGGCTCGGGAGAGGCCCGCCCCCGCTGCCACGACCGCCGCCGCAGGCGTGACCATCGTCGATCTTCCGCGCGCCCCGCAGACGGAGCTGCGACTGGCGCACGTCGGCGTGCCGCGCGCTCACCCGGACCGCACCCGGCTCGGTGTCCTCAATGCTCTGCTCGGCGGCAAGTTCACGAGCCGGCTCAATCTCAACTTGCGCGAGCGCCACGGCTACACTTACGGCGTCTCGAGCCGCTTCGTCGACCGCCGTAGCGCCGGACCTTTCGTCGTCGCCACCTCGATCGCCACCGACGCCGCAGGCGCCGCCGCCGGCGAGGTGCTGGCCGAGCTTCGTCGGCTGCGAGACGAGCCCGTCGGAGAGGAAGAGCTCGGCGAGACGCGTAGCTACCTGCGCGGCGTCTTTCCCTATACCTTTCAGACCGTCTCGGGCTACCTGGCCCGACTCACCGATCTCGCCCTCTTCGAGCTGCCCGATGATCACTTCGAGACCGCGCTGGCGGCGATCACGACGACGCGCGTGGACGACGTGGCGCGACTCGCCCGCACCCACCTGCGGCCGGAGGAAATGCACATCGCGGCCGCCGGACCGGCCACCGTGCTCGCTCCTCAGCTTGCTCGCTTCGGGACGGTAAAGGTCGTCTGCCCCGCGTAACGGTGACGGATCGCGCGACCCGACTGCGTCTCAGCGCAACCTGGCCGTGACGCCGCCGGCGGCGTCGACGCGCACCTCCAGCACCGTCGACGAGCCGAGCGCGAGATCGCCTTCGAGCGTGACGGTGCGCGTCGCCTCGCCCTGCAGCGCGACGTAGACGCGCAGGCCCTGCTGACCAGGCGCGAGACGACGCGTCGCCTGAATCGCGCCCGAGACCTTCTCGCGGCTGAGGAAGCCCGTCCGGCGCACGAAGCGGAACGGCTCGCGCAGGATCTGACGATCCCCGGCATAGACGGTGAGCACTCCCTCCGACCGCTCCGAGAAGAAGTCGATGTGGAGCTGGGCGTCCTTGGCGACGATCGCCGTCGCAGTCGCCACTTCTGCCGTAGCTGCCTCCTCCGCCGCCGCGGTCGCCTGGCGCTGCGCCACCTCGATCGCTTCCTGCCGTTCGCGCAGCCGGTTCAGCGCCCCCTCCGACTCGCGGATGATGCGCTTCGCCTCCTCGTTCTCGGCCGCGACCGCCAGCACCCCTTTGGCGGCGGAGACCGCTTCCGAGTAGCGGCGCTCCGCATAGGCGTAGCGCGCGGCGCGCAGGCCCTGTTCCGCGCGCGCATTGCGCTCGGCGTCCTCGATCTCCCGCTGGCGTGCTTCGATCTCCTCGCGCAGGGCCGTGGTCTCCGGGCTCTCGTGCTCGGCCAGCTCGGCGCGCGCGACCGCCTGCAGGGCGGCATCGAGGTTACCCTGCGCCAGCTGGCTGCGCGCCTCGGCGATCGCCGTCGCCGCGGTGACCCGGCTCTGCTGCTCGACCGTCGGTGCCGGCGCCGGCTGCTCGGGGACCACCGGCTCGGGCTTGCTTCCGCGCAGGCTCAGCGCAGCGATCGCGGCGATGGCGAAGGCGCCGACGGCGGACACCGCGACGGCGGCGATTCGCCGATTGCTCCAGCCGCCAGCGGCGCTGGTGGCGGGCGAGGTCACGGTCGGGCTCGCCGCCGGCTTGGCGCCGGCCGGCGCTGTCCATGGGAGCTGGGCGCGCCTGCCGCCGAGCGGCGGAGCGGCGCTGGCCGGAGGCGGCGCCTCGAGCGGGCGGGCGGCGCCGCGCGGCACCGAAGAGAGCGCCGTGGCAGCGACGGTATCCGGAGCATCCGAAGCGGCTCCCGGACGCCGCGGAGCGGCAGCCGGAGCGCTGCGCGGTTTCGCCTCACCCGCAGTCATGGGTCGCGCCACGAGACGCGTCGGCGCGTTCTCGTCGAGGCGATCCGCATCCGCGGTCGCGCCCGCCGCATCTCGATCCGGCGGCGTGGCCGGCGGGAGCGTGGGCCGCGCCATCAGGCGCGTCGGCACGACGTCGGAGGTTTCGTTCTCCGGCAACGGCGCGGATGCCGCGGGCGACAGCGACGCCGGCGGCCGGACGGAGGCCGGCGGCGGCGCCGTTTCGGACCCACCCCCTGCCGGCTCGAGCAGCGGCTCGACCTCCTGGGTCGCGACCGTGTCGTCCAGCGCCTGCTGCGCCTCGAGGACGGCACGCAGCTCGCGCGACACCTCGGAGGCTCGAGGATAGCGGCGATTCGGGTCCTTCTCGAGACAGCGGCCTAGGATCTCGCTGAACGCCTTCGGCAGGTCGCGAACGATCTCGTCCGGCGGCGTAAAGGCGTCGTAGACGATTTTGTGGGTGACGGCGGTCAGGTTTTCGCCCTGAAACGGCTTGCGCCGCGTCAACATCTCGTAGAAGACGACGCCGAGCGAGAAGATGTCGGCCCGGTGGTCCACCTCGCGGCCCTGGATCTGCTCCGGCGCCATGTAGTTCGGAGTGCCGAGCAGCTGCCCTTCCATGGTCAGGTTCGAACTGTCGATCCGCGCGATGCCGAAATCGGTGATCTTGACCCGATTGTCGGGTGTGATGAGGATGTTTGCCGGCTTGATGTCGCGATGGACGACGCCGCGCGAATGCGCGTAGTCGAGCCCGTCGGCGACCTGCGCCAGCACCTCGACGACGAAATTGAGAGGGAAGGGGTCCGGCCGCTGCAGGAGCTGCTTGAGATTCGTCCCCTTGACGTACTCCATGGCGATGAAGCAGGTCCCGGCCAGCCCCTCGTCGACCACGTCGTGCACGGTGACGATGTTCGGGTGCGAGAGGATTCCGGCGCTCTGCGCTTCGCGCACGAAGCGGCTGCGGTACTGCGCCACCTCGTCGTCGCGCGCGGAAAACCCGATGCGAAAGGTCTTGAGAGCGACCAGTCGACCGATGAGCGGATCGCGCGCCAGGTAGACCACCCCCATGGCGCCTTTGCCGATCTCCTCGAGGATCTCGTAGCGGCCCAGCTTCTGTGGCATCTCGCTCATTTGTCGCGATCGCAAGCCGGGTGGATTCTAGGGCCGCCCTGGGGGTGCGTCAAACGCGAGTGTTATAGATTTCTCGGCACCGAAGACGAGATTCGAGGAGGCCTCCCGCATGCCGGTCGATTCCCCCGCCAAGCTCCGCGTCATCGCCCTGGTCGGACACAACGACACCGGGAAGACGAGCACGGCGAGCGCGCTGCTCTACACCGCGGGCGCCGTCAATCGGCTGGCTCGGGTCGAAGATCGCAATACGGCGACCGACTTCGACCCCGAGGAGCAGGAGCGGGGCATTTCGATCGGCCTGGCCACTTCGCACCTCGACTGGCGCGGCCACGCGATCCATCTCGTCGACTGCCCCGGATACGGCATCTTCTTCACCGAGACGAAGGCGGGCCTGCGGGTCGCGGACGCCGGGCTGGTCTGCGTCAACGCCGTTGCCGGCGTCGAAGTCAACACCGAGAAAGTGTGGGAATACGCCAGCGAGATCGAGGCACCGCTCGCCTTTCTCCTCACCAAGATGGACCGTGAGCGCGCCGATTTCGAGCGCGCGGTCGAATCGCTCACCGGGCGCTTCGGCCGCCAGATCTTGCCCGTTCAGCTGCCGATCGGCGCCGAAAAGGGATTCCGCGGCATCGTCGATCTGGTAACCGGGAGAGCCTGGGAGTTCGCACCGGACGGCGACGGCAAGGGGCGCGAGAACACCGTCCCGCCGGCTCTCGCTCCGACCGTCGAGTCGTGGCGTACGCGCCTGGTCGAGGCGGTCGCCGAGAGCGACGAGTCGCTCATGGAGCGCTTCTTCGAGGAGGGAACGCTCACCGGCGACGAGCTCGCGAGCGGCTTGCGCAACGGCATCCGGGAGCGCAAGCTGTTCCCGGTCGCCGTCGCTGCGCCCGTACACAACGTCGGGTCGTCGACACTCCTCGATCTCGTGGTCGACGCACTGCCCTCGCCGCAGGACATCCGCCGCGTCGCCCGACGCATTGACGGCAGCGAAGTCGAGCTCACCGCTCGACCGGACGGCCCGCTCGTCGCCATCGCGTTCAAGACGCTCAACGACCCGTTCACCGGCCGCTTGTCGATCCTGCGTGTCCTTTCCGGGACGCTCGCGAACGACGCCAATGTCTGGAACGTCCGCGCCGAGGAAAGCGAGCGCGCACACGGCATCCTGCGCGTGCAGGGCAGACAGGGCAGCGCCACGCCACGGCTGATCGCCGGCGAGATCGGCGCCGTCCCGAAGCTGAAGGTGACGCAGACCGGCGACTCGCTGACCGCCAAGGACGCCCCGCTCGTCATCCCGTGGATCGAGATTCCCGACCCGGCGATGTCGTTCGCGATCGAGCCCAAGTCGAAGGGCGACGAAGAGAAGGTCGGCGACGCCCTGGCGCGGCTCATCGAGGAGGATCCTTCGCTGCGCGCCGGCCGCGACCCGCGGACCAACGAGTTCCTCCTCTCCGGCACCGGCCAGCTCCACGTCGAGATCACCGTCTCGCGGCTCAAGCGGCGCTCCAACGTCGAGGTCATCCTGCATCCGCCCAAGGTCCCCTACCGCGAGACCATTCTCAAGCCCGCCGACGGCCACGGACGCCACAAGAAGCAGTCGGGCGGCCGCGGACAGTTTGCCGACTGCAAGATCCGCGTCGAACCGCTCGGGCGGGGCAGCGAGTTCGAGTTCGTCGACGAGATCTTCGGCGGCGCCATTCCCCAGAACTATCGGCCGGCGGTCGAGAAGGGCATCCAGGAAGCGCGCGCCAAAGGCTACCTGGCGGGGTACCCCATGCTCGACTTCCGCGTCCGCCTGCTCGACGGCCAGTACCACGACGTCGACTCTTCCGAGCTCGCCTTCAAGATCGCCGGCTCGCTCGCCTTCAAGGACGCCATGGCCAAGGCCTCGCCGACCCTGCTCGAGCCGATCATGAGAGTCGAGGTGCACACCAGCGAGGAGTTCATGGGCGACATCATGAGCGACCTGTCGCACCGACGTGGCCGCCCGCAGGGAATGGACTCGAAGAATGGGAACCAGATCATCCGCGCCATGGTGCCTCTCGCCGAGATGCTCAACTACGCACCTGCGCTGCGCGCGATGACCCAGGGGCGCTCCACCTTCCACATGGAGTACTCGCACTACGAGGAAATCCCGCGCCAGGTCGCCGAGAAGATCATCGCCGAGGCTCGGCGCCACCGGCAAGAAGAAGAAGAGAGCTGAGTCAGCTCCACGCCGAGGAGGTTTCGCTCCGATGCAAGCCAATGCGCTGCGCTCCGGGATGTGCGTACTGCACGGCGGAGACGTCTGCCGGATCATGAACGTCACTCATCGCACACCCGGGAATCTGCGCGCTTTCGTGCAAGCGCGCATGCGGAACCTGCGCACCGGCAACAGTTTCGAACATCGCTTCAGCTCGAACGAGAACGTCGAGCGGGCGCATCTCGACACGGTACCAATGGAGTACCTCTACTCGGACGGCGAGCTCCACCACTTCATGAATCAGGAGACCTACGAACAGCTCCCTCTCACCGACGAGGTGCTCGGCGACGGCATGCTCTACCTGCTGCCGAACACCGTCATCAAGGTGGATCTCTACGAGGGCAATCCGGTGGGAATCGAGCTGCCCAACACGGTCCAGCTCGAGGTCGTGGAGACCGAGCCCAGCCTGCGCGGCGCGACCGCCTCGGCATCCTATAAGCCCGCCAAGTGCGAGACCGGGCTGGTCGTCCAGGTGCCGCCGTTCATCGAGACCGGCACGCGGGTCGAGATCGACACGCGCGAGAACAAGTACCTGCGGAGAGCCTGAACCGCGCCCGCTGACGGGCGGGCGAGCGGCCGCGGCGGCTCAGAGAGTCAGGACGAGCCGATCTTCTTCGGCGTGGAGGTCTTCTTCGCTGCCGGCGACTTGGGCGCAGCCTTCGCCTTGGCCTTCGGCGCAGCTCTGGACCCCGCCGTCTTCTGCGCCGGCTTGGCCTTCACGGACCGGGTCTTCTTGGCCTCGGGGCTCGCCTGCGCTGCGGCCGACTCGCCCGCGCTGCGATCCTCTTTCTGGCGCGACTTCCTACCCTTGCCCGCCTCAGCGGCCGGCTGCGACGGCTTGGACTTGAGCTGGAAATCGACGAACTCGAGGATCGCCATCTCGGCACCGTCGCCCTGGCGGGAACCCAACTTGACGATGCGTAGATAGCCGCCGGGCCGGCTCGCGAAGCGCGGCGCGATCTCGTCGAAGAGCTTCTTGACGAGCTCGCGATCGGGCATCCAGCGGCCGACCAGCCGCCGGGCGTGGATGGTGCCGCGCTTGCCCTGCGTCACGATGCGCTCGGCGAGCGGCCGCAGCTCCTTGGCCTTGGCGACCGTGGTGACGATGCGCTCGCTGGCGACCAGAGACGCGAGCTGATTGCGGAACATGGCGAGGCGGTGCCCAGTCTTACGGCCGAGCTTGCGGCCGGCGGCGTTGTGGCGCATGGACGGCCTCCCTCCCTCAGGCGCCCGCGCCGGCGCCGTGCGTCGTGTCCATCCCGAACGCCAATCCGAGCTTGTCGAGCAGCTCCTGCAGCTCCTCGAGCGACTTCTTGCCGAAGTTCTTGATCTCGAGGATCTCGTCCTCAGACTTGCTCACCAGGTCGCGGACAGTGCCGATGGAGGCGTTCTTGAGGCAGTTCGCAGTGCGTACCGAGAGGTCGAACTCGTCGAGGCTCTTGCCGAGAACGGCCGCCAGCGCCGGATCCCCTTCGCTCTCTCCCCCGCCGAGCCGCAGCGCCTCTTCGGCGCTGACGAAGATCGTGAGGTGCTCCTGGAGAAGCGTCGAAGCGAGCGAGACTGCGTCCTGCGGCTTGATCGTGCCGTTGGTCCACACCTCGAGCGTCAGCTTCTCGTAGTCCGTCATGCGGCCGACGCGCGCCGTCTCCACCTTGTAGTTCACCCGCTTCACGGGGCTGTGCACCGAGTCGAGCGGGATCCAGCCGACGCCGAGGTTCTCGTCGAGATTCTTCTCGATGGCGACGTATCCGCGCCCTCTCTTCACCTGAATCTCCATCTGCAGGTGTCCTTCCTCGTTGACGCTGGCCACCGTCGCCTCCGGATCGCAGATCTCGACCTGCGGATCGCCGATCAGGTCGGCCGCCTTGACCTCACGCGGACCCTTGACGTCGATCGTCAACAGCTTCGGCCCCTCGCCGTGCAGGCGCAGCGGCACCTGCTTGAGGTTGAGGATCAGGTCGGTGACGTCCTCGTGGACGCCGGGAATCGAGGAGAACTCGTGCAACACGCCCTCGATCCGCACGGCGGTCGCCGCTGCGCCCTCGATCGAGGACAGCAGACAGCGACGCAGCGCGTTGCCGACGGTAGTGGCGAAGCCGCGCTCGAACGGCTGCGCCGTGAATTTCGCGTAGGTCGGCGTCAAGGTCTCGGTTTCGACATCGAGACGACGCGGACGCTGAAAGTCCTTCCAAAGCATGGTCTTGGTCTCCTGGCCCGAGCCGCCGACTCAGCGGCTGTAGAGCTCGACGATGAGCTGTTCCTGGATCGGCAGCTTGATGTCCTCGCGCGACGGCAGCGCTTGCACCTTGCCGGTGAAGCTCTCGGCGTCCAGCGTCAGCCAGTCCGGGACGCCGCGCCCCGTCGCCGACTCGAGCGCCGTCTGGAGCTGCGGATTCTTGCGGCTGCCCTCGCGCACACTGATGGTCTGACCGACCCGCACCTGGAACGAGGGAATGCTGGTCTTCTTGCTGTCGACCAGTACGTGCCCGTGTCGCACGAGCTGCCGGGCCTGCGCCCGCGAGGACGCGAAGCCCAGGCTGTAGACGACGTTGTCCAGCCGGCGTTCGAGCGTCTGCAGCAATGTTTCGCCGGTAATCCCCTTGCGCCGGTCGGCATCTTGAAAGTAGAGGCGGAACTGGCGCTCGAGAACGCCGTAGATCCGCTTGACCTTCTGCTTCTCGCGCAGCTGCAAGCCGTAGCCCACGGTCTTGCGGCCGCGGCGCTGACCGTGCTGGCCGGGCGGGTAGCCACGCCGCTCGATGGCGCACTTCTCCTTGAAGCAGCGCTCGCCTTTGAGGAAGAGCTTCATTCTCTCGCGCCGGCACAGCCGGCAGACTGGACCTGTGTAACGTGCCACGTCCGTTCTCCTCGCTTCGTCTCCTCCCCGATGCTACGGGGACGCCGACCTGGTGAAGACGCTCTCGAGCTCACGGTTCACGCGACCGTCCCGAGGCGTTGATTGCTTGCGCTCGTTGCGCTCTGCGTTCGCCCTCAGACCCGCCGCCGCTTGCGCGGCCGGCAACCGTTGTGCGGCAGCGGCGTCACGTCGCGGATCGACTTGACCTCGACGCCCGCTGCCGACAGCGCACGGATCGCCGACTCGCGCCCGGCCCCCGGTCCGCGCACCTCGACGTCGAGGCTGCGCACTCCGAGGTCCTTGGCCGTGTTGCCGGCGCTCTGCGCCGCGACCTGTGCCGCGAACGGCGTGCCCTTGCGGGAGCCCTTGAAACCGATGCGGCCCGCCGAGGACCAGCAGAGGATGTTGCCCTCCGGGTCCGCGATCGAGACGTGTGTATTGTTGAAGGACGCCAGGATGTGCGCCGTTCCGTGCGGAACGATGCGCTTCTCCTTCTTCTTCGCGCCCTTCTTCTCCTTCTTGCCGCCCGTGGCGGCCACCGGTGCCTTGGCCATGGATCGTCCCCGTCAGCTCACTTCTTGGTGATCTTCTTCTTGGTCGCGACGGTGCCGCGGCGCGGCCCCTTGCGCGTGCGCGCGTTGGTGTTCGACCGTTGGCCGCGCACCGGCAAGCCACGGCGATGCCGCTGGCCGCGGTAGCTGCCGATCTCCATCAGACGCTTGATGTTCTGGGTGACCTCCTTGCGGAGATCGCCCTCCACGCGGCCCTCCTCCTGCAGGATCTTGCGGATCCGCTGCGCCTCGTCTTCGGAGAGGTCCCTCACCTTGGTGGCCTCGGCGACGCCGGCGGCTGCGAGCACCTTCCGCGACCGCGCGCGGCCAATGCCGTGGATGTAGGTCAGGCCGACCCAAACCTGCTTGTTCTGGGGCAAGTCGACGCCCGCGATGCGTGCCATGACGGCTCCCTCAGCCCTGCCGCTGCTTGTGCTTGGGGTTGTCGCAGATCACGCGGATGACTCCGGCGCGCCGCACGATCTTGCATTTCGGACAGATCCGCCGAACCGACGAACGAACTTTCATGATGCCTTCCTCCGACTCACTTCAACCTGTAGACGATCCGGCCGCGGGTCAGGTCGTAGGGCGAGAGCTCGACCAGGACACGGTCCCCGGGCAGGATGCGGATGAAATGCTTGCGCATCTTCCCCGAGATGTGTGCCAGGACCTGATGCTTGTTCTCGAGCTCGACGCGGAACATGGCGTTCGGCAGCAGTTCCACGACCGACGCTTCCACCTCGATCGCCTCTTCCTTCGCCAAGCGGATTCCTTCCCGGGCCCTAGAGCCCCAGAACTCGTGCACCGTTCTCGGTCACGGCGACCGAGTACTCGAAATGTGCCGACAGCGAGCCGTCCTGCGTCCGCGCCGTCCAACCGTCGGAATCGACCTCGACCTCGGCCGCTCCGGCGTTGACCATCGGCTCGATGGCCAGCACCAGACCGGGCTTGAGCCGCGGCCCCTTGCCCGGAGCGCCGAAGTTCGGCACCTGCGGGTCCTCGTGCAGCGAAGCGCCGATGCCGTGACCCACGAACTCGCGGACGACCGAGTATCCGTGGGACTCCACGAAGCTCTGGACCGCGTGACCGATATCGGAAAGGCGCCGGCCTGGAGCCACCGATCCGATGGCGATCTCGAGCGCCCGCCGCGTGACGTCGATCAATCTCTGCGCTTCGCTGGACACACTTCCTACGGCGAACGTCCTCGCGGCGTCGCCGTAGTATCCCTTATATGCCACGCCACAATCAACTCCGAGGATGTCCCCCTCGGCCAGCGGCCGGTCGTCCGGGATCCCGTGAACGATGACGTCGTTGCGGGAGGTGCACAGCGTCGCAGGGTAACCCTTGTAGTCGAGGAATGCCGGCACCGCCCCCGCCGCCCGGATCGTCTCCTCGGCGAAGCGATCGAGCTCCCGCGTCGTGACCCCCGGCCGGATCCGCTCCGCGATGCCGTCCAGCACGCGCAAGACGATGCAGTTGGCCTGATCCATGAGCTCGAGCTCGCCTCGCGTCTTGAGTACCATTCTCACTCGCTCCGCAACACCGACAGGATGCTCTGCGTGACCTCGTTCACCTCGCGGTCGCCGTCGATGCGGTGCAGAAGGCCGCGCTCCCGATAGTGCTCCACCAATGGCGCGGTCTTCTCGCCGTAGAGCGCCAGCCGGCGCCGGATCACCGGTTCTTGATCGTCCTCGCGCCGGCGCGCCAGCGCTCGCCGCACGAGCACCTCTTTCGGTACGTCGAGGAAGACGACGGCGTCCAGGTGAGCTCCGCTCTCCGCCAGCAGGCGGTCGAGTGTGAGCGCCTGCGTGGTCGTCCGCGGATAGCCGTCGAGCACGAAGCCGCGACGCGCGTCCTCGGCACCGACCCGCTCCCGCACCACTTCGGCCATCAGCTCGTCGCTCACCAACTGGCCGCTGGAGACTGTCGCGGCGACCCGCTCGCCGAGCGACGTGCCGGCGGCAATCGCCTGCCGCAGCAGCTCACCGGTCGAGATCGCCGGGACCGCCAAGGCGCTCTCCAGTCGCCCGGCTTGCGTTCCCTTGCCACAGCCCGGAGCTCCCAGCAGCACGGCTCGCACGCCGTCGTCCGCCATCGTCAACCGCGGCGGCCTCGCAGGCGGCCCTTCTTCAGGAAGCCGTCGTAATTCCGCATGACGAGCTGGCTCTCGATCTGCTGCAGCGTATCCATCGCGACGCCGACGACGATGAGCAGCGATGTTCCGCCGAAATAGAAATTGATGCCCATGCCCTCGGTGAACCAGCGCGGCAGGTAGGCGTCGAGGGTCTGCCCGAATGCGCCGAGGCTCTGCACGCGTACGCCATTGAGTAGAAAGTCGGGGAGAATCGACACCACCGCCAGATAGGAGGCGCCGACGAACGAGATGCGAGTGAGGATGCGATCGATGTACTCGGCGGTTCGCCGCCCGGAGCGGATACCGGGGATGAAGCTGCCGTACTTGCGCATGTTCTCGGCGAGGTCCGAGGGGTTGAAGATGATCGAGATGTAGAAATATGTGAAGAAGATGATGCCGACCATGTAGAGCACGTAGTGCAGCGGCTGCCCCCAGGCGAGCAGATCTGCGATGCGTTGCACCCAGGTGGCCTGCGACATCTGCGCCAGAGTCGCCGGCAGCGCCATCAGCGAGCTGGCGAAGATGACCGGAATGACGCCGGCCGTGTTCACCCGCAGCGGCAGGTAGGTGCTCTGACCGCCGTAGACCTTGCGCCCCACCATCCGCTTCGCGTACTGCACCGGGATCCGGCGCTGCGCCCGCTCCATGTAGACGATGAAGCCGACGACCGCGACCATGAAAGCGATCAGAACGATCGAGCCGATCAGCGAGAGCTCGTTGGTGCGGATCTTGCCGAGGGTGTCGGCGATGGCGCCGGGCAATGCCACGACGATGCCGGCGAAGATGATGAGCGAGATGCCGTTACCGACCCCCCGTTCGCTGATCTGCTCGCCCAGCCACATGATGAAGGCGCAGCCCGTCGTCAGCGTCAGGACGGTCATCATCCGGAATGCCCAGCCCGGATCAGGAACCAGCGGCGCCCCGCCTGGCGTCGACGTCTTCTCGAGAAAGATCGCGATGCCGCTCGACTGGATGATCGACACGACCACGGTCAGATAGCGGGTGTATTGGGTGATCTTGCGCCGGCCGAGCTCGCCCTCCTTCGACAGCTTCTCGAGAAACGGGATCACCACGGTCATCAGCTGCAGGATGATGGACGCCGTGATGTACGGCATGATGCCGAGCGCGAAGACGGCGACGCGCTCGAGGCTGCCGCCCGTGAACGTGTTGACGAAGCCGAGAAAGGTGTTCTGCACCGAATTCATGAACTCGATGAGGGCGTTGGGATCGACTCCGGGAGTCGGGATGTGGCAGCCGATGCGATAGACCGCCAGCAGACCGAAGGTGAACATCAGCCTTCGTCGCAGGTCCGGGATCGCGAAGATGTTGCGCAGACTGTCGATCACCTCAGGAGAGCTCCTCGCAACGGCCACCGGCCGCCTCGATCTTCGCCCGCGCGGCGGCGCTGAACTTGTGCGCCGAAACCGTCACCGCCGTGGAGATCTCGCCGCCGGCGAGGATCTTCACCGGCGAGCGGGCGTGCACCAATCCTCTCTCGGCCAGCAGCTCGGGGTTCACCGTCTTGCCCAGGCCCTCCAGCTTTCCGACGTTGACGACCGCGTACTCGACGCGGAACTCGTTGGTGAAGCCGCGCTTTGGAACCCGGCGAATGAGTGGCATCTGGCCGCCCTCGAAGCCGGGCCGCTGGCGATAGCCCGTGCGCGACTGGCCACCCTTGTGCCCACGGCCGGCGGTCTTGCCGAGGCCGGACCCCGGCCCGCGGCCGACACGCTTTCTGGACCGCTTGCTGCCCGGGGCAGGCGAAAGATCGTGCAGTTTCATCTCAGACCTCGACGAGCTCGACCAGGTGCGAGACCTGGTTCACCATGCCGCGGATCGCGGCCGAATCTTCACGCACGATTTCGTGCCGGATGCCGCGCAGACCCAGACCGCGGAGAACCTCACGGTGCTGCGGCTTGGTACCGATGGCGCTGCGGACCTGACGAATCCTGACGTTCTTCTTCTTGGCGGCCATCCCTCTCACTCCTCGGCGCTCACGACGCCTCGCCTGGCGCCGGCGCGGCGCCGCGACGGATCTCCTGGCGCAGGCTGAGGAGCGCCGCGAAGGTCGCCTTGACGACATTGTGCGGATTGGTGGTGCCGAGCGACTTGGTCAGGATGTCCTGGATGCCGGCCGCTTCGACGACCGCCCGCACCGGGCCCCCGGCGATCACTCCCGTGCCCTGGGACGCCGGCTTGAGCAAGACTCGACCGGCGCCGAATCTTCCGAGCGTTTCGTGCGGGATGGTGCTCCCGGTCATCGGCACCGAGATCAAGTTTTTCTTCGCGATCTCGATCCCCTTGCGGATCGCGGTCGGAACCTCCTTCGCCTTGCCGGCACCGTAGCCGACGCGTCCGTTGCCGTCGCCGATGACGACCAGCGCCGAGAACGAGAAGTTCTTGCCGCCCTTGACCACCTTGGTCACGCGATTGATGTTGACGACCTGCTCGACGAACTCGCTTTCCTGCTCGAAGTCTCTAGCCAACGCCGGCCTCCCTCAGAATTCCAGGCCCTTGGCGCGGGCCGCTTCGGCCAACTCCTTGACCTTGCCGTGGTATCGATATCCGCCGCGGTCGAAGACGACCCGACGGATGCCCTTCGCGATCGCACGCTCGGCGATCGCCTCGCCGACGAGCTTTGCCGCCGCCTTCGAGGCGGCGCCGCCCGCGGCGCCCTTGCGCAGCGCTTCCTCCATCGACGCCGCAGCGGCCAGCGTGTGGCCGCGCTCGTCATCGATCACCTGCGCGTAGACGTAGCGCTCGCTCTTGAAAACGCTCAAGCGCGGGCACTCGGGTGTGCCCGCCATGCGCTGGCGCGAGCGCTGGTGCGCGCGCACGCGCCGTCGACGCTTCTCGAGCGATTTCTTCTTCGTCAGGTTCGCCATCTCGTATCCCTCGCTCGACGCTACTTGGCGCCGGCCTTGCCGACCTTGCGGCGCAATACTTCGCCAGCGAACTTGATGCCCTTGGCCTTGTACGGGTCCGGTTTGCGCAGCTTCCTGATCTCCGCGCAGACTTGCCCGAGCAGTTGGCGGTCGGCCCCCGAGAGCGTCAACCGGTTCGCCTTGGGATCGTGATCGACCTGGATCCCGGGCGGCAGCGGATAGACGACCGGGTGTGAGTAGCCGAGGGTGAAATGAATCTCGCGGCCCCGGATCTCGGCCTTGTAGCCGACGCCGTGGATCTCGAGCGTCTTGGAGAAGCCGTTCGTGACGCCGGCCACCGCGTTGGCGAGCAGAGCCCGCAGCAGCCCGTGCTTGGCGCGCTCGGAGCCCGCGTCACTCGTGCGCTCGACCCTGACGACGCCGTCCTCGACGCTCACCGGAAATCCGGCAAGCAGCTTCTGGCTGACCTTGCCCTTGGGCCCTTCGGCGACGAACGTCTCGCCGCTGATCTCGACCTTCACGCCCTTGGGCACGGGAATCGGCATCCTTCCGATGCGAGACATCGTCGTTGCCTCACCAGATCTCGCAGAGCACTTCACCGCCGACGCTGCGCTCCCGCGCTTGCCGGTCGGAGAGCAGCCCCAGGTTGGTCGAGACGACGCCGATGCCACGCCCGCCGAGCACCGGCCGGATCTGGCCGGCGCCGCGGTAGATCCTGCGACCGGGCTTGCTGATTCGCCTCAGGTGCGTGATCGCGGGAGAGCCTTCGCCGTCGTACTCGAGGTAGATCCGCAGCAGGCCGCACGGCTTTCCGTCAACGAGTCGGAAGTTCCGGATGAACCCCTCCTCCTTGAGGATGCGGCAGATCTCGGCTTTCAACTTCGACGTAGGGACGTCGACCCGGTCGTGCTTGGCCAGATGCGCGTTCCGGATCCTCGTCAGCAGATCCGAAACCGGATCCATATTGCTCATGTCCCCTCTCCTTACCAACTGGCCTTGATGACGCCGGGCAGGTAGCCCTGGCGCGCGAGGTCCCGGAAACAGATACGGCACAACGCGAACTTGCGCAGAAAGGCGCGCGACCTGCCGCACCGCTTGCACCGGTTGCGCTCGCGAATCTTGTACTTCAAGGAGATCCTTGTCTTTGCCATGCGGGCCGCGGTCGCCATCGTTCGCTCCTCTTCTTCGCTCAATTCCGCGCGAACGGCATACCGAGCTCGCGCAGGAGGTGCAGCGCCTGCTCGTCGTTCGCGGCCGTGGTGACGAAGGTGACGTTCATCCCCTTCGGTTTGTCCACCTTGTTGAAGTCGATCTCCTGGAAGATCAGATGGTCCCTGATCCCTAGCGTGTAGCTGCCGCGACCGTCGAAACTCTTCGTCGGCAGGCCGCGGAAGTCACGAACGCGGGGCAGGGCGACGGTGACCAGTCGATCGAGGAAATCCCACATGCGGTCGCCGCGCAGCGTGACGCTGCAGCCGATCGGCATCCCCTCGCGCAGCTTGAACGACGCGATCGACTTCTTGGCGCGCCGAATCGACGGTCGCTGGCCGGCGATCTTCGCCAGCTCCTCGACGGCATCCTCGAGGATCTTGATGTTCTGGATCGCCTCGCCGACGCCCATGTTGACCACGATCTTCTCCAATCGCGGCACCGCCATCCGGTTCTCGACGCCGAACTCCTTTTGGAGACGGGGCGAGACTTCCTCGCGGTAGCGCGTCCTCAGCCGCGGCACGTAGCGTGGGCGGGTGCGACTGTCGGCACTCTTCTGCTTCGTCATGATTCTGCTCGCTCCTAACCGATCGTCGCGCCGCTCTTCTTGGCGATGCGCGACGATGTCCCGTCGGCATGCCGCACGAGAGCCACCCGCGTCGGCGCCCCGGACTGGGGATCGACCACCATCAGATTGGAGAGACGAACGGGGGCTTCCTTCTCGAGGATGCCGCCCTGCACGCCCTTCTGCGGGTTCTGGCGCGTGTGGCGCTTGACGAGGTTGACTCGCTCGACGATGGCCATCGCCCGCGCCGGAAGAACGCGGAGGACCTTGCCCTTGGCGCCACGATTCTTGCCGGCGATGACGATCACCTGATCGTTCTTCTTGATCTTCGGCTTCTTCATGCCCCTGCCTCCGGCGCCCTCAGATCACTTCTGGCGCGAGCGAGATGATCTTCATGAAGCGCTTCTCGCGCAGCTCGCGCGCCACGGGCCCGAACACGCGCGTGCCGACCGGCTCCTTCTGGTCGTTGATCAGCACCGCGGCGTTGGTGTCGAAACGGATGTAGCTGCCGTCGCGGCGCCGGGCGGCGTCGACCGTGCGCACGATGACCGCCTTGACGACTTGGCCTTTCTTGACGGTGCCTTCCGGCGCCGCCTCCTTGACCGAAGCGGTGATGACGTCACCGAGGCCGCCGTACTGGCCCAGGGCGCCCTTGAGATGGATGCAGGCGATCTTGCGCGCACCCGAGTTGTCCGCGACGTCGAGGATGGTGCCCATCTGGATCACGGCTCAGCCCTCCACCGATCGCACGAGCACTTCGGCGACCCGCCAGCGCTTCGTGCGCGAGAGCGGTCGCGTCGACACCAGCCGCACCCGGTCTCCCGGACGGCAGACGTTCTGCTCGTCGTGGGCGTAGAACTTCGCAGTCTTCTTGTAGAAGCGCCGGTAGAGACGGTGCATCACCGTCGTCTCGACGGCCACGACGACCGTCTTGTCCATCTTGTTGCTGAGAACGACGCCCACCTTCTCTTGGCGGCGGCCACGCTCGTTCGCCGAGCTCGTCTCGCTGCTCATCTCCATCCTCCTCGGACCGCCTGGCTCTTCTCGCCGAGGACGGTGAGCACGCGCGCCAGCTCCCGCTTCGCCTGGCGCACCTTCGACGGCTTCTCGAGCTGCCCGGTGACCTTCTGCAGGCGCAGCGCGAAGAGCTGCTCCGCCAGCTCCGCCTCGCGGAGGCGAAGGTCGGCCTCGCCCTTCTCCCTCAGCTCTTGCATTTTCGACTTGGACTTCATCCTCGGCTCCTCACCGCAACGCCGTGTGCCGCGACACAAAGCGCGTCTTGACGCCGAACTTGAATGCCGCGAGTCGCATCGCTTCCTGCGCGATCTCCTCGCTGACGCCTTCCAGCTCGAAGAGAATCCGGCCCGGCTTGACGACGGCGACCCAGCCTTCGGGGTTGCCCTTGCCATGGCCCATTCTGGTCTCGAGCGGCTTCTTGGTGAACGGCTTGTCCGGGAAGACGCGGATCCACAACTTGCCGCCCCGCTTGACGTGACGAGTGATCGCGATGCGGCCGGCTTCGATCTGGCGAGCGGTGATCCAGGCCGTCTCCAGCGCCTGGAGACCGAAATCGCCGAAGGCGATCGTCTCGCCGCCCTTGGCCGGGCCGCCGCGACGACCGCGATGCTGCTTCCGGAATTTGACCTTCTTCGGCATCAACATGGCAACGATCTCCGCTCGTCACGCCGTGGCGCGACGGCCCTTCTCCTTGAGCAGGTCGCCCTTGTAGACCCACACCTTGACGCCGATGACGCCGTAGGTCGTGCGCGCTTCCGCGAAGCCGTAGTCGATGTCGGCCTTGAGCGTATGCAGCGGCAACCGCCCCTCCTGGTACCACTCCGTGCGAGCGATTTCCGAACCGCCCAGGCGACCGGCGACCATGATCTTCACGCCCTTGCCGCCGAAGCGGAAAGCCGATTCCATCGCCTTCTTCATCGCGCGGCGGAAGGAGACGCGGCGCTCGAGCTGCCCGGCGATCGACTCGGCGACGAGCTGCGCCTCGAGCTCCGGCCGCTGGATCTCCTGGATGTTGATGTGCACGGCGCGGCCGGTCATCTTCGCCAGGTCGTCGCGCAGCTTGTCGACTTCCGCGCCCTTGCGTCCGATGATGATTCCGGGGCGCGAGGTGTGGATCGTGACGCGCAGCTTGTCCGCGGCGCGTTCGATGTCGATCGCCGCGACGCCGGCGTGCCCGAGTCGGCGCTTCAGTCCCTCGCGGAGCTCGAGATCGGAGTGGAGCAGTTTGGCGTACTCCCTGCCCTGCGCGTACCAGCGCGAATGCCAGGTCTTGTTGTAGACGAGGCGGAATCCGTAGGGATGTGTCTTCTGCCCCACGCTCAGTTACCTCCCTGCGGACTGCCCTTGCGGGTGTCCAGCGTGATCGTGATGTGGCTCTGGCGCTTGAGGATACGAAACGCCCGGCCCATCGTGTTGGCTCTGATGCGCTTGAGGGCCGGCCCGCCGTCGACGAAAGCCTCCTTGACGTAGAGGCGCCCGACGTCGACGCCCTGCTCCTTGCTTTCGGCGTTGGCGATCGCCGAGCGCAGCAGCTTGGCGAGCGGGCGCGCCGCCGATTTGCGCGTCAGTTTGAGTATCGTCGCGGCTTCCTCGACGTTCTTGCCCCGGATCAAATCGACGACGAGCCTCACCTTTTGCGGCGAAGCTTGGAGATGGCGGAGACGTGCGCGGACTTCCATGATTCTCCTCCGATCAGACCTTCTTCGGTGCCGCCGCCTTCTCGGCTGCCTTCTTCCCGCTGTGGCCGCGAAACGTCCGCGTCGCGGCGAACTCGCCGAGCTTGTGGCCCACCATGTTTTCGCTCACGTAGACCGGAATGAACGCCTTGCCGTTGTGCACCGCGAAAGTGTGGCCCACCATGTCGGGAATGATCGTCGACCGCCGCGACCAGGTCTTCATCACCTTGCGGTCCCCGCTCGAATTCATCGTCTCGACCTTGCGCGCCAGGTGGTCGTCGATGAAGAAACCCTTTTTCAGCGAACGCGACATCCGTTTCTCCTCGCCTACTTGCGATCGCGGCGCCGAACGATCATGGCGTCCGTCCGCTTGTTGTTGCGCGTCTTGAAGCCCTTGGTCGGCACGCCCCATGGCGTGCAGGGGTGCCGCCCGCCCGAGGTCTTGCCCTCGCCGCCGCCCATCGGGTGATCGACCGGATTCATCGACACGCCCCGGTTGTGCGGGCGCCGGCCGAGCCAGCGAACGCGCCCGGCCTTGCCGAACGACGTGTTCTCCTGCTCGACGTTGCCGACCTGTCCGACGGTGGCGTAGCAATCGACGTGGACGCGGCGCACCTCGCCGGACGGCAGCTTCACCTGAGCGTAGGTGCCTTCTTTCGCCATCAGCTGCGCCGCGGCACCGGCCGAGCGCACCATCTGGCCACCTTTGCCGTGCTTGAGCTCGACGTTGTGGATCATGGTGCCGAGCGGAATGCGCCGCAGCGGCAGCGCGTTACCGACGTTGACCTCTGCATCCTCACCGGCGACCACTTCCATGCCGATGCGCAGGCCCTCGGGGGCGAGGATGTAGCGCTTCTCACCGTCCGCGTAGTGGACGAGGGCGATGCGTGCCGACCGGTTGGGGTCGTATTCGATCGTCGC
The DNA here is from genome assembly GCA_036397015.1 of Thermoanaerobaculia bacterium. Classification (GTDB taxonomy): domain Bacteria; phylum Acidobacteriota; class Thermoanaerobaculia; order Multivoradales; family JAGPDF01; genus JACTMI01. Next base: position 36,213 of record DASWJT010000050.1, read on the forward strand.
CACCCGCCCTGGGACACCGTGCTTGTCGCGCCGAAAATCGATCTGACGATAGCGGCGCTTGTGGCCGCCGCCGCGAAACCACGAGGTAATCTGGCCGCGATTGTTGCGGCCTCCCGTGCGGCTCTTGCCCGTGGTCAGCGACTTGACCGGGCGTGCCGCGGTGATCTCGGCGAAGTCCGGATAGCTCTGGAACCGGCTCGACGCGTTGATTGGTCGAATCTGGCGAATGCCCATGCCGTAACCTCTTCTCTCAGACGCCTTCGAAGAAGTCGATCGTCTTCTCGCCGGGGGCGAGCCGCACGTAAGCCTTCTTCCAATCCGGGCGGCGCCCGGCGAACCGGCCCTGGCGACGCAGCTTGCCGTGGCAGTTGGCGACACGGACCTCGGCGACCTTGACCTTGAACTGCGCCTCGACCGCCTTCTGGATCTCGATCTTGTTGGCGCGTGCGTCGACCTCGAAGGCGAGGGTGTTCAGCCCCTCGCGCTGTGCGCTCGACTTCTCGGTGATCAGCGGGCGGCGAATGACGTCTTGGGCTCTCATCGCGTCAGCACCTCGATCAAGGCGCCGAGCGCCTCTTCGCTGACCACCAGCCAGCCACGATCGACGACGTCGTAGACCTGCACTCCGCGCGCGTCGACGACCTTGAAACGCGGATGATTCCGCGCCGCGAGCGTCAGATTCTGGTTGTCCTGGCGATCCACGAGCAACACCTTGCCGTCCGTTCCCAGCTTGGTGAGCAGGCCGGCGAGCTCCCTGGTCTTTGGCGTGGGCACGGCGAGCGACTCCACTACCACCACTTGCGACTCCTGCAGCTTGCGCGAAAGAGCGGAGCGCAACGCGTTCTTCTTCTCGCGCACCGAGATCGATTTCGAGTAGTCACGGGGCACTGGGCCGTGTACCGTGCCGCCGTGACGCCACAGCGGACTACGCACCGAGCCGACGCGGGCGCGGCCGGTCCCTTTCTGCTTCCAGAGCTTGCGTCCGGAGCCGGCGACCTCGCCGCGCGCCTTTGTCTTGTGCGTACCCGCGCGCAGCCCCGCCATGTAGCCCTGCACGACGTTGTGAATCAGGTGCTCGCGGTACGGATACGCCGCCACTGCGTCCGGCAGCTCGATCTCGCGCACCTTCTTGTTGTCGAAGTTCCTGACCGCGATCTTCATCGTCGCCACTCGCCCTTCAGCCGCGCTTGGCGCGGCGAATTGCCACGCAAGCGTTCGGCGCGCCCGGAACCGATCCGCGCAGGTAGATCAAGTTCTTCTCCTCGTCGATCTTGACGACCAGCAGGTTCTTCGTGGTCGTGCGTGCTCCACCCATGCGTCCCGCGGCGCGCATGCCGGGATAGACGCGCGAAGGATCGGACGAACCGCCGATCGATCCGGGAGCGCGATGGAACATCGAGCCGTGGGTCGCTCGCCCGCCGGCGAAGCCGTGGCGTTTGACCACGCCCTGGAATCCCTTGCCCTTGCTGGTACCGACGACGTCCACGAAATCGCGCTCGGCGAAGATCGAGACCTTGACCTGGTCGCCGGGTTGCCAGGACTCGTCCGCGGCCACGTCGAACTCCACCAGTCGCCGCGTGGGAGTGACTCCGCTCTTCTTGAAGTGCCCCTGCTGCGCCTTGCTCACGCGTCGCGGTGGTTTCGTCTCGACGAGCCCGAGCTGAACGGCGTCGTGGCCGTCTCGCTCCCTCGACCGCCGCGCTACCACGACACAGGGCCCGGCCTCGACGACCGTCACCGGAACAGTGGCGCCATCGTCGGTGAAGATCTGGGTCATGCCCAGCTTGCGTCCGAGAATCCCGTCCATGAGCCGGCTCCTACTTGCCGAAAGCCTTGATCTCGACGTCAACTCCCGCCGGAAGCTCGAGCTTCATCAGCGCGTCGACCGTGTTCGAGGTCGGTTCGTAGATGTCCAGGAGGCGCTTGTGCGTGCGCACCTCGAACTGCTCCCGCGACTTCTTGTCGACGTGCGGCGAGCGATTCACGGTGTAGCGTGCGATGTGAGTCGGCAGCGGGATCGGTCCGACGACCCGCGCTCCCGTGCGGCGCGCCGTGTCCACGATCTCGTAGGTCGAGGTGTCGAGGATGCGGTGATCGAACGCCTTGAGTCGGATGCGGATCTTCTCGTTGGGCATGGCCGGTTCCCTCGCTTGCCTCGCCTGCTTACTCGATGACTTCGGTGACGGTGCCGGCGCCGATGGTGCGGCCGCCCTCGCGGATGGCGAAGCGCACGCCCTTCTCCATCGCGATCGGCGCGATCAGCACGATCTCGAGATTGACGTTGTCGCCCGGCA
>DASWJT010000051.1:0-38447 GCA_036397015.1 Thermoanaerobaculia bacterium
GGCCGATGGGACGGCTAACATCCGGCGCAAGTTACTGGCCTTTCGTGAATCGGTGCGCGTCCCGCGTGTGGCGGACGGCACGCGCATGAAGGGCTTCGGCCCGGATCGTCTCCGGGCTCGGAAAGGGAGGAGCAAGATGAAGAAGCAGCAGAAGACGCAGGCCGGCTTCATCGTCAGCGCCGAGCTCGTGCTCATCGCGACGATCCTGGTCATCGGCTTGATCGTCGGGATGGTCGCCATCCGCGACGCGGTGACCGCCGAGATGGGCGACGTCGCCGAGGCGATCGGCGCCATCGACCAGAGCTACATCTTCGACGGCATCAGCGACAACGCGCCGGTGGCCGCGGTGGCCGGCTCGGCCTGGAGCGACGCGGCGGACAACGGTCTGACCGGGGTTCCGGGCGACCAGGGCGCCGCTGGCGACGAGGAGGGCTTCAACTTCAGCGTCACGCCGGATACCGACGAGGACACTCAGGTCGCACCGCTCCTCTAAGAGCACGAGGTTTCGTGGGCTCGGGCCGGAGACGATCTTCGGCCCGAGCCTTCGTTCCCCTGCTCGGAGGCGACGCCGGCGATGCAGCCAGCGCTCCCACGACGAGCGCGAGCAAGATGTGCGTAGGGAAGAATTGGAGATGGCGAGACGACTCGGTTCGTGCGCTGCTGAACAGGTGAGCGCGGCGAGCGTCTCGTGAAAGGCGCGCCATGATTCTGACGATTCTCGACAGTACGGGCACGACGCAGGGACCCAACGAGCGGCGCCGCTATCTGCAGATCGGGCTGCTCGCGCTGGCGTTGCTGCTGGTCGGCGTCCTCGGCTTCCGCCAGGTGCAGCGCTGGATGACGCCCCAGAAGGACGTCTGGGTCGCGGCGGCGGACCTGCCGACGGGCGCGACGCTCGGCAGCACCAACCTCAAGCGCGTGAAGATGGCCGAGAGCGCCCTGCCCAAGGGAGCGATGACCGACGCGCGCGCCCTCGCCGGGCGCGAGCTGGCGCGGCCGAAGCAGGAGGGCGACCCGTTCACGCGCGCCGACCTCGCGGCCAGCGAAACCGAAGCGGCGGCGATCGCCGAGCTCGTGCCGGAGGGCCGCGTGCTGACGACGATCCGCGTGCCCAAGACCCTCGTTCCTTACAAGAACCTGAAGTCCGGCGATCGCGTCGACGTCGTCGCCATCGACCGCGGCGGCCGCGGCGGCTTCGCGCGCGTCATCGCCCGCGACGCCTACATCATCGGTACGATGTTCGCGAGCTCGTCTCCCCAGGAGAGCGCACCGCGCACCGGGCTCGCGGCGCTGGTGCCGCCGCCACAGACGCCGCGCGGGCCGTCGACCATCGGTCTCATCCTCGGGCTCCATCCCGAGGACGCCATCCCGCTCGCCAAGGCGACGGGCACCGGCGAGACGATCCAGGTCGTGCTCCACGGCAAGACCGAGGTCGCGAGCGGCGAGCTGCTCGAGCTCCCCGTACAACGTCCGGTCGAGTACATCGTCGGCGCGAAGAAGTCGAGACTCTCGGTGGTGCCATGATGATGCGTAGCCGCTCCGTTTCGGCGCTGTGGATCCTCTTCGCGGCGCTCACCTTGGCGCTGCCGGGCGCCGGCGGCGCCGCCGGCGTCGTCGAGGACCGCGGCACGCTGCGCGCCACCGTCGGCGGCGGCCAGGTGCTGACCTTCTCCTCGGCCGTCCGCCGCATCGCGTTGGCGGAAGAGGGCCTCGCCTCGATCCACCTCGTCTCGGAGCGCGAGGTCCTGATCAACGGCCAGAAGCCCGGAGTGACGACGCTCTTCATCTGGCTCGAGGACGACCGTCGAGTGCGCTACGTGCTGCGTGTCGGGCCGAACGTCGACTTCGTCGCCCAGACGCTGCGTGAGATCGATCCGCGCATCACGGTCGACCCGAGTCCCGACGGCAGCTCCGTGATCTTGCGCGGCGACGTCTCCGACGCGCGCACGGCGCGGCTCGCCAAGCACCAGGCCGAGCTGCTCCTGCGCAGCGGCGACAACGTTGGGGGCGTGAGCGTGGTGCTCAACCTGCTGCGCTATCCGGGGATCACGGCTTCCGCCGAGGACCGCCTCGCGGCGGCGATGGAGGCGGTCGACCCGCGCATCCGCGTGCGCCGCATCCAGGTCGGTGTCGAGCCGGACGCGGAGCGCGATTCGTTCGTGCTCGAGGGCAACGTGCGCACGGTCCAGGACCTGCAGCGCGCCGTGGCGTTGGCCGAGCGGCAGCTGGGTGGCACCGGAGTGCGGCTGAAGGTCGCCAACGACGACCGCATCGGCTTCAATCGCAATCGTGGCTTCATCGGCGGCGGCTTCTCCGGCGGCGGCGGGAACGCGCTCGCCGGCGGCGGCGGCGCACCGCAGGCGACCGGCATCACGGCGAGCCTGGCGCGAGGCCTGGTGGTGACCAGCGAATCGGGCCGCGTCATCTCGTTCCTCGAGGTCGACGAGCTCGCGCAGCTGATGGTTTCGATCCGCGTGCTCGAGGTCGATCGCGGCAAGGCGCGCAAGATGGGCGTCAACTTCCGGCTCGACACCGAGCACGTCTCGATCGGCAACTACGTCGGGCCGCAGAGTCGCAACATGCCGAGCGCCCGCTCGGCCAACGCGTTGGGCGGAGCGCTCAACGGATCTTTCGGCTCCACCCTCGCCACGGGTGGCAACCTGGTGGCGTCGTTCGTCGATCGGGCGACGGCGATTCTCGCCGCGATCGACTTCCTCGATTCCAAGAACCTGGTGCGCTCGGTCGCCGAGCCCAACATCCTGACGCTCTCGGGCGAGCACGCGACGGTGCTCGTCGGCGGCGAGGTGCCGATCCCGACCGCGACCGCCAACCAGGTCTCCACCTTCCAGGGCGTCTTCTACCAGGATTTCGGCGTGCGCCTCGACATCCGGCCGACCGTCGACGCCAACGGCATCGTGACGCTCGAGGTGGCGCCGTCGATCGTGCGGCCGGACAGCGGGCTGGCGGTCGGCGCCATTCCCGGCTTTCAGATCCAGACAGTGGAGACCGTGGCGCGGGTGGCGGCCGGCGAGAGCCTGGTGATCGGCGGTCTCATCACCTTCGAGGAGAGCTTCGAACAGCGCGGCCTGCCGGGCCTGCAGAAGGTGCCGCTCTTCCGCTGGAAGAACCGCGAGCACCTGGAGCAGGAGCTGCTCTTCGTCATCACCCCGACCATCGTCGGCATCTCGTCGGATGCCGCCCGCGACGCGACGCTACCGGCGCTCGAGTGGCCGGAGGATCGCGGCGAATGGATCGAGGCGATGCAGCCGCTCGAGTACGACGTCGACGGCGTGCCGCCCTCCTTCATCGCCGAGCCGGAGCCGGCAACGGTCTCGCCGACGCCGGTGCCGCTGCCGGCCTACGGCCAGCCGGCGCCGACTCCGATGCCCGCCGAGGAGAGCACGAGCGAGCCTCCGGCCTAACCGGCCGGGGCGCCGAGCGACGGCTGCGGAAGCCGTCGAGCGGCAGTCGGCGAGTCGTGACCACGGCGTGCCGCCCAGCGGCACGCCGTTTCTGTTCGATCGAATAGGAGTGGCATGACGGTGCGCGAGGAATCCCGTCCACTCGGCGATTCGCGTGCGACGAACGTGGCCGTCTGGCTCGTCGCGGTCTGGTTCCTGGCGCTCATCCCGCTGCGCGTCGTCGCCCTCGGGCATCGTCCTGCCGACGACGCCCGTCGCCACGCTGCCAAAGTCGTCTCGGGCAAGCCGTGGAGCGAGATCCTGGTGCTGCGCGAAGGCGTGACGGTGGATCCCCATCAAGGCTGGCACGCCGTGCTCGCGGTGGCTCAGCGCCTGGTCGTCGAAACGCCCACCGGGCTCCTCGTGCTCTCCGTCGTGAGCCTGGGCGTGCTGGCGCTGGTGGCGCCGCTGCTCTTCTGGAGGGGACGCAGCGAGGCTTGGCTGCTCGCGCTCCTCGTCGCGGCGCTGACGGAATGGGGATTCCTCTACCGTCTGATGCTCGGCCGACCCCTCGTGATCTCGATCGCTCTGCTGCTCGTCCTCGGCTTCGTCTGGCAAGGACTGGACGAGGCCGTGCCGGCGAGGCGGCGATGGGCAGCGGTCGCGCTCATGTTCGCGCTGTCGGTGTGGATGCACGGCAACTGGTACCTGTGGGGCCTGCCGCTCGCTTGCTTCTTCGCGGCCAGGCGGGGGCGAGCGGCGCGGCGGTTGACGGCGGCGGTGGCGGCGGGCACGGCGGCCGCGGCGCTCGCGAGCGGACAGCCGCTCGCCTTTCTCGTCCAGACGTTCGTTCATCCCTTCCGCGCGCTGGCGAGCGATCTGCCGCGGCAGGGCATGGTCAGCGAATTCCAGGCCGGCGACGGCGCCCTGCCGGTGGTCGCGGCGGTGCTCGGACTGCTCGTCTGGCGGCGCTCTCGGGGACGCGAGCTGGCGCCTCTGCTGCGGGATCCGATCTTCCTGCTCGCCGGCGCGGGCTGGGCTCTCGGCTTCTACGTCGTGCGGTTCTGGCTCGACTGGGGGATGCCCGCCTGCGTGGTGTGGATGGCGCGGGAGCTCGACGAGGCTCTCGAGAGCTCGCCGATCCGCGGCCGCACTCGCCTGCTCGTCACCGCGGTGACGGCGGCGGCGCTCGTGCTGGCCGTCACCGTGGACACCGGCAGGCGATGGTCACACGGCGAGAGCGCCGCGTTTCTCTCGCTCGAGCGCCCGGAGCACCGGCCGTGGCTGCCGGAGCCGGGAGGAATCCTCTACACGAACGACATGCGGGTCTTCTACAACACGTTCTTCAAGAACCCGCGCGCTTCCTGGCGCTACGCCGTCGGCTTCGAGCCGTCGCTCATGCCGCCGGAGGACTTGGCCGTCTTCCGTGCGATTCAGCGCGAGCTCGCGAGCGACGCGTCCTTCGCGCCCTGGGTGGCGAAAATGCGTCCCGAGGATCGATTGATCATCGTGCGCGAGGGCGCCTCGCCGCCGGTGATCCCGTCGCTCGAATGGCATTCGCCCTACCGCGAGATGTGGATCGGACGGCGACCGAGCTCGGGGGACGGAGCGGACAGCTGATCCGCTCGCCGGCCGCGCGCTTGCCGGAGCCGGGCCGTTGCGTGGCGAGCGTCCCCGCCGGGCGGGCGGACCGTACATTCAACGCAAGTAGCCGAGCGCCCGGAGCTGATTCTCGAGCTCCGGAGAGATCTCGACGCGATTGCCAGCGGCGTGCTGAGCGTGCAACGCCAGGCTCTCGGCCAGCATCCGCCGGCGCAGCTCACGCAGTCGCTGCACGCCTTCTGGTCGCTCGGAGGCGCGGTTGTCGAGCTCGCCCGGATCGATCGCGAGGTCGAAGAGCTCCGGCGTCGAGCCGCGGCCATCCTCGATCAGCTTCCAGGAGTCGAGCCGGATCGAGATCGGATCCGAGCCCTGCTCGAGAGGCCAGTGCGCGAAGATGGGCCGCGCCCGTCGCGGCGAGTCGTCCGCGATCAGGTCGAGGAAGGACTCGCCCTGGAGGTGCCTGGGAATCGGCAGGTCGAGATAATCGAGCACGGTCGGCAGGACGTCTACCAGACGAACTGGGCTCGCGATGCGCCGGCCTCCCCATGCATCGCCGTGCCCGTTCGGGAAGCGGACGATCAGCGGCACGTGGAGGATCTCCTCGTACAGCGAATCGTGGAGGAATTCACCGTGCTCCCGAAACTCCTCGCCGTGATCCGAGAGGACGATGATCAAGGCGTCCTCGTAAAGGCCCGCGTTCCGCAGCCGGGCGAAGAGTCGTCCGACTTGGACGTCCGTGTAGAGAATCGCCGCGTCGTAGAGGTCGCGGAGCCGCTGGACGTCGTCTGGATCCTCGCCGCGAATCCGATCCCAGTAGACCTCGTGCTGACGCGACCAGTCTTCGCCGGCGAGGGCGCGCAGCCGGGCGCGATCGCCGACGATCTCGCCCGCGTAGCTCGGCGAGTTGAAGACCTGAAATCGATCGGGGGGCACGTAGGGATCGTGGATCTGGTACGTGTGGGCGAAGACGAAGCTGGGCGATCCGTCGTTCGAGAGCCGCGAGGCGATCTCGGCGGCGTGAGCGAAGATCGACTTTGCGCCGCCGCCCTCGAAGTACTGCTGAAAGCCGCGGTTGAAGCCGAGAACGCGTGAGACGTGTCCGGAAGCAGTATGGGCGCCCGTTTCGTAGCCAGCCGCGGCGAGCAGCTCCGCCAGGGTGGAAATGCTCGGCGAGAGCGCCACGGCGGGCTCGTCCGACAGGTTTCTCACGGCGTGGGCGGCGGGGTAGAGGCCGGTGAGCAGCGTCATGTGCGACGGCGCAGTCTTCGGCGACTGGCTGTACGCTCGGTCGAAGACGATGGCCTCTTCGGCGAAGCGGCGCAGATTGGGAGCGGTCCGGCGCGGATAACCGTAGAGGTCGAGATGGTCCGCCCGCAAGGTATCGAGAGAGACGAGAACGAGGTGCGGGCGAGCACGATCGAGCGGATGCGCTTGACAAGCCGCGAGCGCAATCGGAATGATCGCGGCGAGTTTTCCGAGGCAGCGCTCGTGTTGGCGGTGTGGAGGTGATGGCGCGGAGCCCAGTCCGCCTGTCGAGGTCGACGCGACGCTTCGCGATCTCGGAATCACACTCCGCCGGCGAGCCGATTCGATGAGGCGGCCGAGCATGACGGTCGAGAGCGAAGATATCAGGTGAGGTGGGTGACGCAAGGCGCATTCGATGGTTCGTTCGATCTCGCGTCCAGCGACGAGACGCCGTCCTCGCGGTCGGAATCCGTGCTTCGCGGTTGGCTCCCCGTCGTCGGCCCGTTCACCGTTGGCGCCTCTTTTCTCCTCCTCTGTATCTGGACCTGGGGACGCTGGTTTGATCCCCTCGTCGATTTCGGTCGTGAGCTCTACGTTCCCTGGCGACTGCGCGAAGGGCAAGTACTCTTCCGTGACATCGCGTGGTTCAACGGTCCGTTTTCCGCATATTTCAACGCCGCCCTATTTCGCGTCTTCGGTACTTCGATCACGACACTCGTGGTCGCCAACTTGACGATCTTGGCGGCGGGAACCGCTCTCCTCTACCTTCTCGTCCGGTCGCACGCGAGCCACCTGACTGCGACCGTCACGGCGGTCGTCGCCCTCGCCCTCTTCGGCTTCGGCCACCTCAGCGCCCTGGGCAATTTCAACTTCGTCGCCCCCTACTCGCACGAAGCGACCCACGGCTTGGTGCTGGGTGCGGCGGCGCTCGCTGCGCTCGGTCGTTGGAGCGCCATCCGACGATCGGGCTGGCTCGGGCTGGCCGGAGCGCTCCTCGGCCTCTGCTTTCTGACCAAGGGCGAGATCTTCCTCGCCGCCGCTGCGGGCTGCGGGGTGCTGCTGGCCTTTGCATGGCGCGAGCGTGACGAACCGGCTGCCGCGCGCGCGCGGCAAGCCGGCCTCTGGCTGGCCAGCGTTGCGCTGCCGGCTTTGGCGTCGTTCGTCCTGCTGAGTTTCGGCATGCCTGCGAGCAAGGCCCTCAAGGGGACGCTCGGCTCGTGGCCGTGGATCGTCGGCGGGAGTGCGATGGAGATCACCTTTTACCGGCGGATCTCAGGGCTACTCGACCCGAAGCGGAGCGCGCTCGAGCTGGTCGTGTGGGCGGCCGAGTGGCTTTTGGTCCTGGTCCCGGCGATGCTCCTCGCGCTCGCGGCCCGCCGGCGAAAGGTCCTGGCGATGACCGCGGCCGCGGTGGCTGCGCCGCTGATCGTCGCGCTCCTGCTCACGCGCGTCGGGTGGCTCAAGTGGCTGGGTGTCGCTCGCCCCGTGCCGGTGTTTGTCGCCGCCTTCGCCGCTTGGCTGCTCGTCGCCGGCGGATCGGTCACGGGCGGCGCGCGGCGTCGCCTGATCGCCTGGTGCGTCTTTGCTCTCGTGCTCGAACTGAAGCTGATCCTCGCCGTCAGCCTCTCGGGCTACGGATTCGTCCTCGCTCTCCCCGGAGTGGTTCTGCTTCTGGTGGCGCTCCTGCACCACCTGCCGAAGTGGATCGATTCGCGAGGCGGGTCGGGTGACGTCTTCCGGATCCTCGCGCTCGGAGTGGTGGCCGCCGCCGTGCTCGGCAACCTGGTGTTCGCAGCCGGGTGGATGAACCGCAAATCCCATACGGTCGGGCGCGGGGCGGACCGCTTCCTGGCGGACCGACCAGGGCCGATCGTGCAGGAAGCGGTCGACGAGATCGAAGCGATCTGCCCGCCGGGCCAGACTTTCACCGTGCTGCCGGAAGGCATCATGCTGAACTATCTCGCTCGCCGGGAGAGTGCGAGCCGATTCGTCAACTTCATGCCGCCGGAGCTGGCATTTTTCGGCGAGGCGACGATGGTCGAGGATCTCGAGTCGAATCGCCCGGACTATGTGCTCGTGACGCACCGACCGACGCTCGAATACGGGCTGCCCCGTTTTGGCGAGGACTACGGGCGAGAGCTGTGGAGCTGGATCGAGTCTCACTACGAGCCGATTGCGCTCTACGGCGATCCGCCACTTCGCGACGATTCGAAGTTCGGTATTGAGCTCCGGCGACGTCGCGTGGGCCCGGAGGCCGCGCGAGGGCGGTGAGACCGGACCGAAGCTCCTCCCCGCCGGCGTGAGCCGAGCGCGGAGGGTCCGGAACGCCGCTCGCCTCGCCGGCCGGGCGCGGCGATCGCGTATTGTCCGGGACAGCCGTTGCGCATCCCGGTCGGAACACGGCGGGAGGGGTGGCCGAGTGGTCGAAGGCGCCGGTCTTGAAAACCGGAAGGCCCGCGAGGGCCTCGTGGGTTCGAATCCCACTCCCTCCGCCAAGCCTGTCGCGCGCTTCGGCGATTCTCTCGCGAACGGGTCCGGTGTCAGACCGCACTCGCGGCTTCAGGCGGGCGGCGATGCGGTCGCCGGCCGCTTCAGGCGGTAGAGCTCGAAGCCGGCGGACGCGCGGACGGATTCGAGGCATCTCGTCTCGAAGGACTCGAACTCTCGCCAGCGGAGTCGGTCGGGGTCGAGTCCGCGGCGCTCGTAGTAGGCCAGAGCGCCACGGTTCACGAGTACGTGACTGACGTCCGTCTCCTCGAGACAGCCCTTTTCGACCAGGCCGGCGAGCAGCTGCCAGTTGTTGAGGCGGTTGTCCTGGATCACGTTGCGAGAGAAGGCGAACCCGCGGGCATCGAACAGCATCAGCACCCGCCCGTCCGGCGGTACCGACTGCTCGACCATGTGCGTCGCCGTGGACAGCGCGCGGACCCCGACATCGAGGTGCGACTCGAGATAGAGCTCGCTCGGCACGCGCCCCAGGGCATACGGAATGGCAGAGGTGCCGGTCAGCCATGCGCGCGCCGCCAGCGCGCCGGGCACGAGGCCGATGACCAGCGCCAGCGCCAGCGCGACGCGGTTCACCGTGACACGACAGAGCAAGGCAGCGGCCGCGATCGTCAGCGCCGGCAGCGCCGGCACGAAGTAGCGCAAGTTGGTCGCGGGCGAGCGCACGAGCACGATCGCCGCATAGAGGAGCGCGGGCCCGAGGAACGCGTTGATGACTGCCGTCCGTCGGTCCCGCAGCCAGAGCAGGAGGCAGAAGAGAGCCGGGCTCGCGTGATAGAACGCGGCCTCCCACTCGACCGAGAGGCGCGCGGGCGCGACGAGGACGAGCCAGGGCGAGAACGACTCTCGTACCTCCGTCAGAGCGCCGACGAGAGACCATTCCAGGCCGGGCCGGGCGACGTACAGCGTGGCGAGCCAAGGCTCCAGTGTGGCGCTCGCGCCGACCGGATAGAGGGGTGCTCCGACGAGCAGCCAGTTCTTCGCCAGCCACGGAAGGGCGGGAAGTACCGCTGCCGCGGCAGAGGCCGCCAAGACGGACATCCGCTTCGCTGCGGGCAGTCGCCGCAGGAGCACCCAGGTCGCGAGAGGTAGAAGAGCGACGCCGAACACGACGGCGAGCAGCTTGACGCCGCCGGCGCAGCCGAGCATGAGCGACGCCCGCGGGAGAGCCCTCTCCGGGTCCTCGCCCGCCGCAGCTCGCACCAGCTCGATCTGGGTCAGCGTGAGGAAGAACGCCAGACTCACGTCGACGCGCGCGGTCGCGGCCACCAGCAGGATCGTTCCCGTGCCCCACAGCCAGCTGACGGAGAGCGCGGCGACCTCGCGGCCGAACAGGCGCGCGGCGCCGGCCGCGACCGTGCAGCCGAGCAGCACCGCGAGCGCTGCGCTGAGGACGGCGGGAGCGGAAGGCGAGGCGAAGGCCAGCAGCGGTACGTAGAGCAGGTGCAGTAGCCCGGCGTGGACCGCGTGGAGATTGTCCGTCGGCAGATGGATGCGGCCGGCGGCGAGCCACTCCGCCGGTACGTCCAGGTGATACATGAGAACATCCCAGTCCACCGGTGGCGCGAGCGCCAGCACGACAACGAACAGCGCCGCCGCAGCGAGGCTGACCGCAGCCGCGAACTCGAGCGGCGCGCGCAGCGTGGGGAGTGCGGCGCGGACGCGGCCGGGCAGCCGTCGAAGCGCCGGCGCTGCGAGAAGAGCGACACCGAGCAAGAGGATCGTCATCGGCAGGGGCCGCAGGAGTCCCACCGCTCCGAGCCCGAGCAGAAGGACCGCGATCGCGGCGAGGCCCACCGCGAGCTGCTCGAGCAAACCGAGCGCGCTGTCGTCGCCGGGGAGAAACCGACCGCCGAGGCCGGCGCTCAGCACGAGCAGGAGCGCGACGGCCAGAAGGTCGGCGATGGCCATGGTGTCCGCCAATCTACTCCACCGATCGACGGCGAACGGCGCGCCGCTCGTCGAGGGCGGCCCCCGGGCCCGCCGAGCGGCGAGGATGAACGGCTCGGTTGTCGGCGATCGCCGCTCGCATCAAGCGGAGGTCAGCACCGGGATCTGCGGCCCGCCCGCGAGGTGAGGCGCAGCCTGTGCGCGGCGTGGGGCACGACGACGAGGGCGAGGCGGAACGGCCGCGACGCGGGTCGGCGAGATCAGAGATAGCCGAGCGCTCGGAGCTGCTTCTCGTCGTCGGGAGTGCTCTCGGGCGATCCGGGAGCGTGCGTCGCACGGACGGATGCGAATCGCTCGGCCGCCCGTTGCAGGGCGTCGGCGAACCGGGCCGTGAAGAGCGGGTCCGAGATCGCCGCATTGCGCAGTTCGGCGGGGTCCTGACGGCGCTGATTGAGAAAGAGCTTCGCGGGGTCGAACTCGCCCTTCTCGTCGAGCTCGGCGATGGCTTTCCAGGCGCCACGGACGAGCGCTACCTCGTGCCTGTCGCGCACGCGAAGCGAAGCGAACAGATCCGTTTCACGAGCCGTGAGCCAACGACCGAGGCGGGTGCGCAGAAGATTCCGGCCCAGACCGTCGTGCGGCGGGGCGACGGCCGCGGCACGGGCGATCGTCGGCGCGAGATCGACGAGGCTCACCGGCGTGGAAACGCGTGCGCCGGCGAAGCGCCGGTCGGGCAGGCGAATGATCAGTGGCACTCGCAGAGTCGTGTCGAAGAGATTCTTGCGGTGCGCGAGCCGCCCGTGCTCGAAGAACTCCTCGCCGTGATCGGCGGTGACGATGAGGAGAGTCGAACGATCGAGGCCGCGATCGACGAGCGCCCGGTCGAGCTCGCCGAGCCAATGATCCGTCCAGGCGATCTCGCCATCGTAGAGCGCGACGAGATGGGCGAGATCGCGCGGGCGCATTCTGCGCGCGCGCAGTCGGCCGGTGGACACGAGGCGGCCATCGACCGGTCCGGAGTAATCGGGATCGAAGGCGGCGCGCCAAGGTGTCGGGCAAGAGCACGACGCGGTCGGAGAGCCGCTGGTCGTCGCCGACGACCCCGTGCTCGTCCGGGTAGAGACCGGAGAGCATGGTGAGGTGCGACGGCAGAGTCCAGGAGGTGACGCTGTAGGCGTTCTCGAAGAGGACGCCCTCCGCCGCGATGCGGTCGATGTTGGGGCTCGTCGGGCGAGCGTAGCCGTAAGCCCCGAGGTGGTCCGGCCGCAGGCTGTCGATCGAGACGAGCACGATGTTGGGAGGCTCGGCCGGCTCGCGCGCACAGCCCGGCAACACGAGCGCTGCGCCGATGAGCGCCGTCCAGAGGGACCGGCGGGCACCGGCCGGCATCAGTCCGCAGTCAACACCAGGATGCGCGTCCCGGTGCGGAAGATGTGGTGCAGCCGTCGTGCGTCGTCGGGGGCGACGACGAGGGCGATGAGCGGCGGATGGGACGGCTCTTCGCCGCGCAAGCGCTGCCAGCCGTCGCGCACGGCGGCGGCGAAGCGTTGGGCGAAGCCGAGCCGCGGCGGCTCGCTGGTGACGAGGAGCTGCCAGCCGACGTCGAGGCGCACGCGGTAGGTGGTGGGCTTGCCCGCGACCTCGCCTCCGGGCTTGGCGGGCGCGCCCGGCGTGGCGGTGGCGGGGGGCTCCTCCTCTTCGTCGGCCTCGCTGTAGGGGCGCAGCGTCGTCGGGGCGATCGTCTCGCGGTCGGTGTCGCCGGGTCCCTCGACCACGGTCCAGACGGCGGGCGCCGGCAGCTCGGGAGGCGTCGCCGAGCCGAAGATCGGCGCGAAGACGAGGCGGCGGATCTCCAGCAGTCGCACGGTCTCGAGCTCGGTGGCGCGCACCTTGACCGTCAGCCGGCGCGCATCGGGGTCGAGCACGAAGTAAATCGCGCGTTGCCTGGCGAGCTCGGTCTCGAGCTCGACGGCGCGCAGCCGTCGCAGGTCTTCGTCGCCGCGCGCGGGCAGCCCGCCCAACAGTCCAACCGAGGCCAGCGTGGCGGCAGCGAGGCGCGAGCTTCGCCGTCGGACGAGGCCGGCCGGGCTCAGAACAGGAACACCCGCGCGCCGACCGGCACGGTCTTGTAGGCGAACTCGAGATCCTCGTCGCCCAAGCGGATGCAGCCGTGCGTCACCCGCCGGCCGAGGAGCGTCTTGAAGACGGTGCCGTGGATGAGGTAGCCGTCGGGCATGTCGAGCGCGTAATCGCCGAGCGAGTAGTCGTCGACGCGGTCGCGCATGCCGCGCGGCGGTTCGAAGCCCTCCTCGATGAACGCCCAATCCGGCTTGACCCACACCGGATCGCGGCGCTTGCGCCAGATGCGCACCTCGCCCTGCGGCGTGTCGAAGATCCACTCCTTGCCGTTGCGCGGATCGCGCAGGCGCACGCCGGAGCCGGTCGAGCAGACGGCCTCGCGCAGCAGCTCGTCGCCCTTGTAGACGCGCAGGCGGTTGCGGTAGCTGTCGACGACGATGTAGATCTCGCGCTTGGGCGCCAGCGTCGTGAGCCTCTTCTCGAGCTGGGCGGCGCGCTCGGCGGGCGTCACTGTGAGCTCGGAAAGTTCGGGCGGCGGCGCCGGATCGAAACGCAGCTCGGCGCTCGCGTAGGCGCCGCCGTAGCGGGCGAGGCCGAGCGCCGCGCCGGAGCCGAGGACGACGCCGGCGGCGACGACGAAGAAAAAGGCGCGCGCCCAGACCGGCAGCCGGCGCGGCGGCTCGAAGGCGAAGCTGTCCTCGGGTCGCAGGGCGCGGTCGCGACCGTAGACCTGCTGCAGCTCGGGAGCGATCTTCATCGCGTCGAGTCTCTCAGAACGTGCCGACGATGGTCACCGTCGTGCCCGGCCGGGCGCGGACGAAGATGCGGTCCATGTCGTCGTTGCGCAGGGCGACGCAACCGTCCGTCCAGTCGCGGCCCTGCCCGCCGTCGCCGTGGATCTCGATCAGCGAGCCGATGCCGGCGCGGCGCGGCACTTCGCCCGTCCGCTTGCCGTAGGCGAAGCGGGCGCGGTCCTCGGGGTTCGGGTAGTCGAGCAGCAGCGCCTTGTAATACTGCGTGCGGCCCGGCCCGCGCACCTGCGTCACGCGGTAACGTCCTTCCGGAGTCGCCTGGTCGCCCGAGTGCATCTTCTGGCGCAGACCCTTGACGCCGAGCTCGGCGCTGTAGGTGGCGACGCGCTTGCCGGCGCTGTAAACGTAGAGCTTGCGCTTGAGCTTGTCGACGAGGAAGACCGTTTCGCCACTCTGACGCGAAAAGGCGATCGTCTCCTCGGCGAGCGCCTTCCAGCGCCGCAGTTGACGGGGGTCGCGATAGCGGGAGTGCAGCGCCACGAAGCCGCTGCGCACGATTTGGGTGAACTCGCGTGCCTGCTCGGCGGCGACGACGGCGCGCTCGTGCGCGCCGCTCGTCGCGTAGCGCTGCGCCAGGTCCCATTTGAGCGCCGCCTGCTTGGCGGCCGCGATCTCCCTGCGGCTGACGCCAGATTCGTCGGCCTCGAGCTGCGCGCGGCGAATGTCCGTCGCCAGCGAATCGCGCAGTGAGCTCCAGCGCGTCTCCCACGTGCGACGGCGGCCGTGGAGCTCGCCGAGCGCCTTGCGGGCGGTGACCAGCGTGCGCGTCCACGCCGCCTCGACGCGGCCGGGATTGCGCTCCCAGGAGGGGGCCGTGGTCTCGTCGGCGGTGATGGTCTCGGCGTCGGCGACCAGGCGGTCGAGCAGGCGCGCCGTCGCCGGCACCTGGTCGCGAAGCGTCCGCACCGCGGCGTAGCTCGCGTGCCGCGCGCCGCCGATGATCGTCTGATCGAGCGCGGGCTCGCCGCCGGACCATGCCGACACGGCGAGGCTGGCACCGAGCGTGGCGACCAGCCCGCCGAGAAGATACGACCGGCGACGGATTCCCGCGAGGCTCGTGCCGAGGCCGGCAACCAGCGCGCCGAATCGAAAAGACCAGCGGCGGATTCCCGCGAGGCTCGTGCCGAGGAGGGCAACCAGCGCGCCGAAATGAAAAGACCGGCGACGGGAGCCCGTCGCCGGTCGAAGGCTGCGTCGGAGCCAGCCGTTCAGCACTTGATCTTTTCTTTGGCCCCCTGCATGTCGGAGACCAAAGTGTCGACCGAAGCCTGCAGCGATTCGGCCTGCGAGCGAGCGCCGAAGTAGTCCTCGGACGCGATCGCGCTCTCGATGCCGGTGACCTGGGCGGCGTAGCCGTCGAGCGTCGCCTGCATCATCTCCATGTCCTTCTTGAAGTCCTTCGGCTTGCGGCGGCAGGCGCCGAGCTCGGCCATCAGCGTGGTGGCGGACTCGAGCGAGGTGCGCGCGGCGGCGAGCGCGTCGTTGGCGGCGTTCATCGCCGCTTCCTTGCCGGCCCGCCCGGCCTGCTGCGCGGCCTCGGCGCTCTGGTTGGCGGCGGCGATCAGCTCCTTCGTCTTGGTGTAGGAGCGGAAGAGCGCGAACTTGTTGGCCTGCGCCTCGACCTCGGCGTTGACCGCGTTCATCGCCTGCTGCGCGCTGTTCCAGGCGTCGGCCGCGTACTTCGGGGCCTCGGCCTGCTCGGCGGCCGTCATCGCGGCCTTGAGCGCGTCGATCTCCTGCTGCGGCGGCTTCGCGCAGCCGGCGGCGACCGCGAGGGTCAGCACCGCCACACCCAACACTGCCAGTTTGCGGTTCTTCATCACGTGTTCCCTCCTGGGGGCAATCGGTTTCCGAGCGGCTCGGAATCTGGGATCAATCAGACGCACGAAGTCCACACACACTACATCCTGAGCTTCGCGCGATCGCAGCCTAGATTAGCACAGCGCGGCGATCGCTTCCAGCGAAAGGGGCCGGGCGCTCAGCTCCCGCGGCGGGTAAGCAAGTCCCGAGCCCGTTTTTCCACAACCTCGGCGGTGAAGCCGAAATGCGCCGCCAGTGCCTCGGCCGGCGCCGAGGCGCCGAAACCCTGCTGTGCAAGGACCTCGCCACGATCGCCCGTCCAGCGGTGCCAGCCGAAGGGGGTGCCCGCCTCGACCGCCAGCCGCAGCGGGGTCTCCGGGGGCAGGACCTCTCGGCGGTAGGCCGCCTCCTGGGCGGCGAAGAGCTCCCACGACGGCAGCGAGACGACGCGCGTCGCCACCCCCTCCGCAGCCAGCCTGTGGGCGGCCGAAAGGGCGAGCTGGACCTCCGAGCCGGTCCCGATCAGCACCAGATCCGGGGTCCCATCGGTCCCGGATTCCCACAGCACGTAGCCGCCGCGGGCGACCCCTTCCCGCGAGCGCGCCGCCGTCTCGGCCAGCACGGGGAGCTTCTGCCGGGAGAGGACGAGCGCCGTCGGCCCGTCACGCCGGGCGAGGGCGACGCGCCACGCCTCGGCCGTCTCGTGGGCGTCGGCCGGCCGCAGGACGACGAGCCCGGGGATCGCGCGCAGGCTGGCGAGCTGGCTCACCGGCTGGTGAGTCGGGCCGTCCTCGCCGAGGAAGATCGAATCGTGGGTGAAGACATAGACAACCGGCAAGCGCATCAACGCCGCCAGACGGATCGCCGGGCGCATGTAGTCCGAGAAGATGAGAAAGGTGCCGCCGAACGGCCGGATCATCCCGGAGAGCGCGAGGCCGTTGAGGACGGCGCCCATGGCGTGCTCGCGCACGCCGAAGTGGAGATTGCGGCCGGCGGGGGAGGCGGGGGCGAAGACGCTCTCGCCGTCGAGCAGCGTGTTGTTCGACTCGGTGAGATCGGCCGAGCCGCCGAGGAGCTCGGGGACGCGCGAGGCGAGAGCGTTGAGCGCCTTGCCCGAGGCGGCCCGGGTGGCGATCGGCTTGCCGTCGGCGAAATCCGGGAGCGAGGCGTCCCAGTCCTCTGGCAGCTCGCCCGCGAGGCGGCGCGCGAGCTCGGCGGCGGCCGGCGGGTGCGCGTCCCGGTAGCGGGCGAGGAGCTCGCGCCAGGCAGCGTGCGCCGCGGCGTTGCGCTGGGCGGCGGCGGCGAACGGCTCGCGCGCCGCCGCGGGGACGAGGAACTCGCCTTCCTCGGGCCAGCCGAGGGCGCGCCGCGTGGCGCGCGCCGCCTCGGCGCCGAGCGCCGCCCCGTGCGCCGCGGCCGTGTCCTGCTTCGGGCTGCCGAAGCCGATGTGCGTGGCGACGACGACGAGCGTCGGCCGCTCCTCCTCGCTCGCGGCGGCGGCGAGCGCAGCGTCGATCGCCGCGAGATCGTTGGCGTCGTCGACCGCGAGCACGCTCCAGCCATAGGCGCGGTAGCGCGCCGCGACGTCCTCGCTCCAGGCGAGCTCGGTCGAGCCGTCGATCGTGATGCGGTTCGAGTCGTAGAGCACCTTGAGGCGGCCGAGCCGGTGGTGCGCGGCGAGCGAGGAGGCCTCGGAAGAGACGCCCTCCATCAGGTCGCCGTCGGAGGCGATCACCCAGACGCGGTGATCGAAGAGCGGAAAGCCCGCTCGGTTGAAGCGAGCCGCGAGCAGGCGCTCCGCCATCGCCATGCCGACGGCGTTCGAGATCCCCTGTCCGAGCGGGCCGGTCGTCGTCTCGACGCCGGCGGTGTGCCCGCGCTCGGGGTGTCCCGGCGTGCGCGAGCCGAGCTGGCGAAAGCGCGCGAGCTCGGCGAGCGGCAGGTCGTAGCCGGCGAGGTGGAGCAGGCCGTAGAGCAGCGCCGAGGCGTGTCCGCAGGAGAGCACGAAGCGGTCGCGATTCGGCCAGTCGGGCGCCGCCGGATCGTGGCGCAGCCAACGCGTCCAGAGCCGATAGGCGACGGGCGCCAAGCCGAGCGGCGCGCCGGGGTGCCCCGAGCGGGCACGCTCGACCATGTCGACGGCGAGGAAGCGCAGCGTCGAGATGGCGAGCGCGTCGCGGTCGTCGTTCGAGGTCACGGAGCGTCGAGTGGTCGGGGCCCGAAGAGGCGAGCGCGGCGACTCTATCGCAGGCATCCGCCGCGGCGTCGCAGCACGTAGCACCATCGACGACCTCGGGCTGGGAGGCCCCGTGCTCCAATTGCGCATGCCGCGCCGAGCGCCGCTCGCCGCGCTCGCCCTCGCGCTCGCCCTCGCGCTCGCGCTCGGCGCCGCGAGCGAGCCGCCGGGTCACGACCGCATCCCCCCGCTCATCGGAGACGACGCCCGTGCCCGGCGCGCCGCCGCGCGCGAGCTCGTCGCGGCCGAGGCGCGCGGTCTGGTGCCGGGACTCGTCGATGCCGTCTTCTTCACTCCCCGGCGCTTCCGCGGCGATCTCGCCTGGACGCTCGCCGAGCTCACCGGCCACACCGGCGCCGGGGAGAGCTACTACGCCTGGGTGGAGTGGCTCGGGAGCCGCGACGATTTTCCGCCTGCGCCCGGCTACGTGGAGTGGAAGCGGAGCCAGCTCGCGCGCATCGATCCGGCCTACCTGCGGCTCCTCCACGAGGGCGTGCCGGCGCGGATCCGCATCGAGGAGATCGTCTTCGGCGGCGCCCGCCTCGACGGCATCCCGGCGCTCGACGATCCGCCGCACGTCGGCGCGGCCGCGGCGCCGCTCGCTGCCGACGAGCTCGTCTTCGGCGTCGTCGCGGGCGGCGCAGCGCGCGCCTACCCGCACCGCTATCTCGGCTGGCACGAGATGGCGAACGACGTGGTGGGAGGCGAGCCGCTCACGCTCTCGTATTGCACGCTGTGTGGGAGCGGGGTCGTCTACTCCGCCCGCGGCGGCGACGGCGAGCGCGAGCGGTTCGGCTCGTCGGGCCTGCTCTTCCGCTCGAACAAGCTGATGTTCGATCGCGCGACGCACTCGCTGTGGAGCCAGCTCACCGGCGAGGCGGTCGTCGGTCCGCGCGCGGCGGAGGGCGCGCGGCTGACCGCGCTGCCGGCCACCGTGACGACCTGGGGCGCCTGGCGGAGGGCGCACCCGTCGACCTCGGCGGTCGTTCTCGCACCGAGCTACGGCGCGCGCTGGGGCTTCGACTACCGCCCGGGCGCGGCGGACCAGAAGCGCCGCGGCGTCCGCTTCCCGGTCTGGCCGAAGAGCGCGCGACTGCCGCGCGAGGAGGAGATCCTGGGGCTGCGGCTGGGCGCGGCGGCGAAGGCGTATCCGACCGCGGCTGCCGTCGCCGCGGGCGTCGTCAACGACCGGCTCGCGGAGACGTCCGTAGTCGTGCTCGCCGAGCCCGCGAGCGGCGCTCTGCGCGTCTACCGGCGCGGTGCGCGGCGGTTCCGCCGCGACGCCGCCGGCGGGCTCGTCGACGAGCAGGAGCGCCTCTGGTCGGAGACCGAGACGGCGCTCCTGTCGCCGCCGGGGAGCGGCGAGGAGCCGCTCGCGCGGTTGCCCGCGCACCTCGCCTTGTGGTTCGGCTGGTACGGCTTCTTTCCCGCCACCGAGGTCTGGGAGCCGCCCTCGGGCTAGAATCGCGCTTCCGCCCGCGGAGACGTGGCCGAGTGGCTGAAGGCGGCGGTTTGCTAAACCGTTATACGGGCAACAAACCTGTATCGAGGGTTCGAATCCCTCCGTCTCCGCCAGCTTCACGCCCTTCACGGCGCGTGCCGCACCGCCCCGGCGAGCGCCGATAGGATTCCTCCCTCGTGACCGACGCTCGCACCACGCGCCCCGTCCGCGTCCGCTTCGCGCCCTCGCCGACCGGCTACCTCCACATCGGCGGCGTGCGCACGGCGTACTTCAACTGGCTCTTCGCCCGCCACCACGGCGGCGCCTTCGTCCTGCGCGTCGACGACACCGACGCCGGCCGCAACGTCGCCGAGGCGCTCCGGCCGATCCTCGACGGCTTCCGCTGGCTGGGGCTCGACTGGGACGAGGGGCCGGAGGTGGGCGGCCCGCACGCGCCGTACTTCCAGTCGGAACGTCTGCCGATCTACGAGCGCGCCGTCGAGCGACTGCTCGAGCGCGGCTACGCCTACCGCGACTACGCGCGGCCGGAGGAGATCCAGGCCGAGCGCGGTGAGGCCGAGGCCGCCGGGCGGCCCTATCTCGCCTCGCGCCGTTGGGCCGCCGAGAGCGCGGAAGAGCGCACCCGCTTCGCGGCCGAAGGGCGCTCCGCCGTGGTGCGTTTGAGGATGCCGCGGGCAGGCGCCTGCCGCTTCCACGACGAGGTGCGCGGCGAGGTCGAGGTCGCCTGGGCGAGCGAGGCAGATCACGTCGTCCAGCGCGCCGACGGCACCTGCCTCTACCACCTGGCGAGCGTCGTCGACGACGTCGAGATGCGAATCACGCACGTCCTCCGCGCCGAAGAGCACCTGTCGAACACGCCTCGGCAAATCTGGATCTTCGACGGGCTCGGCGCCGAGTTGCCGGTCTTCGCCCACCTGCCGGTCGTCGCCGAGCCGGGCAGCCGCGTCAAGCTCTCCAAGCGCAAGCTCGACAAGTACCTGAAGAACCCCGAGTTCGCCGAGCTCTACGCGCGCGGCAGGCGGATCGCCGAGAGGCTCGGGCGCGCCGTCTCCGCCGAGACCTTCAACCCGGTCGTCGTCGCCTTCTACCGCGAGTCGGGTTTCCTTCCCGAAGCGCTGCTCAACTACCTCCTCCTCCTCGGCTGGTCGCTCGACGACCGGACGGAGATTCTCTCTCCCGCCGAGCGCATCGCCGAGTTCACGCTCGAGCGCATCGGCAGGTCGTCGGCGAGCTTCGACCCCAGGAAGCTCCTCGCCTTCCAGGAGCGCTACATGGCGGCGCTTCCGCTCGCGGAGCGGACGGCGCTCGCCCTGCCGTTCCTCGCCCGGGCCGGCCACGTCGACGCGCCGCCCTCGACGGCCGAGCGCGCGTTCGTCGGCCGCATCGTCGAGGCCGCCGCCGACCGCATCAAGGTGGCCGGCGACAGTCTCGACTACCCCGAGTTCTTCGTCGCGGACGAGGAGCTGACCTACGACGCCAAGGCTTTCGACGAGCGCATCCGCCAGGCGCCAGGGGCGGCAGATCTCCTGCGCGACCTGCGCGCCGATCTCGCCGCGACGAGCGACTTCACGCCCCCTTCGCTGGAGAAACTCTTCTCGGCGTTCACCGAGAAAAGGGGAATCCCGCTCGGCCAGATCGTGCACGCGGTGCGCGTCGCCGTCTCCGGCAAGCCGGTCGGCTTCGGTCTCTTCGATATCCTCTCGATTCTCGGCCGCGAGCGCGTCGTGGCGCGCCTCGACTGCGCCCTCGCGCGCCTCGCCGCCGGCTGACGCGCCGCCGCTCGGAACCGCCCATGGGCAAGCACTTCATCGCCGACATCGTCGCAGCCGATCTCGCCGCGGGCAAGCACGTCGAGATCCGCACCCGCTTCCCGCCCGAGCCGAACGGCTACCTCCACATCGGCCACGCCAAGTCGATCTGCCTCAACTTCGGTCTCGCGGCCGAGCACGGCGGCCGGTGCAACCTGCGCTTCGACGACACCAACCCGACGACCGAGGAGGCGGAGTACGTCACCTCGATCCAGAGCGACGTGCGTTGGCTCGGCTTCGATTGGGAGGACCGCGAGTACTACGCCTCCGACTATTTCGAACAGCTCTACGCGTGGGCCGAGCAGCTCGTGCGCGCCGGCAAGGCGTACGTCGACGATCTCTCGGCCGGCGAGATCCGTGACTACCGCGGCCCGTGGAACGAGCCGGGGCGCGAGAGCCCGCACCGCGGCCGCGGCGTCGAGGAGAACCTCGACCTCTTCCACCGCATGCGCGCCGGCGAGTTCGCGAACGGCGCGCGCGTGCTGCGGGCGAGAATCGACATGGCGTCGGGCAACGTCAACCTGCGCGACCCGGTGATGTACCGCATCCTGCACGCGCGCCACCACCGGACGGGCGACGCCTGGTGCATCTACCCGACCTACGACTGGGCGCACGGCCAGTCGGACTCGATCGAGCGCATCACGCACTCGCTTTGCACGCTCGAGTTCGAGGACCACCGGCCGCTCTACGACTGGTTCGTGCGCGAGCTCGGCATCTATGCCCCTCGCCAGATCGAGTTCGCGCGCTTGAACATCACCCACACGGTGCTGTCGAAGCGCAAGCTGCTGCGCCTGGTCGAGGAGGGCGTCGTCACGGGCTGGGACGATCCGCGCATGCCGACGATCGCCGGCATCCGCCGCCGCGGCTACTCGCCGACTGCGATCCGCGAGTTCTGCGAGCGCATCGGGCTCACGAAGCAGGAGTCGACGGTCGAGCACGCGCTACTCGAGCACTGCGTGCGCGAAGAGTTGAACCGCACGGCGCTCCGGCGCATGGCCGTTCTCGATCCGCTCAAGGTGACGCTCGTCGATTGGCCGGCGGGGCGGGTCGACGAGCTCGACGCCGTGAACAACCCCGAGGACGCGACAGCCGGCACCCGCAAGGTTCCCTTCGGGCGCGAGCTGTGGATCGAGCGCGGCGACTTCCTCGAAGCGCCGCCGAAGGAGTTTTTCCGCCTCGCCCCGGGACGCGAGGTGCGGCTGCGCTGGGGCTACATCGTGAAGTGCGTCGAGGTGGTCAAGGATGCCGCCGGCGAGGTCGTCGAGCTCCGGTGCACTCACGACGCCGACTCCCGCGGCGGCGCGCCGGCGGACGGGCGCAAGATCCGGGGCACGATCCACTGGGTGTCGGCCGCGCACGCGGTCGACGCCGAGGTCCGGCTCTACGAGCACCTGTTCGCGAATCCGGATCCGAACGACGTGCCGGAGGGGGTCGACTGGATCTCGACCGTGAACCCCGCCTCGCTCGCGTTCGTGCCCGGCGCCAAGCTCGAGCCGGCGCTGGCGGTGGCGGCGCCGGGCGAGCGGGTCCAGTTCGAGCGCGTCGGCTACTTCTGCGCCGACTCGCGCGACCACACGCCGGAGCGGCCCGTCTTCAACCGCACGGCGACGTTGCGGGATACCTGGGCCAAGCTCCAGAGGCAAGGGGCGAGCGAGTGAACGCCTTTTGGGTTGACCCTCTGCGGGCCGCCCGATAATCTTCCGCGGTCCTGCCGCTGGGAGGTCGTTCAATGGTAGGACATGCGGCTCTGGACCGCAGAATCGGGGTTCGAGTCCCTGCCTCCCAGCCACTCTGAGTCGTTTCGCGGTCCCGTGCGACCGCTTCCGACGCGCCGGCATCCCGCCGGCGCGTCTTCGTTTCTCGGGCTAAGCGAAGGCGAGCGAGAGCAGCGTCTTCTGCTCGAGCGCGTGCGCCTTGGCCGAGCCGGTGGCGGGAGAGGCGGAGGCGGTGCGCTTGACCGAACGCACGATGCGCCCCTTGGCGAGGCGATCGAGAATCGAGTCGACGAAGGCGAAAGCGCCCATGTTGGCCGGCTCCTCCTGCACCCAGATCACCTCGCGCGCCGTCGGGTGGCGCTCGAGCTCGGCGACGAGCTCGCGCTCGGGGAACGGGTAGAGCTGCTCGAGGCCGAGCACCGCGACGTCCGTGCGCTCGCGCCGCTTCCGCTCGGCGCGCAGCTCGTGGAGGATCTTGCCGCTGCCGAGGAGGATCCGCCGCGCGTCCCGGCTGGCCGCGTCGGGCAGCACCGACAGGAAGCGCGGGCGCGTGAGCTCGGCGATGGGCGAAGCGGCGTCGGGATGGCGCAGTCCCGACTTGGGCGTGAAGACGACCAGCGGCTTGCGCCACTTGCGCAGCGCCTGGCGGCGCAAGAGGTGGAAGTACTGCGCCGCCGTCGACGGCTGGCAGACCTGCCAGTTGTCCTCGCCGGCGAGCTGCAGGTAGCGCTCGAGGCGGGCCGAGCTGTGCTCCGGGCCCTGTCCCTCGTAGCCGTGCGGCAGCAGCAGGACGACGCCCGAGAGCAGGTCCCACTTGTCCTCGCCGGCGGCCAGGAACTGGTCGATGACGATCTGCGCGCC
Source organism: Thermoanaerobaculia bacterium (assembly GCA_036397015.1). Classification (GTDB taxonomy): domain Bacteria; phylum Acidobacteriota; class Thermoanaerobaculia; order Multivoradales; family JAGPDF01; genus JACTMI01. Next base: position 23,417 of record DASWJT010000051.1, read on the forward strand.
GTTGCCGAAGTCGCCGAACTGCGCCTCCCAGACCACCAACGCCTCGGGATAGTCGCGCGCGAAGCCGTACTCGAAGCCGAGCACCGCCGCCTCCGAGAGCATCGAGTCGTAGACCTCGAAGAAGGCGCCGGGAGCGGCCAGTGCCGCGAGCGGCACGTGCTCGCGCTCGTCTTGCTGGTCGATCCACACGGCGTGGCGATGGTTGAAAGTGCCGCGCCTCGTATCCTGGCCGACCAGGCGCACCGGCGTGCCGGCGGCGACGAGCGAGCCCATGGCCAGCGTCTCCGCGGTGCCGAAATCCACCGGGCGCTCGCCGTGGCCCGCCTTGCGCCGCTCGTCGAGCAGCCGCGCGAGCTTGGCGTGGACGTGGAATCCTTCGGGCACCGCGGTGGCGGCGTCGGCGAGGCGCGCCAGCTCGTCCGCAGCGACGCCGGTATCGACCTCGTAGGCGGGATCGTAGAAGCCGCCGACGTAGCCCGACCAGTAGCCGGGGAGCTGGCGCAGCACGGGCGTCTTCTTGAGCTGTGCGACCTCGTCGTGCGCCGCCTGGAGCTCGCGCCGCAAGCGCTCGGTGAGCGCCGGGAGCTCGCCGCCGAGGCCGGCGCGCTCGGCGTAGCTCGCCGAGAGCGGCGGCAGGGCCTGGATCCGCTCGTAGAGCTTCGGCTGCGTCACCGTCGGATCGTCGATTTCGCTGTGGCCGTAACGGCGGTAGCCGACGAGGTCGACGACGACGTCGCTCGCGAACTCGGCGCGGAAGTCGATCGCCAGCCGCGCCGCGCGCACGACGGCGTCGGGGTCCTCGGCGCAGACGTGGAAGATGGGGCTCGGCAGGCGTTTGGCGACGTCGGTCGCGTAGCGCGTCGAGCCGTACGCCTGCGGCTCGGTGGTGAAGCCGATCAGGTTGTTGACCACGACGTGGACAGTGCCGCCGATCGAGAAGCCGTCGAGCCGCTCGAGGTTGAGCGCCTCGGCCGCGATCCCCTGGCCGGCGAACGCCGCGTCGCCGTGCATCACGATCGGCAAGACGGCGCGGCCGCTCGCGTCGCGCCGCCGCGTGAGTTTGGCGCGCACGCGGCCCATCGCCACCGGAACGACCGCCTCGAGATGGCTCGGGTTGGAGACGAGATGGAGCGACATCTCCCGCCCCGACGACGTGCGCCGCTTGCCAGTGGCGCCGAGGTGGTACTTGACGTCGCCGCGGCCGAGGGCGCTCCTCGGGTCGACCTCCTCGAAGCCGGCGAAGATCTCGGTGGGGCTCCTGCCGACCACCCAGGCCATGACGTTCAGCCGGCCGCGGTGACTCATCGCCAGCAGGGCTTGCTCGGCGCCGTGCTCGCCGGCGCCGTCGACGAGGTGGGTCAGAAACGGCACGAGCGCGGTCAAGCCCTCGAGCGAGAAGCGTTTGTAGCCCGTGTAGCGGGCCTGGATCGACTGCTCGAGCAGCTCGGCGCGCGCGAGCTCTTCGAGAATGCGTCGCCGATCGGGCGCGTCGGCCGGCGACTCCATGCGCTCGGCCACCCAGGCGCGGCGGGCGGGATCGGCGATGTGGGCCGTCTCCACGGCCAGCGTGCCGCAGTAGAGCTCGCGCGCCCGACGCGCCTCGTCGCCATCGAGCGGCAGCTCGGAATGGCGAATGGCCGGCAGGCGGCCGAGCGGGTCGATCGCCGCCTCGAGGTGTCCCCAGCGGCGGTACGCCTCGAGCACGGGGGAGGCGACGACGGTGGGGAACGGCCTGGTCACGGCCGAGGAGTCTATCGCTGGCTCGGCACTAGAATGCCCGGTCATGACCTCCCCGCCCCGCACCTCGCAGATGCTTCGCGGACTCGTCGTCGCCGTCATCGTCGTGGTGGCGGGCCTCGCCGGCTGGTGGCTGGGGGGGCGCTCGGCCGAGCGCGCCGCCGAGGCGCCGCCGCCGCCGTCGCCGCGCGTCGCCGCGGCGGAGAATCTCGGCGAGCGCTTCCTCGTCGTCGACACCCACATCGACCTGCCGCACCGTCTCCACGAGCAGGGCGAGCACCCCGACGACGTCTCGCAGCGCACGAAGCGCGGCGACTTCGACGCCGTGCGGGCGCGCGAGGGCGGGCTCGACATCGCCTGGATGTCGATCTACGTGCCGTCGGAGTACCAGCGCGGCGACGGCGCCAAGGCCTACGCCGACGGCCTCGTCGATCGGGTGTGGGCGCTCGCCGAGCGCCATCCGCAGCTCTTCGCGGTGCCGCGCAGCGTCGCCGAGAGCGAGGAGATCGTCACCTCCGGCCGCATCGCGCTCGCGATGGGGATGGAGAACGGCGCCGGCATCGAGGACGACCTCGAGAACCTCGAGCACTTCTACGAGCGCGGCGTGCGCTACGTCACGCTCACCCACGCCGAGGACAACCTGATCTCCGACTCCTCGTACTCCGATCCGGCGGCGCGCCGGTGGGGAGGGATCTCGCCTTTCGGCCGCCAGGTGATCGCGGAGATGAACCGCCTCGGCATCCTCGTCGACCTCTCGCACGTCTCCGACGCCGCCTTCGACCAGGCGCTGGCGGCGAGCCGCGCGCCGGCGATCGCCTCGCACTCCTCGTGCCGCCGCTTCACGCCCGGCTTCGAGCGCAACTTGGACGACTCCCGCATCCTGGCGCTCGCCGGCAAGGGCGGCGTCGTGCAGATCAACTTCGGCTCGGGCTTCCTGACGCCGGAGGCCAACGCCTGGTCGCAAGCGGCGTGGAAGGCGGAGGAGGAGTTCGTGCAGGCGACCAACGCCAAGGAGGGCACCGCCGAGCTCGACCTGTTCCGCGAGCGCTACCGCGCGGAGCACCCGTTCCCGCGCGCCACCCTGGACGATGTCGTCGCCCACATCGACCACGTCGTCGAGCTCGCCGGCATCGACCACGTCGGCTTGGGCTCGGACTTCGACGGCGTCGGTCCGACGCTGCCGGCGGGGCTCGAGGACGTCTCGAAATACCCGAACCTGCTGCGCGAGCTGCTCGCCCGCGGCTACTCGGAGGAGGACGTGGCGAAGATCGCCGGCGGCAACCTGATGCGCGTCTGGCGCGACGTCGAGATCGTCTCCCGCAGCCTCGGCGGCCAGCCGAAGACGGAGGCCGAGCCGGGTGCCGGAACCGTCGAGGAAACCGCCGCTTCCGCAGCCGCCGACGCCCCGCTGCCGTGAGGGCATGAGCGGCCGCGCGCTCCTCGTCGGCGTCCTGTCGGCGCTCGCCGCCGCGTGCGCCGGCGACGGCCGCAGCCCGCTGGTCGTCTACTCGCCGCACGGCCGCGACCTGCTCGTGCTCTACGAGTCCGACTTCGAGCGCGCGCATCCGGGAATCGACCTGCGCTACCTCGACATGGGCTCGCAGGAGGTCTACGACCGCGTGCGCTCGGAGCGCGCCAATCCGCAGGCCGACGTCTGGTTCGGCGGCCCCGACTCGATCTTCGCCCGCGCCGCCGCCGAGGCGCTGCTCGCCCCCTACCGCCCGTCGTGGGCGGAGGCGGTGCCGGCGGCGAGCCGCGCGCCGGGCGATCTCTACTTCGGCACCTTCCGCACCATCCCGGTGCTGGTGTGGAACACGCGGACCGTCGCCGCCGCCGACGCGCCGGCCGACTGGGAGGACCTGCTCGCCGAGCGTTTCCGCGGCCGCCTGCTGGTGCGCGACCCGCTGGCCTCGGGGGTGATGCGCACGTTGTTCGGCTACCGCCTGGCCCTCGCGCTCGCCGCGACCGGCGCGCCGGACGCGGGCTTCGCCTGGCTCGGCCGGCTCGACGCGCAGACCAAGCAGTACGCGGCGAATCCGGCGCTGCTGTTCGAGATGCTGGTGCGCGGCGAGGGCGACGTCACCGTCTGGGAGCTCACCGATGTCCTGCTCCACCAGTCCGCCGGCGAGCCGGTCGGCTGGGCGCTGCCGCGCTCGGGCACGCCGGTGATCGACGATTCGGTGGCGCTCGTCGCCGGCGCGCCGCATCGCGCCGCGGCGATCGAGTTCCTCGAGTACGTCGGCAGCGCCGGGGCGCAGACGCTCGCCGCCGAGCGCGCCTTCCGCATTCCGGCGCGCAGCGACCTGCGGGCCGAGGCACTGCCGGAGTGGGCGCGCCAGGTGCTCGTCCGACTCGTCGCCGCCGACTACGACGAAGCGCTCGCCAGCGAGCGCGGGCCGGAGTGGATGGCGAGGTGGGACCGCGAGATCCGCGGCCGGGGCGGGGCCACGCCTTGAGCCGGCTCGTCCTCGACGGGATCACCAAGAGTTTCGGCGCCGAGCGAGTCCTCGCCGGCGTCTCGCTCGCGATCGAGCCGGGCGAGATCGTGGCGCTGCTCGGCCCTTCCGGGAGCGGCAAGACGACGCTGCTGCGCATCCTCGCCGGCTTCGAGACCGCGGACGCGGGCGAGATCCGCCTCGCCGCCGAGCGCGTCGACCGCCTGCGGCCCGAGCGCCGCGGCTTCGGCATGGTCTTCCAGCACTACGCGCTCTTCCCCCACCTGACGGTCGGCGGCAACGTCGCCTTCGGGCTCGAATCGATGCGGCTCGCGCGCGCGGAGGTCGCCGCCCGAGTCGCCGCCGCGCTCGCCCGCGTCGACCTCGACGGCTTCGAGCGGCGCCGAGTCGGCGAGCTCTCCGGCGGCCAGCAGCAGCGCGTGGCGCTCGCCCGTGCCCTGGCGCCCGAACCGCGCGTGTTGCTGCTCGACGAGCCGCTGTCGAACCTCGACCCCGGCTTGCGCGAGCGGACGCGCCGCGAGCTCGCCGCCCGCCTGGGAGAGATCGGCATCACCACGGTGCTCGTCACCCACGAGCAGGAAGAGGCGTTCGAGCTCGGCCGGCGCGTGGCGCTGCTCGAACGCGGCAGGCTCGCGCAGGTGGGCACGCCCGCCGAGCTCTATCGCGCTCCGGCGACGCGCTTCGTGGCGAGCTTCGTCGGGCGCGGTGCCCTTCTCCCGGCGCGCGTCGCGCACCGGGGCGACGAGCTCCTCGCCGAGTGCGCGGCCCTGGGCGGCGGCGTCGTCGCGGTCGCAGCGGCGCCCGGCGCCGAGGCGATCGCGGCGGGCGAGATCTTCGTGCGCCCGGAGGAGATCGACCTCGTCGCGGCCGGCACGCCCGAGTCCGTGCCTGGCACCGTCGGTGTCGTCCGCTTCGCCGGACCGGTGTCGTGGGCCACGGTCGCGCTCGCCGGCGGCGCCGAGATCGAGGCGCTCGTCTCCGGCGCTCCGCCGGCGATCGGCGAGAGGGTGGGCGTGCGGCTGCGCCCCGGGGCGCGGCCGCGGCTGTTCGCGGCGGAGGACGCCGCGCGTTGAGGATCCGTCGCCCCGGCGACCTCGCCGTCGTCGCCGCCCTCGCCTGGCTGGCGCTCTGGCCGCTCGTCGTCACGGCGCTCGCCGCCTTCGAGAGCGAGGCGGGGCCGGGCGCAGCGTGGCGGGAGTTCGCGTCGCGAGGGAGCGAGTGGACCGCCCTCTCCCGCAGCCTGGTGGTGTCGCTCGCCTCGGTGGCGCTGGCGGCGGCCGTCGGCGTACCGCTCGCCTTCCTCTTCGCGCGCGCCGAGTTCCCGGGCCGGCGGGTACTCGCCGAGCTCGTCGCTCTGCCGGTGGCTCTGCCGCCGCTCGTCGGCGTTGTCGCCTTCCTCTACCTGTGGGGCGAGAGCGGGCTGGGCACCCGGCTCGTGATGGCCGGCCTCGGGCTCGAGCGTGCACCGTGGCGGCTCGACGGCCTCGGCGCCATCCTGCTCGTGCACGGCTATTCGATGTACGTCTACTTCTACCTCTTCGTCCGCGCCGCGCTCGCGCGCTTCGACGGCGCGCTCGTCGAGGCGGCCGCCTCGCTCGGCGCCGGGCGGCTGCGGCGCTTCGTCCGCGTCGTCGTGCCGGCGCTCCGGCCGGCCCTCGCCGGCGCCGCGGTGCTCACCTTCCTGAGCGCGCTCGGCTCGTTCTCGGCGCCGTACATCTTTGGCGGCAACTACCGCGTGATGACCACCCAGATCCTCGCGAGCAAGCAGAACGGCGAGGTCGATCTCGCCGAGGTCGAGACCGTCGTGCTCACTCTCGTGGCGCTCGCCGTCCTCGTCCTCGCCCGCCGGCTCGACCGCGGCGAGGCATCGCGCCGGCGCGGCTCGGCGCCGCACCCCCGGCGCGCGGTCGGCCGCGGCGCGCGGCGCGCGCTCGGCGCCGCCGGCTGGGCGCTCGCGCTCTTCCTGCTCGCGCCGCACCTCACCCTCGTGCTGCTCTCCTTCGTGCCGCGTGGCACGTGGTCGACCGAGCTCCTGCCGCCGGTGCTCTCGGGCACCAACTACCGAATCCTCTTCGGCTCGGCGGAGGCGCTGCGGCCGGTCGCCAACTCGCTCGCGATGGCGCTCGTGGCCACCGGTGCCGCGCTCGGCCTCGGCTTCGCGGCGGCGCGCGCCGCGCGGCGCGGCGGCTGGTCCGGGCGGGCGGCGGATCTGCTGATCGCGATCCCGTGGGCGGTGCCGGCAACCGCCTTCGCCGTGGCGCTGGCGACGACGCACTCGGTGGTCCAGCCGTGGAGCGGCCGCTTCCTCCTCGTCGGCACCTTCGCCATCCTGCCGCTCGCCTATCTCGCGCGCTCGCTGCCGATGACCGGGCGCGCCGCGCTCGCCGGGCTCGGCCAGCTCGACCCCGGGCTCGAGGAGGCGGCGGCCTCGCTCGGCGCCGGCCGGCTGCGCACGCTCTGGCGCGTGACGCTGCCCGTGCTGCGCCCGGCGCTGGTGGCGGGGGCGCTGCTCGCCTTCCTCACCTCGTTCGGAGATTTCGTCGCCTCGATCGTGCTCTACACCTTCGAGACCCGCCCGATCGCCATCGAGATCCTCGCCCGGCTGCGTCTGCAGGAAACCGGCGTCGCGGCGGCTTACGGCGTGCTGCTGACTGCGCTCTCCGCCGCAGTCTTCCTCGTCTGGGGCCGCGAAAAGGAGACGCCGTGAGCGGCGAGAAAGTGACACTCGGCCGTCTCTGGGCCCTGATGCTGACCGTCTTCGTCGACATGGTCGGCTTCCTGATGATCTTGCCGCTGCTGCCCTTCTACGCGACGCGGTTGGGGGCCTCGGCATTCCTCGTCGGCCTCATGATCTCGGCCTATGCGGTCGCCCAGCTCGCCACCTCCCCCACCTGGGGCAAGCTCTCCGACCGCCACGGACGACGGCCGATGCTGCTTCTCGGGATCTCGATCGCGATCGCCGCGCACAGCCTCTTCGCGCTGGCGTGCTCGAACTGGGCGATGGACCGCTTCGACGCCCGCGGCCTGATCGCCATCCTCTTCCTCTCCCGCTTCGTGCAGGGCGCCGGCGGCGCCACCACCGGCGTCGTCCAGGCCTACATCGGCGACGCCATCGTGCCCGAGGACCGCGCCAAGGCGCTCGGCTGGATCTCGGCCGCAACCTCGGCCGGCGTCATGATCGGGCCGGCGATCGGCTCGTTGGCGTCGCTCGGCGGCCCGGCGGTGCCGGGGCTGACGGCGGCCGCCCTCGGCGCCGTCAACTTCCTCTTCGCGCGCCGTCACTTGCCGGAGTCGAGCTCGCTCGACGAGCGCGAGAGCGCGGCGCGCAAGCCGCGGGGCTCGCTGCGCCGGCGCTTGGTCCAGATCTCGACCCACCCCACCGAGCCGGTGGCCCGCCTGGTGTGGATCTACGCCGTCGGCATGATGGCGTTCATGGCGATGAACGCGGTGCTCGCGCTCTTCCTGCAGGCGCGCTTCGGCTTCACCGAGAAGTCGATCGGCTACCTCTACACCTTCATCGGCACCGTCTCGCTCGTCATGCGCAGCCTGCTGCTCGGACCCGCGGTGCGGCGGTTCGGCGAGATCGGCGCCATGCGCCTGGGACTCGGCTCGCTCGTCGTCGGCTTCGCCACGGTGCCGCTCGCGCCCTCGGTGACCGCGTTCGTCGCTGCCGTCGTCTTCTTCCCGATCGGCACGGCGCTGCTGTTTCCGGCGACGACCTCGCTCGTCTCGCGCTACTCGACGCGCCACGAGCTCGGCGCGACGATGGGCGTGCAGCAGGCTTACGGCGGTATGGCGCGGCTCTGTGGGCCGATCTGGGCGGGCGCCGCTTTCCAGCTCTTCGGCCCCGGCGCGCCGTTCTGGATCTCCGCGGCGGTCGCCGCAGCGACGTTGCTCTTCGCCCAGGGCCTGGCGCCGCCGCCCGCGTCGCAGCGCATCGCGCCGGCGGTCGAAGAGCCGATCGCGGGCTGAAGCGGCGCTGGAAACGAAGAGAGCCGAGTCTCTCGACTCGGCTCTCGGGATCTCGATTGGTTGCGGGGGCGGGATTTGAACCCGCGACCTTTGGGTTATGAGCCCAACGAGCTACCAGACTGCTCCACCCCGCGTCGGGTGCCGGTCGAACGGCGCCGGGACTCGCAAGGATCTCATACCTTCCGTTCGGGAGTCAAAGCGCCGCGTGGCGCCGGGCGGCGTCCTGGCCCGCTCCGGCCTTCTCGGTTAGGCTACGGCGACACGCCCACCCATCGCCGTGCGGCTCGTCGAAGGAGGCGCCATGTTCCGGATCGAGGAGATCGTCGCGCGCGAGGTGCTCGATTCGCGCGGCAATCCGACGGTCGAAGCCGAGGTCGCGCTCGCCGGCGGGGCCGTCGGCACGGCGATCGTGCCGTCCGGCGCCTCGACCGGCAGCCGCGAGGCGCTCGAGCGACGCGACGGCGAGGCGCGCTACCTCGGCAAGGGAGTGAGGAAGGCCGTCGCCGCGATCGAAGAAGAGATCGCCCCCGAGCTCGAGGGCGCCGACGCGCGCGAACAAGCGCTCGTCGACGGCGCGATGCGCGACCTCGACGGGACGCCCAACAAGGAGCGGCTCGGCGCCAATGCCATCCTCGGCGTCTCGCTGGCGGTGGCCAAGGCGGCGGCCGCCGCCTGCGAGCTGCCGCTCTACCGCTACCTCGGCGGGCCGCACGCGACGGTGCTGCCGGTGCCGCAGCTCAACGTCTTGAACGGCGGCGCGCACGCCGACAACTCGGTCGACATCCAGGAGTTCATGCTCGTGCCGATCGGCTTCGCGCGCTTCAGCGAGGCCCTGCGCGCCGGCGTCGAGGTCTACCATCACCTGAAGAAGGTGCTCAAGGAGCGCGGTCTGGCGACCGCCGTCGGCGACGAGGGCGGCTTCGCGCCGAACCTGGGCTCGAACCACGAGGCGCTCGACCTGCTCGTCGCGGCGATCGAGAGGGCCGGCTACCGGCCGGGCGAGGAGGTCGCTCTCGCCCTCGACGTCGCCGCCTCGGAGCTCGGCGAGGAGACGCCGCAGGGCTTCCGCTACGACCTCGACGGCGAGGGCAAGCGGGGCCTCGGCGCCGACGATCTCGTTGCCCTCTATCGCGACTGGTGCGGCGCCTATCCGCTGGTCTCGATCGAGGACGGCCTCGCCGAGGGTGACTGGGACGGCTGGGTACGGCTGACGCGCGAGCTCGGCGAGCGCGTGCAGCTCGTCGGCGACGACGTCTTCGTCACCAATCCCGAGATCCTCGCCCGCGGCATCGACCGCGGCGTCGCCAACGCCCTGCTCGTCAAGGTCAACCAGATCGGCACGCTCTCGGAGACGCTCACCGCGGTCGAGCTCGCCAAGACGAACGGCTACGCGAACGTCATCTCCCACCGCTCGGGCGAGAGCGAGGACACCACCATCGCCGATCTCGCGGTCGCCACCCGCTGCGGCCAGATCAAGACCGGCGCGCCCTGCCGCAGCGACCGCGTCGCCAAGTACAACCGCCTGCTGCGCATCGAGGAGGAGCTCGAGGGCGTCGCCGCCTATCCGGGGCGCGCCGCCTTCCCGCGCTTCCGCCCGTGACCGACGCCGCCCGCGCCGCGTCGCTCAAGCCGCGCCCGCTGCGCTCGCTCGTCTCGCTGGCGGTGGGAGCGGCGCTGCTCGCGCTCGCCGCAGCGGGCCTCAAGAGCTGGCGCGACTACGAGCAGGTGCGGGCGCACGAAGCCGCGCTCGTCGAGGGCATCGCCGCCAGCGAGCGGCGCATCCGCGCCCTCGAGCACCGCATCGAGAATCTGGAGAGCGACCCGGCGACGCTCGATCGACTGGCGCGCGAGGAGCTCGGCCTGGTGCGCCCGGACGAGGTCGTCATCGTGCTCCCCGAGCCGCCGCCGGCCCCGCGCTGAGCCACTGCGCTAGAGTCCGATCTTCGCCCCCGCCCGCCGCTCGCGGGCCCCGCCCACGCTCCGCCCGGAGGACCTCGATGCGACGCTCGCTCCTCGCCCTCGCCCTGGCCGCCGCGCCCGCCCTCGCCGCCGACGAGCCGACGAAGCTCCTGCGCTTCCCCGACATCCACGGCGACCGCGTCGTCTTCACCCACGCCGGCGACCTGTGGACGGCGTCGACGGCCGGCGGCACGGCGACGCGCCTGACCGCGCACCCGGGGCTCGAGCTCTTCGCCAAGTTCTCGCCCGACGGCGAGTGGATCGCCTTCACCGGCCAGTACGACGGCGACGAGCAGGTCTACGTCGCGCGCGCGTCGGGCGGCGAGCCGCGCCAGCTCACCTTCTACCTCGCGCACGGCCCGCTCGCGCCGCGCTGGGGCTACGACAACCTGGTCTACGGCTGGAGCCCCGACGGCGCGAGCGTCTTCTTCCGCTCGCTGCGCGACGCCGACGGCGCGGGGGTCGAGACCGCCCTCTACTCGGTGCCCGTCGCGGGCGGCCTGCCGGTGAAGCTGCCGATGCCGTCCGCCGGCGCGGCCGACTACTCGCCCGACGGCACGCGGATGGTCTACTCGCCGCTGTGGCGCGACTTCCGCACCTGGAAGCGCTACCAGGGCGGCTGGGCGCAGGACCTCTACCTCTTCGACCTCGCCACCGCGGCGATCGAGCCGGTGTCGCACTCGCCGCGCACCGAGCGCGACCCGATGTGGATCGGCGACGCGGTCTACTTCGTCTCCGACCGCGACGGGATGCTCAATCTCTTCCGCTTCGACCTCGCCACGCGGGAGACGACGCAGGTCACGCACGAGACGACCTGGGACGTGCGCTGGGCGAGCTCGGACGGCCGCGCGCAGATCGTCCACGAGCTCGACGGCGAGCTCGTCGTCCACTCGACGGCGACGGGCACGAGCCGCAAGCTCGACATCGTCGTCCCCACCGACGGCGTCCACCGCCGGCCGTCGCGGGTCTCGGCCGAGAAGCAGATCGAGGACTGGGAGCTCTCGCCGAAGGGCGAGCGCGCCCTCTTCGTCGCCCGCGGCGACGTCTTCACGGCGCCGATCGAGAAGGGCCCGACGCGCAACCTGACGGCGAGCTCGACGGCGCACGACCGCCACGCCCGCTGGGCGCCCGACGGGCGCGCGATCGCCTACGTCTCCGACGCCTCGGGCGAGGACGAGATCTGGCTCGTCGACCAGGCCGGCGCCGGCACGCCGCGGCAGCTGACGCGCGGGATGGCGGCGATGCTCTACGCACCGGCGTGGTCGCCCGACGGCAGACGCCTCGCGTTCGCGGACAAGCACGGCAAGGTCTACGTCGTCGGCGTCGCGGGCGGCGAGCCGACGGAGGTCGCCGACGACGACTTCGGCCGCGTTTTCGACTATGCGTGGTCGCCCGACTCGGCGCACCTCGCCTTCTCTTTGGGCGAGGCGAACAACACACGCTCGATCTGGATCTGGTCGGCGGGCGACGGCGAGACGCGGCGCGCCACCGGCGAGCTGTTCAACGAGTACGCCCCGGCCTGGGCCCCGGCGGGCGACTACCTCTTCTTCCTCTCCGAGCGCGAGTTCGCGCCGCAGATCTCGCAGATCGAGTGGAACTTTGCCGGCAACCGCATGACCGGCATCTTCGCGCTGGCGCTCGGCGCCGACGTCGCGCACCGTTTCCCGCCGGAGAGCGACGAGGTCGAGCTCGCGGACGCGAAGCCGGCGGCGGGCGGCGAGGGCAAGAAAGCGAAGAAGGACGACGGCGGCAAGGGCGACGACGAGAGCGCGGGCGAGAAGGCGCCGCCGCCGGTGCGCATCGACTGGGACGGCTTCGCCGAGCGCGTCGTGCGGGTGCCGGTGGAGGCCGACAACATCGACGGCCTCGCCGTCACCGCCGACCACCTGCTCTACACGGTTTCCGGCGCCTCCTTTTACGGCCGCGCCAGCTACGCGAAGCCCCGCCTCGAGATCTTCGACCTCGAGAAGCGCGAGAGCTCGACGCTGGCCGAGGAGATCTCGGGCTGGGCGCTGTCGCGCGACGGCAAGAAGGTGCTGGTGCGCCAGAACGGCAAGTTCAACCTCTACGACGTCAAGCCGAAGGGGGCGGAGAAGAAGGCGGTAGCGACCTCTGGGCTGCTCGTCGACCGCGTGCCGGCCGACGAGTGGGCGACGATGTTCGAGGAAGTCTGGCGGCGCTACCGCGATTTCTTCTATGTGCGCAACCTGCACGGCTACGACTGGCGGGCGATCGGCGAGCGCTATCGCCGCTGGCTGCCGCATCTCGCGCACCGTTCCGATCTCAACTACCTCATCGGGGAGATGATCGCCGAGCTCAACGTCGGACACGCCTACGTCGCCGGCGGCGACTTCCAGCTGCCGGATCGTCCGAGCGTCGGTCTGCCGGGCGCCCGCTTCGCGCTCGACGCGGCGTCCGGACGGTACCGCATCGCCAAGATCTTCCGCGGTGACAACCAGGAGGCGAAGTACCGCGCACCGCTCGCCGAGGTCGGCGTCGACGCCCGGGTCGGCGACTACGTGCTGGCGATCGACGGCGAGGAGCTGCGCGGCGACGACAACCCGTACCGCCTGCTGCGCCACAAGCGCGATCCGGTCGAGCTGACGCTCAACGAGCGGCCGACGCTCGACGGCGCGCGCGAGGTGACCTACCTGCCGATCGAGGACGAGAGCGCACTGCTCTACCGCGACTGGGTCGAGCGCAAGCGCGCCTACGTGACGGAGAGGACGGGCGGCCGCGTCGGCTATCTGCACCTCCCGGACATGGGCGGCGACGGGGCCTACGAGTTCGTCAAGTGGTACTACCCGCAGCTGCGCAAGGAGGGTCTGGTCGTCGACGTGCGCGCCAACGGCGGCGGCAACGTCTCGCAGTGGATCATCGAGCGGCTCGACTCGAAGCTGCTCGCCACCGAGTTCGGCGAGGCGAGCGACTTCCCGCAGACGTATCCGTACACCGTCTTCCACGGCCACCTGGTCTGCCTGCTCAACGAGACCTCGGGGTCGGACGGCGACATCTTCCCGGCGATGTTCCGCCAGGCGGGCCTCGGACCCCTGATCGGCAAGCGGTCGTGGGGCGGTGTCGTCGGCATCGGCGGCACCGGGCCGCTGCTCGACGGCGGCGCGATCTTCGTGCCCCAATCGGGACAGAACGACCTCGATGGCAGTTGGATCATCGAGGGGCACGGCGTCGATCCCGACATCGTGGTCGAGAACGATCCGGCGTCGGTGATCGCGGGCGTGGACAACCAGCTCGACCGCGCCATCGCCGAGGTGCTGGCGGCGATCGAGCGCGAGCCGCGGCGGCTGCCGTCGCGGCCGCCGGACCCGGTGAAGACGCCGTAGCGAAGCGCCTCAGCCGAACGAGCGCAGGGCGGCGCCGGTGTCCGCGAAGATCTCGAAGAAGCCGATGAGCTGCGTGACCTTGAGCACCTCGCCGACTTTGGGGGCCAAGCGCAGCAGCTTGACGGCGGCGCCGCGGTTGCGCGCCGAGGTGTAGGACGCCATCAGCTCGCCGACGCCCGAGGAGTCGAGCGCGGTAACGCCCTCGAGGTCGAGCAGGATCTTCTTCTCCCCGCGGTTGAGCGCGTCGAGGATGGCGTCGTGCGCCGCCGAGCCAGCGGCGATCGTCATCTTGCCGTCGATGTCGAGCACGAGGACGTCGCCCTCGTGGCGGCTCTGGATGTTCATCGCCTCACCCTCCCTCGGAGCTTGCCCGGCGAGCGTACGCGCAGCGTCGCCGCGCCGCAAGGGCGACGCCCTCAGCTGCCGCCGCCGAGACGCGCCGCCGCCGCGGCGGCCACCTCTGCCACCGGGATGCCGCGCAGGCAGCCGTGGTGGAGGAGCGGGCAGCGCCGGCGGAAGCAGGGCGAGCACCAGAGGTCGCGGTAGAGCACGGCGTGGCCCTCGCCCGCCGGGGCCGTGCGGCGTGGGTCGGTCGGACCGAAGAGCGCCACGCACGCGACGCCGAGCGCGGCGGCGAGGTGCATCGGACCGGAATCGTTCGTGATCAGCAGGTCGAGGTGGGCGAGGACGGCGGCGAGCGCCGCCAGGTCGAGCTCGGGACCGATCAGCGGGTGCAGCTTGCCGCCCTCTTCGTGCACGCGCACCGCGAGCCAGACCTCCTTGGGGCCGGCGAGGAGGATCTGGCGCGCGGCGGGCACGCGCCGGCGCAGCTCGTGCGTGAGCTCGGCGAAGCGCCGCCACGGCCAGCGCTTCGAGGCTCCCCACTCGGCGCCGGGGAAGACGCCGACGAGCGGACCGGCGCCGAGCTCGACGCGGGCGCGCGCGAGCCGCTCGCGGCCGCGGGCGAGGAGCGGCTCCGGCAGCTCGAGACGCGGAATCCAGCTCGCCGGCGCCGCCACGCCGGCGGCCGCGAGCAGCTCGCGATAGTCCTCGACCTGCGGCCGGCGGCCGCGCGGCCGGCGCACCGCCGGCGCGAGCAGCGGGGCGCGGAGCTCGCCGCGGTAGCCGTAGCGACGCGCGATGCGCGCGTCGCGCGCGAGCTTGGCGGAGCGGAACGAGTTGGGGAGCACGAACGCCTCGTCGAGCGCCGCCGCGCGCAGCTGAGCCGCCGTCGCGGCGTCGTCGCCGCGCTCGACCGTCTCGACGACGCCAGCAAAAAGCGCGACGAGCGGCACGAGATGCGGCCTGGCGACGAGGACGAGCTCGCGTCCGGACTCGTCGAGCGCGCGCACCACCGGCTCGGCCATGACGCAGTCGCCGACCCAGTTGGGCATCACCACCAGGGTGCGCGGGGCGCTCATCGTTGCCACCGGCGATGCATCCAGAGCCAGCGCGCCGGCGCGCCGCGAATGATCTCTTCGCACACCGCGAGGCAGCGGCGGGTGAGCTCGTGGGTCGCGGCCCGGTCGTCGCCGCCCTCCGGCCACAGCGGCGGCCGGATCTCGA
>DASWJT010000052.1:0-40882 GCA_036397015.1 Thermoanaerobaculia bacterium
CCGCCCTCTCACCGCCGGAGAAAGTGGCGCTCCTGCTGCGCCTGCAGCGCGAGATCCTGCCCATCCTGAGCGCCCGCCGCCCGCTCGCCCCCCACGAGCGCCCCTGGCCCATCCGCCCCTGACCCGCCGGCGCCGAGCGTCCGGCGCCGCGCGCGAAGCGGCTCGCACCTACTGCGGCGGGTCCGCCCAGCGTGAGATCGCCTAATTCAAAGTAACGAAAGCGGTTTCGCTTCGCCCGGGCGCGGCCTGCCGGCTCGCGCCAAAACTTTCTTGCGGCAACCTGTCAAAAAAACCGCCTCTGCGGGCTCCTTACAAGTAGAGCCGATCGATTTGCCGCTCCGGGGGGAGCGTCCTTCCGGCTCCGAGGAGGAGCAGAGATGGGAGCGAAGCGTGGCGGCATCACTCGTGCCTGGTATTTCGTCCGTGGAGGGCTCCTCGCCGGAGCGGCCCTTCTTCTCGCCGCTCCGCTGGCGGCCATCGACGACTCGGACAACCCGATCGCGCCGCAGGGCGGCGGCGGGCCGTCGGGCGTCGTCAACGCGACGCCGTTCGGCACCGAAGAGGTGCCAGCCAATTCGCAGGAAGTCGCCGCAGCTGAAGCGCCGATGGGATCTCTAAGAGCGCTCCCTCGTCACCGAGTCGCCGCCCGGCGATCCGCTCGAGGGCTTGCAGCGGTGGTGAATCGGGTCGAGAACGCTCCAGCGAAGCTCGCTCGCGAGCCAAGTGACCGGCGAGAGCGAACGATCCCCTTGGTGGCGAGCGCCGCAAGCTCGAGTTGGGCGAATCTCGCCGAGCGCTATCCGGGCGCCGCCGGCGGCTGGTAGGGAATGGGCGGCGGGAAGGAACCGTCGGGGAAGAGCACGTCGAGCGCACTCTCGCGGAGCCGTTGCGCCGCTCGCCGGTAGGCAGCGAAGAAGAGTCGGTAGGCCTCGCGAAGGGAGTCCCGCGCGGCGCGGGAGGCGGCGTGGGCGAGCGGCGCGGGGCCCTTCTTGATCCGGTTCGGCTGGTGGCGAGGGTCTTGTCGGAAGACGAAGTCCCTTCCGAGCGGGGGCCTGCCGGTGGCTCGCTCCCTTTCCCTCGCCTCCAGCTCGAGATGATTGACGAGCTCGCGGACGAAGCCGCGCACGGCATCGGCCGGCAGGTCGCGCCAGCACGGCAGGGGAGCGAGCCGGAGCTCCTCGACCGTCACGAATGCCTCGGGATCTGTCGGCAGCCGTTTGCGCAGCGCCGCGTGCTCGAGCGTGCGGTCGATCCAGCGGCCGGTGACGGGAGTGCCGTCGAGGAGCGGCCGGGCGCAGTGCGCCCCGGGCCAGTCGAGCGGCGAACCGACCAAGCCCTCCTTGACGCCGTGAGCGAGCAGGTAGCGCAGCCGGTCAATCTGAACGGCCTCCTCGTTCGAGACCAGGATCGCCTGGTAGCGCCGGCCCCAGAACTTCTCTCTCCACCGGGCGAGCCTGCCGGCCTCGCGGGCGAGGTTCGAGTCGAGGTAGTTCATGAAACTCGCCAGGCGCTGGGCATCGGCGACGGTCAGCAGGAGATGGAAGTGGTTGGAGAGGAAGGCGAAGGCGTGGATCTCGACCGGGTAGAGCCGAGCCGCGCGGGCGAGGACGCCGAGCGTCAGGTCGCGCAGTAGGGGTGTCGGGCTCAGGAGCAGCCGGCCTTGCACGGTGCGGCAGGTGACCTCGACCAGGGAGCCCGGCGGGATGAAGCGGAGTCGACGTGCCATGCCCCCCAAAGACGGAATTCTGCCTCGCAGTCTTTTGCGAAACGGCTGGCACCTCGAAAAAGCGGGTCGGCCGTTACTTGCTCACCCCCGCCCGAGCGCCGCGGCGATGGCGGGGCCGTAGGGGGGGCGGAGGACGCCGCGCTCGGTGACGAGGGCGGTGACGAGCTCGGCGGGGGTGACGTCGAAGGCGAGGTTGAAGCCGGCACTGCCGGCGGGCGAGAGGGCGGTGCCGGCGAGGGTGGTGACCTCCGTGCCCGAGCGCTCCTCGATCGGGATGTCGGCGCCGGTCGGGGTGTCGGCGTCGAAGGTCGACAGCGGCGCCGCGACGTAGAACGGCACGCCGTGGTGCTGCGCCAGGACCGCCACCGAGTAGGTGCCGATCTTGTTGGCGACATCGCCGTTTCTGGCGATGCGGTCGGCGCCGGTGATGACGCGGTCGACCAGGCCACGGCGCATCAGCGCGCCGACCATCGAGTCGGTGACCACGCGGTGCGGCACGCCGAGCCGCTGCATCTCCCAGGCGGTGAGACGGGCGCCCTGGAGGAGCGGCCGCGTCTCGTCGACCCAGACCTGGGCGAGGCGGCCGCGCCGGAACGCCGCGCCGAGCACTCCGATCGCGGTGCCGATGCCGCCGGTGGCGAGCGCGCCGGCGTTGCAGTGGGTGAGGGCGCGGTCGCCCGGCGCGAAGAGCTCGGCGCCGTGCTCGGCCATCGCACGGTTGCGCTCGATGTCGTCCGAGTGCAGCGCGCGCGCCCAGCCGAGCATGCCGGCGACCTGCTCCTCGCGCGGCCGGCCGGCGAGCGTGGCGTAGGCTTTCGCGCCCTCGTCGAGTGCCCAGCGCAGGTTGACCGCCGTCGGCCGGGTGGCGAGCAGCGCGGCCGACGCGCGCGCGACGCGCACCGCCGGATCCGGCTCCGGATCCTCCCGATCGAGCAGCGCCACGATCAGCCCGTAGGCGGCGGCGATGCCGATCGCCGGTGCGCCGCGCACCGCCAGGCGGCGGATCGCGTCGCAGAGCTCGGCAACCCGCGTCAGGCGCAGCCAGCGCTCCTCGCCCGGGAGCAGCGTCTGGTCGACGAGCGCGAGCGCGCCGTCGCGCCAGGCGAGCGGGGTGAAGACCTCGGCCGCGGCGAGCCTCATGCGCGCATGCTACCGCCGCCCTGGCCCGGCGCCGGGCCGCTGCTAGACTCGCCGCCGTCCGCGCCGCCGCCCTCGCGCGCGCCGCGCGACCCCCGAAAGGAGCACCCCGAGTGAAGGGCGACTGGAAGAACCGAGGCTTCGCGACCCGCGCCATCCACGCCGGACAGCACCCCGATCCGACGACCGGCGCGGTGACGGTGCCGATCTACGCCACCTCGACCTACGTCCACGACGAGCTCGGCGTGCACAAGGGCTTCGAGTACGCGCGGGTGCAGAACCCGACGCGCGCCGCGCTCGAGGCGAACGTCGCGGCGCTCGAGGGCGGCGCGAGCGGGCACGCCTTCGCCTCGGGGATGTCGGCGATCGCCGCCCTCATGACCCTCGTCCGCTCGGGCGAGCACGTCGTTTTTTCGCGCAATGTCTACGGCGGCACTTACCGCTTCCTGACTCAGGTGCTCGACCGCTACGACGTGCGCTCGAGCTGGGTCGACTCGCGCGACCTCGGCGAGATCCGCGCCGCGATCCGGCCCGAGACGCGGATGATCTACGTCGAAACGCCGACCAATCCGATGATGGAGGTGACCGACCTCGCCGGCGCCGCCGAGCTGGCGCGCCAGCGCGGGCTGCTCCTCGCCGTCGACAACACCTTCATGTCGCCCTACTTCCAGCGCCCGCTCGAGCTCGGCGCCGACTTCGTCGTCCACTCGACGACCAAGTTCTTGAACGGCCACTCCGACTCGATCGGCGGCGCGCTGGTGGCGAAGAGCGGCGAGCACGGCGAGTGGTTCGCCTTCGTCCAGAAATCCGCGGGCGCCATCCTCTCGCCGTTCGACAGCTTCCTCGTCCTGCGCGGCATCAAGACGCTCGCCGTGCGCATGGAGCGTCACGAGGCCAGCACGCGAGCCATCGTCGCACGGCTCGACAGTCATCCCAAGGTGCGCAGCGTGCTGTGGCCCGGGCTCGCCGCGCATCCCGGCCACGCGGTGCAGAAGCGCCAGGCGAGCGGCTTCGGCGCGCTCTTGACCTTCGACCTCGGCAGCTACGCGGCGGCGAAGCGCTTCCTCGACCGCGTCGAGGTGATGTCGCTCGCCGAGAGCCTGGGCGGCGTCGAGACGCTGACCTCGCACCCGGCGTCGATGACGCACGCCTCGGTGCCGGAAGCGAAGCGCGCCGAGCTCGGCATCACCGACGGCCTGGTGCGCATCTCGGTCGGCATCGAAGACGAGGCCGATCTGCTCGCCGACGTCGAGCAGGCACTCGCCGCCGTCTGATCAGGAGGCGGCGCGCAGGGCGGCGGGGAGGCGGCGGACGCGCCGGATGCGCGTCGTCTTGGTGCCGTCGCCGAACTCGAGGAAGAGCCCCGGCGCCGCGACGAGGTCGGTCAGCAGGGCGTGCCCGCCGACCGTGCAACCGTTGACCGCCAGCGTGCGCTCGCCGCCGCCGTGGCGCTCGAACCAGCCGCCCGAGACGTTGAAGCGGCCGTCCTCGCGCGCCACCAGCGAGTAGATCGAATTGCGGGTCGAAACGACGAGGCGGTCGCCGACCGCGAGGTCGCGCCGGCGCACCCCCTCGAGCTCGCCCGACGCCGCCACCAGCGCCTCGAGCGGCAGTGCCGCCGGCGGACGCTGGCGGCCGCCCGGGGCCTGCGTGTCGGTCGAGCGCGGGCCGCTCATCGCCGGCGAGTGTAGGACAGCTCGGGCGGCCTGTCATGCGGGCGCGTCACAGCGGCGCGCCTCCTCAGTAGTTGGTTTCGTCGAGCGAGATGGGCGGCTCTTCGAACTCCGCCTCGTCGGCGCAGCCGCCCTGAGCCTTGTCGAGCGCGGTGGTGATCCAGGCGAGAAAGCCGGCTTCGACGTGCTCGACGGGGAAGGCGACGATCTCGGGCAGCTCGTAGCTGTGCAGCTCGCGGATCGCCGCCTCGACCGCCGGGTACTCGCTTTCGAGCGTCTTGATGACGAGCAGATACTCCGTGTCGCGACAGACCTTGCCGCCCCAGCGGTAGATCGACTTCACGCCCGGAATCAGGTTGACGCAAGCGGCGTTGCGGCGGCAGACCAACTCGCGCGCGAGCTCGGCCGCCTCGTCCTCGGTTCCGACCGTGGTCATCACCACCAGCGCCGACACGCCCGCAACCTACTCGCCGTCGCCGCCGACTGTCAATGACGCGGCGGGGCATGGCGCTCAGCGCCACTGTCGCTCCTCCGGCAGCCAGGTGAGGATGCGCGGCCGGCCCGAGCGGCTGTCGACGCGCACGCAGACGAGATGTCGCGCGCCGTCGGTCAGATAGATCGAGCCCGGTGTCGCGCCGTCGAGCGGCGAGAACGAGGCGATGTCGGAGCGATTGAAGCGCACCGGGTCGTCGAGCCGGTCGAGCCGCCGGCGGGGATCCGACGGATCGGTCGGCGCCTGCCCCGGCGGGAAGCCGAAGCGCACGCGGCGCCCGAAGTGGGCGAAGGCGCGCGGTGGGGCCACCGGCGGATCGATGCCCGCCGCGAGATCCGCCGTGCGCACGCCGTCGCCGTCGCCGTCGCGGTAGAGCGCCCAGTAGACGGTTCCCTCCGCGCTGGTGCGGAACTTGAGCCCGACGTGCGCCGCGTGCCGGATGGCGTAGGCGCGCGCCTGGCGCAGGCTGCCGGCGACCTCCCCGGCGGCGAGCCGGAGCTCGAACTGCGTCGCTGCCCGCGCCAGCGGCGGCGCGGCGACGAGCAGCGCGAGCGCGGCGACGGCGGCCGTGACGACGAGCTCGACGAGGTGGAATCCCTGGGCGGTCGGGCGGCGCATGGCGTCTCTCGCGGCGAGGCGCGCGGAAGGGGGGCCGGCCGCAGGGGCCGGCCCCCGGTTCCGCGGCGCGCTCAGCCCTGCTTCGCCGCCGGGTCCTTCTTCGCCCGCGGCAGGCGGACGTCGTCGCTGAGCGTGGTCGCGCCCGAGATCGCGACGTACGGCTGCATCTTGGCGAAGCTCTTCTCGCCGATGCCGCGCACCAGCATCAGGTCTTCGGCCTGCTTGAAGGCGCCGTTCTTCTCACGCTGCTCGACGATGCGCGCGGCGAGCGACGGGCCGACGCCCGGCAGCCGCTCGAGCTCGGCGGCGGTGGCGGTGTTGACGTTGACCTGGCCCTCGGCGGCGAGCGCCGGTGCGGCGGCGAGGACGACCAGGGTGAAGGCGACGGCGGCGACGGCGATACGGCGGATACGGGTGTTCATGGTGCGTTCTCCTTTCGAGTTGGTGGGCGTTCGCGTCGTGCGGCCCGCCCGTTGGGGTTTGCCGGCGACGGTGCCGGCCGGTTCGTGAAACGGTTCGACTGCGGTCTGAGTGCTGCGGTTCTCGTCGGGGCGATCCGTCGGTCGGTGCGCTCGGTCGTGCCTCCTCTCCGTTTCGCCGGCGGGGTCCATCCCCGCGGCGCCCGACGAGAGATCAAGCCCGCTGCCAGCCCGCCGAGATGGAGTGAAGTTGCCTGTCTAGAGTGATTTACATCGATCGCGCCGACGCTCCGCGAGCGCCCGGTCGGAAAGCGAAGGCGGGGCACCGGCGCCGGCGCCGCGCCGTCGCGGCCGACGGGCGCGGCGCGCCGGGGCGGCGCTGCGAAGGAAAGCGGCGGTGACGGCCGCCACTTCGCTTTCCATCGGCGAGCGCGGCGCTTCGATAAGCTCTCGCGTCCGGTGAGCGAGACCTCCCCTCATTCCACGGCCCGCGAGTACCTCGAAGCGCTCTTGATCGCCGCGCTCTTCCTCGGCTTCACCAACAACTTCGTGGTCAAGACCTTCTTCATCCCCTCGGGCTCGATGGAGGACACGCTGCTCGTCGGCGATCACCTCTTCGTCAACCGCTACATCTTCGCGCCGGCCGCGAGCGGGCTCGAGCGCGTGCTGCTGCCGCAGCGCCCGCCGCAGCGCGGCGACATCGTCATCTTCCGCTCGCCCGAGCGGCCGACGGTCGATCTCGTCAAGCGGCTGATCGGGCTGCCCGGAGACGTCGTGCAGGTGATCGACAAGGCGCTCTACGTCAACGGCCGCAGCGTCGACGACAGCGCCTTCGTCGAGCACAAGGATCCGCGCGTCTTTCCCGATCGTCCGTTCCTCGACGAGCAGCGCCGCCGGCGCGACAACTTCGGCCCCGTCACCGTGCCGCCCGCCCACTACTTCTGCCTCGGCGACAACCGCGACCATTCCTACGACTCGCGCTACTGGGGGCCGGTACCGGCGCGTTTCCTCAAGGGGCGCGCCTTCTTCGTCTACTGGTCTTACGGCGGCGGCACCTCCGACGGCACCTGGCGCGGCGTGGGAGCCAAGCTGCGCGAGCTCGCCGGCACCGCGCTCGGCTTCCTCACCAAGACGCGGTGGTCGCGCACGCTCCATCTGCCGCGCTGAGCCGCGCCGCGGACGAGCTGCCGGCCGTCGCGCGCGCGCTCCTCGCCGCCACTCTCGTCGCCCTCTACGCACGCGCGTTCGTCGTCGCCGCCGCGGTGGTGCCGACCTCTTCGATGGCGCCGGCGCTCCTCGCCGGCGACCGCGTGCTGGTCGACCGCATGCTCTATGCCGCCGACCTGCCCGAGGCGCTCGCGGCGCTGCTGCCGGTGCGCGCCGCGCGGCGCGGCGACGTCGTCTGGTTGCGCTCGCCGCTCGATCCCCGCCTGACGATCGTCAAGCGCGTCGCGGCGCTCGCCGGTGAGTCGTTCGCCGGCTCGCCGGTGCCGGCGGCGCATTTCGCCGTGCTCGGCGACCGGCGCGAGGACTCGCTCGACTCGCGCCGCTTCGGCCCGGTCGCCGACGGCGCGCTCGGCGGGCGGGTCGTCCTGGTGCTGTGGTCGGCCGACGCCGACGGGCGCTGGCGCCGGGACCGCTGGCTCTTTCCGGTGCGCTAGACTCCGGCGCCGTCGATCGCGATCAGCGGGGAGGCGTCATGACTCGACAGCGTGCGAGCGCGGGGCAAGGCAAGCTCGGCTGCATCCTCTGGCTCGCCGTCCTGGCGGTGGCCGTGATCATCGCCTGGGAGGCGATTCCGGTGAAGATCGCCGCCGCCGAGCTGCACGACTTCATGGTCGAGCAGGCGAAGTTCGGCGCCGGCTCCTCGCAGGAGACGATCCAGACGCGAATCTTCAACAAGGCGCAGGAGCTCGACCTCCCCATCGACAAGCGCGAGATCTCGGTCGTCAAGGCCGGCGGCCGGATCCGCATGCGCGCGTCCTTCACCGTCCCGCTCGACTATCCCGGCTACGTCTACTACTGGGATTTCGACATCGAGGTCGACCGGCCGATCTACATCTTCTAGCCGACGAGCTCGGCGGCGAGCGCGGCGAGCGCCGCCGCGGGATCGGCGGCACGCGTCAGCGGCCGGCCGACGACGAGCAGGTCGGCGCCGGCGGCGAGCGCCTGGCGCGGCGTCGCCACGCGGCGCTGATCCCCCGCCGCGGCGCCGGCCGGCCGGATGCCCGGCGTGACCAGCGCGAAGGGCCGCGGCTCGCGCGCACGCAGCGCCGCCACCTCGCGCGGCGAGCAGACGGCGCCGCCGCAGCCGGCCTCGCGGGCCAGCCGCGCCCAGCGCGCCGCGCGCGCCGCGGCATCGCCGGGCAGGTCGAGCCGCGCCAGCTCCGCGGCATCGAGATGGGTGAGCACCGTGACGGCGAGGACGGTGACGCGGCCGGCGGCGGCCTCGGCCGCGGCTGCCAGCATTGCCGCGCCCCCTGCGGCGTGCACTGTCAGGTAGTCGACGCCGAGCTCGCGCGCCGCCGCCACGGCACCGGCGACCGTGTTGGGGATGTCGTGCAGCTTGAGGTCGAGGAAGAGCTGGCGCGCCGCCCGGCGCGCCTCCTCGACCGCCGGCGGGCCCCAGCGCACGAACGCCTCGAGCCCCACCTTGAGCACGCCGACGCGCGGCCCGAAGAACTCGCACCAGCGGCGGAAGGTGTCGCGCTCGGCGGTGTCGAGCGCCACCGCGACGGCGTCGAGCGCGTCGCCGCTCACGCCTCGTCCCACGCTCGCACGCCGCCGACGAGCTCGCCGACCGAGGCGACGCCGAGCGCGCCGAGACGCTCGGCCAGCCCATCGACCAGGCGCTCGGCGGCGCGCGGATCGCGGAAGAGCGCGGTGCCGATCTGCACCGCCGAGGCGCCGGCGAGCAGGAACTCGACGACGTCGTCGACCGTCTCGATGCCGCCGATACCGATGACCGGCAATCCCACCCGGCGCGAGACGTCGTAGACCATGCGCACCGCGATCGGCCGGATCGCGGGCCCCGAGAGGCCGCCGCGGTTGGTGTGGAGGCGCGGCCGCCGCGTCCACGGATCGATCGCCATGCCGAGCACGGTGTTGATCGCCGAGAGCACGTCGGCGCCGCCGCGACGCGCCGCATCGGCCGCCTCGACCGGCGAGCCGCCGTTGGGCGAGAGCTTGACGAGGAGAGGCTTCGACGTCGCCTGCCGCACGCTCCCGACCAGCCGCTCGAGCAGCGCCGGGTCGTGGCCGAACTCCATGCCGCCACGCTTGACGTTGGGGCAGGAGACGTTGAGCTCGACGGCGGCGACGCCGGGGTACGGATCGACGCGGTGGGCGAGCTCGGCGTAGTCGTCGAACTCGTAGCCGAAGAGGTTGACGATGACGCGCGCCGGATAGCGCGCGAGGCCGGGCAGGACGTCGGCGAGGAAGCGGTCGATGCCGATGTTCTGCAGACCGATCGAGTTGAGCACGCCACCGCGCGTCTCGGCGATGCGCGGCGGCGGGTTGCCGGCGAGCGGAGCGAGCGAGAGACCCTTGGTGACCAGGCCGCCGAGCCGGTCGAGCGCCGCGAGGTGCGCGAATTCGAGGCCGTAGCCGAACGTTCCCGAGGCGGTGAGGATCGGATTCGGCAGCGCGAGCGGCCCGAGACGCACGGCGAGCGCCGCCGGCGCGCTCACCAGCGCACCTCGTCGAGGCGGAAGACCGGACCGTCCTTGCAGCAGAGCGCGAAACGGCCCGCGACGTGGGGCACGGCGCAGCCCAGGCAGGCGCCGAAGCCACAGCCCATCTCGGTCTCGAGCGCCGCCTCGGCGGCGAGCCCTGCCGCCGCGGCGAGCGGCGCGAGCGCGGCGAGCATCGGCATCGGCCCGCAGGCGGCGAGCCCGCGATAGCGCGCTCCCGCCGCGAGCTCGTCCGCCAGCGCGTCGGTGACGCGCCCGGGGACGCCGCGCGAGCCGTCCTCGGTGGCGGCGACGAGGCGGCCGCCGCTCGCCGCGGCGAGCGCCGCGAACTCGTCGCCGCGCACGAGGTCGGCCGCCGAGCGGCCGCCGTAGTAAAAGTCGAAGGCGATGCCGCGCGCCACGAGCCGGCGGCCGAGCAGCAGCAGCGGCGCCGATCCGACGCCGCCGGCGACGAGCGCGACCGGCCCGGCCGCCGGCAGCGTGAAGCCGCGGCCGAGCGGCCCGAGCAGGCGGCGCCGGTCCCTGGGTCGCGCGGCGGCCATGGCGCGCGTGCCGCGCCCAACGACCTTGGCGAGCAGCTCGAGGCGCGCGGAGCTCGCGTGCTCGACGACGTCGGCGACGGAGAAGGCGCGGCGCAGGTACGGCTCGAGGCCGTCCGCCGTCTCGAGCATGACGAACTGGCCGGCGTCGGTGGCCACGAGCTCGCGCGGCCCGTCGAGCACCAGCGTAAAGTAGGGGAGCGGATGCGCGCGCACTTCGACGACCTCGACGATCGAATCGCGCGCGATCATTCGCACCGCGGACTCTAACAGAGCGCCGATGCCGCGCCGCCGAACGCTCGCCGACTGGTTGCTGCCGCTCGCGCCGGCGGGCCTCGCCGCGACGCACGTCGCCGGCTTGCTGTTCTTTCTCAATCCCGAGCTGCGCTTCGCGGTGACTCCGCTCCTGCGCGCGGCCGGCTACTACGCGCTGCTCTTCGCGCCGCCCTCGCTCGTCCTCCATCTCGCGCTCGCGCGCTGGCGCGGCGTCGCCGTGGCGCGCATCGTGCCGTGGAGCCTGACGTTCGTCGCGGCGCTCGCGGCGCTCGGCGACGGCGTGCACGCCTCGGCCTATTCCTACCTGCTCCCCGAGCCGATCAACGTGCAGCTGATCAAGAGCGGCCTGTGGCTGGCGCTCGCCGCCATCATGATCTTCTACACCGCGCTGCTGCACGCCCTCGATCGCCGCCCCTACGGCCCGCGCAGCCGGTGGTTCGTGGCGCTGGTCGCGCTCGGCAGCGTGTGGGCGATGTTCGAGCGCCGCACGAGCTATCGCGCGACGGTGATTCCGACTCAGCCGATCCGCATCGCCAGCGACGCGCCGCCGCCGCGCCTGGTGGTCCTGGCGCTGCCGACGGCGACGCTCGACGCCGTGCTGCCGCTCTCGCGCCAAGGCAAGCTGCCGTTCCTCGCCACGATGATCGATCGCGGCGCCAGCGCCCGGCTGGCGGCGCCGACGCCGCCGCGGCGGGCGGCGCTCGACGCGACTTGGGCCACGGGCAAGATGCCGTACCGTCACGCCGTCGTCGACGCCTGGCGCTGGCGCGCGCCGCTCTTCGGCCGCGGCGCGCGGTTGGCGCTGCTGCCGATCGCGCCGGGCTTTGCCACCTGGGGCCTCGCCGGCGGCGAGGCGGAGCCGCTCGCCGTCGCCGACCTGCGGGCGCTGCCGGTGTGGCAGATCCTGCGCCTCGGGGGACAGCCGAGCTCGACGCTCGGCTTTCCGGCGTGGCTCGCCGCCGAGCCGGCTGCCTCCGCCGCCGCGCGGACCGACTCGCCAGCCGTGCGCGAGCTCGTCGCGAGCGGCTACGAGCGCGTCGCGGACGCGCTCGCCGCCGACCTCGCGACGCTCGCCGCGGCGCGCGAGCGCGCCGCCACCGCGCCCGGGGGCAGCTCGCTGTTCGTCGCCGTCGACGGCTTCGCGACCGCCGCGCTCGAGACCTATGGCGGCTTCGACGCCGCCAGCTTCGAAGGCCGACGCTCAGCCGCGACCCAGCTCGCGGCACGCGTCTACGAGCGCTACCTGGCGGCTGTCGACTTCGAGCTCGAGCGGCTGTGGGAGACGCTCGAGCCGCCGCGACTCCTCATCGTCTCGTCGGCCTACGGCATCGCCGCTCCGCGCGGCCTGGCACGGCTCGGCCGCTCCGTCTTCTCGGGCGACCGTGAGCTCGGCGGAACGCTCGCCGGCGCGCCCGACGGGCTCCTCTTGATGCAAGGCGACGGCGTGCGCAGCGGCGTGCACGTCGCCGGCGGACGCGTCGTCGACGTCGTCCCGACGGTGCTCTACGCCTGCGGCTATCCGCTCGCCCGCGACTTCGACGGCCGCGTTCTGGCCGAGGCGTTCGAGCCCGCCGTGCTGCAGCGGCGCGCGCTCTCCTTCGTGCCCAGCTTCGAGGGCCTGCGGCTCAGGTAGCGTTGCCGCGGCCGCCCCGCCGACGGGCGGCGAGCTCGTCGAAGAGACGCATCAGCTCTTCTTCGGAGTGGTAGTGGATCTTGACCACGCCGCCCTTGCCACGGCGCTCGATCTCGACGCGCGTCTGCAGCAGGCGCGTCAGCTGCTCGGCGGCGGCCGCGGCGTTGGGCTCGACGGGGCGCTTGCCGCGCCGCTTGCCGCGCGCGCTCCGCGGCGCCAAGAGCTCCTCGACGAGGCGAGCCGAGAGGCCCTCCTCGACGATCTTGCGCGCCAGCCGTTCGATCTCCGCCGCATCCTCGAGGGCGAGCAGCGGCCGGGCCTGGCCGGCCGTCAGCGCTCCCGTCCGCAGCAGCTCCTGCACCGCCGCCGGCAGGCGCAGCAGGCGCAAGGCGTTGGTCACCGCCGAGCGGCTGCGGCCGACGCGGGCGGCGATCTCCTCGTGCGCCAGGCCGAAATCCTCGACCAGCGCGCGGTAGGCCTCGGCCTCCTCGATCGGATCGAGGTCGGCGCGCTGCAGGTTCTCGACCAGGGCGAGCTCGAGCAGCTGGCGGTCGTCGCGCACCTGCCGCACCACGACCGGCACTTCCGCGAGCCCCGCGCGCTGCGCCGCCCGCCACCGGCGCTCGCCTGCAATAATCGTATAAATATCTGCATCTAAACGACTTACTATGATTGGCTGGATCACTCCCTGGACCCGGATCGACTCCGCGAGCTCGGCCAAGCCCGCATCGTCGAACCGACTCCTCGGCTGGCGCCGGCTCGGCACCAGCCGCTCGACGGGCAGCGACCGCACCGCCTCGGGATCGCCCGGCAGCAGCGCAGCCAGACCGCGACCGAGCCCTCGTCGCTTGTCGCTCATGGCGTCCTCTCCAGGATCTCGCGGGCGAGCGCCAGGTAGGCCTCGGCGCCGCGGCTCTTGATGTCGTACTGCAGGATCGGCAGCCCGTGGCTCGGCGCCTCGGCCAGGCGCACGTTGCGCGGGACGACGGTGCGCAGGGTGGCCTGCGGGAAGTGGGCGCGAATCTCCGCCTCGACGTCGCGCGTGAGGTTCATCCGGTCGTCGTACATGGTCAGCACGATGCCGGCCACCGTCAGACCGGGGCGGAAGGCGGCGGCAACGCGCCGGACGGTGGCCAGGAGCTCGCTGATCCCTTCGAGCGCGAAGTATTCGCACTGCATCGGCACCAGCACGCCGTCGGCGGCGACGAGCGCCAGGATGGTCAGGTGGCCGAGCGAGGGCGGCGTGTCGAGCAGCACGAAATCGTAGCCGCAGGCGACCGGCTCGAGTGCCTCGCGCAGCCGCCGCTCCCACGCCTCGAGTGCGGCGAACTCGACCTCGACGCCGACCAGCTCGCGGTCCGCGGGGAGCAGATCGAGGTGCGGGAAGCCGCTCGGCCGGATCGCCGCGGCGGACTCCGCCTGGCCGGTCAGGACGTGATGGAGGTTCGGCGTCGCGGCGCTCTGGCCCAGGCCCCGGGTGGCATTGCCCTGCGGGTCGCAGTCGACGAGCAGCACGCGGCGCTCGAGCGCGGCGAGAGCCGCTGCCAGATTGATGGCCGTCGTCGTCTTGGCGACGCCGCCCTTCTGATTGGCGATCGCGTAGGTGCGCGTCACGCCGGCTCCGGCCGCACGAGGTACTCGCGCAGGACGCGGCGGTCGCTGCCGCCGAGCCACCGCGTGCGGCCGGCAGAGAAGCCCGCCGGCAGCTCGGGTGCCGCCTCGCCCGACCAGCTGAGCAGCCGCGCGCCGGCGGCGAGGCAGGGCAGGAGGGCGCCGTAGGCTCGGGACTCGAGGCGCAGGGCACGCACGGTCAGAACGTCGATTTCGGTGGTCAGCTCAGGGAGAGAAGCCGCGGTGACTCTAGCATTCACGACCCGCAGCGACAATCGCGCGCGCCGGGCCGCGGCGGCGAGAAACGCCGCCCGCCGGGCGCGCGGCTCGATCAACCAGACCTCCAGACCGGGTCGAACCGTCGCCAGGACGAAGCCCGGAAAGCCGGCACCGGAGCCGAGGTCGACGAGCCGGCGCGCCGCGCTCGGAATCCAGGCGAGCGCGGCGAGCGCTTCGGCGTAGTGGCGCTCGGGCAGCTCGCCGGCTGCCCCGGGGCCGACGAGATCGATGCGCGGCGCCCAGCGGCGGAGCTCCTCGTAGTGGGCGTGCAGGCGCCCGACGGCCGCGGGCTCGAGGACGAGGTCGGGCAGCTCCCGCGCCAGGCGGGCAGCGAGGGCATCGCGCGAGAGCGCTGGAATGTCGGCCACGCAGCGCATCCTATGGGCAAGAGCGCGCGCCGCGCGCCGGGTTTCACGTGACACTTGACGGTGAAACAACAACCGGCTAGTTTCACGGTCAACATGACGGTGAAACAACCCGCGATCTCCGCTTTCGAGCTCGGCGTCCTGGTCGGCCTTCTCGTCGGCGAGGGACATTTCGGCGGCGATGGCCGGCAGCCGCAGATCACCCTGCGCATGCACACCGACCATGAAGCGCTGTTCCGCTGGCTCGTCGCGCGTTTCCCGCAGAGCCGGCTCTACGGGCCTTACCATCATGGCGGGCGTTCGTATTTCCAGTGGATGGCGCGCGGCGAGTTCCTGCGCCAGACGCTCGTGCCGCTGCTCGCGACAGGCCTCTCGGCCGACCTCGACGGGCGCGCCTGGAAGCGGTTCGTCGCGATGCGGCAGCGCTACGGCCTGTGAGCCGGCGCGCTCACTCGCTGCCGACCGCGTAGACCCGAACCCGCTTGTGCAGGCCGCGGCCGACGCTCTCGGTGGCGAGCCCGGGCACGTCGCGCAGTGCGAGGTGCACCTGTCTCCGCTCGGCCGGCGAGAGCGGCGGCAGCAGCGCCTCGCCCTGTTCGCGCGCGCGCTCGGCCGCGGCCGCGGCCAGCTCGCGCAGCTCCTGCTCGCGGGCCGCCCGCAGGCCGGCGCCGTCGACGCGGCAACGAACGCGGCGGCCGGCGAGCGCCACCACCGCGCGAGGCAACAGCGTCTCCAGGGCGTCGAGCAGCTCGACGCCGGCGGCGGCCAGCCGCTCCCGGTCGGCGCCGTCGAGCCTCAGCTCGAGTGCGTCCGCACGGCGGGTCACCGCGGCGGTGAGCTCGAGACCGCTCAGGGCGATGAGGCGCTGCACCGCCTCGCTGGCGGCGAGCTCGCTCTCGTCGTCGGGCGCCTCCCAGCCCTCGTCCTCGGCCTCCTGCCGCGGCCGCGCCGGGTCCGCCTCGCGGGCCGGGCGCGGTGGGGGCGGGGTGGACGGGGGAGACGGGGCGGAAGGGGTGGGCGCCGGACGCTCGCGTGCGGTTGGAGCCTCGGCGGCACGCGCCGGATGCTCGGGGTCGACCTCGACGATCACCGCCCGCGGATGCTTGACGAAGCCGTGGCGCTTGTCGCGCAGGCGGTAGTCGAGCTGCTCGGGCGCGACGCCGTGGTAGCGCGCCGCGCGCGAGAGCGCCTGTGGCAGCGAGCGGCCCCAGAAGAAGCGGCGGCGCGGTGTCGTCATGACGGCTTCCTGCCGCGCTTGCGCGCCGCCGTCTTGGCGGCGTCGGCGGTCTCCTGCTCATGCTCCTCGGCGCGTTCACGGATGCGGTTGTAGAGCCCCTGCTGTGCGATCGAGAGGATGTTGTTGGTCAGCCAGTAGAGCACCAGGCCCGAGGGAAAGCCGAGCGAGAAGACGGTGAAGACGATCGGCATCGCCTGGATGAGACGCCGCTGCACCGGGTCGGGCGGCGGCGGCGTCATCTTCGTCTGCACGAGCTGGGAGACGCCCATGACGATGGGCAGCACCCAGTAGGGATCGGGTGCCGTCAGGTCGTGGATCCACAGCGCCCACGGCGAGCGCCAGAGCTCGACCGCCGTCGACAGCAGCTGGTAGAAGGCGAAGAAGATCGGCAGCTGGACGAGAATCGGCAGGCAGCCGCCGGCGGGGTTGACCCCTTCGGCGCGGTAGAGCCCCATGATCTCTTCGTTCATCTGGCGCTGCGCCTCGGCGTTGAGTCGGCCCTTTTTGTCGCGCAGCTTGGGGCGGTAGCGCTCGCGGATCGCCTGCATCTTGGGCGCCAGCTTCTGCATCTTGCGCATCGACTTGAAGCCGGCGAGCGAGAGCGGCAGCAGCACCATCTTCAGGGCCACGGTGAGGAGCACGATCGCCCAGCCGTAATTCGGCGTCAGGTGGGCGTGGATCCACTGCAGCGCGCGCAGCAGCGGCCTGGCGAGGAAGCCGAAGAAGCCGAAGCGTACCGTCTTCTCGAGGCGCCACGGGAACGAGGCGAGCCGGTCGTACTGCTTGGCGCCCCAGTACGAGGTGCCGCTCAGGAGGTCGCCGTCGGCGACCAGCACCAGGCGGAGGTCGACCGGCAGCTTCTTCTCTGCCGCGGAGAGCTCGGCGCCCGGCACGATCGGCTGCGCATCGACGCGTCCGCCGTTGCCGTTCGCCCCCACCAGGAGCACCGGCTCGAGCCGCGCCGCGCCGAGCCCCGCCTCCGGCACGGCGGCGGTCAGAAAGTAGGTGTCCTCGAGGCCGATCCACTCGAGAGCGCCTCCCGGCAGCGTCGTCGCCTCCTCGGCCTTGCCCGCCGCCAGCACTTCGACCTCGCCCTGCGACATCCACACCGCGGCGCGAACGTTGAAGCGGCTGCCGAGCTCTTCTTTGGTGGAGTTGCGCACCCCGGGGCCGAGCAGCACGCCCCAGCCCGGCGGCGCGCCGCCGGCGGTGAGCTCGAAATCGAGCAGGCCGCTGCCGCGCAAGCGGAAGCGCTTCGTCGCCGCGCCTTCGGCGCCGCGATAGACGAAGCGGATCGTCGGCTCGACGCCCTCCTCGCGCTCGACCGCGAACAGCGCCTCGCCGAGCGGCGACGGCGCGCCGCTCGCTTCGACCAGCGCGAAGGGATACGGCGTCGCGCCGCGGCGCTGCACCAGCTCGAGCGGCGCGCCGTCGTGATCGCGGCGGCTCTTGAGCGCGAGCGAGACGAGCTGCGCGCCGCGACTCGAGAACTCGGCGCGCAGCAGCTCGTTTTCGAGCACGACCCGCTCCTCGGCCGCGCCGGCGACGGGCGCGTCCGTGGCGGGCGGCGCCGCTCCGCCGGCGGCGACCTCCGCAAGGCTCGCCCCGGATGCGGCCGCCGCCGCTGCCGGTGCCTCGGCGGCGGGCGCCGCGCTCGGCGGCGGCGCGGGCCGCCGCGGCGGCTCCGGCGACGGAAAGAGCACCTGCCAGAGAAAGAGCACCGCCATCGACAGGAGTGCGGCGACGAGCAGTCGGCGATTGTCCAAAGTCTCGGAGCTCCGCGGCGGTCGAGGCTAGGGGAGGTCGATGCCGCCGAGAGCGAACGGCTGGCAGCGCAGCAGACGGGAGAGCGCCTTGCTGCTCCCGCGCGCCGCACCGTGCTCGAGCAGGGCGAGGCGGGCGTACTCCGCGCAGGAGGGCGAGAAGCGGCAGCTCGGCGGGAGCAGCGGCGAGATCCGCCGCTTGTAGAACTCGACGAGGGCGACGAGCAGACGCGTCATCGCGCGCTCCGCCGCTCGAGCCAGCCGGCGACGGCCCGCGCGAGCTCGGCGCGCACGGCCGCCGCGTCGGCGGCCGCCGCCGGCGGCTTGAAGTGCACGACGAGATCGACGCCGCCGAGCAGCTCGCGCGGCGCCGCGCGGCGGAAGTATTCGCGCGCCCAGCGCTTCAGACGATTGCGCGCGACCGCGTCTCCCACCTTGCGCGAGACGGTGAGGCCGAGACGCGGATGAGCGAGCTGGTTGGCGAGGAAGTGCACCGTGGCGAGCCCGCCGCCGCGGCGCCGCCCCTCGCGGTAGCAGCGCTGATAATCGGCCGAGCGCCGCAGCCGCTCGCGCGGCACGAAGCGCTCCCCTCGGGGAGCCCCGGCGGGCACGGGATCAGACGGTGAGCCGCTTGCGGCCCTTGCGGCGGCGGCGCGAGAGGACCTTACGGCCGTTCTTCGTGCGCATGCGCTCGCGAAAGCCGTGGGTCTTCTTGCGCCGGCGGTTGTTCGGCTGGAACGTACGCTTCACGGATTCCGTCCTTCCTGCTCGGTCGACTGGGGACTCGGAGCGCGCCGGGGCGGCGGAGACCGCCGCGACGCCGAGCCATTGATTCTACCGGGACGAACGAGCCCGGGTCAAAGGCGAGCTGCTGGCGGAGAGGGTGGGATTCGAACCCACGGTACCCTTGCAGGCACAACGGTTTTCGAGACCGCCCCGATCGACCACTCCGGCACCTCTCCCAAGGTCGATGCTTCGACTGCGAAATCTGGCGGAGAGGGTGGGATTCGAACCCACGGTAGGGTTGCCCCTACACACGCTTTCCAAGCGTGCTCCTTAAGCCACTCGGACACCTCTCCGCGTGCTCGGCGCGGCGAGCTCGACGCGGTCGCCGCGCAATCTGCCAACCCGCGAATCAAAGAGCCTGCGGCGCGCCCGCGCGCAGTCGGGCGAAGAAATCGCGCAGCAGCGCCCCGCACTCGTCGGCGAGAAGCCCGGAGCCGACTTCCAGCCGGTGATTCAGGCGCTGGTCGCGCGTCAGGTCCCCGAGCGAGCCGCAGTAGCCCGCCTTGGGATCCGCGGCGCCGAAGACCAGCCGCCGCACCCGCGCCAGCACCAGCGCTCCGGCGCACATCGCGCACGGCTCGAGCGTGACGTACATCGTCGCGCCGTCGAGCCGCCAGCCGCCGAGCCGCGCCGCCGCGGCGCGAATCGCCAACACCTCGGCGTGCGCCAACGGATCCTGATCGCTCTCTCGCCGGTTGTGCGCCGCGGCGAGCAGCTCGCCCGCCGCCGAGACCACCGCCGCCCCGACCGGCACCTCGCCGGCCGCCGCGGCGCGCTCGGCCTCACCGAGCGCCACCCGCATCCAGCCGCGATCGTCCATCGCTCCGACCGCCGCGCCGCTCAAACTCGCGGATTCTAGTCCACGCGCGGCGCCGCGCGCGAGTCGTAGCCCGCCTTCGCGGCTTTACTTCCGCGCGGCGCGCCGCGTACGATGGCCGCAGGCGCGGGCGCGCCGCGAAGGGTTCGGGTCCTGTGCACTGGACGGTTCCGAACCTCGTCAGGCCCGGAAGGGAGCAGCGATCAGGTCCTCGCTCCGGGTGCCGCAGGGGAGCCGGAACCCTTCGCAGCGCGCCCGCCGGATCCGCACCCGTCGATGAGCTATCAAGTCCTGGCGCGCAAGTGGCGGCCGCAGGCGTTCGACGCCCTGATCGGCCAGCGGGAGGTGGTCACCGCCCTGACCAACGCCCTGCGCGAGGGGCGCATCGCCCAGGCCTATCTGTTCAGCGGCATCCGCGGCGTCGGCAAGACGACCGCCGCGCGGCTGTTCGCCAAGGCGCTCAACTGCGAGAAGGGCCCCGCGGCCGGCCCCTGCAACGAATGTGCGACCTGCCGCGACATCACGCGCGGCTCGGATCTCGACGTGCTCGAGATCGACGCCGCCACCTATTCCAAGGTCGAGCAGGTGCGCGAGCTCGCCGAGAGCCTGAAGTACGGACCGACGCGCGACCGCTACAAGGTGGTGGTGGTCGACGAGGTCCATCGGCTCTCGCGCCAGGCCTTCGACGCCCTGCTGAAGATCGTCGAGGAGCCGCCGCCCCGGCTCGTCTTCGTCTTCGCCACCACCGAGGTCGACGCCGTGCCGGCGACGATCCTCTCGCGCTGTCAGGAGTTCCACTTCCGCCGCGTCGGCGCCGCCGAAGTCGCCGCCCACCTGGGCGAGATCGCGGCCGCCGAGGGCATCGCGGCGAGCGCGCGGGCGCTGCGCCTGCTCGCCCGCGCCGGCGAGGGGAGCGTGCGCGATTCGGTGGCGCTGCTCGACCAGCTCGCCACCTTCGGCAACGGCACGATCGACGAGGCCGAAGCCTCGCGCCTCGTCGGCGGCCTCGACCTCGCGCTCTTCGCCGCGCTGCTGGCCGCGATTCTTAGCGGCGACGCGCGCCGCGTCTCGGCGCTGGCGCGCGAGAGCGAAGCGCAGGGCTGGGATCCGCGGCAGGTGCACGCCCACTTCCTCGCCTACTGTCGCGACGCGCTGCACCTCGCGCTCGGCGGCGCGCCGGCCGAGCTCGACTTGCCGGCCGACGACGGCGAAGCCCTCGCCGCGCTCGTCGCCGAGGCTCAGTACGAGAACTTGCTCCGCCTGCTCCACCATCTGCTCGCGAGCGAGGCCGGCGTCCGCCGGAGCGACGCGGCCGCGCTCGCGCTCGAGCTCGCCTGGCTGCGCGCCGCCGAGCTGCCGAAGCTCGTCGCGATCGAGGCGCTGCTCGCCGGCGACGACGGCGCGGCGCGCCCCGCCCCGCCCGCGGCGCCGGCGAAGCTCCGCGCCGCCGCCGCGCCACGGCCCGCGCCGCCCGCTGCCGCCGTCCCCCTCGCACCTTCCGCGCAGCCGCCGAGCATTGCCCGCGCCGCCGGCGCAACGACCGACGCGCTCCTGCGCTTCCGCGAGGAGCTCTCGGCACGCCGTCCGACGCTCGCTGCCAGCCTCGGCGCGGCGCGGCTCCGCCACGCCGACGGCGTGCTCACGATCGAGCTGCCCGGCGACGATCCGCTCGGCGCGAAGCAGCTCGAGCGGGCGTCGAATCGCGAGCTGCTGGGCGCCGCCGCCGCCGCCACCTTCGGCGCCGGCACGCGCCTGCGCCTCGTCGAGGCGCCACCCGCCGCGCCCGGCGACGCCGTCGCTGCGCCGGCCGCCGCGTCGGGCGACGAAACGCCGTCGCCGGCTGCCGACGATCCCCGCGTGCAGGCCGTGCTCGACATCTTCGGCGGCACTGTCGCGACCGTCGAGCCCGCCGACGACGAGGAGAGTGCATGAACATCCAGAAGTTGATGCGCCAAGCGCGCGAGATGCAGGAGCGCATGCAGCGCGAGCTCGCCGAGCTCACGGTCGAGGCCTCCGCCGGCGGCGGCATGGTGACGGTGCGGATGACCGGCCACAAGCAGCTCGCCGCGGTCTCGATCGATCCCGAGATCGTCGCCGCCAACGATCCCGCGATGCTCGCCGATCTCGTGCTCGTCGCCGTCAACGAAGCCGCGCGCAAGGTCGACGAAGCGATGCAGGAGCGCGTCGGCGCCATGACCGGCGGCCTGCCCGGCCTGGTCTGAGCGCGCCGCCGTGGCCGATCCGCTCCAGCGCCTGATCGGCGAGCTCGGGCGACTGCCCGGCATCGGCCCGAAGACGGCGGCGCGGCTCGCGCACCATCTGCTCAAGATGCCCGCAGCGCAGGCGCGCGAGCTCGCCGCGGCGATCGTCGAGGTGAAAGAGAAGCTTTTCGCCTGCTCGCGCTGCCACGCGATCACCGCGCGCGAGCCGTGCGACGTCTGCGCCGACTCGCGCCGCGACCGCGCCCGCATCTGCGTCGTCGAGGAGCCCTTCAACATCGCGCCGATCGAGCGCACCGGCGAGTACCACGGCCTCTACCACGTGCTCGGCGGCGCCCTCGCGCCGCAGCGCGGCATCGGACCGGACGAGCTCCGCGTCGACTCGCTCCTCACCCGCCTCGACGGCGTCGAGGAGGTCGTCCTCGCCACCAACCCGAGCGTCGAGGGCGAGGCGACGGCGCTCTACCTGGCACGACTGCTCAAGGGTCGCGTGCCGCACCTGACGCGTCTCGCCTTCGGCCTGCCCGTCGGCGGCGACATCGAATACGCCGACGAAGTCACGCTCGGCCGTTCCCTCGCCGGCCGGCGCGAGATCGACTGAGGCTGCGCGTGGGTCGGCTCGTCCGCGGCACCCTGCTCCCGCGCATCTCGATCCCGCCGCCGGGACCGCGTAGCCGCGAGCTCTCCGCGCGGCTCGCCGCCGTCGAAGCGCCGGGCATCAACACGCTCGGCCCGGGCGACGCCGCGAGCACGGTCTGGGACGAGGCGCTGGGCGCCAACGTCCTCGACGTCGATGGCAACGTCTACGTCGACTTGACCGCCGGCTTCGGCGCGGCGGCCGTGGGGCATCGCCATCCCGCCGTCGTCGCGGCGGTGGTCGAGCAGACCGGCCGGCTGGTGCACGGGCTGGGCGACGTCGCGGCGCATCCGCTGCGCGTCGAGCTCGCGGCGCGTCTCGCCGCCATCGCGCCCGTCGACGAGGCGCGCGTGCACTTCGCCGTGTCGGGGGCCGACGCCGTCGAGATCGCGATCAAGACCGCGCTCGTCGCCAGCGGACGCCGGCGCATCCTCGCCTTCGACCCCAGCTATCACGGCGTCACACTCGGCGCGCTCGCGGTGAGCTCGCGGCCCGAGTTCCGCGCCCCGGCGGCGCCGCACCTGCATCCGCACGTCGTCCGGCTCCCCTACGCCTGCCCGCTCGAGCACCTCGACGAGGCGCTCGCCGGCGACGATGTCGCCGCGATCGTCGTCGAGCCGGTGGTGGGGCGCGAGGGTGTCCTGGTGCCGCCCGCGGGCTGGCTCTCCGGGCTCGCGGCGCGCGCGCGCCGGCACGGGACGCTCGTCGTCGCCGACGAGATCCTGACCGGCTGCGGGCGCACGGGCCGCATGTTCGCGGTCGAGCACGAGCGCGTGCGGCCCGATCTCGTGTGCTGCGGCAAGGGGCTCGGCGGCGGCATGCCGATCGCGGCGGTGGTCGGCGAGCGCCGGCACCTCGAGGTCTGGCGCACCGACGGCGAAGCGCTGCACACCGGCACCTTCGTCGCCCATCCGCTCGCCGTCGCCGGCGCCCTCGCCGCGCTCGAAGTCTTCGCCCGCGAGAGGCTGGTGACGCGCGCCGAGGCGATCGGCGTCCGCCTCCGCCGCCAACTCGCGCCCCTCGCCGGCCGGGGCGCAGTCGAGGTGCGCGGCCTCGGCGCCCTCTGGGGCATCGAGCTCGCGTCCGCCGCAGCCGCACGCCAGTTCGTCGCGGGCTGCCGCGCCGCGGGGGTGCTCGTGCTCGCCGGCGCGGCCAGCGGGTGCGTCGTCGAGCTCTCGCCGCCGCTCACCATCACCGACGCGCAGCTCGACGCGGCCGTCGCCGTGCTCGCCGACGCGCTCGCCGACGTGGGCTCGCCGCGCCGTGTTTGAGCGCTCGCCGGCGGCGAGCGGCGGAGGCCGCGGCGAGCGGCGCTCGAAGATCGCCTTCATCGGTAGCCACGGCGTCGGCAAGACGACGCTCTGCTATGGCCTGGCGGCGCGCCTGAAGCGGCGCGACGTGGCGCTCGAGATCGTCCACGAAGTGGCGCGCCGCAGCCCACTGCCCATCAACGAAGCGACGACCGCGCCGGCGCAGCGCTGGATCCTGCTCACCCAGATCGCCGAGGAGCTCGTCGCCGCCGAGCGCTATCCGCTGGTGCTCTGCGACCGCAGCGTGCTCGACAACTACGTCTACCTGCTGCTCGCCGCCGGCAGCGATCCGGTCTTCGACACCCTCGTCGAGCGCTGGCTGCCGAGCTACGACCTGCTCGTGCGAGTGCCGATCCTCGACGTGCCTTCGCCGGACGGCGTGCGCGCGGCCGATCCCGCGTTCCAGCGCGCCGTCGACGAGCGGCTCGAGCGCGAGCTCGCCGCGCGCGGCCTGCCGCTGCTCCGTCTCGCCGCCGACGCGAGCGACGGTTGGCTCGACGAGGTCGAGCGCGCCGCGCGCGAGCTCCTCGCCCCGCCGCAGCTCGAGCTGCTCTAGTCCGACCTCGCCGCCAGCCCGCGCTCGACCGGCACCGCCGCGCGCAGCGGGCCGAGCGGCGGCTCGCCCGGGTAGCGTACGCGCTCGAGAAAGAGCCCCGAGGGCGGCGCCGTCCAGGCCGCCGCGCTCTCGCGCGCGGCGCGTCCGCCGGCGGCGAGGAGAGCGTCGAAATCGTCGCGGCCGAGCGCGCCCGTACCGAGCTCGACGAGCGCGCCCACCACGCGCCGCACCATCTTCCACAGGAAGTGCGACGCCTCGATGCGGAAGAGCACGAGCTCGCCGACGGCGGCGATCTCGGCGCGCTCGACGACGACCATGGTCGAGCTCTGCGCGTCGGGCTTGTCGCAGAAGGCGGCGAAGTCGTGGCGGCCGACGAGCCGGTCGGCGCCGGCTGCCATCGCCGCCACGTCGAGCGGCCGGCGCACCCACCAGACGAAGCGCTTGGCGAGCGCCGTACGCCGGCGCGAGACCTGGTAGAGGTAGCTGCGCGAGAGGGCGGCGTGGCGGGCGTGGAAGCGCTCGTCGACCGCCCGCGCCGAGAGCACGTGGATGTCCGACGGCAGCGCCGCGGCCAGCCGCTCGTCGAGACCCGCGGCGCGGGCGCGGCCGCGCGTCCGCGCATGGGCCACCTGGCCGAGGGCGTGCACTCCCGCGTCGGTGCGCCCGGCGCCGCCGAGCTCGACCGGCGAGCCGAGCGCCTCCTCGAGCGCGCGCCGCAGCTCGCCCGCCACCGTGCGCGCGTTCTTCTGTTCTTGCCAGCCCCGGTAGCGCGTGCCCTCGTACTCGACGTCGAGCCGGAGCGTCGTCACCGGACGATCTTGGCATGCCGCGGGCGTTCGATTCGGGCTACACTCGGCGGTCTTGAGCGTGCTCGCTACCTTGCAGCGCAACGAGCTGTTCGCGCACTTCGGCGCCACGCAGCTCGCCGCCCTGGCCGAGAACGTGGATGCCCTCCGCGTCGAGGCCGCGACGTTCGTCGTGCGCCAGGGCGAGACGACGCAGGACGCCTATCTGCTCGACCGCGGCGGCATCCGCATCCAGCGTGCGACGTCCTACGGCCAGTATGCCCTCGGCGTGCTCGGCCGCGGCGATCTGTTCGGCGAGGCGAGCTTCATCGACGGCGCGCCGCGCTCGGGAGACGCCTACACGACCTCGAAGTGCGAGCTCCTCGCCTTCCGCGCCGCGGCGCTCGCGCCGCGCCTCGAGGCCGACCCGCTGCTGTCGACGGCGCTGCACTGGGCGTTCTGGCGCAGCCTGTCGGCCAAGCTGCGGCGCACCAACGAGAAGATCGGCCGCTTCCTCGCCGAAACCGGCGCGCCGCCGGCCGCGGCGCCCGAACTCGCGCGCGCGCCGACCGGCGAGTTTCGCATCGACTTGCGCACCAAGCGCGAGCTGTTCAGCGAGCAGCGGCTGTCGCCGCTCGAGATCAACCTGCTCGCCACGCTCTCGCGCGAGAAGCGCTTCCGGCCCGGCGCCGACATCTTCCACGAGGGCGATTCGGGCGACGCCATGTACGTCGTGCTCGAGGGCCGCGTGCGCATCTCGAAGCAGATCCCGGGCGTCGGCGAGGAGGCTCTCGGCATCCTCGAGCGCGGCGACTACTTTGGCGAGATGGCGCTCATCGACCGGCAGCCGCGCTCCGCCGACGCCAAGGCGCACGATCCCGACGGTGCCGTCGTGCTGGCGATTCCGAAAGAGGTCGTCGAC
Source organism: Thermoanaerobaculia bacterium (assembly GCA_036397015.1). Classification (GTDB taxonomy): domain Bacteria; phylum Acidobacteriota; class Thermoanaerobaculia; order Multivoradales; family JAGPDF01; genus JACTMI01. Next base: position 25,494 of record DASWJT010000052.1, read on the forward strand.
AACCTGCTCGACATCCGCAAGGTGTCGGCGGTGGGCCTGCTGCGGCTGCTCTGCCGGCTGGTCTCGAAGCGGCTGCGCGAGGTCGACGACAAGCTCGTCACCTGGTACATCCTCGCCGGCGGCAACGTCCCCGAAATCCGCTGAGCGCCGGCCTTCACGCCGGCGCGCGGGCGAGCAGCTTGCGCGTGGCGCCGGTGAGCGCGAGCTCGCGTGCTCGCGCCGGCAGGTGCCAGGCGAGCGCCGCCGGCTCGCCGACGCCGTCCGGCTGCCAGCGGGCGGTCCGCAGCTCGATTTCCAGGAGCCGGAAGGTAATGCTGTGGCGCAGCTCCGCGCGCCGCGCGCCCACTCGCCAGCGGCCGCCGAAGCGCGCGGCGAGCGCCGCCTCGCTCCGCCGCGGCCCGCGCACCGCGACCGTCGGCAGCTCCCAGAGCCCGGCGAGGAGCGCCTCGCCCGCCGCCCGCCGCGCGAGCAGCAATCGGCCGGAGCCGTCCTCGACCCAGGCGGCGGTGAGGCGTTCGCGGCGCGCCGCCGGCCGCGGGCGCGGCAAGGGAAAGGACTCCGCCGCGCCGGCCGCCGCGGCGCGACAGCCGTCCAGGAGCGGGCAGCGCTCGCAGGCCGGCCGCCGCGGCGTGCAGACGGTGGCGCCGAGCTCCATGAGCGCCTGGTTCGAGTCGCCCGGCCGCGCGGGATCGAGGAGCCGCGCCGCCGCCGCGGCGAGCTCGCGCCGGCCGGCGGCGGTGTGCGCGCCCTCGGCGAGAGCGAGCCGGCGCGCGAGGACGCGCGCCACGTTGCCATCGAGCACCGGCACCGCCTCGCCGAAGGCGATCGAAGCGACCGCGGCCGCGGTGTAGGGACCGACGCCGGGCAGCGCGGCGAGCTCGCGCGCGCTCGACGGGATCGCGCCGCCGGCGGCGACGACGCGCGCCGCGGCGGCGCGCAGCCGGCGCGCCCGGCGGTAGTAGCCGAGCCCCGACCACAGCGCCAGGAGCTCGTCCTCGCTCCCTTCGGCGAGCGCCCGCGGCGTCGGGAAGCGGCCGAGGAGCCGCTCGTAGTATGGAATCGCCGTCTCGACGCGGGTCTGCTGGAGAACGGTCTCCGCCAGCCAGATCGCCCACGGCTCGCCGGTGCGGCGCCACGGCAGGTCGCGGCGATCGCGGTCGTACCAGGCGAGCAGTCGCGAAGCGAGCGTCGGCATCGGCAGCGGAGACTCTAGCCCGCAGGACTCGGCCGCCGCCTGCCCCTGCGGCCGCGGCCGACCGCGCCCGCGTGGTGTCAAAACGGCGTGAGTGGGGAAAAAAGAGACGACCCCGGCGGAACCGGGGTCGTCTCGAAAATCGAACCGTCGAAGGGGGCTCCGAGGGGGATTGGCTTGAGGACTCTACCCCTGTGACAGGGGATCTCGGAGAGCTTCGGGATGTGCTCGAGACCGCCATAGCGATCTCTTGGAGGTAGGACGATGTTTTGGTAAGCGGAGCCTCCCTTGGACGGCTACGGTTCGTTTTGCCGTAAGTCCTAGCAAGACACGTGCCATAGCCCTCTCCGCGCCCTTCGCCGCCCGCGCTATCCTCCCAGATCCTCCCATGCGCCGACTGCTCACCATCTTTCTCGTCCTCGCCGCCCTCGGCGCCGCCCTCGCCGCCCTGGTCGTCGTCCTGACGCATGGCCGCGCCGCCACGCCTCGCCTGCTCGGCGGACCGCGCGTCGTGGCGCTGCGGCTGGGCGGCGAGATCCCCGACTACCGGCCGGCGCCGCCGCTGCCTTGGCTCGCCCACGGGCCCGATTCGCATCTCGCCGGGCTCTGGCGCACGCTCTCCGCCCTGCGCCGCGACCCCGCCGTGCGCGCGCTCGCCGTGCGCATCGACGACGTCGGCGCCGGTCTCGCCAAGGCCCAGGAGCTGCGCCGGCAGCTCGCCGAGACGGTGCGCGCCGGCAAGACCGTCGCCTGCCACCTCGACACCGCGGGCGAGGGCTCGAACGGCACGCTCGAGTACTACCTCGCCTCCGCCTGCTCCTCGATCTCGCTCGCCCCGCCCGGCGAGATCAACCTGCTCGGTCTCTACTCCGATCCCGTCTTCGTGCGCGGCACGCTCGACAAGCTCAAGATCGAGCCCGAGTACCTCGCCACCGGACGCTACAAGAGCTTCGGCGAGACCTTCACCGAGACGGCGCACTCGCCCGCCGCGCGCGAGGCGCTCGAGGCGGTGCTCGACGGTTACTGGCGTCAGCTCGTCGGCGACCTCGCCGCCGCGCGCGGCCTCGTCCCCGAGCGCGTGCGCGAGCTCGTCGACCAAGCACCGCTCTCCGCGGCACAGGCGCTCTCGGCGAAGCTCGTCGACCACCTCGAGTACGCCGACGAGGTGCGCGACCGCCTCGACGAGGAGCTCGGCGGCAAGCCCGCCTGGATCGACTTCGCCGACTACGCGCAGAGCCTGGGCGGCGCGCCGCGGCACGCTGCGGTCGCGGTCGTTTTCGCGCAAGGCACCATCGTCCGCGGCGACGGCGGAGCGGAGCCGTGGACGGGCGAGCCGCTGATCGGCGCCGACGAGCTCGGTGAGCTGCTCGACGAGCTCGCCGACGACGCCGGTGTCTCCGCCGTCGTGCTGCGCGTCGACTCCGGCGGCGGCTCGGCCGTCGCTTCCGACCTCTTGCACCGGCGAGTCGAGCGGCTACGCCGCGCGAAGCCGGTCGTCGTCTCGATGTCGGATCTCGCCGCCTCGGGCGGCTACTACCTCGCCGCCGGCGCTTCGCGCATCGTCGCCGAGCCGGCGAGCCTGACCGGCTCGATCGGCGTCGTCTCTGGCAAGCTCACCACCGCTCGCTTCGAGAGCGAGCTCCTCGGCGTCAGCCGCGACCCGCTGGCGCGCGGCGCGCGCGCCGGCCTCTACTCGACGGCCCGGCCCTTCGGCGACGAGGCGCGCGCCGTGCTCTCGACGCGCCTCGCCGAGGTCTACGACCGCTTCCTCGCCGTCGTCGCCACCGGCCGCGACCTGCCGCGGCCCGCCGTCGAGCGCCTGGCGCAGGGGCGCGTCTGGACCGGCGAGGATGCCGCGCGCCAGGGTCTCGTCGACTCCCTGGGCGGTCTAGACGCCGCGCTCGCCGCCGCCCGCGAGCTCGCCGGCCTCCCCGCCGACGAGGCTGGCGCCGTGCGCTTCTACCCGCGTGAGCGCCGCTTCTGGGAGTGGCTCGCCGAGAGCGGTCCGCTCCTCGGCGCCGACGGCGCCGCGCTGCGCGAGCTCGTCGCCTGGCAACGCGAGGCCCGGCTTCCCGCCGCGCTCGAGCTACCGCGCGCCCTGCGCGCTCTGGCGCGACCGTTCTGACGGCGTGCTAGATTGGCGGACCTCCCCCGGGATCGTCCTCCCGAAGGCGACATGACCGACCGGTCGAACTGGAAGCTCCTCGGCGAGCGGCTGCGCACCAAACTCTCTCCCGAGGAGTACTCCGCCTGGATCGCGCCGCTGCGCGTGGCGCGCGAGAGCGACGGCGAGCTGGTGCTCGCGGCGCCCAGCCCGCGCTTCGTGCACACCGTCGAGGAGAACTATCGCGCGTTGCTGGACCGCGAGGTCGCGGCGCTCGGCGACGAGATGCCGCAGGTCGTCATCACTGCCGGCGAAGAGGTGGCCGCCGCCGCGCCGGCCGCCGACGGCCTCGATCCCGCGTCGCGGCTCAATCCCAAATACACCTTCGAGACTTTCGTCGTCGGCGCCTCCAACCAGTTCGCCCACGCTGCCGCGCGCGCCGTCGCCGAGAGCCCGTCGCGCAGCTACAACCCGCTCTTCGTCTACGGCGGCGTCGGCCTCGGCAAGACCCACCTGCTGCACGCCATCGGCCACCAGGTCGCCCGCCGCCACGCCGGGCTCAAGGTCCTCTACCTCACCGCCGAGCAGTTCGTGAACCGGCTCATCAACTCGCTGCGCTTCAAGTCGATGCACGCTTTCCGCGAGCGCTACCGCGCCATCGACGTGCTCTTGGTCGACGACATCCAGTTCCTCGCCAACAAGGAGCGCACGCAGGAAGAGTTCTTCCACACCTTCAACACCCTCTACACCAACCAGAAGCAGATCGTCCTCTCCTCGGACGGTTCGCCGCGCTCGATGCCGCAGATCGAGGAGCGCCTGCGCTCGCGTTTCGAGTGGGGCCTGATCGCCGACATCCAGGTGCCGGATCTCGAGACCAAGGTCGCCATTCTGCGCCGCAAGGCGGACCTCGACGGCGCCGTGCTGCCCGACGACGTCGCCCTCTTCGTCGCCCGCCAGGTGCGCTCGAACGTGCGCGAGCTCGAGGGTCTGCTGAACCGCGTCGTCGCCTTCGCTTCCCTGACCGGCAAGCCGCTGTCGCTCGATCTCGCCAAGGAAACGCTCAAGGACATCCTGCCCGACGAGTCGCGCCGTCCCTCCTCGGCCGACATCATCAAATTCGTCGCCCGCCACTACGGCTTGAAGGTGAGCGAGATCAAGTCGAAGTCGAACGCCAAGCCGATCGCCTTCCCGCGCCAGGTCGCGATGTATCTCTGCAAGCAGCTCACCGATCTCTCCTACCCCGAGATCGGCCGCCAGTTCAACGACAAGCATCACTCGACCGTCATGTACTCGGTCGACAAGATCGAGCAGCTGCGTGCGAGCGACGAGGTGTTCTCGCGCACGCTCGCTTCCCTCGTTCACCACTTCAGCTGAGGAGAACCGGCGCGCGGCTGTCGAACGGCTGCGGAGATCCGCCGGCGCCGGCCGCGCGCGTCCGCAGGCGTCCACAGCGGATCCACAGGCGCTTTCCGCAATCCGGCTCGCCCCGCGGCCGGCCAGGGGCCGCCGCCGGCGCCGTTTTCCGCTTTCTCCACAGGCCTCGACTACCGACGACTACGGTATGATCTTTCTGATTTCTTCGTAGTCGCCGGAAAGGCCGAATCGATGGAAATCCGTCTCCAACGCGAAGCGCTCCTCGCCGAGCTCGTGCCGATGCAAGGCATCGTCGAGCGCAAGAGCACGATTCCGGTGCTCTCGCACCTGCTGCTCAGCGCCAAGGGCGACCGGCTGCACCTCGCCGCCACCGACCTCGACGTCTCGCTCGTCTCCTCGGTGCCGGCCGAGGTCAAGAGCGAGGGCGCGCTGGCGGTGCAAGCGCGCAAGTTCCAGGAGATCGTGCGCTCGCTCGTCGCCGACGAGATCAAGCTCATGAGCGAGGGCGAGCGCTCGCTGCGCATCCACGCCGGGAAGTCGAAGTTCCGCATCCACGGCCTGCCGGCGGTGGACTTTCCGAGCCTGCCGCAGGTCGACGGCGGAGCGAAGCTCGCCCTGCCGCTCGCCCACTTCCGCCGCATGGTCGGCAAGGTGATCTTCGCGGTGTCGGGGGAGGAGTCGCGCTTCCAGCTCTCCGGCGCGCTCTTTCACCTGCACGGCAAGCGCGCCGAGCTGGTGGCCACCGACGGCCATCGTCTGGCGCTCGTCGACGCCGCCGTGGGCGCCGATGCCGGCGAGGATGCGGTCCTCGTGCCGCGCAAGGCGCTGCAGGAGATCTTGCGCTTCGAGGGCGAGGGCGAGCTCGAGTACCGCCGCGGCGAGCACCACCTGTCGTTCCGGACCGGCGGCCGCGAGATGGTCTGCCGCATCCTCGAGGGCACCTTCCCCGACTACGAGCGGGTCATCGCGCGCAACAACGACAAGCAGGTCGTCTGCGAGCGCCGCGCGTTGGGCGACGCGGTGCAGCGCGTGGCGCTCGTCACCGGCGATCGCAACCGCGGCGTGCGGCTCGACTTCGCCGACGGCGAGATCACGGTCGCGGCGGCCAATCCCGACCTCGGCGAGGCGAGCGAAACGCTGGCGTGCGAGTACTCCGGCGCGGCGATCCGCATCGGGCTCAATCCCGACTATCTCGGCCACTTCCTGGGTGCCGTCGAGTCCGACAAGGTGCGGCTCGAGCTCAAGGACGAGAACAGCCAGTGCGTCGGCCACCCGGTGGTGACGGAGGGCGGCGAGGACGAGCGCTACCTCTGCGTCATCATGCCGATGCGCATCTAGACCGCCGGGCAGCGCCCTGCGGCTCCGACTCCACGACTTCCGCAATTTCGCGGCGCTCGACTGGCGCTGGCCGGGCGAGCGGCTGCTCCTCGTCGGCGGCAACGGCGTCGGCAAGACGAGCTTGCTCGAGGCGATCTACCTGGCGTCGACCTCGCGCAGCTTTCGCACGGCGCGGCTCGAGGAGTGCGCGCGCCGTGGCGCCGACGGCTTCTCGGTGCGGCTCGAGGAGATCGGCGCGGCGGAGCGGACGCTCGCTCTCGGCTGGCGCGCGGGAGCGGGGCGCGAGCGCTCTCTCGACGGCAAGACCGTGCGGCTCGGCGAGCAGCTGGCGGCGTTCCCGCTGCTCGCCTGGACGGAGGCGGAGAGCGCCCTCGTCGCCGGCGGACCGAGCCTCCGGCGGCGCTTCTTCGACCGCGGCATGGTGCTCGAGCGGCCGGCGCTGCTGGCGAGCCTCGGCCGCTACGAGCGGGCGCTCGCCGAGAAGCGCGCGCTGCTCGCGGCGTCGGGAGGCACACGCTCGCTGGCGGCGTGGAACGAGTTGCTGGCGCGCGAGGGGGCAGTGGTCGCCGCCGCCCGCGCCGACTTCCTCGTCGCTGTGAGCCACGAGCTGACGAGCGCGATCGCGGCGAGCGGGCTCGCGCTCGCGCCGCTCGCGCTGCGCTACCGCCCTTCGCCGCCATCGGCGACGAACGGCGAGCCGGCGCTCGGCGCGGCGCTCGCTGCCGTTGCCAACGAGGAGCGCGCGCGCCGGCAACCGCTGGTCGGCCCGCACCGCGACGAGATCGAGATCCTGTGGGACGGGGCGCCGGCGCGCCGCGCGGCGTCGGCCGGGGAACGCAAGGCGATCGGCCTGCTGCTCGTCGCGGCGCTCGCTCGGCGGCTCGGCGAAAGCGCGGCGGGCGCGCCGGCGCTGCTGCTCGACGACGCCGATGCCGAGCTCGACCGCCCGCGGCTCGCGCGCCTGCTCGCCGCGTTCGAGGGCTTTCGGCGGCTGCTCGTGAGCTCGAACCGGCCCGAGGTCTGGCCCGCCGCCGCGGGGCTCACGAGGGTCGCGGTGGAGGCGCTCGGCGAAGGCGCCGCGACGGCTTCGTAAACGCGCCGGACGCTAGCCTTTAAATAGAAGAAAACAAAAGAGATATTTCTTGTTGTCGGCGGCATCCCTGTGATAGCTTGAGGGCTCCGAGAAGACGCTCGCCGCCGGCGCTCCGAGAGGGCCGCGAGCCGGGCGCGGGGAGATCCGGATTGGCGACCAAACAGGCGCGCTACACCGCCGAAGACATCAAGGTTCTCAAAGGGCTCGAGGCCGTGCGCAAGCGGCCCGGCATGTACATCGGCGACACCGACGACGGCTCCGGCCTGCACCACATGGTCTTCGAGCTCGTCGACAACTCGGTCGACGAGGCGCAGGCCGGATACGCCGAGGCGATCCAGGTCATCATTCACTCCGACAACTCGATCACCGTCGAGGACGACGGCCGTGGCATCCCGGTCGACACGCACAAGGGCGAGGGGCGCTCGGCGGCGGAGGTGACCTTGACCGAGCTGCACTCGGGCGGCAAGTTCGACTCCAACGTCTACAAGGTCTCGGGCGGCCTGCACGGCGTCGGCCTCTCGGTCGTCAACGCGCTCTCCGAGCTACTCGAGATCGAGATCAAGCGCGACGGCCAGGTCTGGTTCCAGACCTATCGCCGCGGCAAGCCGGACGCGCCGATCGAGGTCATCGGCAAGTCGAAGAAGTCGGGCACCAAGATTCGCTTCGTCCCCGACAGCCAGGTCTTCACCCACAGCGAGTTCAGCTACGACACGCTGGCGACGCGCTTGCGCGAGCAGGCGTTCCTCAACCAGGGCGTCAAGATCGCGCTTACGGACGAGCGCGACGAGAAACGCGCCGAGTTCGAGTACGCCGGCGGCATCGCCAGCTTCGTCGACTACCTGAATCGCAACAAGAACGCCCTGCACCCGAAGCCGATCGCTTTCCAGACGACGGAGGTGCGCGACGGCATCGAGGAGCGCTGCGAGATCGCGCTGCAGTGGAACGACGGCTACGCCGAGCAGATCTTCTGCTTCACCAACACGATCAACAACCGCGACGGCGGCACCCACCTCGAGGGCTTCAAGGCGGCCTTGACCCGCACCATCAACGCCTACGCGCAGTCGGCCGGGCTCTCGAAGCAGCTCAAGGAGGTGTCGCTCTCCGGCGACGACGTGCGCGAGGGGCTGACCGCCATCGTCTCGGTGCGCATCCACGACCCGAAGTTCTCCTCGCAGACCAAGGACCGCCTCGTCTCCTCGGAGATCAAGGGCTGGGTGCAGCAGGTGGTCAACGACAAGCTCGGCACCTTCTTCGAGGAGCACCCGCCGGTCGCCCGCAAGATCATCGAAAAGTGCGTCGAAGCGGCGCGCGCGCGCGAGGCGGCGAGGAAAGCGCGCGAGCTGACGCGCCGCAAGGGCGCCCTCGACGCTTCGGCGCTGCCCGGCAAGCTCGCCGACTGCTCGGAGCGCAACCCGGAGTTCGCCGAGCTCTTCCTGGTCGAGGGCGACTCGGCCGGCGGCACGGCGAAGCAGGGGCGCGACCGCAAGTTCCAGGCGATCCTGCCGCTGCGCGGCAAGATCCTCAACACCGAGAAGGCGCGCTTCGACAAGATGCTGTCGTCGGAGGAGATCAAGACGATCATCACCGCCCTCGGCACCGGCATCGGGCGCCAGGAGGGCGACTTCGACGTCGCCAAGCTGCGCTACCACAAGCTCATCATCATGTGCGACGCCGACGTCGACGGCTCGCACATCCGCACGCTCATCCTCACCTTCTTCTACCGCCACATGCAGGAGCTCATCCGCCGCGGCCACCTCTACATCGCGCAGCCGCCGCTCTACAAGGTGGCGGAGGGCAAGCGCGACACGTACCTCAAGGACGACCGCGAGTACCGCGCCTTCCTCGTCGAGCGCATCCAGGGTCTCTGGGAGCTCGCGGTCGACAGCGGACGGAGGATGAAGGGGGCGCGCCTCGCCTCGTGGGTCGAGAAGGTCGAGACCTTCCGCGAGAGCCTCGCCAAGCTCGTCTCGCGCGGCTATCCGGAGGACGCGCTGCGGGTGCTGCTGCTCTCGGGACTGACCGACAAGAAGGCGCTCGCCGACGACGAGCGCGTCGGCGCGGCGGCGGAGATCCTCGAGGCCTCGGGCTTCCACGGCGTCCTGGTCGGCCGCGAGGAGGAGCACGGCGGCAGCTTCATCGCCTTCCGCTCGCGCCGCGACGGCGTCGAGCGCGAAGTGCGCGCCGACTGGAACCTCGTCACCTCGGTCGAGTACCGCGCGCTCGCCGGCAACGCGGCGGGCCTCGAGGCGCTCGCCGCCAAGAGCTTCCGGCTGGCGAAGAGCGAGGAGCCGGAGACGGGTGACGGGACGCCGGCCCGGCGCTCGCGCGCCAAGATCGAGCCGGTCGAGCTGGCGAGCCTGGAGGAGGCGATGGACGCGCTCTACGCCGGCGCCAAGAGAGGCCTGTCGATCCAGCGCTACAAGGGCTTGGGCGAGATGAACGCCGAGCAGCTCTGGGAGACGACCATGGACCCCCAGAAGCGCCGCCTGATGCAGGTCCGCATCGACGACGACATCGAGGCCGACAACATCTTCACCGTCCTCATGGGCGACCAAGTCGAGCCCCGCCGCGTCTTCATCGAAACCAACGCCTTGAACGTCAGGAATCTCGACGTCTGATGCTCCTGGTCACGGGCGCCCGCTACCTGGGAGGATTCCGGCTCTGGCTGGAGTTCAGCGACGGCGCCACGGGTGAAGTCGATCTCGAGGGCGACCTGTGGGGCGAGATGTTCGAGCCGCTGCGCGACCCGCTCGTCTTCGCGCAAGCGCGTTTCGATCCCGAGCTCGACACGGTGGTCTGGCCGAACGGCGCCGACTTCGCACCGGAGTTCCTCCGCGACCGCCTCTCGCCGAGCGGGGCAGTCGCGTGACGAACCGCGCGCTACGGCCGGTAGGCGTCGCCACGTGGCCTCACGCGGAGGACGAGCAGCTCGCCCGTGTCCTTGCGGCTGAAGAGCACGCGCCAGTCGCCGACACGCAGGCGGAGGATGCCTCCCGGGGAGCCGTGGAGCGCCCGCACGTCGCCGTAGCCGCTCTGCGCCAGCCGCTCGACCGCCTGGAAAACCCGTTCTCTCAGTTTGCGATCGAGGCGCGCGAGGTCTTTGAGCGCCGCCGCGGCCCAATCGGCCCGCGCGCTCAAGGCTCGGAGAGGAACTTGCGGCGAGCCTCTTCGTGCGAGACGACGCGCCCGGCACGGAGGTCGGCGAGCGCCTCTTCGAGGGCCGCGAGATCTTCCGCGGTCACCGGCTCGTCGTCGGCCGGCGCCTCGGCCACCGCATCCGCGAACGACCGCCCGGAGTGCTTCTCGAGGTACTCGAGATACCGCACCGCCTCCTCGAGCTCCCCCTCCGGCAGCCGATCCACCAACGCGTGCAACGCCTCCCGCGCCGTCATGCGCTCGATGCTAGCCCCAGCCGGCGGACACGACAAGCGAGTCTTCGAATGAGCGATCAGGACGTCTTGCTCCCCTTCGAGCGGCCGGTGCCGGTCGACATCGAAGAGGAGATGAAGCGGAGCTACCTCGATTACGCGATGAGCGTGATCATCGGGCGGGCGCTGCCGGACGCGCGCGACGGCTTGAAGCCGGTGCACCGGCGAGTGCTCTACGGCATGTGGGAGGCGGGCAACACCTCGTCGAAGCCGTACAAGAAGTCGGCGCGCATCGTCGGCGACGTGATGGGCAAGTACCACCCGCACGGCGACACCGCGATCTACGACACCGTCGTGCGCATGGCGCAGCCCTTCTCCATGCGCTACACGCTCGTCGACGGCCAGGGCAACTTCGGCTCGATCGACGGCGACAACCCGGCGGCGATGCGCTACACGGAGGTGCGCCTGACGAAGTTGGCCGAGGCGATGCTCGAGGGCGACATCGACAAGGAGACCGTCGAGTGGGTGCCCAACTACGACGGCCAAGAGAGCGAGCCGGCGGTGCTCCCCGCCAAGGTGCCGAACCTCCTCGTCAACGGCTCGGGCGGCATCGCCGTCGGCATGGCGACCAACATCCCGCCGCACAACCTGGGCGAGGTGATCGCCGCCCTCGAGCTGCTGATCGACGACCGCGCGACGCCGACGGCGAAGCTCATGAAGGCGATCCCCGGCCCCGACTTCCCCACCGCCGGCTTCATCCACGGCCTGGAGGGGATCCGCCAGGCCTACGAGACCGGCCGCGGCATCATCCAGATGCGCGCCCGCGCCGCGATCGAGACCCAGCGCCGCGGCGAGAAGCAGGCGATCATCGTCACCGAGATCCCCTACCAGGTCAACAAGGCGCGCCTGATCGAGAAGATCGCCGACCTCGTGCGCGAGAAGAGGATCGAGGGCATCTCCGACCTCCGGGACGAATCCGACCGCGACGGCATCCGCATCGTCGTGGAAATCAAACGCGGCGAGATGCCCGAGATCGTTTTGAATCAGCTCTACAAGCTGACCCCGATGCAGTCGACTTTCGGCATCATCCTGCTCGCCATCGTCGACAACCAGCCGCGGGTGCTGACGCTCAAGGACCTGCTCGTCCACTTCCTCGACCACCGCAAGGTCGTCGTCATCCGCCGCACGCGCTTCGACCTGAGGAAGGCCGAGGAGCGCGCCCACATCGTCGAGGGCCTCCTGAAGGCGCTCGACATCCTCGACGAGGTGATCACCACGATCCGTTCGAGCCAGACGCCGGCCGAGGCGCGCGAGCGGCTGGTCGAGGAGCTCGCCTTCTCCGGCCCGCAGGCCGACGCCATCCTCGACATGCGCCTGCAGCGGCTGACCGGGCTCGAGCGCCAGAAGCTGGTCGACGAGTCCGGGGAGCTCTTGCAGCTCATCGACCGGCTGCGCGCGATCCTCGCCTCGGAGAAGCTGCTGCTCGAGGAGATCCGCGGTGAGCTGCGCGAGCTCAAGGAGCGCTTCGGCGACGCGCGGCGCACCGAGATCATTCCGGAGACCCACGAGATCCGCATCGAGGACATGATCGCCGACGAGGACATGGTGATCACGGTCAGCTCCTCGGGCTACGTCAAGCGCTCGCCGCTCTCGCTCTACCGCTCGCAGAACCGCGGTGGCAAGGGGCGCACCGGCATGACGATCAAGGACGACGACTTCGTCGAGCACCTCTTCGTCGCCTCGGCGCACAGCTACCTGCTCGTCTTCACCGCCGAGAGCGGCCGCGTGCACTGGCTCAGGGTCTACGACATCCCGCAGGCCGGACCGGCGGCCAAGGGCAAGGCGATCGTCAACCTGCTCGAGCTCACCACCGAGGAGCGCGTCGCCGCCACGGTCGCCGTGCGCGAGTTCGCCGCGGACCGCTTCCTCGTCTTCGCCACCGAGAAGGGCACGATCAAGAAGACCCCGCTCGCCGAGTACGGCAATCCGCGCGCCGGCGGCATCATCGCCATCAACGTCGAGAAGGGCGACCGCCTGCTCGCCGTGGCCATCACCGACGGCGCGAAGGACCTCTTCCTCGCCACCGAGAAGGGGATGTCGATCCGCTTCCCGGAGTCGGAGGTGCGGCCGATGGGCCGCGCCACGACCGGCGTGCGCGGCATCAAGCTGCGCAAGGGCGACGTGGTCGTCGGCATGGCGGTGTTCGAGCCGGGGGGCGCCATCCTGACCGCCGCCGAGCGCGGCGTCGGCAAGCGCACGTCGGTCGACGACTACCGGCCGCAGGGCCGCGGCGGCTTGGGCATCATCAACCTCAAGGTGACGGCGAGGACCGGTCCGGTCGTCGGCGTGCGCATGGTGGTGCCCGGCGACCAGGTGCTGCTCATCACCGAGGAGGGGATGATCATCCGCACCGAGGTCGACCAGATCCGCGAGATCGGCCGCTCGACGCAGGGCGTCAAGCTCATCGACCTCGACGGCAAGGACAAGCTCGTCGCCCTCGCCAAGGTCGTCGAGCGCGAAGAGCCGGCGGCCGACGGCGGCACAGGCCAACAGACGGTCAACTGAGCGGGAGTCCGACGGAGTGAGCGCGCGCCCGGCGCCCACGGTCGACGAGCTCCTCCGGTGCTCGAGCCCGCGCGACCGGGCGCTCTTTCAGCTGGTGCGGGAGCTGCTCGACGAGCTCGAGGAGGCGGCGCCGTGGAGCCTGCTCTACGCCCCGCCGGCCGACGGCGACGCGCTCGGCACGCGGGAGGGAATCGAGATCCTCGCTTCGCGGCGGTTTCTGGAGGGACGGCCCGGCTCGCGCTGAAGAGCGCTCTCGGCCTCCGGAGAGAGAGCGTTTCCTGGCCTACCAGCGCACGACGAACGACACGACCGTCGTCGAGATCGACTCGCGGAATCCGGGGTCGTCGGAATCGACGGTGCGCAGCCTGACGTCGGAGCCATCGAGGTAGCGCAGGTTGACGCCGAAGTCGAGACCGTCCGCGCGGACCCAACGGAGGCCGAGCTCGCCGTAGATGGCCTCGGCCGTGCCGCGGTTGGGGCCGTAGTCGTAATCGAGGAACGCGGCGCCGAGACCCCAGCTCAGCGCCAGGCGTTCACGATGCGGAAAATCGCCCGCGAGACCCGCACTCGCCTCGAGCACCGTGCCGCCGTAGACGAAATCGAACGCCACGGCGGCGCCGAACGCCGGCCGCACCCAGCGCTCGTCGGGTCCGACGGCGATCGCGACGCCGACCTCCGGCCAGCGCTCCTCGTCGAACGAGCGCGAGCCGAGCTTGAGGTCGATCGCGGTGGCGCTGAGTGCGGGCGCCAAGCCCGAGAGTGCAATCAGTGCGGCCCACCGTGCGAGCTTCATCGGTCACCTCCGGGGGCGCTTGCGGATCGTGCCGATCGCGCCCGCGCCCTTAGCGGAGAGAGAAGCCGAATCGGCGGCAAGTTACGCGGACGGTCTCAGGGAATGTCCGCCCGGCGGGCCATCTTCCACGATTCGTCGAAGGCTTCTGAATCGTCGACGTGCTTGAGAACGAACCTCTGGAGCTCGCGCGTCGAGGCGGTGAGCACGATGCCGCCGTCGGAGTGCCGGCGATGGTCGATCGCGCGTGGGTGCCGCGCGAGGAGCTCGTCGAGCCACTTCGTTTCGAGCAGCGAGAGCTCGAGCTCGGGCCCGAGCTCGCCGACCTTGAGGAAGAGGTGCGCCGGCACGAGGGTCAGCTGGTAGAAGGTGCCCAGGTCCGTCGCTTCCAGCGCTTCGCGGTCCGGGAAGAGGTCGAGGAAGCGACGCCCGCGCAGGACGAGCAAGTGTGCCTCGAAGGCGGCGGTCTTGCCGTCACCGCGGATGACGAGCCTGTAGCTCTTGCCCTCCCGCGCCTCGAACGTCCAGGTCTCCTCTGAACCTTCCGCAGACCAGGTCCCCACGAGTGCCGGATCGGCGATCAGGTCTTTCTCGGTGAAAAGTGGACTGAGCGACGGGACGCAGTAGAGGAGCGAGACGGCGAAGCCCAGCAAGAGCACGAACACAGAACGCGACGAAGGCGTCGGCCGACACCTCGATGTGGTGCGCTCGAGAGGATTCGTCGGCGCCGTGGTCTCGGCATTCGGGTCGACGGACTGCGCGAGTTCCATCAGGCAGCGCGGGCAGGCGCTCATCGTGGAAGAAGAGAAGCCGACGGGCAGGGAGGTTGCGAAGCAGCGGCGAAAACCGCGCCGCAGGGGCTCCTCCGGCGAGCGACAGCGACGCACATGGCGGGTCTCTGGCGCCGAGTGTACCGCTGCGAGGCGGCGGTCAGCTGTCGCGGGGCAGGAGCGAGAAACGCTTGCCCCCGGCGCCGCGCACGCTGCGGAGATGCCGGTCGTCGAGGCTGAGCAGCCGCAGCGTGCCGTGGCGCTCGGAGAGCACGACGAGCGAGGCGTCGGCGAGGCCGATGGCGAGCTTCGGGTGCTGTTCGATCACCTCTTTGGCGCGCGCCACGTCCCCGGCTGCGAACGGCGCGAGCGAGTAAGCGCCCCGGGCCACTTCTTCGAGCAGGCGGAGCGCGGCGGGAGAGCCGAGGAGCTTGGTGAGCAAGTCGTCGAGCTCGGCGAGGACGAACGGCGAGAGGACGAACGGCCCGCTCTCGCGAGCCAAGACCGCGGCGCAGGCGGCATGTTCGCGCTGGTCGGGCGCGAGCGCCGCGAGCAGGCCGCTCGTGTCGAGGAGGATCAGCCGCCGAACCCCGCGAGCAGCTCGTCGACCCGCGCGGCGAGGGTCGAGTCCCCCAGCCCTTCGGGAAACAGCGGCACCCGCGGCCGCGGCCGGGCGGCGCGCTCGACCTTCTCGGCGAGAGCCTCGCGCACCAGGCTCGCCTCCGAGATCGCGCGCTCCTCGGCGAGTTTTTCGAGCGCGCTCTTCAGCTCCTCGGGCAGGTAGAGCGTCGTCTT
>DASWJT010000053.1:0-3135 GCA_036397015.1 Thermoanaerobaculia bacterium
CCGGACGAGTTCCGCAACGACGACGTGCACCTGGTCGACCTGCGGCTCGAGAAGGACTTCCAGGTCGGCGAGCTCAACTTCACCATCTTGGGAGAGGTGTTCAACGTCCTCAACGACGCGACGGCCCTGCAGACCCAGCACCGTCTCAACAACGCCGGTTCCGTGGTCGGAATCGGCGGCGGCGAGACGCTGCGGGTCAACGGCGCCGACTACGTCGTCGAAGTCGTCAGCCCGCGGGTCTTCCGCCTCGGCGCCCGGTTCAACTTCCGCTGAGCCGACGCCGCAGTCTCAGGTAGCTTTCGACCGCCGGGGGCGACCCCGGCGGTTTTTTTGTCCCCGCCCGGCGATAGACTGACGCCCGCCCGGCCGGAGAACCGCCGGCCCGCAGATTGCAATCCGGGAGAAGCGCCGATGAAGCCCTCCGTCGCCGCCGCCGCGCTGGTCGTCGCCCTGGCCGTTCCGGCCGCGGCGCAGGAATGGGTCGGGCGCGGCCGCGTGCAGGGCGTGGTCAAGAACGAAGCGGGCGAGCCGATCGCCGGCGCTAAAGTGACGCTTCGCCTCGGCGAGAACGGCCCCGAGCCGGAGACGACCAACGCCAAGGGACGCTGGACGCGGCTCGGCCTCGCCCACGGCGACTGGGCCGTGACGGTCGACGCCGAGGGCTACGTCGGCGCGCAGGGCGCGGTCAAGATCTACGAGTCGGGGCCCGGGCAGTCGCTCGACATCACGCTGCGGAAGCCGACCAAGGAGGAGCTCGCCCAGGCCGGCGCCGGCGACCGCGCCGCCGCCGTCAAGCTGCTCGAGGAGGGCAACGCGTTGATCGAGGCGCAGCAGTGGGCGGCGGGCCGCGCCAAGTACGAGCAGGCGCTCGCCGACCTGCCGGTCGAGAGCCACCCGCCGGTGCTCCGCGCCATCGGCAACAGCTTCTACGCCGAGGGCAACGTCGAGCTGGCGCTCGCCACCTTCGAGCGGGCGCTCGCGCTGGCGCCCGACAACGCGGACCTGCTGCAGGCGATCGTCAACGTGCTGGTCGCCGCCGGACGCGAGGCGGAGGCCCAGGCGTACCTCGCGCGCCTGCCGGCCGAGACGGCGCTCAATCCCACCACGCTGCTCAACTTCGGCATCGAGGCGTACAACAGAGGCGAGATGGAGGCGGCCTTCGGTCACTTCGACCGCCTGGTGACGCAGAATCCGTCGTACCCCGACGGCTACTACTACCGCGGGCTGGTGCATCTCAACAATCAGGACAGCGCCGCCGCGGCCGCCGACTTCAAGCGCTTCCTCGAGCTCGCCCCCGAGCACCCCAAGGCAGCGGAGGCGCGCGAGTTTCTCTCCTATCTCGAGAAGTGAGCCGGTGAGCGCCCGCCTCCGCCGCGCCGGCCGAGGCGGCGCCGCGGCCGGCCTCGTGCTGCTCGCCCTCGTCTCCTGCTCGCCCGGCGATGGCGCCCCGGCGGCGGCCGCGCCGGCGCCGCCCGGGCTCGCCGGCGCCGACGTTCTGCTCGTCACCATCGACACCTTGCGCGCCGACGCGCTCGGCTTCGCCGGCCGCGCCGACGTCTCGACGCCGCTGCTCGACCGGCTGGCGGCGGCCGGACTCGTGCTGACCGCGGCGCACGCCCACAACGTCACCACCCTGCCCTCGCACACCAACCTGCTCACCGGCCTTTACCCCTACCAGCACGGCGTGCGCGAGAACTCCGGCTTCGTCCTCGCCGACGACGTGCCGACGCTGGCGACGATCCTCTCGGCGCGCGGCTACGCGACCGCCGCCGTCGTCGGCGCCTTTCCGCTCGACTCGCGCTACGGGCTCGACCGCGGCTTCGACCTCTACGACGACGACTACCCGCAGGGAGGCCCGGGCAGTCGCCACCGCTTCGCCGAGCGCCGCGGCGACGAGGTCGTGCGCCGCGCCCGCGACTGGTGGCAGCGCACACCGGGCCGCCGCTTCCTCTGGGCCCACCTCTACGATCCGCACGCGCCGTATCTGCCGGCGCCGGAGTTCGCGGCGCGCCACCGGGGCGCCCCCTACTACGGCGAAGTCGAGGCGGTGGACCGCTATCTCGAGCCGCTCCTCGCGCCGTTCCTCGACGGCGGCGAGCGGCCGGCGCTGGTCGTCGTCACTGCCGACCACGGCGAGGCCTTGGGCGACCACGGCGAGCTTTCGCACGGGCTCTTCGCCTACGAGGCGACGCTCAAGATCCCGCTCCTCCTCTGGCACCCGGGCATCGTGCCGGCGCGCGACGCGCGGCCGGCGGCGCACGTCGACGTCGTCCCCACCGTCCTCGACGCGCTCGGCCTGCCGCTCCCCGCGGGCCTGCCCGGCCGTTCGCTCTTCGCTGCGCCCGAGCCCGGCCGCCGCCACTACTTCGAGGCCCTGGCGACCTATTTCAACCGCGGCTGGGCGCCACTCCGGGGCACGATCACCGACGGCCACAAGCTCGTCCAGCTGCCGCTGCCCGAGCTCTACGACCTCGCCGCCGACCCGGCCGAGAGCCGTAACCTCGTCGACGCCGAGCGCCGCCGCTATCGCGAGCTCGCCGCCGCCCTGCCGGCCTCCCCCGCCTGGCCGCCCGGCCAGCGCACGATCGACGGCGAGGAGGCGGCCCGGCTGCGCAGTCTCGGCTACCTCTCGGCGGCGCCCGCCGTGCGCGATCGCTTCGGTCCCGAGGACGATCCCAAGCGCCTCGTCGCCCTCGACCGCAAGATCCACCGGACAATCGACGCCGATGCCCGCGGCGATTCCGAAACCGCGCTGCGGCTCGGCCGCGAGCTGGTCGCCGAGCGCCCCGAGATGCCGTTCGCCTACGAGCAGGTGGCGACGCTGCTGCGCGACCGCGAGCGGCCGCGCGAGGCGATCGCGGTGATGGAGGAGGCGGTGGCGCGCGGCGTCGCCGACACCTCGCTCTTGCGCCAGCTCGGCTTCACCCTCGCCGAGGTCGGTCGCGCGCGCGAGGCGGTGGAGATCCTGCGCCCGCTCGCCGCCGACCTCTCCGACCTGGAGGCGGTGAACGGCCTGGCCATCGCCCTCTCCGACTCCGGCCGCCACGACGAGGCCTTCACGACCCTCCAGGGCCTGCTCGCGCGCCAGCCCGACGACGTCGTCGCCCTCGAGACCCTCGGCGTGGTCGAGCTCAG
>DASWJT010000054.1:0-4365 GCA_036397015.1 Thermoanaerobaculia bacterium
GGCCTCGGTCGCGGAGGAGGCGGTGGGCGCCGGGCGGCTGCGCGTCGTGCGGGTGGCGCGGCCGCTCTACGACCGGGCTCGGCTGGCGCGGCGGGCGGCGTGGACGGTCGCGACCAACACGCGGCTGCTGTGGGCGGCGCGGCGCGAGCTGCGCAGGGCCGACGAGGTGCACTTCACCGGCAGCCCGCCGTTTCTCGTGCACTGGATCGTGCCGCTGAACGTTCTCCTGCGGCGCCGGCTCGTCTACCGCATCTCCGACCTCCATCCCGAGGTCCTGATCGCCGAGCTCGGGCGGGCGCCGCTCGCGCTGCGCGCGCTGCGCGCGTGGACCGGCTTTCTGCGCCGCCGCGTCGACCGCATCGAAGCGCTCGGCGAGGATCAGCGGCGGCGCCTGATCGAGGGCGGCGTCGCGGCGGAGCGCATCGAGGTGCGGCGGAGCGGCAGCCCGGTCGCGATCCCGCCCGGCACCGCGCCGCTGGCGCGGCCGGCGGAGCTCGCCGGACGGGTCGTGCTCCTCTATTCGGGCAACTTTGGCGTCGCCCACGACGACGCCACCTTCGTCGAGGGCTACCGGCGGCACCACGGCGAGGGGAGCGGGCGAGTCGGCCTGTGGATGAACGCCACCGGCGCCAAGGCCGACCGCGTCGAGGCGCGGCTGCGCGAGCTGGGGCTGCCAGTGCACCGCTCGCGGCCGGCGCCGCTCGCCGAGCTGGCGCGGCTGCTGGTGACGCCCGACGCCCACCTCGTCACCCTGCGCGACGCGTTCGTCGGCTACGTCGTGCCGTCGAAGATTTACGGCTGCCTCGCCTCGGGCCGGCCGCTCCTCTTCGTCGGCAGCGCCGAGAGCGACGTCGACCGGCTCGCGCGCGCGGCGCTGCCGGCGGAGCGCTATTGGCGCTGCGACGTCGGCGATCCGGACGCCGTGGCGCGCGCGCTCGAGCGCGTGGCGGACGGCGCGTCCGCGGTAAGGTAGCGCGCACGGCGCCAGCTTGAGAATCGTCCTCGATTCCGATTTCGTGATGCTGCTGCTCGCCGCCGGCGTGACGGCGGCGGTGCTCGTCTCGCTCTTCGTGCCGCTGGTCGTGCGGCTGGCGCTGGCGGCGCGCTCCGGAGCGGGGGCCGACGCTGGCTCGATCCCGCGCCTGGGCGGCGTCGCCATGTTCCTCGGCGTCGCCTTCGCCGGGCTGCTCGCCCTCGTCGTGCGCTGGGAGGGCTGGAGCGCCGCCGTCCCGCGCGCCGAGCTGCTGGCGCTGGCGCTCGGCGCCGCGCTCGTCTTCGCGGTCGGCGCCGTCGACGATCTGCTCGGCGTCTCGCCGTGGCAGAAGCTCGTCGTGCAGCTGCTCGCCGCCTGGCTGGTGGTGCGGCTCGGCTGGGAGTTCGAAGTCCTGCGCCTGCCGCTCGCCGGCGAGATCGAGTTCGGCGCCTGGGCGCCCCTCGTCTCCATGGTCTGGGTCGTCGGCGTGACCAATGCCATCAACCTCGTCGACGGCCTCGACGGGCTGGCCGGCGGCGTGGCGGCGATCATCGCCGTCAGCCTCGTGGTGTGGGCGCTGGCGCTCGGCAACCAGGGCACGGCGATCCTCTTTGCCTGCGTCGCCGGCGCCTGCCTCGGCTTCCTCTGGCACAACTGGTCGCCGGCCAAGATCTACATGGGCGATTCGGGCTCGCTCACCCTCGGCTTCCTCTTCGGCGCCGTGTCGCTGCACTCCTCGCTCAAGGCGCCGGCGGCGGTGGCGATCCTGGTGCCGGTGCTGGCGCTCGGCCTGCCGGTGATCGACACCCTGCTCGTCATGCTCTTCCGGCTGGCGCAGGGCAAGGGGCGCAGCGCGGTGCGGCGACTGGCGCGCGTCTTCCGCGCCGACCGCAGCCACCTGCACCACCTGCTCGGCCACGCCGTGGTGCGCCGCGGCCGCATCGTCGCCATTCTCTACCTGGTAGTGCTGCTCTTCTGCGCCGGCGCGCTCGTCGTCGCCTTCACCGGCGAGCTCGCCTACGGCGTCGTGCTGCTCGGCTTCGAGCTCGCGGTCGTCGTCGCGATGCGCCGGCTCGGCCTGAGCGCCGGCGCCGCGCAGCTCGCCGCCGCCAGGCGCGAGGAGGCACGGCGAGCGCTCGCCGGGTGGCGCCGGGGCGACGGCGCGGAGCGCGCGCCTTCGGGCGAGCAGGAGCTCATTCGAGAGTCGTGACGCCGAGCTCCGGCAGGCCGCCGGCGAGCGGCCGCAGCCGGACGAGGTGGAGGCCGGGCGCGACGTCGAGCTCGAGGCGCAGCCCGGCCGCGCCGGCGCGCACGACCTCCGGAGCGAGGACCTCGCCGTCCCATTCGATCTCGACCAGCCCGGCACGCTCCGCCGGCCGGTGGAAGCCGACGACGAGGGCGCGCGCCGGGCGCGGCGCGTCGAGCTCGAGCGCCGGCGAACCGAGCTCCGTGCGCCAGGCGGTGGGCTGCCAGGGAGGGCCCTCGGCCCTCGCGTCGAGCCGCAACTCCGCCGGCTCGCCCGCCGCCGCGCGCAGCGCTCGCCAGGCGGGCCGCGCGCGCTGGGCGCGGTGCACCTCGGCGAGCAGCGCGCGCGCCGCGGCGACATCGCCCGCGGCGAGCCGGCGCTTCGCGGCGAGCAGCAGGTAGGGCGCCCACGCCTCGCTCCACAGCGCCTCCGAGCGGCGGGCGAGGAGCTCGGCCCGCGCCTCGTCGCCGGCGGCGAGCGCGGCGAGCGCGGCCTCGGCGCCGTCGAGCCGCGAGCCCGCGGCGGCGGCGAGCCGGTCGAGGGCCGGTGCGGCGAGCGGGCAGTCGCCGGCGAGGCAGAGCGGCCACGTCCAGGCGAGCCAGCGCGCGGCGGCCTGGGCGAGCTCGGCGCGGGCCGGCCCCGCCGGCCGCTCGCGCGCCGCGCTCTCGACGAGCGGCGCGAAATCGCGCCCGAGCGGTGCCGCGGCGACGACGTCCGCGAGCTCGGCGCCGAGGCCGCGCGGCAGGCGGCCGGGCGCGCGCAGGGCGGCCTCGAGGCGCTCGGCGAGCGCCTCGTGAAGCGCGGCGCGCCGGCGCGTGCGGTAGCCGGCGGCGGCGGGCGCGTCGCCGGCGCTCCACGCCGCGCCGGCGAGCAGGCCGAAGCTCTCGGCGTCGGCGGGCAGCAGCGCCTCGGCCGCCGCCGGCGAGCCGGCGATCGCGAGCCAGCGGGCGAAGCGGCGCTGGCGGAAGTCGGGGTCGCGGAACGAGCGCCGCAGCAGCTCCTCGGCGAGCGGGCGCTTGGCGGGGGAAAGGGCCGGCCAGACCTCGAGGTAGGCGCGCGCCAGCGTCTGCTCGACCGCCGGCGCGCCGCGGGCGCGCGCGGCGGCGGCGGCGAGCGGCGCCTCCCACTCGCGCGCGGCGGTGAAGAGGCGCGTGTCGCGCGCGGCGAGCCGGAGCTCGAACGTCGCGGCGCCGGCGACCAGCGCCGCCTCCCAGCTCGCCGGCAGGAGCGCGAGCGCCTCGCCGGCGAGCTCGTGCGCCGCGGCGAGCCGCGCGGCGAGCGCCGCCGGCGGCTCCGGCGACGCCGCGGCGAAGTCGCGGACGAGGAGCGCGCGCGCCACCGCGACGCGGCGCTCGCCGGGATCCGCCTCGCGCGCCAGCCGCTCGGCGAGAGCCTCGACGGTGTCCGGCCCGGCGCCGAGCGCGGCCACTCGGCCGACGAGCGCGCGCCGGTCGAGCGCGTCGGCGCGCGCGAGCTGGAGCGTGAGCGCCGCGGCGGCGAGCGCCGCGACGGCGCCGGTGAGCCGCAGCGGCCAGCGGGCGAGAGCAGATCCTTCGCCGTTCATCTCGGAATGCCGGCACTCTAGCAACCCGTGCTAGCTTGCCGCGCTCGATGCGCAGCGAGAGCGAACCGCGGGGCCGCCGCGTCGTGGCGATCGCCTGGACGCTCGCCGCCGGGCTCGTCCTGCTCGCGCCGCTGCCGCCCGGGCTCGCCGAGCTCGCCGGCGAGACACCCGCCCTGCCCCTCGACAAGCTCGCCCACCTCGCCCTCTTCGCGCTCGTCACGCGCTCCTGGCTGCGCGCCGCGGCGCCCGCCCGCGGCCGCCGCGCGCTCGCCGTCGCCCTCGCCGCCGTCGCCTACGGTGGCCTCCTCGAGCTCCTCCAGCCGCTCGCCGCCGAACGCTCGACCGAGCTCCTCGACGTCGCCGCCAACGTGCTCGGCACGACGCTCGCCTGGGTCATCCAACGCCGCGAGTCAGGCGGGCCTCCCGAGCTTTGACAGCAGGAGAGCCATCCGCTACCGTCGCCGCGCATGAAAGTCCTCGAGCACCTCGAGCGCGCGAAAGGCGAGCCGCTCATCAGCTTCGAGATCATCCCGCCCCTGCGCGGCGGCACCGTCTCGACGCTGCTCGCGCTGATCGACGACC
>DASWJT010000055.1:0-15274 GCA_036397015.1 Thermoanaerobaculia bacterium
GCTGTTGGTCGCCGCCGAGGTAGCGCTGGCGGTCGTGCTGCTCGTCGGCGGCGCGCTGCTGGTGCGAACGCTCGACGCCTACGCGGAGGCCGATCCCGGCTTCGACACCGGCGGCCTGGTGCTGGCCGGCGTCTATCTGCCTCCGACCGCGAGCAGCGCGGCCGAGAGCGCGGCGTTCTATCGCTCGCTCGTCGCGCGCGTTCGCGAGCTCCCCGGCGTGCGCGACGCGACGCTCGCCAGCGTCGGGCCCAACTCGGGCTGGTCGCGCGCTCTCGGCGCCGCCCGGGCCGAGGCGCCGGACCGCGGGGTGAGCGCGGCCTACAACATCGTCGCCCCCGGCTACCTGGCGACGCTCGGCGTGCCGCTTCTCGCCGGCCGCGACCTCGCCCCGGAGGACGACGGTGATTCGGCGCCGGTCGCCGTGGTGAGCCGGGCTCTGGCCGCCGCCCTTTGGGGAGATCCGTCGCAAGCGATCGGCCGGCGCCTGCGTCTCGACCTGCCGCCGCGGGCCGGACAGCTCGGTCCCGAGTTCGCGGTCGTCGGCGTCTCCGCCGACGCCGGCGTCACCAGCCCGGCGGAGCCGGTGCGGCCTTGGGTCTTCCTCGCCTACGGCCAGCGCACGTTCGCGCGCATGCAGCTCGTCGTGCGCACGGCGCTCCCTGCCGCCGAGCTCGAGCCGCGCCTGCGCGACGCGGTCGCGGCGATTCGCGGCGACGCCTCGATCCTCGATTTCGTCGCCGCCCCCGAGCAGCTGCGCCGGGCGCTGCAAAGCCCGCGGATGAACGCCCAGATCGCCGGCGGCCTGGCGCTCGCCGGCTTGGCGACGGCGCTGCTCGGCCTGGTGGCACTGCAGACGTTCACCGTCCGGCTGCGGCGGCGCGACCTCGCGGTGCGCATGGCGCTCGGAGCCACTGGACAACGGGTGGCTGGCGAGGTCGTCGCCGAGTCGCTCCGCATCGCCGCCGGCGGCCTCGCCGTTGGACTGGCCGCGTCGCTCGCCGCGACCCGGTACCTGCGCGGGATTCTCTTCGGCGTCGCGCCCAGCGATCCGACGAGCTTCGTCGGCGTGCCGCTCCTGCTCGGCGTCGCGATCCTGCTCGCCGCCTGGCTCCCCGCCCGCCGCGCCGCGCGCGTCGATCCGGCGGAGAACCTGCGCGCCCTCTGAACCCGCCGCGGCGGGCCGGCCCGTGGCAGGCTCAGGGTTTCCGATGCACGGCGAACCCGGTGCGCTGCAGCAGCTTGTCCTGGTAGATCGCCACGGCCACGTCGCTGCCGTCCTTGAGCTCGAGGAGGAAGAGCTGCGGGGAGCCGAAAACCTCCTCTTCGTCGTAGTAGTTGCCGAGGTTGGAATCGACGTGCCGCCGCCCGTCGAGCGCCTTGGACATCACGCGCGCCTGCTGCTCGGGCGTCTTCGCGTCGGGATTCTCCGCCATCGCCTGGTTCATCTTCGCCATCATCTCCATCGCCTTCGCCATGTCCGCGGCGGAAGGCATGCCGGAGTCGGAGTCGTCGTCGCTCTCGGCCTCTTCGTCGTCGGCCGGCTGCTCGAGCGAGAGCAGCATGTCGGACCACTGATCGGGCGAGAAGGGCCCGCTCCCCGCCTTCTTCAGGCGGGCGACGAGCGCCGCGGGCGAATCGCCGGTCACGAAGGCGTAGCGTCCCACCTCGACGTCGCTTCCGAAGTGGAGGAAGACGGCGTCCGAGGGAATCTGGACGCCCAGACCCGAGATCGCCGGGATGGAATCGGCGGCGAGACCCGCCTCGCGGCTCGACGTGCCGAATGCGTCCGCCCGCAGGGCGAGCGCGCGGCCGCGCTCGTCCATCGCGCCGTAGAGCGCGCGCAGCGCCGCGGCGCGCACCGCGGGGACGGGATCGTCGAGCAGCTCGCCGAGCACCGGCGTGAACGAGGCCTCGACCGAGAGCTGGCCGAGCACCGTCGCTGCGGCGACGCGCAGCTCCGCAGTGGCGGAGTCGGCCGCCTGTTTCGCCAGCTCGGCGGCGCGCGGATGGCGGCGCTCGGCGAGGCGGACGAGCGACGCTGCGGCGTTCGGCACCGCTTTGGACAGCGCCTCCTTGCAGCCCGGCGAGCCGGGCTCGGCGCACGCCGCGTCGAGCAGGCGCCGTTCGAAGTCGGCGCCGGAGGGAGCGTAATGGACCACGCCCGCGCCGAGACGGCCGGCGAGGAGGGCGAAGCAAAGAGCCGCGAGCACTGCCGCAGGACGCCTCACGCTCACCTCCCCGACCCCGAACGCGCGCCTCGCGCCGGCTTGGTCGACAGCGGGCTCTTCGACGGCGGCTTGGGGGCACCGCGCTGGAGGACGTCGTCGACGAAGAGCAGCATGCGATCCGCCGCCGCCTCCCAATCGGCCTTGTCGCTCTCGCACGACTTCGCCTTGCACTGCGCGGCGACGTTGAGACGCAGCTCCTCGAGCTTGCGCAGCTCGGACTCGTAGCCGGCGAGCTCGCCCGCCGCCGTCTGGGCGGGCGTGAGCTTCCGCTTCGACGGATCGCGGTCCTCGCAGTCGTCGACGTGCTGGCGCTCGTGCTCGACTTGCGCGGCGCCGATGCCCTCGCACGCCGCGAGCTTCGGCGCGTAGCGCGCCGCGGACTCCGAGGTCGTGCACGACTCGAGATTCGTCTTCAGGCTGTAGTTCACGCCGACGATGACGCCGGCGTCGTTGCGCCCGAAGCGGAATCCGGCGTTGGAGAGGCGTCGCAACTCGATGTCGTCGGCCTGATTGGGATCGAAGTAGTTGCAGGTCTCGACGCCGGCGGCGTAGGTCACGCGATCGCGCTCGGCGCGGTCGGCGGCCGCCTGCTCGCCGGCTTCGTACTCCTCGAGCGTCATCTTTTTGTTGCCGGCGACGCTCTTGTAGTGGTCGCGCTGGCGCTGCGCCTTGAGGATCTCGGCCTCGATGCAGACGAGCTTGCAGCAATCGCACGGCTGGGCGACCGGCTCGCCGGCGCGGGCCGGAACCGATCCGGCGCCCGCCGCCGTGAGCAAGGCGAGCGCGCTCGCGGGCAGCCACGAGCTCCAGCGGAAGATTCGGGCGTGCATCAGAGAGTTCTCCTTTCGACGCGGCCCTCGGCCGCCAGGCGTACCCGCAGCGCGGCGAGCGCGCAGTGGGCGTTGGAGTTGCGGGGATCGATCTGGGCAGCGCGAGCGAGCGCCGCCTCGGCGGCGTCGAGCCGCCCGGCGATCATCAGCTCGACGCCGAGATTGAGCCACGGGCGGGCGCGATCGGGCGCCTTGGCAGCGGCGTCCGCCCACAGCGCGGCCGGCTCGGCCCACAGCGCCGCGCGCCGTCGCGCCTCGCGCGCCTCGACCGCGAGCGGCCAGGCGAGGAGCGCCACGATCGCGGTCGCGACCGCGGCACGCTGCCACTTCGGCCGCGGCGCCGCAGCGAGACGACCAGCGAGAGCGATCACCGCGAGAGCGACGAGCGCCACGAGACCGATCGACGCCAGGTAGAGCGCCCGCGGCGCCACCGGGTCGAGACGCCAGAGGATGGAGTTCGACGGCGCGAGCGCGAGCAGCGTCCAGCCGACGGCGAACGCGGCGCGCGGCCGCCGCCGCCGCAGCGCCACGACCAGCACCGCCGCGGCGAGGAGGAGAGCCGCGGGCACGATCGTCCCGGTCGCCGTCCAGGGCAGGTCGGCGGGCTGCGGCGGATCGACCGAGACGCGGGCGGGGGCCAGCCAGAGCGCGAAGAGCTCGGCGATCGCGCGCAGGTTGCCGCGCAGCGCGGCGAGCGGCGACCGCTCGCGCAGGCTGAATTCGACGAGCTCGCGGTGCCGCGACGAGAGCGCGATCGCGAGCGCCGCCGCCGAGGTGCCGGCGAGGATCGGCAGCTGACGACGCAGGGCGTCGCGGCGCGATTCGCCGCCGCCGAGCGTCGCCTGCCAGACGAGGCCCAGAGCCGGCAGCACGAGCGCCGTCTCGCGCGCCAGCGCCGCGCCGCAAGCGAGCGCCCCGGCGCCGAGTGCGGCGCGCCGCGCGGGCGGCGCGGGCGCGGTCACCAGCAGCAGCGCGCAGAGGGCGAGCAGCGACGACAAGAGCGTCGAGCGTCCGACCACCGGCGCCACCGCCTCCACCGCCGCCGGATGCAGCGCCCAGAGCGCCGTCGCGAGCCACGCCGCGAGGTCGCGATGGGGCGCATCGGAGGAGTCCACGACACGCCGCAGCAGGAAGAAGACGGCGAGCGTCATCGCCACGTGCAGCACCAGGTTGAGGGCGTGGAAGGGCCGCGGCGCGTCGCCGGTGGCGAGGCGCTGCAGGGCGTAGGTCGCCTTGACGAGCGGACGATTCGTCTCGCCGAGCGCAGCGAGGAACGACTCCGGGCGGGAAGCCGGGTTGTCGAGGACGTCGGCGCGGTCGTCGTACTCGAAGCCGGCGGCGAGCGCGGGCGCCAGCACGAGGAAGGCGATCGCCGAGAGGCCGGCGAGCGTCACCAGGACGCCGGCCCTCGTGCCCAGCCCGAACGACGCCCTGCCGCCCATCTCCGCCCGCGCCCTCCGACTCTCGGGATGCCGGGCGAATCCTAGTGCAGGGACCGGTCCCGGCCTATCCGCCCTGAGCGCAAGGCCCCACGGTCGAGCGCTCAGCCGTCGACGCGCCCTTCCGGCGGGTCTTCGCCCTTCGCCTGCCGCCAGGCGCGCTCGATCGCCGGCGCGAGGACGAAGGAGTCGAACGCCGGGCCGCGCCGCTCGTCGGCGCCGACGAAGCGCGCCCGCCACTCCGGCAGCGTGATGCGCTCCTTCGTCTGCTCGAGCGTCAGGCCCTCCTCCGCCGCCTTCCGCGTCTCGGCAACCACAGCGCGCAGGAGGTCCTGCACGGTGTAGAGGTACTCGCGGTCGCGCAGCACCGGGCCGTGGCCGGGGACGAGGACGTCGGCCGCAAGGGCGTCGACCGCCGCCAGCGTTTCGATCCACTCGGCATAGTAGGAGCCGAACATGAACGGGACCGGGTCAACGAGCAGGTCGCCGGTGGCGACGATGCGCTCCGCGGGCAGGAAGACGACGACGTCGCCGGCGGTGTTGCCGCGCCCGAGCCACCGCACCTCGATCGTGCGCTCGCCGCGCCGCAGCACCAGCTGGTCGGTGAAGGTGAGGTCGGGAGGCATCTCGCGCATCGACGAGAACTCGGTGATCCAGCTCGAGTAGAGCGCCACGAGCTCCCCCGCCCGTTTGCGGCGGCGCTCCACGAGCGGCTTGCCCTCGTCGTCGAGCCCGCTCTCGGACCAGCGCGTGTAGCGTGCGACGATCTGCTTGTACTCCTCGAGGATCGCAGGGCGCGGCTTGTAGGTGTACTCGAGAATGTTGGCGCGCGTCGCCACGTGGGAGACGATCGCGACGTCGGGCCAGAGCTCGCGGTAGAGGTAGTTGCCGTCGTGGTGATCGTCGTGCCAATGCGTGTTGATCACGTAGCGCACCGGCTTGTCGGTGAGCTTGCGCAGCTCGCCGATCAGCCGCCGCGTCGTCGACGGCATGAGCGCGGTGTCGACGACCACGACGTCCTCGTCGTTGACGATGAAGAGCGAATTGCCCTCGATCGGATCCTGCAGCGGGTCCTTCCAGGTCGCGGCGTAGACGCCGGCGGTCAGCTCGACGACCTCGAGCTCCTTCGCGGGCAGGGGCTCGACCGCGGCGAGCGGTGCCGTGGCGAGCGGAAGCGCAGCGGCGAGGGCGAAAAGCGGATGTCGTGGAATCGTGGACCTCCTCGGGTCGGTGGGGCGGCCGCGGGAGACTCCCGACGCCCGCCGTCGCCCGGCCGAGGTACGCGCAAGGGCGCGCGCGAGTTCTCGGGCCCAGCTCACACGGGATCGATCGGTCTCACGGTGACGCGCCCGCCGTAGCGCAGGTGAGGGCAGGTGCGGGCGATCGCCTCGGCCTCGGCGAGGGAGCGGGCGCGCACGAGGAAGAAGCCGGTCGGGGTCATCTCGTCGTGCCGGAGGGTCGCGGCCGGGCCGTCGCCGCCGGCGGCGAGCACGATCCCCTCGTCCTCGAGCTTGCGGGCGCCCGCCATGCGCCCGAGCGCCGCCTGCTCTCTCCCCCAGGCGCTGTAGATGCGCACCAGCTCGGTCTCCGAGAGATCGGTCTGCGGCTCGGCGGAGAGCAGGAGGAGGTAGAGCGGCGCGTCGCTCCCGGCCGCCGGCGGCGCCGGCGACCCGCGCAGCAGCCAGCCGCCGGCGAGCCCGGCGAGCGCCGCGGCGAGCGGCACGAGCCAGCGGCGCACCGCGCGGCGGGCGAGGAGGCCGCGCGCGGCGAGCCGCGCCACGACGCGCTGCTCGAGAGCAGGCGGCGGCGCGAGCTCGCGCGGCAGGCCGGCGAGCGGCGTCCCGGCGTCGCGGTAGTCGTCGTGAGCGTTCATGGAGTTCCTCCAGGGTCGAGTCCGAGGTGGCGCCGCAGGCCGCGGCGGGCGGCGAAGAGCCGGCTCTTCGAGGTGCCGGCGGCGATGCCCAACCGCTCGCCGATCTCCTCGTGGGTGAGGCCTTCCAGGTCGTGCAGCAGCAGCACAGCGCGGCTGCCGTCGGGCAGGCGCCCGAGGGCGCTCTCGACGTCCAGCCGCAGCGGTCCGGTCGCGGGCGGCACGGCGCGGCCGGCGGCGCGCTCCCCGTCGTCCTCGCCCAGCCAGCGCAGCTCGCGCCGCCCTTCGCGCCAGCAGTTGAGCAGGATGCCGCCGAGCCAGCTGCGCAGCGCCGACGCGCCGCGGAAGCGGTCGAGCCGTTCGACGGCGCGCGTCCAGCACTCCTGGACGAGCTCCTCCGCCGCGCTCGCGCCGCCGCCCGCGAGACGCAGGGCGAAGGCCCAGAGGTACGGCGTGTGGGCGCGATAGAGGTCGCAGAACGCATCCTCGTCGCGTCCGGCGAGGAAGCGCTCGACGAGCGCGAGGTCGCGGCTCGGCGCCGCGTCGGCGGGGATCGTCACCACCATCCCCGGATGAGTGCGACGGCGCGCCCCGAACGTTCGATCGAACGCTCCGACCCCGCGGACGCACCCAGCCATGAACGCGGTCGGCCCAGCGCCGCCCTCTCGAGGAGACCGTGATGAATCATCGACTGCCAGCGATCCTCTCACTGCTCGCGCTCGACGCCGCCCTCGCCGCGGCGGCCACCGCCGCCCGAAGCGCCGACGAGCCGTTCCGGCCGCAGCCGCTGACGCGCGACGCCGAGGTGCGCGCGGCGCTCGCCGCGGGTCCCGCGCACTTCGCCGCCGCCGCGGGCGTGTACGTCCTCACCGAGAAGGGGTTCGAGCTCGAGCGGCCGTCGCAGAACGGCTTCCACTGCCTGGTCCAGCGCAGCCATCCCGGTGCCTTCGAGCCGCAGTGCTTCGACGAGGAGGGCTCGCGCACCCTGCTGCGCGAGGTCCTGCTGCGCGGCGAGCTGCAGGCACAGGGCGGGCGTCCGTCGGAAATCGCGCGCGAGGTCGCCGCCGCCTACGCCGACGGCCGCCTGCGCGCGCCGTCGCGCCCCGGCATCAACTACATGCTGTCGCCGGAGAACCGGGTGCCGATTGACGACGAGGGCAGCGAGATCATCCCCTACCGCCCGCACCTGATGTTCTACGTGCCGTACCTGACCAACGCCGACCTCGGCTCGGACGGCGCCCCGGGCGCGCCGGTCTTCGTCGTCGGCGAGGGCACGCCCGGCGCCTACGCCATCGTGCCGGTACCGCTCGGCGAGGGCGCAGGGCACGGCGACGGACACTGACAGGTCGTCACGGCAGAGGCTCCCCGCCTCGACCCGGCGAGCCGGTCACGGCCGCGCCGACACGAGGTGGGCGTGGAACGGAAGGACGACGCGGTCGCCGTGCGTCGCCTCGGCGAGCGGCGCTCTCATCTCGGCGGCGATCGCGGTGACGATAGCGCCGCGCGCCTCGGCGTCGAGATGTTGCAGCTCGGGAATCGCGGCGGTGTCGACCTCGATCTCCCCCGCCAGGAAGCCGTCGGGGTTCGGAAAGCGCGCCGTCATCGACACCGACTCGATCTCGATGCTCCCGAAGCCGGCCCCGGCGGCGAGCGAGCGCAGCTCGTCGGCGTCGCCGAGCGAGAAGATCTGCGCCAGCGCCGAGACGCCGAGGCGCTCGCGGATCACCTCGTGGAGCGTACCGTAGAACGGATGCCGGTTGAGGTCGAGCCAGGCGCTCGCCAGGACTCGACCCCTCGTCGTGAGGACGCGGCGCATCTCGGCGAGCGCCGCCGCCCGGTCGGCGAAGAACATCAGCGCGAATTGGCAGAGCACGAGGTCGAAGCCGCCGTCGGCAAAGGGCAGGCGTTCGGCGGGGCTGCGGTGCCACTCGATCGCCGCGCCGTCGCGCGCCGCGGTCGCCCGGGCGACGGCCAGCATGTCCGGGCTGAGATCGACGCCCGCGATCTCGGCGCTGCCGCCCAGGCGCTCCGCGACGACGCGCGCCACGATGCCCGTACCACAGCCGACGTCGAGCACACGCTCGTCCGCTCGCGGACTCGCGGCCTGGACGAGCCGCTCCGCCCAAGGCCGGAACAGCACCGGCACCATGTAGCTCTCGTAGCCTTCCGCCGGATTGCTCATCGCGATACCTCCCGAGCTCGTCTGCCTGCCACGAAGACGAGAGTAGGATCGGGCGGTGGCGAAGCGCCATGACCGATCGTCCGAGATCCTTGCCCCGCGATCCGCGGTCGACGAGCGCGGCGATGACGGCCCCGAGGGTGCGCCGAGCTCGGGCGGGAGCGCGCTCGACACTCTCTCCGACGTGCTCGAGGCGGTGCGCCTGACCGGCGCGCTCTTCTTCCTCACCGACGCCACCACGCCCTGGGTCGCCGCCGCGCCCGAGGCCGCGCTCCTGGTGCCGATCCTCCTGCCCGGAGCGCAGCACGTCGTCTCGTATCACGTCGTCACGCGCGGCGCCTGCTGGTGCCGCGTCTCCGATCTCGCGCCGGTGCGGCTCGGAGCCGGCGACATCGTCGTCATTCCGCACGGCGATCCGTACCTGCTCACCAGCGCTCCCGAGCTGCGCAGCCCCTATTCCGTCGAGGAGGCGCTCGAGTTCTTCCGCCAGCTCGCCGCGCACGAGCTGCCGGCGGTGGTCCCCGAAGGCGGCGGCGGCGAGCCCGTCACGCACGTCTTCTGCGGCTTCCTCGGCTGCGACGTGCGGCCGTTCAATCCGGTCCTCGCCACTCTGCCGAAGCTCCTCCTCGTCCGCTGCGCCGGCGCCGGGAGCGACGACGCGCTCGCCCATCTCGTCGCTCTGGCGATGGCCGAGTCGCGCGCCCGGCGCGCGGGCGGCGACTGCGTGCTGCTGCGCCTGAGCGAGCTCCTCTTCGTCGAGGTGGTGCGACGCCACATCGAGTCGCTGCCCCCGGAGGGGACCGGCTGGCTGGCCGCGCTGCGCGATCCGGTCGCCGGTCGCGCCCTCGTGCTGCTCCACGGCCGCCCGGCCGAGCCGTGGACGCTCGACTCGCTGGCGCGCGCCGCCGCCGTCTCACGCTCGGTGCTCGCGGAGCGCTTCGCGCATCTGGTCGGCGAGCCGCCCATGCGCTACCTCGCCCGCTGGCGGATGCAGCGCGCCGCGCGGCTCCTCGCCGACAGTCGGCAAAAGGTGGCGGCGGTGGCGCAGCGGGTGGGCTACGAGTCGGAGGCCGCCTTCAGTCGCGCTTTCAAGAAGCTCGTCGGCGAGCCGCCCGCGGCGTGGCGCCGCCGACGAGCCGCAGCGCAGCCCACCCCTTAGCCGCAAGGCGGCAGGAGCGCGCGGCGCATCGCGGCGATCTCCCTCGGCCCCACCCGGCAGCAGCCGCCGACGAGCCGCGCGCCGAGGGCCTGCCACGTGCGCGCCGCGGCGGCGAAGTCGGTGGGCGCGGTCGCGGGCAGCCAGCGGCGCGCGGCGACGTCGTAGGTCTCGCCGGAGTTGGGGTAGACGACGATCGGCCTCGCCGTGATGCCGTCCGCCCGGCGCACGAGGTCGGCCACGTGCTCCGGCGCCGTGCAGTTGACGCCGACGGCTGCGAGGTTGGGGAGCGCCTCGAGCTCGGCGACGAGCGCCGCGAAGTCGGTGCCGTCGCGCAGGCTCCGGCCGTCGCGGCAAGAGAAGGTCATCCACGCCCAGGTCGCGGGATGCGCGGCGAGAAGCCGCGCCAACGCGCGCGCCTCGGCGCCGCAGGGTATCGTCTCGCAGGCGAGCAGGTCGGCGCCGCTCGCGGCGAGCAGCGCGAAACGCCGCCGGTGGAACTCGACGAGCCCATCGGCGTCGAGATCGTAGTCGCCGGTGTACTCCGAGCCGTCGGCGAGCGCCGCGCCGTAGGGCCCGACGCTGGCGGCGACGAGCGGCCGCAGCCGGCCCCGCCGGTGCGCCCCGTCGCTCCAGAAGGCATCGCGCGCCTCGTTCGCCAGCCGCACCGACGCGAGCAGCAGCTCGATCGCTTCGGATTCGCTCCGTCCCCTGCGCTGGAAGCCCTCGATCGTCGCCTGGTAGCTGGCGCTGACGATGCAGTCGGCGCCCGCCGCGAGGTCGTCGAGGTGCACCTGCCGGATCGCCTCCGGATCCTCGGCCAGGAGCCGCGCCGACCACAGCTCGTCGTCGAGGTCGTGGCCGCGCGCCTCGAGCTCGGTGGCGAGGCCGCCGTCGAGGATCATCGTGCCTTGGGCGGCGAGGAAGCGCGCGATCGGATTCTCGCTCGCTCCGTCCCCCGTTCGCGGGCCGGCCTTTCGTTCCATCGCGGAGAAACCTAGCATCGGCCTCGCGCCGCGGTTTCCACTGGCCCCCGTCCCGGGTCCAAGGGGGCATGACGACGATCCCGCTGGCGCGACCGCTCGCGATGGACGGCGAACCCCACCCCGCGGCCGAGCCGCCCCCGGCGCCCGACGACGAGGCGGGCCTCCTCGCCGCCCTGCGCGCCGGGCGCCCGCGCGCCGCCGAGCGGCTGGTGGAGGCGACCTACGCCAAGCTGTGGGCCGCCTGCCACCGAATGACCGGCGACGCGGAGGACGCCGCCGACCTCGTCCAGGAGACGTACCGCAAGGCGTGGCAGTCGCTCGCCGAATTCCGCGGCGAGTCGCGAGTCTCGACCTGGCTCTTCCGCATCGCCTGGACGACGCACGCCAAGCGGCTCCGCCGGCCGCGGCTGGTGGTGCCGCTCGATCCCGTCCGCGAGGCGAGCGAGCCCGCCGCGGAGCCCTCGCCGGAAACCCAGGCGGCGGCGAGCGAACAGGCGCGCCGCCTGCGCGCCGCGGTCGCCACTCTCCCCGGCGAGCTGAGATTCGCCGTCGTCGCCCGCTACTGGGCCGAGCAGCCGGTGCGCGAGATCGCCGCCGCCGAGCGCGTCACCCCGATGGCGATCCGCAAGCGCCTGGCGAGGGCGTTCCGCCTCCTCGCCGCCCAGCTCGACGCCCCCAGCGAGGGGAGGACCCGATGACCACCCCGTTCCGTCACCGCCGCCGTGAGCTCGAGCGCGAGCTCGCCGACGTCCCGACGCCGCAGCCCCCGGCCGGACTCCTCGACGAGATCCGCAACGAGATCCCGGCCGACCTCCGCGCCGGCCTGCCAGCGCCAGCTCCGCGAGCTCCCTGGCACCAACGCCCCTTGCTGCGCCTCGCCGCCTCCCTCGCCGCCGTCGCCGTCGGTCTCTCGATCGCGCTCCAGGTCATCGAGTCCGGGCAGGACCGAGACGAAAAGCTTCCATTGAATGGAAAGACGGACGATCGCGCAGCCGCTGCGCCGGAAGCCTCCAGCGTCGCGGTTGGAGAGACGTCCCCATCACTGGAGGTCGCTGTCTCGCCCAAGCGAGTCGTCGTCGAATCCGCGCGTGACAAAAACGAAAGGCTTCCATTGAAGAGAAAGACGGCCGATCTTGCAGCCGCCGCGCTGGAGGCTTCCAGCGTTACGGTTGGGGAGACGTCCCCTTCGATGGAGGTCTCTGGCGGGCGAGAGCGTGGCGGGGATGTCACCGTTCGGCCGCGAGAGTCGGCCGCCGAGACGGTCACGATCACCTCGGAGGCGCCGCTGCTCGACGCGCGGCGGACGGCGCCGGAGGCGAGGCGGAAGGAGTCGGGCGGCCGCGAGCCGCTCGATCGCGTCTACGGCGACATGTTCTTCCGCGGCGCGGGGACGAATCCGTTCGTCGACACGGCCGAGGACCGCCTCTCGACTTTCGCCCTCGACGTCGACACCGGCTCGTGGACGCTCGCCCGCTCGTACCTCGAGCGCGGCGCGCTGCCGCCGGCGGAGGCGATCCGGGTCGAGGAGCTCGTCAACGCTCAGGCGTACGACGATCCCGCGCCCCGGCGCGGCGACTTCACGCTCGTCGCCGAGGGCGCGCCGTCGCCGTTCGCTCCCGAGGGCGAGTACCGGCTGGTGCGCTTCGCGGTGCAGGGCCGCGAGATCGATCTCGGCGAGCGGCGCCCCGCGCATCTCACCTTCGTGGTCGACGTCTCGGGCTCGATGAGGCGCGAGAACCGGCTGGAGCTGGTGAAACGGGCGCTGCAGCTTCTCGTCGACGAGCTCGGGCGCGACGACCGCGTGGCGCTCGCGGTCTACGGCACGCGCGGCCGGGTGCTGCTTCCGCCGACGCGCGACCTCGACGCGCTGCGCGAGGCGATCGATACGCTCCGCCCCGAGGGCTCCACCAACGCCGAGGAGGGGCTGCGCCTCGGCTACGACCTCGCCGGCGAGATGTACCGACCGGGGGCCGCGAACCGCGTGATTCTCTGCTCGGACGGCGTCGCCAACGTCGGCGCCACTGGGCCAGAGAGCATTCTGGAGACCATCGGCCGCGAGGCGCGGCGTGGCATCGAGCTCACCACGGTCGGCTTCGGCATGGGCAACTACAACGACGCGCTGATGGAGCAGCTCGCCGACCAGGGCGACGGGCGCTACCACTACGTGGACACGCTCGAGGAGGCGCGGCGGATCTTCGTCGAGAATCTGGCGGGCACGCTCGAGACGATCGCCAAGGACGCCAAGGTCCAGGTCGAGTTCGACCCCGCGACGGTCGAGCGCTGGCGCCTGCTCGGCTACGAGAACCGCGACGTCGCCGACCGCGACTTCCGCAACGACCGCGTCGACGCCGGCGAGCTCGGCGCCGGCCACTCCGCCGTCGCCCTCTATGAGATTCGCCTCGCGCCCCGCGCCCGCCCGCGCGACCGCCTGGCGACCCTTCGCCTGCGCTGGCAGAGCCCGACCACTCGCCGCGTCGAGGAGGCCGCCCTCGACCTTCACGTGCGCGACCTCGAATCCGGTTTCCGCCGCGCGTCGCACAACTTGCGCCGCGCCGCGATCGCGGCCGAATTCGCCGAGATGCTCAAGCGCAGCTTCTACGCGAAAGAAGCCTCCTGGCGCACCCTCGTCGACGAGGCCTACCGCCTCGAGCGCGACCGCGCCGACCCGCGAGCGATGCGCAAGGTCAGCGACCTCACCGAGCTGATCGAGCGCGCGGCCGCGCTCGCAGAGCGGCGGGAACCCAGTTCACAGGACCCGCCGGGCGAGGAATGATCCGCCGCCGCGGGCGAGGCTGTGGCGGCCTCGCGCCGACGCGCTGCGGCAAGGCGCTCGCGTGTCACCCGGGTCGCGGCAGCGCTGAAGCGGTGACCTGACCTACGATCGCGCCCTGGTCAGCGCGCGGGCGAGAGCAAGCGGCACGAGGGCGAACGGCAGCCCCCAGGCCTGCGCCGGACCCGGCAAGACGCCCGCGTCGCCGAGCAGATAGAGGGAGCTCGCGACGGCGAGCGCCGCGACGACCGGCGTCAAGCCGAGCGCGCGGCGCTCGCGGCGCGCGGCGCGAAACCACTTGGTGGCGAAGACGATCCCCGCCGCGATCGAGGCCAGGAACGACGCACCGAAGGCGATGCCCAGCGCCACGGCCAACGGCTGCCGGGGGAGGAAGGGAGTGACGATCGCGGCGATCGCGAGCCCGAGCGCGAGGAGGTAGACGGCCGAGACCACACGCGCCGCCCTCCCCTCTCGGCCCGGGAAGCGCAGCGCGAGGTCGAGGAGGGCGCCGTCGCTCCCCAGGGTCGCCGCGGCGTAGAGGACGAGGACCACCGTCTCCAGCTCCGGCGACGCGAAGCCGATCGGCGTACCCCAGTGGACGCCCATGCCCGCGCCGTAGAACAGAAAGAGGCGCGTCGCGCCCGACGGCCGCGCCCACCACGCGAAGAGGCCGCAGCCGAGGAAGAGGAGCCCGAGCCCGCCGAGCGGGAGTGCCAGTTGCTCCGGGACGGCCACGAAGCGTGAGGGCGCCAGATACGCGCCGACGCGGAATGCCACGACCGACGCGGCGAGCAGGGCGACCCAGACGAGCCCCGGCTGGCGCCGCACGGCGGTCTCGCCATCGGATGTAGATCGTATCGACGCAGTCTCGGTCATCTGTCGGCCTCCCCGATCCGACTACGTTCCACGGTCGCCCCTGTTGCTGAAAGAACTCTGAAACGAACGTCCGCGGCGCGCCGAGTCGAGTATCCTCGGCCGAGTGAGCCCTGGAAGCGCGCCCAGCGTACCGATCCGTTTTGGCCCTGCCGATGCCACGAGCGGCGCCCGCGGGCAGTACACGCTCGATCTCGACACGCTTGAGCTACGTCGTGGAGGGCAACCGATCTGCCTCCGGCCCCGAGCGGCACGGCTCCTCGCGGTCCTGCTCCGGCACGGAGGCCGACTGGTATCGACAGCGGAGCTCCGCCGGGAGCTCTGGGGCGACCGCCACGTCGAATGGCGCAACGGCCTGCACCGCTGCGTCCGCGACCTGCGCCGCGCACTGGCGGACGACGCGCGTCAGCCGCGGTTCGTCGCCACGGTTGCTCGGCTCGGCTACCGCTTCGTCGGTGAACGACCTCGGGCGCAGGAGTCGGAGTTCACGGCGCCGAGTTCCCCCGCACGGCTCGTCCGCGGCTTCCGCCGACCCTCCGTCGCCTTCGCGACCGGATTCGCAGCGGCGCTCCTCCTGCCGGTGATCTTCCTCCTCGCCTGCCTCGCGCTCGCGACGCCCTGGTAGGGCTGCCCTCTCAACGCTCCGCCTCGCCTGTAGCCGACGCCTGTCAGCCCTTCCCCCGTCGAATCACTTGGCTAGACTCGGACCGATCGACGGCGGGACCGACCGGCTCGCCGTTTGCGGACAAGGGGGTTCGAAATGAGCGACACGCCCGGGATGCCGACGCCGAAGGAGCAGTTCCTCCGCGCCTACGCCGAGGAGCACGAGCGGACGATGCGCGTCCTGCGCGCGTTTCCGGCCGACAAGTCCGAGTTGCGGCCGCATCCGAAGTGCAAAACGGCGCGAGAGCTCGCCTGGGTGTTCACGCTCGAGCGCGGTCTG
>DASWJT010000056.1:0-29685 GCA_036397015.1 Thermoanaerobaculia bacterium
GGCGCCGGCACCGGCGGCTCGCCGCCGGTGGGGTCGGGGTCGATGGCGACGTTGACCGTGGCGAGGACGCCCAGGATCTCGACGGTGACGCGCGCCGTGCCGGACGTGGTGCCCGGGAAGAGCGTGATCGCGCCCTTGCCGTCGAACAGGTTGATCGTCGCCGTGCGGGCGCCGGTCGGGCTGTCGATGGCGCCGAGCGTGGCGGTGAAGACCGCCTCGGTGCCGTTCGGTACGGATGTCCAGTTGGCGGTGCGCAGGGCCTCGACGTTGATCCGCGAGGTCTTCGTGTCGTCGCCGACCTCGAGCCGCGGCCGGCTCGAGCCCATCGTGATCGCGATGCCGGCGAACGGCCCGGTGGGCGATTGCAGCTGCGCGCTCGGACGTTTCGCGTCGTCCGCCGGGCAACCCACCGTGGCTGCGAGGATCGCGATCGCCGCGAGCGACCGCACGATCGAAGCTGAATTACGAATCATCTCGTTCCTCCTCGCCACCGATCACGGAACGACTTCCATGGTGAAGAACCCCGGAGCGGTCTCCACCGAGTCGCCCGAGAGCGTCTTGCCGAAAAATTGGACGCCGACGCGGAAGCGGATCACTTGACTGTTGGTCTCGGTGTCGAAGCCGAACTCGATCATGTCGCGCAGGGGTTGGTTGTTGAACTGGTCGACCCGCAGGAGAAAGCAGTCGAGGCAGGTGAAGGTACCGCCCGGGTCGACGCTGCCGATGATGTTCTCGACCAGCCGCGGCGGCAGCCGCGTGCCGGTGTCGTCGCGCTGGAAGGTGACCTCGTACTTGTCGAGCTCGACCTTCATCAGCTCGCTGGTCGGCTGGCCGGGATTCTTCACCACCGACTTGACGATCAACTGCTCGATGGTCACCGGCGGCACGTCCGGATCGCTGACGCTGATGATGGCGGGCCAGCCGTCGATCGAGAGCGAAAGCAGGATACCGCCGCCGTCCGACTTGTCGGTCCTGGCCTCACAGCCGAGTACCGCCAGGGTCAGGGTCGCAAGAGCGAAGATGCGAGCGAAACGATTCATTCCTGGCTCCTCCCCGGTCCGCATCAGAGTTTGATGACCCGCGGGGTGATGAAGATGAGCAGCTCGTCGTTGTCGTTGCGAGCCCGCCGGTTCTTGAACAGATTGCCGAGGATCGGCACGTTGGCGAGACCCGGAACGCGATCCTGCCCCTGGTCGGTGGACACCTTGTAGATGCCGCCGATCACCGTCGTGCCGCCGTCGCGCACGATCACCCGCGTGCGCGCGTCCTTGGTCGAGATCGGCGCGCTCGGCGCGCCGGCGACCTGGAAGGCGAAGAGCGGCTCGCGTTTCTGGACGTTGATGTCGAGCATCACCGTCCCTTCGGCCGTGACGTGGGGCGTGACGTCGAGCTTCAGCGTCGCGTTGACGAACTGCACCGACGTGGTGTTGTTCGACACCGTCTGGATCGGCAGCTGGACGCCGCTCTGGATCGAAGCGGCGCTGTTGTTGAGCGTCGCCACCTTGGGCGCCGAGAGGATGTTGATCAGCCCCTCGCCCTCGGCGGCCTGCAGCCGGGCGTCGAGCGTGAAGGTGTCGAGCACGTTGCCGAGCGTCAGGTTGATGAAGCCGTTGGCGCCGCCGGTGAGCAGGTTGACGCCGCCGTCGGACGAGGCGGTGTAGGGGAACTGCAGGCCGGTCGTGTTGCCTTTCGCCTGGCTGGCCTCGGCGTCGAAGCCCCAGCTGATGCCGAGCGTGCGCGAGAACTGTTTCGTCGTCTCGATGATGCGCGCCTCGATCATCACCTGCGGCTCGGGCACGTCGAGCGTGTCGATGATCGCCAGCACGGTGTCGATGTAGGTGGGCAGCTCCTTGATGATGAGCGTGTTGGTGCGCCCGTCGACGATCACGCTGCCGCGCTGCGACATGATGCCGCCCCCGCCGCGCTGCAGCAGCGAAGAGACGTCACGGGCCTTCGAGTAGCTCAGCCGCTTGACCACCGTGCGCAGCGGCAGCGACAGCGCCTGCGCCTGCTGCACCGCCTGCGCCCGCCGCGCTTCCTGCTCGAGCACGTTGAGTGGCGCGATGCGCATGATGTTGCCTTCCAGCTCGTAGCCGAGACCGTTGATCTTGAGGATCTGGTCGAGGGCCTGGTCCCAGGGCACGCGCTCGAGCTCGACGGTGACCGTGCCGCGCACGCCGGGTTGGATCACGATGTTGAGTCCGGAGAGGCGCGCGAAGGTGCGCAGGACCTCGCGCACGTCGGCGTCCTTGAGACTCATGCTGATCGGCTCGCCGGTGTACTCCTTGCGCCCGGCGAGGACGGTCTGGCCGGCGACGACGGCCGGAGTCAGCCGCGGCACGCCGGCCTCGGGAACGTCGGCGGGCCGCATGTCCTGGGCCTCGAACGCCGCCACCTCGGTGGCGCGCGCGGCGGGCTCGGGCGCGGTGGCCGCCGGACTGAAGGCTGCGACGTCGGTCGCCGCGGCCTCGATCCGCGGAGCCGGCTCGGCCTCGCGCACCGGCATCGGCTCCTCGCGCCGGGCGGGCGCCGTCCACTCCGCGGCCGGCGCCGCGGCGGGTGCCGCAGCGCTCGCCAGCGCGGCGCTCGCCGCGCCGAAGCGCACGACGAGACCGTCGCCGTCGCGCTCGATCGTCGGCACCGCCGGCCCGTGCAGGTCGAAGACGACGCGGGCGACCGGCGCCGGCTGGACGCGGAATTGCGAGACGCGCACCTTGCTCACCGCGCCTTCGTCGACGTTCAGCGTGCCGCGGTTGCTGCGGTTGACGACGCCGTCGAGGTCGATGACGAAGCGCTCGGGGTTGTCGAGGACGAAGGACGAATAGGCAAACTCGCCGTCGCCCGAGATGCGGATCGTGCCCGCGCCGAGACGCTCGACCGCGTCGAGAGCGGTGGCGACCTCGCCGCGCGGCGGCGGCGCCACTAGCGGCTGCTCGGGAGTGCCGGTGAGCGGCGATGCG
Organism: Thermoanaerobaculia bacterium; assembly: GCA_036397015.1. Lineage (GTDB taxonomy): Bacteria > Acidobacteriota > Thermoanaerobaculia > Multivoradales > JAGPDF01 > JACTMI01. The sequence continues at coordinate 2,961 of DASWJT010000056.1, forward strand.
ACGGCGGGAGCCGCGGTCGCAACCACCTCGGGCATCTCTTCCTCGGCGATCGCCGGCGGCACGGCGACGGGCGGCGGCGGCGCCGCTTCGGCGACGATGGCGGGAGCGAGCGGCTCGACCGGCTCCAACGTCTCCGCCGGTACCGGCTCGACGCGCTGAGCCGGCGCGGCGGCGACGGCGGTGGCGCCGGTCGCGAGGCGCGGAAACTCCATGCCCGACGGCACCAAGTCGATGCGCAGGCGGTTGCCCTGAGCGTCGAGCCGGTGCTCGGCCTGTTCCCGCGTCGAGATCACGAGGCGGGTCAACGGCCGGCTCGGCACTCCCGCGCTGGCGACCCGGACACCCGCCACCAGACCCTCCGAATAGAGCCGGTTGACGACTCCGTAGCCGGGCCGCGCGTTGGGGAGCTCGACGACGAGGTCGCCGTTGCCGTCCCGATACGTCGTCCAGACGAGCGTCGAGTCGGAAACGATCTCGATGCGGGCGCCCGGCGCGGCGGTGCCGACGTCGAGCCGCTCGATCTCGGCGGTGCGCGGCGCGCTCGACGCCGCGGCCGCTCGGGCTTCGGCGCCCGTGGGCGCGGGGACCGGGGCACGCTCCGCAGAGGCACATCCCCAGACGACGAGCGCCGTCCCGCACATCGCCAGCCAGCGGGCCCGCAGCTTCGGTTGCATCCGTTCGTCTCTCAACGCATCACCCATTTCGCTCGCCTCCGTCGCGTTGCTCGCGGGCATCTCGCCCGCCTATGGGCGGAGCTTCTTGACCACTTCGCGGAACGGCTTGATGACCGTCGGGTCGTTGACGATCTGCCGGAACACGACTTCGTTGTCGGTGATTCGAAGCACGTCGCCGTCGTAGACCTGATCCCCGGGACGCAGGAGGAATCCCTTCTTCTCGTTCTGCGCCGAGATCTGGGCGACGTAGCCCTTCGAGGTCTTGAAGATGCCCTTGATGTCGATCTCGTCGATGAGCAGGCCCGGGACGCCCTCGGGTCGCGGCCCGCGCAGCTCGGGGCGCGGGGTCGGCGCCAGCAGCGAGCGGAACGGATCCCGCCGGTTGCCCGGATCGTAGGTCGTCAGCAAGCCCTCGAGGACCGCCTCGTCCTCTTCCAGCATCTCGTCGATGCGGCTGGCGTCCTCGGCGCTCGGCGGCGCCACCTGCTCCGGCTCGGGAGATTCGCCCTGCGCGAAAGCCGGCGCTGCGCCGACGAGCAGGACCACGAGCGCGCTGCGCACGATCATCGTTCGCCCCTCCACGGCCTAGCGCCCCCGCCGTCGCGACCCGCTCCGGGCGGGCTGTTTGGCGCCCGGCGGCGGCTCCGGCGGCGGCTCCTTGTAGACGAAGGTCCGCGCGTTGAACGTCGCCGCGAGCGTGTCCGCTCCCGAGCCGCGCCGCGCGCTGATCTTGAGATTGTCGATGTTGATGATGCGCGAGAAGCGGCTGATGCGATCGAAGAACATCGCCAGGTTGTGGTACGTCCCGGTGAGGCTGATCTGGATCGGCCACTCGCTGTAGAAATCGCGGTCGACGAAATTGCCTGGACGGAAGCGCAGCAAGGTGAAGTTGCCCTGCTCGGTCAACTGGCGGATCCGGCGCAGGAGCTCCGGCGTGTTGCGTCGCGGCGGCAGGATGCGCAGCAGCTTCTCGAGCTCGAGCTCGGCGCGGCGCACCTCCTCGCGGAACTGGGGCAGCTTCTCCTTCGCCGCCCGGCCTTTCTGGATCTGCGCCTGCAGATCGGTGAGCCGGCGGTCCAGTCGCGCGATTTCGTCGTACTTCGGCCGGGCGCCGAAGTAGTAGAACGTCCCGACGACTACCGCCGCGACGAGGCCGCCCACCGCGGCACCGTGCCACCAAGGCCGTCCTTCGAGTCCAGTCTGGATCGCCATGGCGCTCTACTCCAGCCCCTGCTCGTTGGCGGCCTTGGCGCCGCGCGCCGCGGCGATGGCGCCCCCGCCTCCGGGCACCTGCCCGGCGGCGGCCTCCCCGGCCGGCGGCGTCCGCTTCATCGAGTAGCCGACCGTGAGACGGTAGTTGTAAGTCTCCGTGGCCCGACCCCGCCCGCGCGAGCTCGAGCGCGTCGCGTCTTGCAGCACCGGCTCGCGAAACGCCTCGACGCGGTCGAGGTTGTCGATGAAGTTGGCCACCGCGGAGGTATTGAAGGCCGTGCCCTGGAGGTTGATGCTCGTCGCCGTCACGTCCATCGACGTCAGCCAGAGCAGATCCGGCAGGGCGCGCGACACTTCGTCGAGGATGACCACCGGACCGCGCTGATTGTCCTTGAGCGTCGTGATCACGTCGACCTTGCGATTGAGCTCCTTGAGCTTCGCCTCGTACAGCTGCACCTCTTCGATCACCTGCTTGAGCTCGTCCACCTCGCGCTGTGCGACGCGAATCTCCTCCTCCTTGCTCTCGATCCGCGACGACAGGACGATGAACCACGCCACCGCCGCCAGCAAGCCGAGTATGCCGAGCGCGGCGAAGGTCCAGTTGGCGGAGTTCGCTTCGCTGATCTGAAGGAAGGACTGTTTCGCCTTCCGCGCGATGACGGGGCGTCTGCCTTCGGCCAGCAGATTGATCTTGATCATCGGACTCAGTCCCCTTGCCGCCGGATCGCGAGCCCGACCGCGACCGCCAGCATCGGGGAGATCGAGCGCAGCCACTCGCGATCGAAGTCGCCCTCCCGGTACTGGATGCGGCGCAGCGGATCCATCATCTCGGTCGGCACGCCGAACTTCTCGCGCAGGATCTGCTGCAGGTTCGGCGTCAGCGAGCAGCCGCCCGAGAGGACGATCTCGTCGACCGGGCCCTCCGACGCCGTGGCGCCGAAGAAGTCGAAGGTCTTCTGGATCTCGGAAGCGAGCTCGTCGGACACGGTGTCGAGCACCGGACGCGCGTCGGACGGCTGGTAGCGCTCGACGGGCTGCCCGCGCTTCAGCCGCTCGGCCTGCTCGAAGGAGAGATTGAACTCGCGTTGCAGCGCCTCGGTGAACTGGTTGCCGCCGGCGGAAATGTCGCGCCAGAAGGAGGTCTGTCCACGTACCAGCACGTTGATGTTGGCGACGCTGGCGCCGATGTTGACGAGCGCCACGACCTTGGTCGGATCGACCTCGTAGTTCGCCTCGTAGGCGTTCTGCACGGCGAAAGCGTCGACGTCGACGAGCACCGGCGACTTGCCCGCCTGGCTGATCACCGAGACGTAGTCGTTGACCTTGTCGCGCTTGACCGCGACGAGGAGGACGCCCATGTTCTCGCCCCCCGGCTCGCCCTCTTCGAGGACGACGTAGTCGAGGCGGACGTCGTTGATGTCGAACGGAATGTACTGCTCGGCCTCCCAGCGGATCTGCTCCGAGAGGTCCTCGGGGGCCATGGCGGGAATCGAGATGCGCTTGATGATGACCGAGTGGCCCGACAGCGAGGTGGCGTAGTCCTGCTGCTTGACGCCCGTCGCTTCGTTGAGGCGATGGATGGCGTCGACCACGAGCGACGAGTCCATGATGGAGCCGTCGACGATCGCCTCGGGCGACAGCGGCTCGACGCCCAGGCGCTGGAGCCAGTACTCGCCCTTGCGCTCCTTGAGCTCCACGAGCTTCATCGCGGAGCTGCCGATATCGAGACCGACCAGGCCCTTCGCTCGCGAGAACAGCACGATGCGATCTACCCCCTCTCCGACGAGTCAGATGACCGCAATGACCGAGTGAGACCGTCGGCAAGGTAGCAGCAACCCCAATAGCTGTCAAGCGGTTGGAGGAATCGGTGAACAGTCTGATGTGCAGCAATCCACAGGCCGTTTTTCGCCCCTGCGGCGACGCGGTGGCGCGCGAGCTCGCCTTGCTCTCGCCGCGCCCGCGGGATAGCATTCGCCGGTTCGCCCGCCGCACGCCCCGCGGGCAGGAGACTCCGAGAGATGGCCAAGAAGTGCGAATTCTGCGGCAAGGCGACGGCGACCGGCCGTCGAGTCAGCCACGCGCACAACGTCACCCCGCGGACGTTCGAGCCCAACCTGCGCAGCGTCAAGGCGATCGTCGACGGCGTCGTCCGCACGATTCGCGTTTGCGCCCGCTGCCTGCGCAGCGGCAAGGTTCGCCGCCCGCCCTCGCGCCGCCGCGCCCTCGCCGAGCTCGCTGCGCGCGGCTGACCGCCGGCGGCGGGCTCGGCGCCGAAGTCCGCCTAGCTCGACGCCTGCGGACGCGTCGTCGCGGTCCCGGTCATTCGCCGGTTGACGTCGAGCACTCCCGGCAGATCCCGTAGGACCTGGCGCACCCGCTCGAGGTGCGTGCGATCCCGCACCTCGACGACGACGACGATGTTGCCGCGGCCGGGCCGGTCGGTGTCGGCTTCGATCTGCCGGATGTTGGTGTCGAGCCGCGCGATGGCGTCGGTCAGTCGCGCCAGCATGCCCTGGCGGTCCTCCGTCTCGAGCACGAGAGAGACGGAGTAGAGGTCGGCGCGGTCGGTGGCCCACGCCACCTCGATCTCGCGCTCCGGGTTGTAGAGGAGATTGCGCACGTTGGGGCAGTCGGTGGCGTGCACCGAGATGCCGCGCCCGCGCGTGACGTAGCCGACGATCTCGTCGCCGGGCACCGGCCGGCAGCACTGCGCCAGCACGAACAGGACGTCGTTCTCGCCCTTGACCAGCACCGGTCCGGCGGCGCGGCCCTCGACCAGCCGCTCGAAGGCGCGGCGCAGCCGGCCCGGCTCCGGCCGCGGCGTCGCGATCTCCTCCTCCGGCACCACTTGCTCGATGACCTGCTGCGCGGTCGCCTTGCCGAACCCGATCCGCGCCAGCAGGTCCTCGACGCGCGCCAGCCCCTGTTCCCGCAGGTGCTCCGCCAGCCGCTCCGAGGCGTAGAACTCGCGGCTCGACTGGCGCAGCCGCACGAGCTCGCGGTCGATCATCTTGCGCCCGACTTCGATCGCCTGGTCGGTCTGCTGCGCGTTGAGCCAGTGCCGGATGCGCGTCTTCGCCTTGGTGGTGACCACGAAGCTCAGCCAGTCGCGGCTCGGATGACGCCCGACGCTGGTCAGGATCTCCACCACGTCGCCGGTCCTCAGCGGCGTGCGGATCGGCACCAGCCGTCCGTTGACGCGCGCGCCCGAGCAGCGGTGGCCGAGGTCGGTGTGGATGCGATAGGCGAAATCGAGCGGCGTCGCGCCGCGCGGGAAAGCGAAGACGTCGCCCTTGGGCGAGAACAGGTAGACCTCGTCCGGATAGAGATCGATCTTGAGCGAGGACAGGAAGGTGCGCGGATCGGAGGTCTCGGTCTGCAACTCGAGCAGCTGCCGGAGCCAGCGCACGTTCTCGTCGAGCATCGCCGGCCCTTCCCGCCCCGCCTTGTAGTGCCAGTGTGCCGCGATGCCCTCCTCGGCGACGAGGTCCATCTCGCGGCTGCGGATCTGCACCTCGAAGGGCTGCCCGCCGCGGCCGAGCACGGTGGTGTGCAGCGACTGGTAGAGGTTGGGCTTCGGCATCGCGATGTAGTCCTTGAAGCGGCCCGGGATCGGCCGCCAGTTCTGATGGACCACGCCGAGTGCCGCGTAGCAGTCGCGCAGGTTGCTGGTGACGATGCGGTAGGCGAGATAGTCGTAGAGCTCGGCGACGTCGATGTCCTGACGCCGCAGCTTCTGGAAGATGGAGTAGTAGCGCTTGACGCGGTGACTGATCTCGGCCTCGAGGCCGGCCTGGCGCAGGCTCTCGGCGAGCTTCTCGGCGATCTCGCGCGTCTGCCGCTTGCCGACCTTCAGCTTCTCCTGCACCTTGGCGTGGAGAGTCGCGAACTGCAGCGGATAGAGGTAGAAGAAGGCGAGGTCCTCGAGGTCGCCGCGCACCTTCGCCATGCCCAGCCGGTGCGCGATCGGAGCGTAGATCTCGAGCGTCTCCTGGGAGATGCGGCGCTTCGACTCCGGCGTCATGGCGCCCAGCGTCATCATGTTGTGCAGCCGGTCGGCGAGTTTGACCAGCACGACGCGGATGTCCTTGGCCGAGGCCAGGATCATCTTGCGGAAGGTCTCCGCCTGCGCTTCGTCGCGGCGCACGTAGGCGTGCCGGCCGATCTTGGTGACGCCGTCGACCAGCTCGGCGATCTCGGCGCCGAACCGGCTCTCGAGGTCGGCGCGCGTCGTCAGGGTGTCCTCGAGCACGTCGTGCAGGAGGCCGACGACGACGCTCGTCGGGTCGAGCCGCAGGTCGGCGAGCAGCCAGGCGACCGAGGCCGGGTGGGTGAGAAAGGGCTCGCCCGAACGGCGCGTCTGCCCGCTGTGCATCTCGGCCGAGTGCACCCAGGCGCGCTCGAAAAAGTCGCGGTCGAACTCGCGGCCGTTGGCCTCGAGCCGGGCGCAGATCTCGTCGAGCGTCGGGCTCGGCGGCGCCGGCACGGGAGGCGGCGGAGTGCGCTTGCGCAGGGGCGACATGGTCGGTGGAGGCGGCCGTGCCGCCCGCCGACATTCTAAGGCCGCGTCGCGGTGCCCTCGGGCTTGCTCAGGGGCGCGCCGGCGAGGCGCTCACCGGCTTGGCGCTTCCGCGCACGCGGCGCCCGCCGCCGAACCAGTGCTCCCACAGCAAGGCGAACGGGCTGGCAATGAAGATCGACGAGTAGGTGCCGACCACGATGCCCACCGCCATCACGAAGGCGAAGCCGCGCAGCACGTCGCCGCCGAGCAGGTAGAGCGACAGCGCTGCGGCGATGGTCGTGCCGCCGGTGAGGACGGTGCGCGACAGGGTCTGGTTGATGCTGCGGTTGAGCATCTCGATCGAGTCGGCCGTACGGTGGCGGCGCAGGTTCTCGCGCACGCGGTCGAAGGTCACCACCGTGTCGTTCACGGAGTAGCCGATGAGAGTCAGGAAGGCGGCGACGGTGGTGAGGTTGAACTCGTGGCCGGCCCAGGCGAAGAAGCCGAGCGTGATCAGCACGTCGTGCAGCACCGCCATCGTCGCGCCCACCGCGAAGCGCAGCTCGAAGCGCAGCCAGATGTAGAGCAGCATGCCGACCATCGCGCCGGCCACCGCCAAAATCCCACGTTGACGCAGCTCGGCACCGACCTGCGGTCCGACGTTCTCGACGCCCAGCACGGCGAAGTCGCCGAGCGTCGCCGCGCGATGGAGCGCCGCCACGGAGGCGGCCGAGACACCGGCCACCCGCGACACCTGGTCCCACGAGGTGAACAGGCCGAGCTCCTTGCGCTCGGCCATGACCGCCGCGGCCACCGACTGGTAGTGGCCGGTCGCGGCGGCGACGGCGATCGCGTCCGGATTCGCCTGCGTCAGCACCTCCGCCACGGTCGCGGCGCCGACTTGGTTGAGGTCGACCGAGCCGCCGCCTTCGTTGTAGCGCGCGTCGAGCGCCGCCCGCAGGCGCGCCGCGCTGCCCTCCTCGCTGCCGCCGACGATCGGCGTGCGCAGCATCACTTCCTTCGAGCCGGCGACGCCGAAGCGCTGGATCACCGCGTCGCTGTATCCCGCCCCCGCCACCAGCGAGCGCAGCTCCTCGACGTTCGGCTCCTCGCGAAACTCGAGTGTCATCTGCGTGCCGCCCGCGAAGTCGACGCCGAAGTTCAGGCGATCGAGAAAGAAGATGCCGACCAGACCGGCCAGGATCGTGACGAACGACAGGCCGATCCAGAACCGGCGGTACTTCATGAAGTCGAAATTGGGGTCGCGCAGGATGTCCATGATCCGCTCCGCCGCCGCTCAGATGGAGAGCCGCGCGGCGCGCGGCCGGTTGGCGTAGACGAGGTCGAACAGGAAGCGGCTGACGAAGACGCCGCAGAACAGCGTGCCGAAGATGCCGATCGACAGCGTGACCGCGAAGCCGCGCACCGGACCGGTGCCGAACTGGAAGAGGAAGAGCGCGGCGATCAGCGTCGTGATGTTGGCGTCGAGGATCGACGACATGGCGTTGGAGAAGCCGGCGTCGATCGCTCCCTTGATCGACTTGCCGGCGCGCAGCTCCTCCTTGATGCGCTCGAACACCAGCACCGAGGCGTCGACCGCCATGGCGATCGAGAGGATGATGCCGGCGATGCCGGGGAGGGTCAGGGTGGCGCCGAAGTAGGCGAGGGCGCCGAAGATGAGGACCATGTTGAGCGCCAGGGCGAGGATCGCGTTGACGCCCGAGAGACGGTAGACGACGAGCACCGAGAGGAGCACGAACGCCGCGCCATAGAGCCCCGCCTGCACGCCGGCGCGAATCGAGTCGTGGCCGAGCGACGGCCCCACCGTGCTGTCGTAGAGGTAGGTGATCGCGGCGGGCAGCGCGCCCGAGCGCAGGGTGGTGACGAGGTCCATCACCTCCTGCTGCGAGAAGTTGCCCTCGATGATGCCGGAGTCGGTAATGCGCGAGTTGATGCGCGGCGCCGAGACGATCTTGCCGTCGAGCACGATGGCGAGCCCGCGGCCGACGTTGGCTCCGGTCGCCTCGCCGAAGCGCTGCGCGCCGTCGGCAGAGAGTCGGAAGGCCACCACCGGCTGGCCGAGCTGGCCCTGCGATGGGCTCGCCGAGCGCAAGTCGCGGCCGGTGATCACGCGCTGCCGCTCGACGGCGTAGAACGTCTCGCCGAGCAGCCGGCCGGTCGCCGGGTCACGCTCCTGCGAGGGCAGGATCTCGACGTCGTCCGGCGGGTTGCCGCCGAAGTTCTGCAGGATCTCCTCGCGGCTCCTGACGCCGCCGCCGCTCCACGGGTACTCGGTCAGGCGGAACTCGAGGAAGGCGGTGTTCTTGATCAGCCGCTTGACGCGCTCGGGGTCGTCGACGCCCGGCAGCTGCAGCACGATGCGGTCGCTCTCGGTGCCCTGTCGAGCGATCAACGGCTCGGCGACGCCGAACTGGTCGATGCGATTGCGGATCGTCTGCAGCGCCTGGTTGACGGCGCCGTCGCGGATCGCCTTCTCGTTGCCGGGCCGCATCTCGAAGACCAGCCCATCCTGGTCCCGGCTCCAGTCCCAGCCGCCGCCCAGCCAATCGCGGGCGACCTGCTCGAGCTCGGTGAGTTGCTCGGCCGCGAAGCCGTCGACCGCGAAGGTCGTGTCGGAAAGCTGCCGCGTGCGCACGCCCGCAATGCCGTCGTCCTCGGCCTCGCGGCGCAGCACCTCCATATCCTTCTCGGTCTCCGCCTTGACCGCGTCTTGCGTCTCGACGCGCATCAGCAGGTGGATGCCTCCCTGCAGGTCGAGGCCGAGCTTGAGGTTGTCGTCGAGCGGCGAGACCCGCCAGACGGCGAGCGCGCCGAGGGCGACGATGAGCACGCCGCGCCAGAGCAGCCCCTTGTTCATGGCTTGCCGGCCTCCGCCGTCGGGTCGCCCTCGAGCCCGGCGATCGCCGACTTGACCACCCGCACCCGCACGTTGTCGGCGAGCTTCAAGTGCACGACCTTCTCCTCGACCGCCGCGATCTCGCCCAGCAGGCCGCCGTTCGTCACCACCTTGTCGCCGCGCTTGAGCTCGGCGAGCACCGCCTGGTGCTGCTTCTGCCGCTTGCGCATCGGCGCCAGGAGCAGGAAATAGAAGATGCCGAAGATGAGCAGGATCGGCACCAGCTGGATGAGGGGCGACGAGGCTTGTCCCCCCGCTTGGGCGAGCTGGAAGAGCGTGAACGGCATCTCTCAACGCCTCCGTCGGGCGGCGTCCGAGGGTTCCGGGTGCGAGCGGATTCGCGAACCTGGCTTCAGGTCGGCGGCGCGGCGGGGATCTCGGAGCGGTTAGCGTCCGCCGGGCGGCGGGCGCGCCCCTGCGCCCATTCTCCCAGCCGACGAGACTCGATAGCTTCTCGGATGTCCCCCATGAAGTCAAGAAAGTAGCGCAGGTTGTGCAGCGTGCCGAGCACCGCCGCGGTCAACTCCCCGGAGCGTGCGAGATGGTGCAGGAGGGCCCGCGAGCAGCGCGCGCAGACCTCGCACGGGCAGTCCGGATCGGGTGGCAGCGGATCCTCGGCGTAGCGCGCGTTGCGGATGCGGAGCACGCCGCCGCGCGTGTAGAGCACGCCGTGGCGCCCATTGCGGGACGGCAGGACGCAATCGAACAGATCGACGCCGTGGCGCACGGCGTGGAGCAGGTCCTCCGGCGTGCCGACGCCCATCAGATAGCGCGGCCGCTCGGCGGGCAGCGCCGGAGCGGTCCACTCGACGACGGCGCGCCGCTCCGGTTCGGGCTCGCCGACCGAAACGCCGCCGATGGCGAAGCCGTCGAAGGGCAGCGCGGCGAGCTCGCTCGCGGCGCGCTCGCGCAGCCGGCGATGGACGCCGCCCTGGACGATGCCGAAGAGCGCCGTGCGCTCGCTCCGGCGGCGGGCGGCGAGCGAGCGTTCGGCCCAGCCGAGCGTGCGCCGCCACGACTCGCGGGCGGCGCTCTCCTCCGCCGGCCAGACCGTGCACTCGTCGAGCGCCATGGCGACGTCGACGTCGAGCCGCTCCTGCGCCGTGACCACGCTCTCCGGCGTGAAGCGCAGCTCGGCGCCGTCGAGATGGCTGCGGAAGGTGACGCCGTCGTCGTCGAGGCGGCGCAGCGCCGCGAGGCTCCACACCTGGAAGCCTCCGGAGTCGGTGAGGATCGGGCGCCGCCAGCCGCTGAAGGCGTGCACGCCGCCGAGCCGCTCGATGCGGTCGATCCCGGGACGTAGGGCGAGGTGGTAGAGGTTGGCGAGCATCACGCTCGCGCCGGCGCGCTCGAGGGCCTCCGGCGTCACCCCTTTGACGGCGCCGAGCGTGCCGACCGGCATGAAGGCCGGCGTCTCGATCGCGCCGTGCGCGGTGAACAGGCGGCCGCGGCGCGCGGCGCCGTCGCGCGCCGCCACCTCGAACCGCCTCCCCGGACGCTCCTCGCGGCGCGCAGCGGGCTCGCCACCGGCTCGCACCCCGGATTCCACCGTCCGCGCTCAGTCGGCGGCGCCGTCGTCGGCTGCCCGCCGGCGGCCGCCGTCGAGGTCGATCTCGCGCACCTCGACGCCGGGCGGCAGGTCGAGCGTGAAGCGGCTCTCGGCCAGCTCGGGATTGACGCGCACGTCGTTCAGCCGATACTCGGTGACGTCGCCGTTCGGCTCGACGTAGCGCACGCGCACCGGGAGGAAGAGCCGGCGGTCGATCCACAGCGTCATCTCGGCGAGCCGCTTGGCCACCCGCGAGAAACGCGGCGTGAGCTCGATGCGGTACGGCTCGGCCGTGGTGGGAAACGCGACCCGGGCGTGAAAGTAGCGCAGCAGCGATTCGAGCGAGCTGCTGGCGTTGAGATACTGGAGCACCTGCGAGGAGAAGCGGCCGACCTTGACGCGCTCGGCGCGGCCGACGTCGCGGTACCAGGTGAGCATGACGCCGTCGCGGATGAGCAGCGAGATCGGCTTCGGGCTCGCGTACTCCCAGCGCACGCGATCCGGGTTCGCGAAGCTCAACTGCCCGCGCGAGGTCTCGGGCGCCGTCAGGAACTCGCTCGACTTCTCCTGCACGAACTCCGCCTCGAGCGCGACCAGGCGCTTCTGCTCGTACTTGACGCGCTCGAGCAGCGCCTGGAGGCGCTCGTTGCCGGCGAGCCCCGGCGTCTCCGGATCCGGCGGCGCGTCGACGGGCTTCGCCACCGCCGGCAGGGCGGCGACGACGAGCGACAGGGCGACGAGGGCGAGGCGGCGTCGAATCATCGTCGAGGTTGCGGAGCGCGCGCGGGCGGACCGCCGCGTTGGCGGCGAGAGCGGGTCGCGGCGCGTGCCGGAAGAGTGAGTCTACCGTGACCGGGCCCGGCCCGTTGACAGCCCTCGGGGGCGCTGGTACCTTCCCGCGGCCCCCGCCGCGAAGGGGCCTGGAGACGCTCGGAGATGCCGCAGCTCGGAACCCGCTACGACTGCTTCAACTGCCACGCCAAGTTCTACGACCTCGGCCGCCCGGAGCCGACCTGTCCGAAATGCGGCGCGAACCAGAAGGACGCCAAGCGCCAGGAGGCGCCGGTCGAGGCGATCTCCGCCCGCCGACGGCGCAAGGAGGAGCCCGCCCGCGCCGCCGTCGAGGAGAGCGAGGAGCTGATTCCCGAGGAGGGCGGCGGCTTCGCTGACGAAGAGCTCGTCGCGCCCGAAGGCGGTGCCGACGAGGAAGCCGACGACCTCGACGGCGACGACGACGACGTCTGAGGCGCCGCGCCCGTTCGCCTTCGCGCTCGGCGCCAACCTCGGCGACGCGCGGACGACGATCGGCGCCGCCATCGACCGGATCGCCGCGCGCTGGGGACCGCTCGCGGTCGCTCCCCTGTACCGCACCGAGCCGGTCTCGCCGATCGCCCAGCCCGATTTCCTGAACACCGTCGTGCTCGGCGCGACGCGCGCCGCGCCGGAGGAGCTCCTCGCTTTCGCGCGCGAGCTCGAGGCGCGGCTCGGCCGCACGCCGCGCCAGCGCGACGCGCCGCGCGAGATCGACATCGACCTCCTCTTCGTCGGCGACCTCGTGCGCGCCTCGCCCCGGTTCACCCTGCCGCACCCGCGTCTGCGCGAGCGCCGCTTCGTCCTCGCTCCGCTCGCCGATCTCGCCCCCGATCTGCCGCTGCCGCCGGACGGCGAAACCGTCGCGGGCCTGCTCGCGCGGTTGCCCGGGGGGCAGCGCGTCGAGCGGCTGACGCCGGCCGGCGCGGCGCCATGAGCCTGCTCCTCACCGCCCTCGTCCTGGCGCTCAACCTGGCCGTCTTCGGCGCCCATGCCGTGCTCCCCTTCCGCCTCGCCACGGCCGAGCCCGAGCGGCGGCGGTGGTGGGCCTTCGCCGCGCCCGCGGTCCTGTTCGGCGCCCTCGTCGCGACCGGCGCCGAGATCGCCCGTCGGCCCGACGACGCGATCGCCTGGGGGCTGACCGATCCGTGGACCGGCTCGACGCCCGCGCGTCTGATCGCCGTGGTCGTCGCCGCGCTCGTGCTCGGCGATCTCGTCGTCGCCGTCGGCTGGCGCCGGCTCGAGCCCGCCGGGTGGCGGCTCGTCGGAGCACTCGGCGGATTGGCCGTGCTCGCTCACGCGCTCGGCTCGGAGCTGCTGCGCATCGGCTGGGGACCGGTCCCGGTCGCGTCGGCCGTGCTCGTTGCCGCAGCGATGTTGCGCGTGCCGCTGGCGCTCGCCGCCGGTGAGCTCGTCGCCGGCGCACCGCGGTTGTGGACGCCGCTCGCCGGCGCGGCGCTCGTCGCCGCGACGCGGCTGTGGCCGGCAGAGCTGCGCGCGGCGCTCGCCGCCGACCGCGTGACGCTCGGTGCGGCCGCTGTGGTGCTCGTCGCCGCGCGCTTCGTGCCGCGCCGCCAGCGCCGCGCCGCCGGCGTCGCCGGCCTCGCTCTCGCCGTCCTCTTCCTCGCCCGCGCGGCCGAGGTCTCGCGCATCCTCGGCGGCACCGAGCGCGTTCCCGGCTGGCTCGGCGTGCCCTAGGGAGCCCGCTCGCTCGGCTATCATGGCGGCCGTGCTGGTGCCGATCTTTCCGCTGCCGAACGTCGTGCTCTTTCCCGACACGCTGCTGCCGCTGCACGTCTTCGAGCCCCGCTACCGGCAGATGGTCGCCGACCTGCTCGCGCGGCCGGCGGCGGAGCGCCACGTCGGCATGATCTTGAGCGCCCGCAACGCGGCCGGGGCGCTCGACCTGCTCGAGCCCGGCTGCGTCGGCCGGCTCGTCGCGCACGAGCCTCTCGACGACGGCCGCTCGCACATCGTCCTCGCCGGCGAGACGCGCTTCGGCATCGCGCGCGAGGTCGCCGGCAAGCCGTACCGCCAGGCCGTCGTCGAGCCGCTCGCCGACGACATCCCGCTCGTCGCCGCCGAGCGCGCCGAATCGGCCCACGCCGAGCTGCTGGCGCTCGCCGCTTCCGTGGTGAGCGCTTCGTACGGCGGCTCGCCTCTCGACCTCTCGAGCCTCGCCGGCCTCGGCGCGCCGAGCCGCCTCGCGGCGCTCGCCAATCGCATCGCGTCGCAGCTCGACCTTCCCGTCGCGCGCAAGCAGTCCCTGCTCGCCGAGCCGCCGCTCGCGCGCGCCGAGGAGCTCGCCGGCATCCTGCGCAGCCGCGTCAAGCTGCTGCGCTCGCTGGCGCCCTTCCGGCATCTCGCCGCGAATCCCGAGCACAACTAGCGCCGCGGCCGCCGCGATGCTCCGCCTGCGCGATCCGATCCACGGCTTCCTGCACGCGGACCCGCTCGAAGCGGCGCTCGTCGGCAGCCGGCCGGTGCAGCGGCTGCGCTGGATCCACCAGCTCGGCTTCACCTTCCTCGTCTACCCCGGCGCCGAGCACAGTCGCTTCAGCCACGCCCTCGGCGCCATGCACCTCGCCGGCCGCGTCTTCGATTCGCTCGTCGCCAAGCGCCCCGACCTGCTGCCGGCGGCCGAGAAGCCGCTCGCGCGCCGCCTGGTGCGCGCCGCGGCGCTCTTGCACGACGTCGGCCACGCGCCGTTCAGCCACTCGGCGGAGGAGCGCTTCGAGAGCGGCATCCATCACGAGGAGATGACGCGCCGGCTGCTCGCCGGCGACGACGTCGCCGGCCTCTTCGCGCGCCTGGGCGAGGGGCTCGAGCTCGCGGCGGTCGTCGCCCTGCTCGCCGGCGAGGTACCGCCGGAGCGCCGCTTCCTGGCGCGCATGATCGCGGGCGAGCTCGACGTCGACAAGATGGACTACCTGCTGCGCGACAGTCTCTTCTGCGGCGTGCGCTACGGCGTCTACGACCTCGACCGCTTGGTCGACACGCTGCTGCCGGTGCTCGATCCGGAGAGCGGCGAGACGGGGCTCGGCGTCGAGGCGGGCGGCGTGCACGCCGTCGAGGCGCTCATCCTCGCCCGTTACTACATGTTCACCCAGGTCTACTTCAACGTCACCGGCAAGGCCCTCGAGTACCACCTCAACGAGTGGCTGCGCGGCGCGGGGCGCTCGTGGCCGGGCGACCCCGAGCGTTTCCTGGCCGAGGACGACCACTCGACGCTCGCCGCGATGCGGTGCTCGACCGACGTGCACGCCCGCGCCGTCGTCGACCGCCGTCATTTCCCGCTCGCCTTCGAGACGCGCGAGCACCCGACGCCGGCAGCGCGCGAGGCGTTCGAGGCGGCAGTTCCCGAGCTCCTCGCGCGTTTCGGCGAGCGCTCGCTCCTCGTCGCGCGCTCGGCCAAGGATCCGCACCGGCTGGCTTCGGGGCGCGTCCTCGTCGTCGCCGAGGACGGCGCGACCGAGCCGCTCGAGCGGGCGAGCGACTTCCTGCGCCATCTCTCCCGCATCGACGTCAGCCGCGTCTACGCCCGCGACGAGATCCGCGACGAGGTCGCGCGCATCTTGCGCCGACGCGTGACGGGCTGACCGCGCGGCGCCACCGTCAGCGACGAGCCCGCGCTGGTGCGAGCAGCGCCGCGAGCGCGTCGTCGATCCGCGGATGCGCGAAGCGGAAGCCGGCCGCGCTCAGCCGCTCGGGAACCGCGCGCTGGCCGCCGAGAAGCACCTCGGCCATCTCGCCGAAGAGCAGGCGGAGGACGGGCGCCGGCAGGCGCAGCCGCGCCGGCCGCCGGCAGGCGCGAGCGAGCGTCCGGGTGAGCTCGGCGTTGGTGACCGGCTCCGGCGCCATGACGTTGACCGCCCCGCGCAGCGCCGAGCCCTCGGCCAGGAAGCGAATCGCCGCCACGCAGTCGTCGAGGTGAATCCAGGAGAACCACTGTCGGCCGTCGCCGAGCGCTCCGGCGACGCCGAGGCGGAAGGCGGGCAGCATCTTGGCGAGCGCGCCGCCCTCGCGCGCGAGCACGATGCCGGTGCGCAGGAGCACGCGCCGCACCCCGAGGCGCTCGGCCGCGGCGCTCTCGAGCTCCCAATCGCGGCAGAGCTCGGGCAGGAAGCCGCGGCCGCGAGTCGCTTCGTCGCCGAGGAGCTCGTCGCCGCGGTCGCCGTAATAACCGACCGCCGACGCCTGGAGCAGGGCGCGCGGGCGGCGGGAGACGCGCTCGAAGGCCGCGACGAGCGCGCGCGTCGGCTCGACCCGGCTCGCGCGCAGTCTCTGCTTGCGCTGCTGCGTCCAACGGCCCTCGCCGACGTTGGCGCCAGCGAGGTTGACGACCCCGTCGGCGCCCTCGAGGCAGTCCGCCCAGGCGCCCACCGTGCGGCCGTCCCAGTGCGCCGCTCGCGCGCCAGCGGGGAGTCCTGCCGGCTCCGCAGCGCGCGAGAGCACGGTCACCTCGGCGCCCTCGGCGAGCCAGGCAGCGACGAGCCGGCGGCCGATCAGACCCGTGCCGCCGGCGACCACGTAACGTGCGGCGGCGGTCACTGTCGCGAGCCGGGCGGGAGCGTCATCGCGAAACGCCCCATCCCATCCGGTTGCGCGGTCGCCTCGGCGCCGGATGTTCGCCGTGCGGTCACCGCGATCGTCAGGTCGTCGCGCGCGCCGGTGCGGACGCCGAGCCCGTCGCCCGCGACGCGTGCTCGCAGGCGCACGATCGGCCGGCCGGCGACGACGTACTTCGCTTCGTAGTTGGTGCGCGGCCCCTCGGGCCAGCCTCCAGCGAGCCGCTCGAGCTCGACCGCGGGCTCGGCGGCGAGCAGGGCCGCGACCTCTTCGCCGTAAGCGACGAAATCGGTGGCGAACGAGAGGACGCCTCCGGGCGCGAGCGCGCCGAGCACGAGATCGAGCGCGGCGGTCGAAAAGAGACGGCGCTTGCGATGCCGCTTCTTCGGCCACGGATCGGGGAAGTAGACGTGCACCGCGGCGGCGAAGCGCGGCGGCAGGCGGGTCGAGAGCAGGGCGAGCGCATCGCCGCGCAGGAGCGCCACGTTGGCGAGGCGCCGGCGCGCGAGTCGGCCCGCCGCGAGCCGGAAGTACTCGCCCGCGACCTCGATGCCGAGGAAGCGACGGCCGGGCTCGGCGGCGGCGCGGGCGAGCAGGTAGCGCCCCTTGCCGAAGCCGATCTCGAGCTCCCACGGTCCACCCTCCGGCACCAGCGCCGCCAAGGCGGCGGGCGTGCCGTCGCCGCGGAACGGCGAGACTCCCGCGGCCGTCGCCTGTTGGCTGTGCTCGCTCACGCCGCTTCCGCTCGCTCCTCCTCCGGCGCCGGCCAGAAGTCGTAGAAGGTGTACCACTGCGTCGGCCAGCGGCGCACCGCGGCGGCGAGCACGGGGAGCCAGCACTCGAGAGCGCCGCGCGCGTCGCGCTCGCGCTCGGCAGTGCGCGCGACCTCGATCGGCTCGCCGACCTCGATCTCGAAGCGCAGGTCGGGCGCGTAGGCGATGAACACCGGCACCAGCACGGCCCCGGTCATGCGGGCGAGCAGGAACGGCCCGAGCGGGAAACGCGCCGGCGCGCCGAGGAAGCTCGCAGTGACGCCGCGATCGTTGAAATCGCGGTCGCCCTGCAGCGCCACGATCCGCCCCTCCTCGAGGGCGCGCAGGACCGGCAGGCTCGCCAGGCGATCGTCGGGGCGGATCGGGATCTCGAGCAGGTCGCCGTGCCGGCGCAGCCGGCTGCGATAGCGCTCGGCGTCGGCGAACGCGTCGGGTACGTAGACCACGGCGAGCGGCAGGCCGGACTGCCCGGCGAGCACGGAGCCGAGCTCCCAGTTGCCGAGGTGCGCGGTCATCAGCACCACCCGCCGGCCGCTCGCGCGCAGCGCCGCGAGCCGCTCGAGAGCGCCGCGGTCGGCGTCGGCCACCATCTCGCGCAGTCGTTCGGGCGGCAGCTGCGGGAAGCGGAAGAGGTCGACCCAGTAGTAGGCGAAGTGGCGCAGCATCTCGCGCGCGGCGCGGCGCACGCGCGGCGAGTCGGCGGGCGCGCCGAGCACGCGAGCGAGGTTGCGCGCGATCGCCGCCTTCGGCCGCGAGTGCAGGAACATGACGACGGCGATGATCCAGCGCGCGTTGGCGAACAGGAAACGGCGCGGGGCGCGCGGCGCCAGCCAGGCGAGGAGCGGAAAGCCGCGGCGGATGGCCCAACGGTTGAAACGGTCCGCGAAACGGCTCGGGCGGGCGATCTTCCACTGCACGGACGGCGCTCGCTTTCGGCTCAGAGCAGGTCGTCGCGGCCGTGCGCCGCGACCCGCTCGACGAGGCGGCGCACCTCCTGCGCACGGTCGCGCGGCACGACGAGGACGACATCGCCACTCTGCACGACAACGAGGCCCTCGACGCCGAGCACCGCGATGGCGCCGTGGTCGGCGAACAGCAGATTGCCCCCGGCTTCGACGGCGAAGCCCTCGCCGCGCACGCGGTTGCCGGCCGCGTCGGCCGCGAGGTGCGAGAAGAGCGCGCTCCACGAGCCGAGGTCGTCCCAGCCGCAGTCGAGCGCCAGCGTGGCGAGACCGGAGAGCCGCTCCATCACCGCGTAGTCGATCGAGATCGACGGCAGCCCGGCGTAGAGGTCGTCGCGCTCCGGCGCCGCGGCCCAGGCCTCGACGGCGGCGACGAGGTCGGCGTCGATCTCGCGCGCCGCGGCGAGCAGCCGCTCGCCGGTGAAGACGAACATGCCGGCGTTCCAATGGTGCCGGCCCGAGGCGACGAGCTTCCGCGCCGTGGCGAGGTCGGGCTTCTCGCGGAAGCGCTCGACGCGCCGCAGCCCGGGCGGCCCGGGCAGCTCCTCCGCCAACTCGAGGTAGCCGAAACCGGTCTCCGGCCAGCGCGGCACGACGCCGAGCGCCAGCACGCGCCCGTCCCGCGCCGCGACGCCGAAGGCTGCGCCGAGGGTGGCGAGAAAGGCGGCCGGGTCGGCGATGAAGTGGTCCGCCGGCAAGACGGCGATCGGCTCGCGCCGCACCGCGGCCGGCAACCGCGCCACCGCCCCGAGGATCGCCGGCGCCGTGTTGCGCACGAGTGGCTCGACGAGAATGCGCTCGCGGTCGATGCCGTGGAGCTCGGCGGCGACGGCCGGCGCGAGATCGCGTGTCGTCGAGATCCAGACGCGCTCGGCGGGCACCAGCGGCGCCAGCCGCTCGACGGTGCGCGCGAGCAGGCTGCGCTCGCCGTCGAGCGTCAGAAGCTGCTTCGGACGGCGGCGCCGGCTGGCCGGCCAGAAGCGGGTACCGGATCCGCCGGCGAGGATGAGAGCCGAGGCGCGCACGAGTCGGAAAGTCTAGCAACTGCATGTAGAGTCGTGAGCGATGCAGCGACCGACGCCCGCGCGCGGCGAGCCGCGCCTCGCGACGCCCGCCGAGGAGGCCCGGCGGAGCGCGCCGGCCGACGACGCCGAGCGCACTTTGCGCACCTGCCCGGGATGCGGCGACCTCCTCTCCTGCGTCGACTCCTGATGACCCACTGCGGCGGAAGGACGATCCGATGAAGAGACTGCTCCCCCCTCTCGCTCTCACCCTCGCTTTCGCCGCGCCCGCCGGAGCCCGGGCGACGCTCGACGAGGGGCGGCTGGTGAGCTCCTGGTTCGGGCCCGACATCGAGTTCCGGGAGGCTGACGAGATCGACTATCTGTGGGTCCGGCCGGGCTTCTCGCTCGAAGGCAAGAAGCTGCGCTTCGCTCCCTGGCCCGAACCCGAGCTCGTCGGCGACAAGGCGGCGGAGCGCGACACCAAGGACCTCCGCCTCGCCAGGCAGATGGCGTCGACGATGGACGAGGTCTTCGCCGCGAGCTTCGCCAACGCCTTCAAGCAGCGCATCGAGCTCGTCGACGGCGGCGAGGACGTGCTCGTCGAGGGCCGCATCGTCGACTGCTCGACCGGCGCCATGGCCGCCAAGGTACTGGTCGGTTTCGGCGCCGGCGCCGGCTCGACGACGATCGACCTCAAGTTCCTCGACGCCGCGAGCGGCGAGCTGCTGCTGGCGATCCACCACCGCTCGGTATCCGGCACGAGCTGGTCGACGACCGATTCCAAGTTCGTCGACTGGGCCGAAGAGATGGCGGAGGAGGGCGCGAAGAAGGGCTTCGAAAAGCTCTACGCGAAGGGCGACCGCGTCAAGAAGTAGGCCCCTCGAACCACATCGCGACCTGGTCGAGCGGCTTGCGCTCGAGCTCGGGTACGCGCGCGCCCGCTGCCGGGTAGCCGACCGGAAAGAGGATGTAGGGCTTCTCGTTTTCCGGCCGGCCGAGGATGCGATTGAGGAACGCCATCGGGCTGGGCGTGTGGGTGAGCGTCGCGAGCCCCATCTCGTGCACCGCAGCGATGAATATCCCGCACGCGATGCCGACGCTCTCCTTGACGTAGTAGTTCTTCACCTTGCTGCCGTCCGAACGCTGCTCCCAGAGCTCGGCGAAGACGACCACGATCCACGGCGCGATCTCGAGGAACGGCTTGCGCCAGTCGGTGCCGAGCGGCTCGAGCGCGGCCAGCCACTCCGCCGACATGCGGTGCTCGTAGCTCTCGCGCTCCTCGGCCTCGGCGGCGAGGCGGATCTCGCGCTTGCGCTCGGCGTCGGCGACGGCGACGAAGCGCCACGGCTGCCGGTGCGCGCCCGACGGCGCGGTGGCGGCGGCGCGGATGGCGAGCTCGATCCACTCGCGCGGCACCGGCCGCGGCGAGAAGTCGCGCACGCTGCGCCGGCGGTGCAGGCGCTCGAACGCGGCGCGCGCGCGGCGCGCCGACTCCGCGGGCGTCAGCTCGGACCACTCCAGGGGAACCGTGGGCAGCGGAGACACGCGCGGCTCGCGACGCGGCTCAGAGGCGAATCGGCTGGTGGGCAACCAGGATCGCGTCGCCGGTCGGCCGCGGCGAACCGCCCCTGGGCTCGACGGTCACCGCCACGCCGGTGACGCCCGGGGGCACGCGCTCCGCCATCGAGACCACGGCGCGGCCGTCCCGGACGTTGAAGCAGCCGCCGCTCGTCGCGCGCTCTCCGACCAGGAACCAGACCTGGTAGTCGCGCCCCGGCGGCTCGGGGGCGAGCCCGTGCGCGGCGACCTCCCAGCGTGCGCGATCGGGCGGCAGGTAGACGAAGACCCGGGCGTTGGCCGCCGGCCCGCGACCGGTCGGACAGCGCAGCGGATAGATCGCCACCGCCGCGGCGGTCACGCGCGCGAGGCTGCCCTCGAGCTCGGCGGCGGCCGCGCGGCTCGCCTCGGCGCCCGCTTTCCATTCGCGCTCCGCCCACGCGAGCCGGGCGCGGCTCGCGCCGAGCTCCGACTGCAGGTAGGCGATCCAGAACACCAGGCCGGCGACGAGCGCCAAGCCGGCGGCGGCGGCGAGCAGCCGCGGCCAGCGGCGACGCCGGACGGCGCCCGCGGCGCGGAACGGATGCGGCGCCGCAGCGGCGGCCGCCACCGGCTCGCCGGCCGCAGGCGCGACCTCCTCGACCTCCTGGGTCAGGTCGCCGACGATCGAGGTCAGCAGACGCCCGCGCACCTCGACGGGAGGCGGCACCGGCTCGAGCGCGTACGGCAGCAGGCTCGCGGCTTCGACGAAGAGCCGGCGCAGCACCTGCTCGACTTCGTCCTCGGCTTCCGGGACCGACGTCTCCTCCGGCCCCTCGACGCGGCCGAAGCCGTCGAGCACCGCCAGGGCGGCGATCGCTTCCGGATCGTCGTACGGCTCGTTCACATCAGCTCCCGAATCTCGCTGCGCAGCTCCTGGCGCAGTTTCTTCATCCCCAACAGCGCCCGCGTCTTGACGGTGCCGAGCGGTGTCCCCGTGCGGGTGGCGATCTCGCTTTGCGACAGTCCCCCGTAGAAAGCCAGCTCGAGCACTCGCCGCTGCTCCTCCGGGATCGCCGCCAGGGCGTCTCTCACCCTCCGCTGCCGCTCCCGATGGAGTACGTGCTCGTCGAGGCGCGAGGATGTATCCGCAGGCGGCGGCTCGGCGGCCGCCGCCGCCGCGGTGCGGTCGCGCGCCCCCCGGCTGCGCAGTCGGTCGAGCGCACGCGAGCGGGAGATGAGGACGAGCCAGGTGGAGACCGAGGAGCGCGCCGCGTCGTAGCGGTCCGCCTGGTTCCAGGCCTGGAGGAAGGCCTCCTGCAGCACCTCTTCGGCGTCGCCGGCCCCGCCCAGGATGCGCCGCGCGACGGCCAGAACGAGGGGCGCGAAGCGGTCGTAGAGCTCGGCGAGGGCTTCGGCCTCCCCGGCCACCATCCGGCGCACGATCGCGAGGTCGTCGCTGGCCCGGAGTGGCGCGGCGGAGCGAGGAGGGGACGCCATGTGGAGGCAGGTCCTGCAGCGGCGGCGCTACGATAGCATGCGCGCGTGCCGCGCTCCCTGCAGATTGCAGTCGTCGGCGCCGCCGCGTGCGACACCGAGGTCGCCCGGCTGGCGCGCGACAGCGGCGCCGAGCTCGCGCTCGCCGGCATCACGGTTCTCACCGGCGGCCGCGGCGGAGTCATGCAGGCGGCCTGCGAGGGGGCGCGACTCGCCGGCGGCCGCACGGTCGGCATCCTGCCCGGCGTCGACGATTACGAGACGCCGGCCAACGAGTACCTCGACGTCGTCCTCCACTCGGGATTGAACCAGGCGCGCAATCAGATCGTGGTGCTCTCCGCGGCGGCGGTGATCGCCATCGGCGGCGGCTGGGGCACGCTCTCCGAGATCGCCTTCGCGCTCAAGTTCCGCGTGCCGGTAGTGCTGCTCGCGAGCTGGAAGCTGCGCCGCCCGGACGGCCTCGGCGATCCCCTGCTGTTCACCGCCCAGAGCCCGGGCGAGGCGGTGAAGCTGGCGCTCCACGCCAGCGGCCGCACGACGCCGGCCTGAGCCGATGCGCGCGGCGTCCGCACCGCCGCCGGCCGAGCTCTCGCCGGACGAGGCGCGGCGCGACCTGCTCGCCATTCGCGTCGTTCTCCTGCCCAAGGACACCAACGCCCTCGGCACCATCTTCGGCGGCGTCATCCTCTCCTACATCGACCAGGCGGGCGCCGTCGAGGCGCACCGCCACACGGCCGGCCGCATCGTCACCGTGGCGATGCGCGAGGTGGTTTTCCACGCGCCGGTGCTGGTCGGCGACCTGGTGAGCTTCTACACCCGCACCGAGCGACTGGGCACGACGTCGATCACCGTCGCCGTCGAGGTCGAGGCCGAGCGCGGCCATCCCGGCGGACAGAGAGTCAAGGTCACCGAGGCCGAAGTCGTCTTCGTGCACGTCGACGGCGAGGGCCACCCGACGCCGCTCGGCCGCGGGCGCAGTGCCGACGAGGATCATGCCCGCCACGGCTCGTAGCAGCGCCGGCAGCGCGCTTCGTAGGAGTCGACGTCGCCGACCTGCACCTGAGCGGAGCCGCCCGCGATGCGCTGGCTGTAGTGCGCCGGCGCGCCGCAGCGCACGCAAACGGCGTGCATCTTGTCCACCAGCTCGGCGTGGGCGAGCAGCTGCGGCATCGGCCCGAACGGCCGCCGCGCGAAATCCTGATCGAGGCCGGCGACGATGACGCGCACCCCCGCGTCGGCGAGCTCCATGGCGAGCGCGGCGAGCGCGGCGTCGAAGAACTGCGCCTCGTCGATGCCCACCACCTGCACGTCGGGGCGCAGCGCCGCGCGCAGCGAGGCGGTGTCGCGCACGCTCTCGGCGTCGAGCTCGCGGTCGTCGCGCGTGATCAGCCGGTCGGGACCGTGGCGCTCGTCGGCGGCGGGCTTGAAGACCTGGATCGTCTGGCGGGCGATGACCGCCCGGCGCAGCCGCCGCACCAGCTCCTCGCTCTTGCCGGAGAACATGCCGCCGGCGATCACTTCGATGCTGCCGCTGGTCGAATCGGGGCGCGTCACGGACCCTCCCCTGCCCGGGCGCGATGCTATCGTGGCGACCCCCATGCCGCGCTCCGCCCGCGTCTTCACCTACGACGAGGCGCTCTCCCTCTTCCCGCTCGTACGCGAGCGCACGGCGGCGGCGGTGCGCGAGGTGGACGAGCTCGCGGCCGCGCTCGGCGCCGCCTCGCCGGAGGAGAGCGAGCTCGCCGATCCCGAGAGCTCGTTTCGCGACATCGTCGACCGCTGGGCGCGCGAGATCGAGTCGCTCGGCTGCGTCGTCAAGGGGCTCTGGCTGGTGGACTGGGACGCGGGCGACGGCTACTTCTGCTGGAAGCACCCGGAGCCCGCGCTCGCCCACTTCCACGGCTACGACGAGGGTTTCGCCGGGCGCGTGCCGATCGTCTGAGCGCTCAGTCGGAGAAGCGCTCGGCGAGGAGCGCGGGAGTGATCTCGGCGATGCTGCCGACCACCGCGTCGGCGCTCGGGCGCACGCCCGCGAGCGGTCCGCTGATCACCGCGAGCGTGGCGAGCCCGGCGGCCGCCGCGGCGGCGAGACCCGCCGGGCTGTCCTCCACCGCCACGATCTCGTGCGGATGGATGAGCCGGTCGTCGGCGGCGGCGAGCCGCCGGAGCTGCGCGATCGCGCGCTCGTAGCCCTCGGGATCGGGCTTGCCGCGGGCGACGTCCTCGGCAGTGACGACGAGCGCGAAGCGGTCGCGCAGGCCGGCTCCGCGCAACGCCCCTTCGACTTCGGCGCGCAGCGCGCCGGAGACCACGCCCAGCCACAGGCCGGCGTCGGCGAGCGCCGCGACCGCGGCGCCGGCGCCCGGCACCACGGGGTAGCCCGCGGCGCGGATCTCGGCCTGGTAGTAGGCCGCCTTGCGCGCCACCAGCCGCGCCTCGAGCACCGGATCGTAGGACCGCCCGGCGCGCGCGAACGCCGCCCGCAGGCAGGTGCGATCGTCGACGCCGAGGAAGGTCGTCCGCGCCCACGCCGCCGGCGGCTCGATCCCCTCCTCAGCGAGCGCGCGCAGGAGAAGGCGGAGATGGATCGGCTCGTCGTCGACGAGGACGCCGTTGAGGTCGAAGAGCACGGCACGCGGCATCGGCGCGATGATAGCCGCGCCCTGCTAGACTCAAGCTCCCGCGTCGGCCGGGAACAATCCCGCCCCCGCCGCGGTTGTCGATACCCGGAACGAAGGAGCCGTCATGGAGCCTGTCCACACCCACACCGAGACCGCCCCCGAGAACCTGCCGCCGGTCACCCTCACCGCCAAGGCGGTGGAGATGGTCAAGATCACCCGCGAGCAGGAGGGGATGGACGCCTCCTACGGCCTGCGCGTCGCCGTCATGGGCGGCGGCTGCAGCGGCTTCCAGTACGCGCTCGACTTCGAGCAGGAGGCGCGAGAGACCGACGCCGTGATGGAGCTCGACGGCCTCAAGGTCTTCGTCGACCCGGTGAGCTCGCGCTACCTCGAGGGCGTCACCATCGACTACGTCTTCGGCATGAGCGGCGCCGGCTTCAAGTTCCAGAACCCGCGCGCCACCGGCACCTGCGGCTGCGGCAGCTCGTTCGCCGTCTGATCCGACCTCAGCGCTCGAGCCACTCCGGCAGCTCGAGCTCCGCCGACCTCCGCCAGCTCCACAGCAGCACCCCGGCGACGAAGCGCGCCGTGGCGCGATAGCGCTCGGCGGCGAGAGCCGCGACTCGCGCATCGACGGCGCGCCGCTCCGTCATGAGCTGCGACTCGAGCGCGTAGACCGCGTCGACGAGGGCGTGGCTCGCCGCGAGCTCGGCGCGCACCGCCAGCACGAGCTCGGCGATCGGTGTCGGCGCCTCCGCCAGGGGCAGCGAGAGGCCGCGCGGCAGCCGGCCGAAGAGGGCGTCGACGCGGCGGTGGATGCCGGTGAACGGCGGCTCGCCGTTGGCGAGCGCGCGGCCGTCGTGGTGGATCGTCGTGTGCAGCGGCTGCGTGAGGTCGCCCGCGTAGTGCGCGAGCCAGCCGGCGTGGAGCAGGCACTTGGCGCGAATCGCCTCGTCGGCCGGCCAGCGGCGGTGCTCGGCGAAGGCGAGCGCCAGCCGCTCGGCGCCCTCGACGACGGCGTAGGGCAGCGCGCCGGCCCGGCGCGGCTCGACGCCGAGCCGGGCCAGCAGCTTCAGGTAGTCGGAGCGCGCGTCCGGCAGCGCCGCGCCGCGCAGCAGCTCGAGGTCGAGGAAGTGCTCCGGCGCCACGCGCTCGGCGAGCTCCGGTGTGTCGCGATGGCGCCAGAGATCGGGGTCGATCGCGGCGTGACCGGCCGTCGCCGCACCCCGGCGGAAGAAGCGCGGCAGCTCCGCGGGCAGGAGGCCGACGGCGTCGATCGTCACCCGCCGATGGCCGGAGGTGAGCCACGCCCGGGCCGGGCCGGCGCCCGCCGCGGCGAGCACCGCGAGCGCGAGCGCGCGCCGGCGAGCCGACGGCGCCACTACCTGCCGAGCACCTTGCGGTAGAGCACGGCGGCGACCGCGCCGCCGGCGAGCGGCCCAGCGAAGTAGACCCACAGATCGGCGAAGTTGTCGCTCGCCACTGCCGGCCCGAGCGTCCGCGCCGGATTGAGGCTGGCGCCGGTGAGCGGCCCGCCCATGAGGATCGAGAAGGCGAGGGTCAGGCCGATCGCCAGGCCGGCGAGGTTCCCCGCCTTGCCACCAACGGCGCAGTGCAGCACCGCGTTGACGAGGAAGAAGGTGAGGACGCCCTCGACGAAGAGGCCCATCGCTGGCGTCACCGTCACGCGTTCGGCGCCGACGACGAGATTGCCGGCGAGGGTCGTGGCGCCCAGGCCGCCGACGACGCCGCCCAGGGAGTAACGCAGCGCGAAGCCGGCGGCGATGCCGCCCAAGAGCTGGAAGACCCAGTACGACACCGCCCGCCGCAGGTCGATCGCGCCGGCCAGCCAGACGCCGAAAGTCACCGCCGGATTGACGTGCGTGCCCGAGAGATGGCCGAAGGCGTAGACGAAGCCGGCCAGCGTCAGCCCGTGCGCCAGGGCGACGCCGACCAGGCCGCCGGCGCCGAGGGCTCCGGCACCGGCGCCGACGAAGACGAGCGCGAAGGTGCCGATGAACTCCGCCACGAGCGCGGACGAAAGCCGTGTTCCCGCCATGAGGTCTCCTCGCGAAGGATGCGTCCGGATTCTACGGGATC
>DASWJT010000057.1:0-37670 GCA_036397015.1 Thermoanaerobaculia bacterium
CGCACCGCCGAGCCCGACTGCGTGTCGCGCATCAGGCGTTTGAGGTCGGTGCGCACGTCCGCGGCCGTCTGGTAGCGCAGGGCGCGCTCCTTCTCCAGGCACTTGAAGACGATCGCCTCGAGCTCGACCGGCACCTCCGGATCGATGCGGCTGAGCGGGATCGGTGCGTCGGAGAGGACAGCGCGGAAGAACTCGCCGGCGCTGACGCTGACGAACGGCATCCGTCCGCTCGCCATTCTGTAGAGCACGACACCGAGTGAGAAGAGATCGCTGCGCGCGTCGGCCGGCTCGCCGCGCGCCTGCTCCGGCGACATGTAGGCGACCGTCCCCACCGTCATGCCGGGCGTGGTGACGTGCTCGACCAGCTCGCGCGGCCCCAGGCCGGCGGTGGAGATCTCCTCGTCGAGGTGCTCGAGCTTGGCGAGCCCGAAGTCGAGGATCTTCGCCTCGCCCCGCTCGGTGACGAAGATGTTCGCCGGCTTGAGGTCCCGGTGGACGATGCCGGCGCGATGCGCAGCATCGAGCGCGTCGGCGATCTGCTCGCCGAGCGACAGCACCTCGTCGATGGGCAGCTTCCGCTCCTCGAGCACGTGCTTGAGCGTGTGGCCGCTCATGCGCTCCATGACGAGGTACGGCCGCCCGTCGTGGCTGCCGACGTCGTGCACGGTGCAGATGTGTGGGTGGCTGAGCGCCGATGCGGCGCGAGCTTCGCGCCGGAAGCGCTCCAGCGCCTCGCGGTCCTCGCTGGTGTCCGCGGGAAGGAACTTGATCGCCACCCGCCGGCCGAGCTCGGTGTCCTCGGCCTCGTAGACCACGCCCATCCCGCCGCCGCCGAGCTTGGCGAGGATCCGGTAGCGCGCGACCGTCGCACCGATCAACGAGGTCACCGGGGTGAACGATACCGCGAGCGGGCGCCGGCGCTCGTCGCCTCGGCGCGGCGCGGCGGGTTTCGCTGCGGCAGGCCGACGCGATAGGCTCACCAGCCGGTCGCCGCCCCGTTCGGGGGCCCATTCCAGCGTCGTCGAGCCGGGACTTCCCGAGGTGATTCGATGAAGATCTGTGTCGTCGGCAGCGGCTACGTCGGTCTCGTCACCGGCGCCTGCCTGGCCGATTTCGGCATGACCGTCACCGGCGTCGACAAGGACGGCGTCAAGATCGCCGCCCTCGAGCGCGGCGAGATCCCCATCTACGAGCCCGGCCTCGAGGAGATCGTCACCAAGAACGTCAGGGCGGGCCGCCTGCGCTTCACCACCGAGCTCGCCCCCGCCGTACGCGAGGCGCGGGCGGTGTTCATCGCCGTCGGCACCCCGCCCCTGCCCGACGGCCGCGCCGACCTCTCCTTCGTGCGCCAGGTGGCCGAGTCGATCGGCGACAACCTGAACGGCTACAAGGTCGTCGTCACCAAGTCGACAGTGCCCGTCGGCACCGGCCAGATGGTCGAGAAGACGGTGCGCGAGCGCTCCGCCGGCAGCCACGACTTCGCAGTCGTCTCGAACCCCGAATTCCTGCGCGAGGGCTCGGCGCTCGAGGACTTCTACCACCCCGACCGTGTCGTCATCGGCGCCCGCGATCCGCGGGCCGTCGACGTCATGCTCGAGATCTACGCGCCGCTCAAGGCCGCCGGCGTGCCGTTCGTCATCGCCAACGTCGAATCGTCGGAGATGATCAAGTACGCCTCGAACGGCTTCCTCGCCGCCAAGATCTCGTTCATCAACGAAGTCGCCGAGCTCTGCGAGGCGGTGGGCGCCGACGTCGAGGTGGTGGCGCGCGGCATGGGACTCGACCATCGCATCGGGCCCAAGTTCCTCCACCCCGGACCCGGCTTCGGCGGCTCGTGCTTCCCCAAGGACACCCGCGCCGTGGCGCAGATCGCCGAGGAGCACGGCCTGCGCTTCGAGATCATCGACGCCGTGCTCTCCGCCAACGAGCGCATCCAGCGCCGCATGGTGCCCAAGATCGAGGCCGCCTTCGGCGGCCTGGCGGGGAGGACGATCGCGCTGCTCGGCCTCGCCTTCAAGGGCGAGACCGACGACATGCGCGACTCGCCGGCGATCCCCGTCGTCGAGGGTCTGGTCGCGGCGGGTGCCACGGTGCGCGCCTTCGATCCGGCGGCGATGGAGATCGCCCGGACGCTGCTGCCGCCGGCGGTCGCCTACTGCGCCGACGCCTACGACGCCGCCGCAGGCGCCGACGGCGTGGTCATCGCCACCGAATGGAACCAGTTCCGCGCCCTCGAGCTCGACCGCCTGCGCCGCCTGCTGCGCACGCCTCTGATCGTCGACTTGCGCAATCTCTACGAGCCCGAGCGCGTCGCCGCCGCCGGTTTCCGCTACGTCTCGGTGGGACGCCCGGAGTCCGCCCCGGCCCGGGTCGAGGTCAGAGCTTGAAGCGCGCGGTCGTCACCGGCGGCGCCGGCTTCCTCGGCTCGCATCTCTGCGAGCGTCTGCTCGCCGAAGGGATTGCCGTCGTCGCCGTCGACAACCTGATCACCGGCAAGCGGCGCAACGTCGAGCACCTCGCCGGGGGCAGCGATTTCGCGCTCCTCCTGCACGACGTGTCGCAGCCGATCGCCGTCGACGGCCCGGTCGACTACGTGCTGCACTTCGCTTCGCCCGCCTCGCCCATCGACTATCTCGAGCTCCCGATCCAGACCCTCAAGGTCGGCTCGCTGGGGACCCACAACGCGCTCGGCCTGGCGAAGGCGAAGGGGGCGCGCTACCTGCTCGCCTCGACCTCCGAGGTCTACGGCGATCCGCTCGTCCATCCGCAGCCGGAGTCCTACTGGGGCAACGTCAATCCGGTCGGGCCGCGCGGCGTCTACGACGAGGCCAAGCGCTTCGCCGAGGCGATGACCATGGCCTACCGGCGGGTGCACGGGCTCGAGACGCGCATCGTCCGCATCTTCAACACCTACGGGCCGCGCATGCGCCCGAACGACGGCCGCGTGGTGCCGGCGTTCATCCAGCAGGCGCTCGCCGGCGAGCCGCTAACGGTGTTCGGCGACGGCAGCCAGACGCGCTCGTTCTGCTACGTCGACGACCTCGTCGACGGCATCTTCCGCCTCCTCGTCTCCGCCGAGCCACTGCCCGTCAACCTCGGCAATCCACACGAGATGACCATCCTTCATTTCGCCGAGCGCATCCTCGAGCTCACCGGCTCGCGCTCCGAGATCGCCTTCCGGCCCCTGCCCGAGGACGACCCCAAGACCCGCCAGCCGGACATCGCCAAGGCACGCGCCGTGCTCGGCTGGGAGCCGTCCGTGGCGCTCGACGACGGCCTGCGCGCGACGATCGCCTACTTCCGCGAGCTCGTCGCCACGCCCGCGGCGGAGACCGGCCGGTGAGCGCTGCCCTCACTTGCTCCCGCTGCGGCGAGGAGCGGCCGGCTCTCGACCGCGCGCCGTTCGCCGGGACTCTCGGCGAAGAGATCCGCACCCGCGTCTGCGCCGGTTGCTGGGCCGAGTGGCGGCGGGTCGAAGTGATGGTGATCAACGAGATGCAGCTCAACTTCATGGAGCCTTCGTCGCAGGAGATCCTGGCGGTCGAGATGCGCCGCTTCCTCGGCCTCGACGGCGCCCCCGGCGGCGAGCCCGAGAAGAACCCCGACCCGCGGTGAGCTTCCTCGACGCCGATCCCGAGCGCGCGGGGAGGCGCTCGCTGCGCGGTCCGGCGCTGCGCTTCGCGGCGCTCCTCCTCCTGCTCGCCGGCGTCTTCGCCGCCGCGCGCTGGACGCCGCTCGGCGATTACCTCGAGCCGGAGCGAATCGAAACGCTTCTCGATGAAATGCGCGCATGGTGGTCACCTCTCGCTCACCTCGCGTGCTTCGTGATTCTCGGCTCGATCGGCGTGCCAGCTACTCCGATGATCGTAGTTGGTGCGGCGATCTTCGGCGCCGTTTGGGGAACCGTCTGGAACTGGACCGGGATCGTGCTCGCCTCGGTCGCCGGCTACCTGCTGGCCAAGATGCTCGGCCGTGAGTTCGTCGAACGGATCGGCGGCGAGAGAGTGCGACGTGCCGAGAAGGTCCTGCACCGGCGCGGCTTCGTACCGCTCGTCGCGGTCCGTTTCATCCCGGTGCCTTTCGCGCTGGTCAATGCTTCGGCAGCGGTGGTAGGCGTGCGCTTTGCGAAGTTCCTCCTCGCCACCATGCTCGGCATGCTGCTGCCGATCACCATCTTCACGTTCTTCTTCGTGGCGTGGCTCGATGCCGCAATTGGCGACCGCGGCTCGATCGCGCGACAGATGCTCGTTGTGGTCGTCGTGGCCGCCTTCCTCGTCTTCCTGCCCATCGGCATCCGGCAGCTGCTGCGCCGGCGCCGCCTGCGCCGGCTGCGCGGCGTGCGCTCCGAGCGCGGCGGCAACGGCGGCGACGAGCCTTCGTCCGCCGCCTGAGCGGCGCCTTCACGCTGCCGCTCGCGCCGCCGCGCGCAGCCCGGCGGCGAGGCGCGCGGCGCGCAGGCAGCCCGGCTGCTCGGCGAGCTTGCGCTCCACCTCGGCGAGCGCCGCGCGCCGGTAGACGGAGTCTGCCGCCGCGCGGCGCACCGTGCCGTCGACGTCTTCGGGATCCACCGCGCGATACGGCTCGCCCGGCCAGCCGGCGGCGCCCGGCAGCAGGAAGAGCATTGTCTCGTCGTCCCAGTCGACGAGCTGCCAGAGCCGGCGCGAGAAAAGGTAGGAGTTCGCGGTGCGCAGCTCGACGACACGCATCCCGCCGCGTCCGTCGGGCTCGACTACCGGCACCAGGCGCGGTTCGTAACGCACGAGCGCGCCGACCGCGCCGCGCGAAGTGAGCAGCGCGTGCCACGCCAGCGGGCTCCGCCGCGCCGCGGCGAGCGCGTGCAGGAGGCCCGGCTCGAGCTCCATGCGACCGTCCCAGAAGACCGGCCGGGGCGGAAGGCGCCAGAGCAGGTAGCCGCCGTGCGGGAACTCGTTGTAGAGCGGTCCGATCTCGGCATGTGCCGCCAGCCGCTCCGCGGCGCGCACCGGAAAGCGCCCCTCCGCGAGCCCGACGCCGAGCCGCAGCCCGCCGTGGCGCGGCCGCAGCGGGCCGCTCGCTGGCGGAAAGGCGGCCCAGAGGGCCACCAGCAGGCTGGCCGCGACGGCGGCGAGCGCCAGGCGACGCTCGCGGCGCCCGCCGAGCGCGCGCACGTCGTCGAGCGCCGCCAAGGCGCGCGCGGCAAACGGTGCGGCGGCGACGTAGACGAGCGCCTGGTGACGCACTGCCGAGAGTGCGATCACCGCCAGAGCGAGCGCCGGCAGGCCCCACTCTGGCGCCGGCCAGCGACCGGACCGGCGGCGCGCGAGCACCGCCAGCGACGCCATCACCGTGAGCCCCGCAAAGAGATAGGGCTGCGGCGCCCGCCACGCCGGCAGCCATTCGGGATTGACGGCGGCGAGATCGGCGAGCGCCGCGCGGATGCCGAGCGGCACCTCGACCAGCCGCCAGCCGTACGGATTGGCGAGCAGGGCGAGCGCGAGGAGCGCGGGCACGCCGACCACCTCGCGCCAGCGGTTCGAGCCCGAGCCGGCGCCGGCGGCACGCTCGTCGAGCGCCGCGCCGAGGAGAAAGAGGCCGGCCAGAAGCGGAGCGAGCAACGCCTCGCCGTGAAAGTTCACCCACGAGACGACGAGCAGCACGAGAGCGCCGAGCCCTCGCGCCCCTCTGCCAGCAGCGGCAAGGCCGGCGTCCCGTGCGAGCGAAACGGCCGGATCACGTACCCTTCCAGGAAGTCTTTCCGTCTCTGTCGGATTGCATCGCTTCGACTTCGCATCCTCGCGTCGCTCGAGGCCGGAGAGCAGGAGAACGACCGCGTAAAGCGTGACGATCTCCGGCCGGTCGAGAAAGCGCGGGCGCACGCCGAGCGTCGCGCCGAGCGCCACCAGTCCGGCGAGCCCGGCGCCGAGACCGCCGCGGCGGGCGACGGCGTAGAGGAGCAGCGCGAAGCCGGCGAGCGCGGTCGCCCGCACCACGACGAGCCCGTCGAGACCGACGGCGCGCTCGAGAGCGTGGACGACGAGCTGGAAGAGCCACTCGTGGTCGATCCACGGCAGCTCCTCGGCGCCGAAGCGGAACGGATCGGCGCGCGGGATCGCGCCGTGCTCGGCGATCCAGCGCCCGGCGGCGAGATGCCAGAAGAGGTCGCCGTCGAAGATCGGAAAGAGACCGGCGACGAAGCCGGCGAGCGCCAGCGCCGCCGGAACGACTCGCCTCACGCCAGCGCGCGCTCGACGTCGCTCGCGTCGAGGAAGACGACGCCCTCGCGGGCGTGCTTCTCGGGCTCGAACTCGAGGTCGCGGACGACGCGACGGAAGACCTCCTTGAGCGCGCGCGCGCCGAGCCGCGGCTGGCGGCCGGCGGCGGCCGCCACCGCCTTGACCGCCGAGCTCGAGACCACCAGCTTGAGGCCGCGCCGCTCGAAGTAGGCGCGCGCCTGGTGGTAGCCCGAGTCGGGGATCTCGAGGAAGATGCGGGCCAGCTGCTCCTCGTCGAGGTCGTCGAGCAGCACCACCGAGTCGAAGCGCGACAGGAACTGCGGCGTCATGCCGTAGTCGAAGAGGTCATCCTGGCGCAGCCAGTCACGCAGGTGGAAGCGGAGCTCCTCGCGCACCTTGCCGTCGACGACCACGTTGACCGGCTGCAGCATGCCCTTGTCGGCGCCGATCGTGATGCGGTCGTAGACCGCGTCGTAGAGACCCTCGAAGGCGCCCGCGGCGAC
This sequence comes from Thermoanaerobaculia bacterium, assembly GCA_036397015.1. Classification (GTDB taxonomy): domain Bacteria; phylum Acidobacteriota; class Thermoanaerobaculia; order Multivoradales; family JAGPDF01; genus JACTMI01. The sequence goes on from DASWJT010000057.1 coordinate 6,716, forward strand.
GAAGAGCAGGCCGCTCGAGTCGACGGTGGCCTGGCCGCCGCCGAGCCATGCCGGCAGCTCGAGCGGCACCGCCTCGTTCTCGATCAGGGTGAGCAGCGCCTCCTGGGCGCGAATGCCGCGCACGTTGGGCTGCTCGCCGACGCGCGAGCGGATCTTGTCGACCTCGTCGATGAAGACCAGGCCCTGGCGGGCGCGGGCGAGGTACTCCTCGGGATCTGCGCCCGAGCCGAGCTGTTCGCGCGCGCGCGCGAGCAGCCGGCGCAGCACGAGCTCGCCCGGCCGTCCCGCCTCGGCTTCGTCGCCGAGCACGTTGGCGTGGATGCGCAGCACCGCCGAGCGCACGGCGAGGCGCGGGTCGGCGGCGAGATAGCCCTCGACGGCGCGCATCAGGGTCGTCTTGCCGGTGCCCGAGGAGCCGACGAGCAGGATGTTGCCGGTGCCGAGATCGGCGAGCTTCTTGGCCAGCGCGATCGCCATCTCCTGGATCGCCCAGGGCTGGCCGATGACGCGCTGCGAGAGCGCGGCGGCGATCTCCGCCGGCGTTGCGGCCGGCTCGGAAGCGGACATGGCGCGCATTCTAGTCGCCGCCGGGGCGCCCGCGCGGTGGGCCTCCGGCGCCAGCCGTCGCGGCGCTCCTCGCGCTCGCGCTCGCGGAGCGATAAATTCACGCCGTGACTCGATCTTGGCTCGCCCTCCTGCTGGCCTTGCCGCTCGCCGCCGCCGTCGTCGCCCAGCCGGCGGCCGAGCCGGCGGCCGGCGATCCCCTGGCCGCCGCGCGACGCGCCCTCGCGGCCGACGACCCGGAGAGCGCCATCGCCCTGCTCGATCCGTTCCTTCGTCGCGACCCGCGCCACGCCCCGGCGCTGCTCGAGCGCTCGACCGCGCGCTGCATGCTCGACGAGCTCGACGCCTGCAAGCGTGACCTCGACCAGGCGATCCGCGCCGACCCGACGCTGCGCCAGGCGTGGCTCAACCGCTCCGCGATCGCCATCCACGAGCAGCGCTACGACGACGCCCTTGCCGACCTGCGCGAGGCCGAGCGGCTCGACCCGGCGGCCGCCGACAATGCGCTCAACCTGGGCGCGGTCGAGCTGCTGCGCGGCGACCTGCCGACGGCCACGGCGCATTTCCGGCGTCACCTCGACCGCGAGCCGGGCTCGGCCGAGGCCTGGTACCTGGTGGCCTCGAACTACGCCCTCTCGGGCTACGCCGCGCTCGCCGTCCAGCACCTCGAGCGCGCCGTCGCCCTCGACGAGCGCTCGCGCGTGCGGGCGAGGACCGATGCCAACTTCGCCGAGCTGGCGAGCCATCGCGGCTTCCAGCAGCTGCTCGCGACCAACAGCTGGGTGCCGCCGCCCGGCGCGCTCGCCGCCGAACGCCTCTTCCGCACCCGCTACGCGGGACCCGATTCCCCGATCGTGGTGGCGATCCTCAACACGCTGCAGCTCTCCGGCGCGACGCTCGACCCGCGCGTCGAGCTCACCCCCGACTGGGCGCTCTTCTGGAGCGCCTTCCGCATCCAGCTCGTGCGCAACGCCGACGACTCGACCACCCTTCGCCTCACCGCCCCGCCCGGCCTCTTCACGCCGTCGAGCTGGGAGAGCCGCACCGCCTCGTTCTTCCGCGAGATCGACACCCAGCTCCTCCGCCTCGAGCTCGCCGCCGAGCGCGGCGTCGGCGCGCCGCCGCCGTAGCTCAGACTCGCATCAGCACGGCGCCCCAGTGCAGGCCGGCGCCGAGGGCGGCGAAGGCGACGAGGGCGCCGGGCGGCGCCTTGCCCGCCTGCCGTGCCTCGTGGAAGCAGAGCGGCAGCGTCGCCGAAGTGGTGTTGCCGTACTTCTGGATGTTGTTGTGCACCTTCTCGTCGGGCAGCCCCATCGCCTTCTGGGCGAACTCGTTGATGCGCAGGTTGGCCTGGTGCATGACGAGCAGGTCGAGGTCGGCCAGTCCGTGTCCGGCCCTCCCCAGCACCTCCTGGACCGCTTCCGGCATGCGCGTGACGGCGAGCTTGAAGACCTGACGGCCCTCCATCACCGGTACCGTCTCGGCTGCGAGAATCGCTTCGGCGGTCACCCAGGGCCGCTTCGCCGAGCCCGCCCCGGGCACCACGAGGATGCCCTCGTGGTCGCCGTCGCCGTAAAGCGCCGAGCCGAGGATGCCGCGCGCGCCGCCGTTCTCCTCGGCGCGGAAGACCATCGCCCCGCCGGCGTCGCCGAAGAGGACGAGCAGGTGGCGGAAGCGCGAGTTCCAGGCGAAGTCCTCCGCTCCCAGCGGCCCCTCCGAGCGCCCCTCGAGGATCTCCCAGGTCGCCTCCGAGAACGGCATCAACGACGTGTGCACGTCGGTGCCGACGAGGAGCACGGTGCGCGCGGCGCCGGAGCGGACGAGGACGTCGACCAGCTGCAGCCCGTAAGCGAACCCGGCGCACTGCTGGCGGATGTCGAGCGCCGGCAGCGGCCGCAGGCCGGCTTTGCGCTGGATGGCGGTACCGACGCCCGGGAAGTAGTGATCCGGCGTCATCGTGGCGCAAACCAGGTAATCGACCTCGCCCGGCTCCACGCCGGCGTCGGCGAGCGCGGCGCGGGCGGCCTCGGCGCCGAGATCCGACGAGGCGACGCCGCGCTCGACGTAGCGGCGCGTGCGCACGCCGCTGCGCTCGACGATCCACTCGTCGCTGGTGTCCATGATGCGCGAGATCAGCGAATTCGGGATCTCGCGCGGCGGCAGCGCGATGCCGGTCCCGGCGAGGACGGCGCGCGCGCCGCTCACTCCTCGACCCGGCGCAGCAGGTCGAGGAATTCCTCGCGCACCGGCCGCTGGTGGAAGATGCCGCGGATCGCCGAGGTCACCGTCACCGCTCCCGGCTTCCTGACGCCGCGCATCTCGACGCAGAGATGGCGCGCCTCGATGACGACCATCACCCCCTGCGGCGCGAGCTTGGTGGCGAGATAGTCGGCGACCTGCTCGGTGAGGCGCTCCTGGAGCTGCGGCCGCTTGGCGTAGAACTCGAGGATGCGCGCGAACTTCGAGAGCCCGAGGATCGAATCATTGGGGATGTAAGCGAGGTGCGCGTGGCCGTAAAAGGGGACGAGATGGTGGGCGCACATCGAGTAGAACGGGATGCGCTTCTCCATCACCATCGAGCTGTAGTGCTCGTCGTTGGGGAAGACGGTGATCGCCGGCTCGGCGCCCTCCTGCAGGCCGTGGAACATCTCGGCGTAGAGCCGGGCGACGCGGCGGTCGGTCTCGGCGAGGTTGGGATCGGCGAGGTCGAGGCCGAGCTCGGCGAGCAGGGCGCGCACATGACCAGCGATGCGCTCGAGCCGCTCGGGATCGTCGAGATCGAGCGCGCTCACGGTCGGTTCGCTCATCCGCGGCATCCTAACCCGCCTAGAATGGCGGCCGCATGCGGCTGCCTTTCGATCCCGGCCCGCGCCCGACCGGCGTCGAGGCGCTGCTGGGCGAGATCCCGGCCGCGCTCTTCGGCGACCACTTTCACGTCTGCTGCGAGCTCGTCGACCGCTACGCGACCGACCTCGCTCTCGACATCGCCGACGCTCTCGGCCTCGCGGCGCCGCTGGCGCGCGGCGCGACCGCCGCCGAGATCGCCGTCGAGCTCGGCTTCGCGCCGGCGTTCCGGCCGGCTCTCGACTCGCTGCTCGCGCGCCTCGCGCAGAACGGCGAGATCGAGAGCGAAGGCCGTCCGGCGAGCTACCGCGCCGGCGTGTCGCTGCGGCCGAGCGACCGCGCCGAGCTCCGCGCGCTCGGTCTCGATCTCGATCCCGGCCTCGGCGCGACGTTCGATCTGCTCGACGCCGCCGCCCGCGCGCACCGCGACGTCGCCGGCGGCGAGACGAGCGGCGAGCAGCTGCTGCTCGCCCCGACACGCATCCAGCTCTGGCTCGCGTATTTCGACAACTCGAACCGCGTCTACTCGATCTCGAACGAGCTCGCCGCCGTGGCGGCGGCCAACCGGTTGCGACCCGGCGGCGGATTGCGCCTGCTCGAGATCGGCGGCGGCGCTGGCGGCGCGGCGGCGACGTTGCTCGCCGAGCTCGAGCGTCGCGGCCGGCTCGCCGACGTGGCGCGCTACGAGTTCACCGAGCCGAGCCCGTTCTTCCGCCGCCGCGCCGAACGCGCCCTCGCCGCTCGTTTCCCCCAGTTGCCGCTCGCCTGCCGCGGCTTCGACATCGACCGGCCCGCCGTCGAGCAGGGCGACTTCGGCGCCTACGACTTGGTCTACGGCGTCAATGTCGTGCATGTCGCGCGGCAGCTCGGCGCAGCGCTCGCGCGGCTGCGCGACCTCCTCGCGCCCGGCGGCTGGCTCGTCGCCGGCGAATGCTGCCGGCTGCTCCCCGGCCAGGCCGTGCCCGCCGACCTCGTCTTCCAGCTCCTCGACGGCTTCACCACCGTCGAGCTCGATGCCCACCGTCCGCATCACGGTTTCCTCGCCCCCGAGACGTGGCGCGCGGCCTTCGTGGCGGCCGGCTTCGCGGCGGTCACCGTGGTGCCGGACGTGGAGCGCATCCGCGAGGTCTACCCGCGCTTCTTCGCCGCCGCGATCTGCGGCCGGCGAGCTTCCGTAGAATCGCCCGAGGAGACTGCGCCATGAGCCATCGGCTGACCATCGAATACTGCGTCGTTTGAAACTACAAGCCCCGCGCCGCCGGTCTGGCGGCCGAGATCGAGCAGGAGCTCGGGCTGCGCGCCGAGCTGCTCAAGGGCTCGCGCGGCATCTTCGACGTGCGCCTCGACGGCGAGCTCCTTTTCTCGAAGCACGCCGTGCATCGCTTCCCCGAGCCGAGCGAGGTCCTCACCGCCATGCGCCAGCGGCTGCCGGCCTGAGCCGTTGATCGTCGCCGCGGCGATCGTCGCCGCCGCCGTCGTGGCCGTCGCCCTGCGCGCGCCGCTCGCCCGCGCGCGGGCGCCCCGCCTGCCCGCGGCTGCGCACGCCTCCGGCGTCACCGCGCTCCTGCCGGTGCGCGACGAGGAGCGCAACCTCGAGGGCTGCCTGGCCGCGCTGCTCCCGCAACCGGGCGTCGAGCGCGTGCTGGTGCTCGACGACAGCTCGCGCGACCGCACCGCGGCGCTCGCCGCGGCGGCGGCAGCGCGCGACGCGCGCGTCGCGGTGCGCGCCGTGCCCGAGCCGCCCGCCGGCGCGAGCGGCAAGCTCCACGCCCTGGCCCACGGCGCCCGCGCGGCGGCGACGGAGTGGATTCTCTGCCTCGACGCCGACGCGCGCCCCGGCGAAGCGGCGGTGGCGCGGGCACTCGCCGCCGCGCGGGCGCACCGGCTCGACGCCGTCTCGCTTGCCGCCCGCCAGCGCGTCGGCTCGCTCGGCGAGGCACTCGTCACGCCGCTCGTCTTCGGGCTCCTCGACCTGCGGCTCGGCGACTGGCGGCGCGCGGCGCGCGGCGAGGGTCCGCCGGTGGCCAACGGCCAGTTCTTCCTCCTGCGCCGCGCCGCGCTCGAGCGCGCCGGCGGCTTCGACGCCGTCGCCGGCGAGCCGCTCGACGACGTCGCGCTGGCACGCCGGCTCGCAGCGCACGGCTTCCGGGTCGGCTTCTGGCGCGGCCGCGACGCGCTCACCGTGCGCATGTACGAAGGGCTGCGCGGCAGCTTCCTGGGCTGGCGCCGCAACTTGGCCCTGATCCTGGGCGACCGGCGCGGCGCCGTCGCCGCCGCGATCGCGATCGCGCTCGCGCCCGCGCTCGCCGCCGCGGCCGCCCTCGCCGCGGGCGCCCCGCGCGCGGCGCTCCTCGCCTGGGCGGGCGGCGCGTTCGCCTCGGCGGCACTGCGCGCCGGCACCGGCAGCTCGGCGCTCTTCGCGCTGCTCTACCCTCTCGACGGGCTCGCTTTCTCCGCCTGCCTGGCCGCCGCGGCGCGCGACCGGGCGCGCGGCCGCCTGGTGCCGTGGCGCGGGCGCGCTCTCGCGCCCCCCGCCGGCGGCGCCGCGACTCAGTCGCGCGCGGACAGCGGCGCCGCGTAGCGGCAGCTCTGGCCGTCGGTCTCCTCGATCTCGACCGCCAGGTGGCTCGCCGTCGCGGCGTCGAGATCCTCGGCCAGCTGGCGCCAGACGAGGCGCGCCAGCAGCTCCATGGTGACGTTGACCAGCGGTAGCATCACCACTTCGCGCTCCGGGAAGCGGTAGGCGCGGTCGTGGAAGCGGCAGTCGACGGCGCCGCCGCCGGTGGCGATCGCGAGCAGCGGGCTCCGCTCGGGCAGCAGCACCCGGTCGTCGAGCTCGACGAGCAGCTCGCGAATGCGGCGCTTGAGGATCCCCGTCTCGATCAGGAGTCCGAGCTCGTCGAGCTCCTCGCCGCCGACCTCCACCAGGACGCGGTAGTTGTGCCCGTGCAGCGGCTCCGCCTCGGTCGGTCCGAAGAGAGTGAAGTGCGCTGCGGAGAACTTGAAGTCGCCCTTCGCCAGGCGCAGGGTGAAGCGCGGAGTGCTCACGAGGCGAGTCTACCGTCGCCGCGTCACGCGACGCGCGCCAGCTCCTGCTCCAGCGCGTCGAAGACCTGGTGGCACTCGGCGTCGGTGACGCAGTAGGGCGGGAGGAAGTAGACGACGTCGCCCAGCGGGCGCAGGAAGATGCCGCGGTCGAGGAGCGCGCGCTGGAGCCGCGGCCCGCGCGGATCGAGATAGCCGGAGCCGTCCCCAGCGGCGGCGAGCTCGACCACGGCGAGCGCACCGATGCCGCGCGTCGCGGCGACGGCGGGCAGCGACGCGAGCCGCCGCAGCCGCCCGGCGAAGAGCCGCTCGAGCGCCGCGACGCGCGCCAGGGCGGCGGTTTCGGCGAGGAGCGCGAGGCTGGCGCGCGCCGCGGCGCAGGCGATCGGGTTGGCGGTGTACGAGTGGCCGTGGAAGAAGGTGCGGGCGCGATCGTCGGAGAGGAAGTCGGCGAAGACCGCCTCGCTCGCGAGCGTCGCGCCGAGCGGCAGCAGCCCGCCGGTCAGCCCCTTCGACAGGCAGAGCAGGTCGGGCGCGACGCCGGCGTGCTCGCAGGCGAACATCCGCCCGGTGCGGCCGAAGCCGGTGAAGACCTCGTCGGCGACGAGCGGAATGCCGCGCCGCGCGGTCGCTCGGCGCAGCCAGCGCAGGAACTCCGGCGGATAGATCCGCATCCCCCCGGCGCCCTGCACGATCGGCTCGACGACGAGCGCGGCGATCCGCCGCTCCTCCGTCGCGAGCAGTCGCTCGGCGGCCTCGGCGCACTCGTCGAGGCTCTTGCCGGCGACCGGCACCGGCAGGTGGCGCACCTCGCAGAGCAGATCGGCGAAGGCGCCGTGGAAGAGGCGGCTGCCGCCCGCCGCCATGGCGCCGAAAGTGTCGCCGTGGTAGGCGCCCTCGAGCGCGACGAAGAGCGTGCGCCCCGGCTCGCCGCGGTGGCGCCAGAGCTGCACCGCCATCTTCATCGCCACCTCGACCGCCGTCGAGCCGTCGTCGGAGTAGAAGGCGCGCTCGAGCCCCGGCGGCGCCAGCGCCGCCAGCTCCGCCGCCAAGCGCGCCGCCGGCTCGTGCGCGAAGCCGGCGAAGATCACCTGCTCGAGCCGCGCCGCCTGCTCCGCCGCCGCGGCGACGAGGCGCGGATGCGCGTGCCCGTGCAGCGTCACCCACCAAGACGAGATGCCGTCGAGCAAGCGCCTCCCGTCGGCGAGCTCGAGCCACGCCCCCTCGCCGCGCACCACGGCCAGCGGCGGCTCGGCCGTCTGCATCTGCGTGTACGGATGCCAGACGTGGGCGCGGTCGAGCGCCAGCCAGTCGGTCGAATCGCTCTCTTCCTTCATCGAGAGACGAAAGACTTTCACAGAAGGGATCCGGTGGCGATGCGTGCACGGTGCGCGATGCGCTTCGGCACGGCGAATGCAGTCTCGTGATCCTGCGCGCCGAGACGGCGCGCCGTCGCGACGTTCGCTTCCGGCTCGCGGTTTCGTCCGCGGGCCGTCGAGGATCGAAGGCTCTCGCGGGGCCCCTGCACCCCGAGGAGGTGCGCGATGCGCGGATCCGACTCTCGATTTCGCAACGGCTGGCACGGCGATGCCGTCCTGGCGCGCCTGAGCGAGCTCGATGCCGAGGAGGTGCGGCGCCGCCGGCTGCTCGCCGCGGCGTGCGCCGGCGCCCTCGCCCTGCACGCCGTGGTGGCGCTCGTCGTACCTCGCCCCTCGACGCGCACGACGCTCCCCGAGCTGCTGCGGGCGCCGCTCGTCCTCGCGCCGACGCCGCGCTTCCGGCCGCCGCCGCCAGACCCGGCGCCGCCGGCGCCGCCGACGCGCCGCGTGCCGATCCCCGATCCGACGCCCGAGGCGCTCGAGCCGATCGTCGCACTGGCGCCGGCCGCGCCGGTGCTCGACGTGCCGCTCGACCTCGGGACAGCGGCGATCCCGTCTCCACCGCCGCTGGCCGAGCCGGTCGTCTACGAGGTCGGCCGTGACGTCTCGGCGCCGGTCAAGCTCTACGCTCCGGAGCCCGTGTACCCGCGCGCCGCGCTTCTCGCTCGCCGCGCCGGTACCGTCGTCGTCGAGGCGACGATCGACCGGGAGGGCCGCGTCACGGCGCTCAGGGCGCTCACCAGCCGCGGCCTCGGCCTCGAGGAGGCGGCGCTCGCCGCGGTCGCCGAGTGGCGCTTCCGGCCGGCGCTGCGCCGCGGCGAGCCGGTGCCGGTGCTCTTCCGGCTGACGGTCAACTTCAGTTTGGTGCGCTGAGCGGCTCCCCGCCGGCGAGCCAGAGGCCGAGCTCGCCGGCGGGATCGAGCTCGGCGGCCACGGCGGCGACAGCGCCGGCGCTCGGCGCGGCGAGCGGCGGCACCTCGCCGATGACGTGCACGCGCCCCCGCGCCGCGATCGCCTCGCGATTCTCCGCCTGCGGCGGGCCGACGAGGACGACGCCGGCGACGTCGATCGCACGCGCGCGCAGGGCCTCGAGCGAGAGCAGCGTGTGGTTGATCGTGCCGAGCGTCGAGCGCGCGACGAGGAGCACCGGCAGAGCCAGCGCGCGGACGAGATCGACGACGAGGGTGCCGCTCTCGTCGAGCGGCACGAGCAGCCCGCCCGCGCCCTCGACGACGAAGGCGCGCTCGGGGAAGGTCCGCCTGAGCTCGCGCCAGCGCGAGACGATGCGCTCGAGCTCGATCGGCGTGCCGTCGCGGCGCGCCGCCAGGTGCGGCGAGACCGGATCGGCGAAGAGATAGGCCTCGGCGGCGGTCGTCGCGCCGGGGACGAGCTCGGCGACGGTGTCGCGGTCGCGCTCGTCGCGGGCGCCGGTGGCGATCGGCTTCCAGTAAACGGGCCCGCCGGCGGCGCCGTAGCGCGCCAGGAGCAGCGCCGAGACCACCGTCTTGCCGACGCCGGTGTCGGTGCCGGCGACGAAGAGGCTCACCCGAGCTCCGCGGCGACGGCGTCGGCGAGCGCGTCGAGCTCGGCGGGCGTGCGGTCGGCGTGCACCGAGACGCGCAGTCGGGCGGTGCCCTCCGCCACCGTCGGCGGGCGCACCGCGCGCACGTCGAAGCCGCGCGCCTGGATGCGCTTCGCCACCTCGACGGCACGCCGGTTGTCGCCGACGACGACCGGCACGATCGGGCTGCCCGCCGGGTCGACCGGCAGGCCGGCGGCGGCGAGGCGGGCGCGCAGCCGGTCGGCGTTCGCCTGCACGCGGGCGCGCCGCTCGGGCTGCGCGGCGACGACGTCGAGCGCCACCTGGATGGCGAGCACGACGAGCGGCGACACCGCCGTCGAGAAGAGGAACGGCCGCGCCCGCTGCACGAGGAGCTCGACGAGCCGCCGCGAACCGGCGATCGCAGCCCCCTGCACGGCGAGAGCCTTCCCGAAGGTGGTCACCGAAGCCACCACCTCGCGCTCGGCGCCGCACGCCTCGATCCAGCCCGAGCCGCGCGCACCGTAGAGGCCGCTGGCGTGCGCCTCGTCGACGACGAGGAGGGCGCCGCGCTCGGCACACAGTCGCGCCAGCTCGCCGAGCGGCGCCAGGTCGCCCGCCATGGAATAGAGCGACTCGACGACGACGAAGACGCCGCCGTGGCGCGGCGCGAAGTCGAGCTCGCGGGCGTAGCCGGCGAGATCGAGATGCCGCACGATGCGCTTCTCGCAACGCGTGTCGCGGATGGCGTCGATCAGGCTGGCGTGGTTGAGCTCGTCGGAGAGCACCAGGTCGCCCGGCCGCAGCAGCCCGCCGAGGAGCGCCGCGTTGGCCTGCCAGCCGCTCGGCAGGACGAGCGCGCGTTCGGCGCCCTTCCAGCGCGCGACGCGCGCCTCGAGCTCGACGTGCGCCTCGAGCTGGCCGCGCAGCAGCCGCGACGACGGGGCGAAGAGCGGCGTGCCGCCCGCTGCCGCCGCCGACACCCGCCGCGCCACCTCGTTGCGGAAGCCCGGCGAGGCGGCGAGGCCGAGGTAGTCGTTGGATGCGAAATCGATCCCCGCCGGCAGGCGCAGGGAGCGGCGCAGCCCCTCCGCGTCGAGCGCTGCGAGCTCGTCGTCGATACGCCGCTCGAGCGCCTCGCGGGCAGCGCTCACCGGCCGGGCGCGGATCCGGGGAGCGCGAGCGGCTCGAGCCCGAGCCGGGCGAAGAGCGCGGCGTCGGCGTCCGCGCCCGGATTCGGCGTCGTCAGCAGCTTCTCGCCGGCGAAGATCGAGTTGGCGCCGGCGACGAGGCAGAGCGCCTGCGTCTCCTCGCTCATCGCCGTGCGCCCGGCCGAGAGGCGCACGAAGGCGCGCGGCAGGACGCTGCGCGCGGTGGCGATCATGCGCGCCATCTCGAGCCCGCCGACCGGCGGTCGATCGCCGAGCGGCGTGCCGGGCACGGCCACCAGCGCGTTGATCGGCACGCTCTCCGGATGCGGATCCATGCGCGCCAGCACGCCCAGCATCGCAACCCGGTCGGCGACCGATTCCCCCATGCCGAGAATGCCGCCGCAGCAGACGGTGACACCGGCGCGGCGCACGTGACCGAGCGTGCGCAGCCGGTCGCCGTAGGTCCGCGTGGTGATGATCTCGCCGTAGAACTCGGGGCCGCTGTCGAGGTTGTGGTTGTAGGCGGTCAAGCCCGCCTCCGCCAGTCGCTCCGCCTGCGACGCGCTGAGCATGCCGAGCGTGCAGCAGACCTCGAGCCCCTCGGCGGCGACCCCGCGCACCATCGCGAGCACGCGCTCGAAGTCGGGCCCGTCCTTGACCTCGCGCCAGGCGGCGCCCATGCACAGCCGCGTCGAGCCGTTCGCCTTGGCGGCGCGCGCCGCGGCGACGACCGTGTCGACATCCATCAGCCGCTCGCGCTCGACGCCGGTCTCGTAGTGCGCGCTCTGCGGACAATAGGCGCAGTCCTCGGGACAGCCGCCGGTCTTGATCGACACCAGCGTGCACAGCTGCACCTTGGTCGGATCGTGGAACGCCCGGTGCGCCGCCTGCGCCCGGAAGACGAGCTCCGGCAGTGGCAGGTCGTGGATCGCCCGGATCTCGGCGTCGGTCCAGTCGTGGCGGATGGGGATCGAGGGCTCGTCGCGCACCGGCTCTCCTCTCGGAGCCGTCATTCTACCGGCGCGAACCGGGTGCCGGGCTCACTCCGCCCGCAGCGCTTCGATCGGATCGAGGGCGGCGGCGCGGTGGGCGGGGCCGACGCCGGCGACGAGACCGGTCAAGAGCGCCACGCCGAGGGCGGCGACGGCGTAGACGAGAGGCACGTGCACGGGCAGACCCGGCACCGCGGCGCGCAGCAGCACGCCGAGCCCGAAGCCACAGCCGAGACCGAGCACGCCGCCGGCGGCGCCGAGCGCCGCGGACTCGAGCAGGAAGAGTCGCCGCACCTGGCCGCGGCTGGCGCCGCAGGCGCGCAGCAGGCCGATCTCGTGCGTACGCTCGCCGACCGCGATCCACATCATGGTCAGGATGCCGATGGCGCCGACGAGGAGCGAGATGCCGGCGATCGCTCCCACCGAGAGCGTGATCACGTCCATGACGTTGCCGAAGACGTCGAGCATCGCCTCCTGCGTGGTGACGGTGAAGTCCTCCTCGCCGTGGCGCTCGGCGAGAACGGTCCGCACGTCGGCCTCGACCCGCTTCGCCATCGCCGCGTTCGAATAGGCGACGTGCAGCTCCTGCAGCTCGGGCAAGTTGAACAGCTTCAGCGCCGAGGCGACGGGCACGTAGGCGACGTCGTCGATGTCCATGCCGAGCATCGAGCCCTTCGCCTCCATCAGCCCGACCACCCGGAAGCGGGTGCCGCCGATGCGCACGTGCCGGCCGAGCGCGCTCTCGCCGCCGAAGAGCTCGCGCCCGAGCTTCTGGCCGAGCACCGCGAGCGCCGCGCCCCGCCGCGGGTCGCCGGCGTGCCAGAAGGCCCCCTGGCGGACGCGGAACTTCCACACCTCCTGGATCGCCGGCGTCACGCCGTAGATCGGCACGCTGCGCGCGAGGCCGAGCGTTCCGCCCTCGACCCGCGCGTTGCCGAAGGCGATCGGCACCACCGCGGTCACTCCCGGGATGCGCGCCAGCGCTTCCGCGTCGTCGATGGTCAGCGGCTGAGTCGTGCCGCCGAAGATGCCGGGCAGGCCGGCGGTCTCCGTCTTGCCGGGGTTCAAGCTCATCAGGTTGGTGCCGAACTGCGAGAACTGCTCGAGCACGTAGCGGCGGGTGCCCTCGCCGATCGAGGTCAGCAGGATCACCGAGCCGACGCCGATGGCGATGCCGAGCACGGAGAGCGCCGAGCGCAGCCGCAGCGAGGCGAGCGTGCGCAGGGAGAGCAGCGCGAGATCGCCCGTCATCGTCTACCTCCGCGCCAGCGCCGCCACCGGGTCGAGCCGCGCCGCGCGCCGCGCCGGCAGCCAGCCGAACAGCGTGCCGACCGCGAGCGAGAGCGCCGCCGCCGATGCCACCGCCCAGGCCGGAGGCGCCGCCGGCAGCGCCGGCCAGATGCCGACCAGCACCCGCGTGCCGAGCCAGCCAGCGGCGAGGCCGAGCGCGCCGCCCGCCGCCGCCAGCATCGCCGCCTCGACCAGGAAGCAGGCGCGCACCTGACGGCGCGACGCGCCGACCGCGCGCAGCAGCCCGATCTCGGCGCTGCGCTCCGCGACCGCCACCAGCATGACGTTCATGATGCCGATGCCGGCGACAGTGAGCGAGATGGCAGCGATGGCGCCGAGCGCCAGCGTGAGGGCGTTCAAGATCGCCGACAGCGAGTCGCGCACCGCGTCCTCGGTGAGCAGCGTGACGTCCTCCTCGCCGTGCCGCTGCACCAACAGCTCCAAAGCGCGGTCGCGCAGGCTCTCCAGCGGCACTCCCGGATCGGCTTCGATCAAGATGCGGAAGAGCGAGTTGCGGTTGAACATCGCCATCGCCGTCGCCAGCGGGACGAGCGCCACCTCGTCGAGATCGATGCCGAGCTGGGTGCCGCGCGGCGCCAGCACGCCCACGACCCGCATCCGGCGGTCGCCGACGCGCACCACTTCGCCGATCGGATCGGCGCCGACGAACAGCTCGCGCGCCAGCCGCTCGCCGAGGACGACGAGCGGCGCGCCGCGCTCGAGCTCGAGGCGCGGCAGGAAATCGCCGCGCGCCACCTCGAGTCGGCGCACCTCGCGGAACTCGGCGGTGACCCCGCTGACCAGCGCCTGCCGCCGGCGCTCGCCGCGCGAGACCGTCTCGGTTCCGACCACGAACGGTGCGACGTAGCGCGCCCCGGGCAGAGCGCGCGCGAGCGCCCGCGCGTCGTCGAGCGTCAGGTCGTTCGGCGCTCCGCCGAGGCCGGGAATGCCGCCGGTGGTGTCGACCTTGCCTGGCACGACGGCGACGAAGTTGGCTCCGATCTGGGCGAACTGCTGCAGGACGTAGCGGCGCGCGCCCTCGCCGAGAGCGGTGAGCAGGATCACGGCGGCAATGCCGATCGCCACGCCGGCGAGCGACAGCAGGCTGCGCAACCGGTGCCCGGCGAGCGCGACGCCGCCGTAGCGAACGACCTCGGCGACTCTCATCCCGACGCGGCGTCGAGGCCCCAGGCGGTGAGGGCCGCGGCGAGATCGGCGCGCGGCGCGCGGCGCACGACGCGGCCGTCGGCGAGGATGAGAAGGCGGTCGGCGCGCTGTGCGACGCGCGGGTCGTGGGTGACGACGATGAGCGTCAGGCCTTCGTCGTTCAGGCGATCGAGCAGATCGAGCACGACGCCGCCCGAGCGGCTGTCGAGGTTGCCGGTCGGCTCGTCGGCGAGGAGGAGCGACGGCTTGCGCGCCACGGCGCGGGCGATCGCCAGGCGCTGGCGCTCGCCCCCGGAGAGCTCGGCGGGCCGGTGCGTGGCGCGCGGCGCGAGGCCGACGGCGGCGAGCGCGGCGTCGGCGAGCTCGCGCCGCTCGCGCCGCGGCAGGCCGGCGAAGATCATCGGCAGCTCGACGTTGCCCCGCGCGTCGAGCCGCGACACCAGGTGAAAGGTCTGGAAGACGAAGCCGATGCGCCGCCCGCGCAGGTCGTCGAGCTCGTCCTCGCCGAGCGTCGCCACCTCGCGGCCCTCGAAATGGTACGAGCCGGAGGTCGGCCGGTCGAGGCAGCCGATCAGGTGGAGGAGCGTCGACTTGCCCGAGCCCGACGGGCCCATGATCGCGACGTGCTCGCCGGCGGCGATCGTCTCGCTGACCTCGACCAGGGCGTGGATCGGCTCGCCGCCGAGCTCGAAGGTGCGCGAGATGCCGGCGAGCTCGATCACGGTTCGGCGGCGGACGCCGCGCGCACCCGCGCGCCGGCGCGGATCTCGGGTCGGTCGAGCGAGACGACGACGCGCTCGCCCGCGGCGAGCCCGGAGCGCACCTCGACGTAGTCCCAGTTGCGCAGCCCGACCTCGATCTCGCGCTCGACGAGGCGCTCGCCGTCGACGACCAGCAGGCGGTCGCCGGCGAGCACCGCCGGTGCCGGCACGCGCAGCACGTCGTCGCGCACGTCGAGCACGACTTCGGCATCCGCCGAGGTGCCCGGCAGCAGCGTCGCCGCCAGCTCGGCGTCGTCGAGCTCGACCTCGATCTCGACGGTGCGGTTCTGTGCTTCGATGTCGAGCACGTAGATGGCGACGCGCGCCACGCGGCCGGCGAGCTCGCGGCCGGGGTGAGAGTCGACCGTCACTCGCGCCGGCAGGCCCGGCCGCAGGCGCGCGGCGTCGACCTCGTCCATCGGCAGCGAGACGAAGATCGATGTCGGATCGTAGACGTCGACGACCGGTGGCACCGGCAGCGCCGGGGGCGAGGGCGTGGTCCACTCCCCGACCTCGATCGAGATCTCGGCGACGACGCCGTCGAAGGGCGCCGCAAGGGTGCGCTTCTCGAGCGCCCGGAGGGCGAGCTCGAGGGCCGACGCGGCGGCGCCGCGCGCGGCGCGCGCCGCGGCGCAGCCGGCGGCGGCTTCGCGGCTGCTGCTGTCCACCCGATCGAGGAGACCGGCGGCGACGAGCTCGTCCGCCGCCAGCCGGCGGTTGCGCGCGAGCTCGCGCTCGGCGAGCTCGGCAACGAGGCAGGCGCGCTCGGCTTCGGCGCCGGCCGCCTCGAGCTCGCGGCGGCGCAGTGCCTCCTCGCCGCGCTCGAGCGCCGCGTCGAGGGCGAGGAGCACGTCGCCGGCCGCCACCCGCTCCCCTTCGCGATGCGGCAGCGCGACGACGCGTCCGCCCTGCTCGGGCGAGAGCTTGGCCCGGCGACGGGCGGCGACGGTGCCGGCGCGGGAGTTGGTCGCCGTCTGCTCCACGCTGCCGCGCTCGGCGGCGACCGCTTCGACGACGAGCGCCTCCTCGCGCGACAGCCACAGGGCGAGCGCCGCGACCGCGATCGCCGCCGCCCCTCCCCACGCCCACGCGCGCCTCGCCCTCGCCGTCACGCGGCGAGTCTACGCCCGCCGTTCGCGCTCGCGCGCCGTCCGGCGGGAGGGGCGCGCGGCGGACTCAGCGCTGTTTCTTCTTCTCGCGCTCGCCGAAGGTGGCCGCCAGGCCGGCGACGAGCTCCGCCCTGGTCGCCTCGTCGAGCCGCGCCTGGGGGTGCAGCGGCAGGTAGAGCGGCAGCGGCATCTCGCCCTCGCGCACCTCCTCCGCCGCCTCGTCGGCGTCGCGCTGCGGCAGGTGCCACTCCGAGACATTGAGGTGACTGCGCGCCTCCTTCACGTCGTGCGCGACGAGCCACGAGACCGGCGCCACCCGGCTGTACCAGGGCCAGCGCGTCAAGTTCGAATGGCAATCGGCGCAGGAGCGGAAGAACAGCTCGCGCGTACGCGGCGAATCCCAGGGCGGCTCGGCGACGACCGGCGGGTTACTGCGCGGGGCGCCGACGGGAAGCAACTGCACGACGACGAACAGAGCGACGAGCGTCGCCGCGAGGAGGCCCCACTCGCGGCGCGAGAGTCTCCGCGCAGCACCCCGCATTGCTAGCTCCTGCGCACGAGCTGAACGATCGACTCCATGTGGCCAGTCTGCGGAAACAGGTCGACGAAGACAAGCGACTCGACGGCGAAGACCGCGGCGAGCTCCGCCAGGTCGCGCGCCAACGCGGCGGCGTGACAGGAGACGTAGGTCAGGCGCGCCGGCGGACGGGCGGCGAGCAGCCGGCGCAGCGCCGGCGGCAGCCCGTCGCGCGGCGGGTCGACCACCACGCGGTCGGCGCCGGCGACGAGGCCGGCCGGCGCCCAGCTCTCCACCGCGCGGGAGACGATCTCGAGCTGGCCGGCGCGGGCGGCGCGCGCGTTCTTGCCGGCGTAGCGGGCCGCGATGCGGTCGCCCTCCACGGCGACCACCCGGCGGTAGCGGCGGGCGAGCGGCAGGGCGAACAGCCCGACGCCGGCGTAGAGGTCGAAGGCCAGCTCGCCCGCGGCATCGCCGATGACGATCTCGACGAGGCGGTCGAGCAGGCCGGCATGGCCCTGGAAGAAGCAGCGCGCGTCGAAGCGGTAGTCGAATCCGCCGACGCGCCGCACGAGCTCGCCGCCCGGCAGCTCCGGCAACGGCGGCGCCGCCGCGACCTCGCCGCCGTCGCCGCGGGCGAGGTCGACCCGCGACGGCACCGGCGCTCGCAGCTGGCGGCCCAGGCCGACCACGACGCGCTCGAGCGCCGGCTCGAGGATCGGACAGGCGGTGACCGGGACGAGGCGCCGCGAGCCGCGCTCGTGATAGCCGACGGCGACCCCGTCGGCTCCCGCCACGAGGTGCACCTGCGTGCGCAGACGGTATCCGAACGGCGCCCCGGCGACGATCGCGCGCGGCGCCGGGACCTCCGTCCGCGACATCCAACGCAGCGTCTCGAGCGTCGCGGCGCTCTTGGCGCGGAGCTGAGTCGGCTCGTCGAGGTGCTGCAGGTCGCAGCCGCCGCAGGCGGCGAAGTGGGGGCAGGGCGGCTCGCGGCGGCCGGGGCCCGGTCGCAGGATCTCGACGATCTCCGCGCGGGCAAAGCTCGCGCGGCGTTCGACCAGGCGCACGCGCAGACGGTCGCCCGGCGCCGCGCGCGGCACGAGGATCGGGATCGACCGCCAGCGGCCGAGCCCGTCGCCGCCGGCGACCAACTTCTCGATCTCGAGCTCGAGCTCGTCCGCCGCGGCGAGCGCCGCGGAGGCGGGCGAGCCGGCGACGGCCGGTGGAGCGTCCGGCCGGCGTCGGCGTGCGGTCGCCAGCGGCCGGCTGCGGCGGGCCGGCGGCCGCGGTGGGGTTCGCTTCGGCATGGGAGCAGTGGCGGCGGGAGGGGCGCCGCCCGCAGGAACACGGGCGACGGCTCACTCTCGCGGTCGCGACCTCAGATCTCGGTGTAGACCCAGCGCCGGATCGTCTCGAGCCGACGCGAGAGGCTCGCCTCGTCGGGCTCGATCAGCCACAGCGCCGCCGCCACCGACGACAGCAGCGAGTTGCCGTCCTGCGGCGTGTAGAGGAAACCGTAGAGCTCGCGGCGGCTGCGCACGAGGAGCGTCGGCACGACCACGACGGCCTGCGAGAGGATGCGTCCGTAGTAGCCGTGGTCGCGCCCGAAGCTGAAGATCTCGTTGCAATTGCGCTTGTCGGTCAGGGCCACCCTGACGTTGGCCCTGAGCCGCGTCACCATCTCCTCCTTGGTGATGTCGCGGTCGAAGAGGAGGCTGAACCAGATCGAGTGCATGTACTGCGTGTTGAGCTTGACCGCGCTCGAGAAGAGATCGAGGTGGACGCCGAGGGTCTCGAAGAGGTGATACGCGTCGTGGGCGTGGTGGGTGCCGAACTCGGCGTCGTCGTGCTTGCCGACCTGCGGGGCGGGGGCGAAGTCCTTGGTCTGCGAGATGTCGTTGGCGCGCCGCATACACACGAAGTTGCCACGGGTGAGGCTGTAGGTACCGTCGGGCTCGCGACAGAGGGTCCTGACCAGGGTGGTAATGCTGTGCGTGTTGCAGGAGACGACCTGAATGAAACGGTCCTCGCCCGGCACCAGGATCTCGTCGTTGACGCCGCGCGCGTACGGCTTGCCGAAGCCGAACTCGCTGCCCTGCGCGATGAAGCCCTTGGGGCCCTGGATGTGATCGTAGTAGCGCGCCTTCATGTCGTTGCCGGCGGGGGTGCAGTCGACGACCACCGAGGCGCGCGCGATCGCCTCCTCGGCCTCGAAGCTGACCGGGTGGCCGAGCTTCTCGAAGGCGTCCTTCTGGTCGGAGTCGGTGGCGAGCAGCGCGCCGCGCTGCATCAGGTGGTGGATCTTGGAGCGGTCGGAGGCGAGCGGCGTCCGCTTGTGGAAGGTCACCTCGTCGATACCCAGCCGCTCGCGAAAGTCGGTGAACAGGCCGATCAGCGGCTCGCCGATCGTCCCCGTGCCCACGACGTGGACGATGTTCTTCTTCATCGAGACCTCCGGAAGGGGTGGTGGCCGCGGCCCGCGGGCCGGCGGCCGAGCGCTACGAGAATGCAGCGCGATCAGCGTAGCATAGGGACGCGCGAATCGACACGAGGTGGCGGCTCAGCTCGCCGGCTCGGCGCCGGCGTGGCGGCGCCCGCCGCGCCAGTCGGGGTCGCGTCGGGCAAAGTCGTCGAGCTCGGCCGGAATCTCGAGGAAAGTTCGCGTCACGTTCGCGTCGCAGACGTCGTTCTCGCACTCGTAGGTGTAGACGTTCCAGTCGCCGCGCCGCGAGTATGCCGAGAGAGTCTGGTAGGTGTCGCAATGGCCGCATCGAATGGAGAGGTTGCGCAGATCGATCATGCTCGGAAACGCTAGCAGAAGCCGTAAGCTCCTCGGTCTCGTCGCGGCGACCGCGCTGGCCTCCGGCGCCGCCGGCATCACGGCCGCCCCGCCGCCGGCGCCCGCCTCCCCCGCCGGCCAGCCGAGCGCGCCGCCGGCGGAGCCGGCTCCCGCCGCCGGCTTCGCCGACGAAGTCTCCGTGTCGTGGATCCTGGTGCCGGTCACCGTCCAGACGCGCGCGGGCAGGTTCGTCAGGGACCTCGAGCGCGAGGACTTCGAGCTGCGCGTCGACGGTCGTGCGGTGAAATTCCCCGATTTCGAGCCGCGCGGCGGCGTGCCGTGGAGCCTCGTCTTCCTGCAGGATCTCTCCGGCAGCATGGCCCTCGCCGGCAACCTCGAGGCCAGCCGCCGGGCGACGCGCTACTTCCTCGACCGCGCCAGGGGAGGCGACGAGTTCGCCCTCGCCAGCTTCGCCGGCCGGGTGACGGCCGTCGACGTGCCGTTCACCGAGGACCAGCAGGCGCTGCGCGAGGCGGTCGACCGCTGGGAGGGCTACGGCAAGACCGCCCTGCACGACGCCGTGGCGCTGCTGCCCCAGATCTCGGGCAGCAGCCGCAACCTCAAGCGCGCCGTCATCCTCGTCACCGACGGGGTCGACAACGCCAGCCAGATGACGCCCGCCCAGGCCCGGGAGCTGGTCAGACGGGCCGAAATCCCCGTTTTCGTGCTCGGGTTAGAATCGGGCGATCCGAAGGCGGTCTCGGCGGAGGGCGACAAGCTGCACCGCTTCGCCGATGTCTTGAACCTGCTGGCGGCGATGACCGGCGGGCGCTACTTCCCGATCCGCGGTCCGGACGACCTCGACGGGGCGTGCGCCGCGATCGCGGAGGAGCTCCGGTCGCAGTACGTCCTGGGTTTCGAGACGTCGGACCGCGGCCCCAGCCGCTATCGCCCGATCTCGGTCGAGGTCCGCCGGCGGAACGTGAAGGTGACGTACCGACAGGGCTATCGCGGCACTCGACCGGCATCATAAATGCATGGCCGGGGCCGTCAAGCGGGCGGTGAAGACCGCCCTCGAGGCAACGAGATTCATTTCCGAAAGGAGCAGCGCATGAAGCAGAGACTCTTCGTCACCGCCGCGGCCGCCTTGCTGGTCGTGGTCGCCTCCGGCTGCGCCACCAAGAAGTACGTGGCCGGCGAGGTCGCCACCGTCAACGAGCGGGTCGACGGCGTCTCGACGCAGGTGGAGGACGCGCAGACCAAGCTGCGCGACCACGAGGGCCGCCTCGGCAAGAACGCCAGCGATACGGCCGCCGCCTCGCGCACCGCGCAGGAGGCGCTCGACCGCGCCATCGCCGCCGGCAAGCTCGCCGAGGGCAAGTTCCTCTACGAGACCGTGCTCTCGGACGACCAGGTCAAGTTCGGCTTCGACAGAGCCGAGCTCTCCGACGAGGCCAAGGCGGCGCTCGACGCCTTCGCCGACAAGCTGCGCACCGACAACGTCGAGGTCTACATCGAGATCCAGGGTCACACCGACAACGTCGGCTCGGAGGAGTACAACCTGGCTCTCGGCGAGAAGCGCAGCAGCGTCGTGCGTCGCTACCTGTCGACGAAGGGTGTGCCGCTCCATCGCATGAGCGTCATCTCCTACGGCGAGACCGAGCCGGTGTCCGACAACTCGACGCGCGAAGGCCGCAGCCAGAATCGCCGCGTCGTGCTGGTGGTGCTCAAGTAACGCCCGGGATCTCCCGGCGACTCGTCGCGCTCTCCGAGGCGGCCCTCGCGGCCGCCTCGTTTCGTTTGCGGCGGAGTCTTCATCCGCCGGCCGCCGGCCCCGCCACCCGCAGCCGCCCGCCGCAGTCGCCGCAGAGGTAACGCCACGCCTTGCGGTGGCTGCGCGGGTAGGTCTCGCCGCAGTCGACGCAGCGCCAGATCCAGGTGCGCCGGCGCACCGCCAGCCCGGCGACGTCGAGCCGGTGGCAGACCTCGGGGCGGAAGCCGAGCGCCCCGACCGCCGCCCGCCAGCGCGGACCGTGCGCCGCCCGCGCGCCGGCGACCAGGTGACAGAGCTCGTGCACCAGTGTCGGCAAGAGCTCGCCCGGATGGCGGTCGAGCAGGCGGGGATTGAGCTCGATGGCGCGCGCCGAGAAGTCGGCGCGCCCCACTGCAGTGCGCAGGCGCGGGTTGAAGACGACGCGCACCTCGCGCGCTTCGCGCTGCGCGCCGAGCCGGCGGGCGAGCGCACGGACGAGGCGGGCGAGGGCCTCCGGCCGCCGCCGTGAAGGCGGCCGGAGGCGTCGCTCGCGCCGCGGCGGCGAGACGAACGGCAGGGCGAGCTGGCTCACGCGAAGCGGCGGGTCAGTCGGCGACCGCGGCGCCGGCGCGCCGCAGCACGTCGACGAGCGTCTCGGCGTCAGTCAGGCTCGTCTGGCGCCAGACGATGACGCCCGCGGCATCGGCGACGACGAGCGTGGGCAGTCCGAGCACTTCGAGCGCGGTCGACAGGCGCTCGTCCGGATCGAGCAGCGACGGGTAGGGCAAGGGATGCTCGGCCGCCCAGCGGCGCACGATCTCCTCCGGCTCGCCGCTGGCGACGGCGACGAACTCCACCCCGGCCGACCGCGCGCGCGGATAGAGCTCCTTCAGGATCTCGACCTGGATGTGACAGGGCGCGCACCAGGTCGCCCAGAACTCGTAGAGCACGATCCGGCCGGCGAAGTCGTCCCGGTGGAGCGTGCCGCCGCCGAGCGAGACGAGCTCGAAGTCCGGGATCGTCGCGGCCGCCGCCGCTCCCGCGACGTCGGAGGCGGACTCGCGGGCGCTGCCGCCGCAGGTGACGAGAAGAGCCAACGAGGCGCCGGCGAGGACGGCGAGAGGCGGGCGGCGATCGCGGCGCACGCGGGTCTTCATCGCGCAATGAGGATAGCCGCTGCCGCGAGAAAAGAAAAAGGAGCCGAGGCCTCACGGCCGGGCTCCCCATGATGCACGGATGCTGCGCAAGGGATCGGACCGTGGCGAGACGGCCCGGATCGGATCTTCGCGCTTTGCGGCGGCCTGCTACTTCTTCTTCTTCGCGGCCTTCTTCTTGGCCGGCTTCTTGGCCTTCTTGGCCTTCTTTGCCGCCTTCTTAGCCATTGCGAGCCTCCTCTATGGCGTCGGGCGAGATTGCCCGCAGCGCGCTCCTCTCAGCTGCAGCCCGACGTCGAGCCGCAGTTCATGCATTTGTAGCACGAGCCGTTGCGCACCATGATGGCGCCGCAATCGTGACAGCTCGGGGCGTCGGCGCCAAGGTCGACCGTGAACTTGACGCCGGTCGTCTCGGCTGCCGGCGCCGGCAGCCCGGCCATCACCACTCCCGCCGCCGCCTTCTCTTCCTGCGACAGGAAGCGCGAGGCGAGCCAGCGGAAGATGTAGTCGGTGATCGATTTGGCGATCGGGATCTCCGGATTCTTGGTGAAACCCGAGGGCTCGTAGCGCATGTGGCTGAACTTGTCGACCAGAGCCTTGAGCGGCACTCCGTACTGCATCGCCAGCGAGATCGAGGTAGCGAAGGCATCCATCAGGCCCGAGATGGTCGAGCCCTCCTTCGCCATGGTGAGGAAGATCTCTCCCGGCTGGCCGTCGTCGTAGAGGCCGACGGTGATGTAGCCCTCGTGGCCGTTGATCGAGAACTTGTGGGTGAGGGCGCGCCGCTCGTCCGGCAGCTTCCGGCGCACCGGGCGGTCGCTCGATTCCGGGCCGGCCGCGCTCGTCGCCGCGACGGCCGGCCGCTCCTCGGCCGAGCGAGACTCCTTCTTGGTCGACAGCGGCTGGCTGCGCTTGCAGTTGTCGCGGTAGATCGCCACCGCCTTGAGCCCCAGCCGCCAGCCTTCGAGATAGGCCTCCTGGATCTCGTCGACCGTGGTCTCCTCGGGCATGTTGATCGTCTTCGAGATGGCGCCCGAGATGAACGGCTGCACCGCCGCCAGCATCCTGAGGTGGCCCGAATAGTGGATCGACCGCGAGCCGCGCGCCGGCTTGAAGGCGCAGTCGAAGACCGGCAAATGCTCGGCCTTGAGGAACGGCGCGCCTTCGATCGTGTCGTGCTCGTCGATGTGCTCGACGATGGCGCGGACCTCTTCCTTGTCGTAGCCCAGGCGCTTCAAGGCGAGCGGCACCGTCTGGTTGACGATCTTGATCAGGCCGCCGCCCACCAGCTTCTTGTACTTGACGAGCGCGATGTCGGGCTCGACGCCGGTGGTGTCGCAGTCCATCATGAAGGCGATCGTGCCGGTCGGCGCGAGAACCGAGATCTGGCTGTTCTTGATGCCGCCCTGCTCGCCGCGCTCGATGACCTCGTCCCAGCTCTGCTTGGCGGCCTGTAGGAGCTCGAGCGGCACGTGAGCGGCGTCGATGTGGCGCACCGCGTCACGGTGCTTGCGCATCACCCGCAGCATCGGCTCGCAATTCTCCTCGTATCCGGCGAACGGCCCCATACGCTCGGCGATGCGCGCCGACTGCGCGTAGGAGGCGCCCGACATCAGCGCCGTGATCGCCGCCGCGTAGTCGCGCCCGGCGTCGGAGTCGTAGGGCACGCCGCGCGCCATCAGCAGGGCGCCGAGGTTGGCGTAGCCGATGCCGAGCGGGCGGTATTCGTGCGAGTTGCGGGCGATCGCCGGCGTCGGGTAGCTGGCGTGGTCGACGATGATCTCCTGCGCCGAGATCACCACCTCGCAGACGTGGCGAAACTTGTCGACGTCGAAGCCGCGCTCGGCGTCGTGGAACTTCATCAGGTTGAGCGACGCCAGGTTGCACGCCGTGTCGTCGAGGAACATGTACTCCGAGCACGGATTCGAGGCGTTGATCCGCGCCGTCGCCGCGCAGGTGTGCCAGTCATTGATCGTCGAGTCGTACTGCATGCCAGGGTCGCCGCACACCCAGGCCGACTCGGCGATCATCCGCATCAGCGCGCGCGCCTTGAGCGTCTGCATCGGCCGCCCATCGGTGACGGCGCGCATCGTCCAGTCGGCGTCGGCCTCGACCGCGTGCATGAACTCGTCGGTGGCGCGCACCGAGTGGTTGGCGTTCTGGTAAGCGACCGAGTCGTAGGCGCCGCCGGTGATGTTGAATCCGCCCTCGTAGCCGGCATCGATGAGCGCCCACGCCTTGCGCTCCTCGACCTCCTTCGAGCGCACGAACTCGACGATGTCCGGGTGGTCGGCGTTCAAGATCACCATCTTGGCCGCGCGCCGCGTCTTGCCTCCGCTCTTGATGACGCCGGCGAAGGCGTCGAAGCCCTTCATGAAGGAGACCGGGCCCGAGGCGGTGCCGCCGCCGGCCAGCTTCTCCTTCGACGAGCGCAGCGTCGAGAGGTTCGAGCCGGTGCCCGAGCCGTATTTGAAGAGCATCCCCTCGGTGCGGGCGAGCTGGAGGATCGACTGCATCGTGTCCTCGACCGAGTTGATGAAGCAGGCCGAGCACTGCGGCTTCTCCTCGATGCCGACGTTGAACCACACCGGCGAGTTGAAGCAGGCGTACTGGTGGAGCAGGATGTGCTCGAGCTCGGCGTGGAACGTCTCGGCGTCGGCGGCGCTGGCGAAATAGCCGCCGGCACGGCCCCACTCGGTCATCGCGTCGACGACGCGGCCGATGAGCTGCCTGACCGAGCGCTCGCGCGTCGCCGTGCCGAGATGGCCGCGAAAGTACTTGGAGACGACGACGTTGGTGGCGGTCTGCGACCAGAACTTCGGGATCTCGACGCCTTTCTGCTCGAAGACCTTCTCGCCCTTCTCCGAGCCGATGACGGCGTCGCGCAGCTCCCACTCGACGGCGTCGAACGGATCCTCGCCAGCGTGGGTGAAGAAACGACGGAAGGCAGTTCCCGCTCCCGACTCGCCGGCCTTCGTGGTGCTCGTGCCGCCGCTCGGGCGGGTCGCGCTCTGCGGCGACGTCACGGGGTTGGCGTTTTCGGGGGTCGCCGTCGTTTCGATCGCCATACCTCGCCTCCTTCGCGACGACGGCGCGAGATCCGTCGTCTGGCCGTCGTCGTCTCGCGCCGCCGGGGTCCGTCCCCGCCGCAGCGCGATCCGGTTGCACATTCTCTTGTGCACTCTGACCGGGAGAGGAAGGGTAGGACTGATCGGTCGCTCCTGTCAAGAGGACGTCCCCAAGATGTTGTGGCCCTGTCACCCGGCCGCCCCTACTAGATGTGGCTTCGGTCTCTCTTACGCCGCGCCGCGGCAGAGCGAGGAGACGCCTCGCCATGGCCTTCTCCGGCCTTCGGCGGCGCCTCTTCGCCGCGCCGCGGCAGGCGTCCGCGGCTGCCGTAGAATCCCTCCGTGAGAGACCGCCCCGCTGCCCTCTTCTGCGGACCGGCGGACGTCGAGCGGCTCGATCTCGCGCGCGCCGTCGGCGAGCCGGGCAGATTCCCCTTCACGCGCGGTCTCTACCGCGACATGTACCGCCGCCGGCTGTGGACGATGCGGCAGTACGCCGGCTACTCCGACGCCGCGGAGTCGAACCGCCGCTATCGCTACCTGCTCGAGCACGGGACGACCGGCCTCTCGGTCGCTTTCGATCTGCCGACACAGATCGGCCACGACTCCGACCACCCGCTCGCCCGCGGCGAGGTCGGGCGCGTCGGCGTCGCCATCGACTCGCTGGCCGACATGCGGCGACTGCTCGACGGAATCCCGCTCGGCCGCGTCACCACCTCGATGACGATCAATGCGACGGCGCCGATCCTGCTCGCCCTCTATCTCGTCGTCGCCGAGGAGCAGGACGTCGCCTGGCGCGAGCTCGGCGGCACGGTGCAGAACGACCTGCTCAAGGAGTACGCCGCGCGCGGCACCTGGATCTATCCGCCGCGCGCCTCGCTGCGGCTGGCCGTCGACGTCATCGAGTTCTGCGCCCGCGAGGTGCCGCAGTGGAACCCGATCTCGATCTCCGGCTATCACATGCGCGAAGCGGGCTCGACGGCGGTCCAGGAGGTCGCCTTCACGCTCGCCCACGGCCTCGCCTACGTCGAGGCGGCGCTCGCGCGCGGCCTCGGGATCGACGAGTTCGCGCCGCGCCTGTCGTTCTTCTTCAACGCCCACAATGATTTCCTCGAGGAAGTCGCCAAGTTCCGCGCCGCGCGGCGCCTGTGGGCGGAGCTCGTGCGCGAGCGCTTCGCCCCCGCCGACGAGCGCTCGCTCTGGTTGCGATTCCACACCCAGACCGCCGGCTCGACTTTGACCGCCCAGCAGAGCGACAACAACGTCGTGCGCGTCGCCATTCAGGCCCTCGCCGCCGTCTGCGGCGGCACTCAGTCGCTGCACACCAACGCGCGCGACGAGGCGCTCGGCCTGCCCACCGCCGATGCCGCACGGCTCGCCCTGCGCACGCAGCAGGTGATCGCCCACGAGAGCGGCGTCACGCGCTTCGCCGACCCGCTCGGCGGCAGCTGGGCGCTCGAGGCGATGACCGACGGGATCGTGCGCGGCGCCCGCGAGTACGTGCGCAAGATCGACGAGATGGGCGGGGCGCTGGCGGCGCTCGAGGCCGGCTTCCAGCAGCAGGAGATCGCCGAGGCCGCCTACGCCTGGCAGCGCGACGTCGAGTCGGGCGAGGCGAAGGTGGTCGGCGTCAACTGCTTCACGGTCGACGGCGAAGCGCCACCCGAGCCGCTCGCGATCGACCCGCGCGCCGAGGAGGAGCAGATCGCGCGGCTGCGCGACTTCCGCGCCGGGCGCGACGCGGCACGCGTCGAGGCGGCGCTGCGCGCGCTCGCCGCCGCCGCCCGCGACGGGCGCAACGTGTTGCCCGGCATCGTCGACGCCGTGCGCGCCCACTCGACTCTCGGCGAGATCGCCGACACCCTGCGCGAGGTCTTCGGCGAGCACCGCGACGCCGGCGCCGGCTGAGCGCTGCGACGATTCAGGCCGGCGGTGGGCCTTCCGGCTCCGGCGCCGCCGCTGGCCGAGCTCCTTCGCCTGCCGGATCTTCTGTCTCCTCCGCCTCTCGCGATTCCGCGTCCGCGGCATCGGCCGCCGGAGCTGCGGCGACAGCGGGAGCGGCGCGCAGCGCGGCGAGCTTGGCGCGCAGCTCGTCGACGGCGGCCGCCGGCAGCAGGAGCGCGACGTCGCGGCCCGAGGTGCGCGCCGGCACGCCTTCCGGGGTGGCGGCGTGGAGAGTGAGCGTCTCCTCGCCGCCGTCGGCGTCGGCGAGCACCAGCGTCAGCTCGGGCTTCGTCATCGCGCCGGAGCCCGCCGCGACGCGGTCGGCGCGCGCCGAGGTGATCGCATAGAGCAGGTCGCCGACCTCGGTGTAGGGCACCTTGCCGCCGTCGCGCAGCCAGTCGCCGGAGCTGCGCGCGAGCTCGAGCGCGCCTTGCGCGTCGTCGAGCTTCAGCCGCTCGACCTTCCAGCTCTCGAAGCTCGTCCAACGACGCGAGCGCCACGCGTCCGCCGCACGGGTCACTGCCTCGGCGAGCCGCGTTTGCGCCTCGAACGTCTGGCCGCCGGCACGCACATAGCGACGCTCGCCGCCCGCGACCTCCACTCCTAGCTCGACGACGTAGGGCGCCGTCTCACCCTCGAGCGCGAGCTCGAGACGGCCCACTCCGCCGGCAATGCCGCGCGCGGCCTCCGGCGCGAGCGGTGCGTCGAGGAAGGTCTCGACACGCAGCGAGGTGAGATCGGTGAGCAGGGGATCGACGGTGTCGGGATCGGCGGCGTCGGCGTACGGACGCTCGACGGCGAAGGCGTCGCCCTTGCGGGCGAGCACCACCTCGCCACCGCCGCCCGCCGGCACGATGCGGATGCGCTCGATCGCCTCGCGGCTCGCCGCCAGCACCTCGCGCGCGCGCCAGTCGCCGGGAGCCCGCTCGAGTTCCGCGACGATGCCGCGCGCGATCACCACCGGCTCGCTCTCGCCTTCGATCGCGGCGACGAGGCTCGACGAGGCGGGCACGTCGCCGCCGAGCTCGAGGCCGCCCGCGGACTGCGGCGTCTTCCAGCCCACGCGGCCGCGCGGCGGGTCGAGTCCGACCTCGCCGCGCGCCACTCCGGCGAGGCGGCGCTCGCTCTCGAGCTGCGCCAGTGTGCCGGCGAGCCGGTCGGCGATCGTGCGGTCGGCGCGCGCCGTCATCGGCGCCGTCATCCGCCACTCTCGCGGCGGCGGAAAGGCCAGCTCGGCGCCGCCCGCGGGCTGCGGCCGCGGGTCGCGGACGAGCTCGACCGTGGCGCCGTTCCACTCGACGGTGAGCGCCGTGACGTCGTCGGCGGCGAGACGGAACAGCTTCTTTTCACTCGCCTTGCGCTCTTCGGTCGACGGCAGGTCGCGCTCGACGAAGGCGATGAAGAGGGCGAGCGCGCCCACCAGCGCGGCGAGGATCGCCAGCGTCTTCGGCTTCACGGCGCTACCTCCGCCGGCGCGACCAGACCAGCACGCCGGCGCCGACCGCCAGCGCCGGCAGGCCGGCGAGCGCGATCCAGGTGATCGCGGAGAGCTCGCCGGGGCTGAGCGAGAGCCGCACCTGCTCCGGCTTTTTCGGTCCGATGCCGAGCAGGTTCTGCCGCTCGAGCAGCCAGTTGAAGGCGTTGGCGACCAGCGTCGGATTGCCGACATTGGCGAGCTGCCCGTTGGTCGCGAAGTCGGAGTCACCGAAGACCACCAGCCGCCACGAGGGCGAGGCCGCCTCGGCGCCCGCCGCTTCCGTCTTCCCCTCCTCGTCGCCGGTTTCGAATCCGTGCTCGTCGAACGGTGGCTCGGGCTTGTCGGCGGCGGCGCCGACGGCGACGCCGACCGCCACCGGGCCGGCGGTGTCGGTGTCTCCCTTGGCGACGCCGCGCAGGTTGGCGAGGTCGGTCTCTCCCCACCCTTCCGAGGTCGTCTGCAGCAGCGTCTTGGCCTCGAGGTGGGCCGGCACCGAGCCAGCGCGCACCGAGCGCGCCAGCGCGAAGATCACCGGGTAGTCGGCCTGCGCCAGACTGTCGATGATCGGATGCGATCCGGAGGCGCGCACGAAGATCGTCTCGGCACCGAAGAACGGCAGCGTCGAGGACGGATCGACGACGAGGTCGTCGCCGACCTCGACGCCGCGCTGCGCGAGCCACGCCTCGATCCCGGTCGCGACCAGGCCGCCCTTGTCGTCGAGCTGGGGGTCGACCAGCACCAGCAGGCGCCCGCCGCCGTCGAGGTAGCGGTCGAAGGCGTCGAGCTCCGGCTGGACGAAATTGACGCGCGGGCCGGCGACGACCAGCAGATCGGTGCCCGTCGGCACGTCCGTCTGGCCGAGCGAGCCCCAGCTCTCGAGCTCGA
Organism: Thermoanaerobaculia bacterium; assembly: GCA_036397015.1. Lineage (GTDB taxonomy): Bacteria > Acidobacteriota > Thermoanaerobaculia > Multivoradales > JAGPDF01 > JACTMI01. The sequence goes on from DASWJT010000057.1 coordinate 36,138, forward strand.
GGTTCTCCTTGCCCAGGAGGTCGCGGATTCGCGACAGGCCGGCCTCGTCGAAGTCGTCGATCGAGCGCTCGCCGTGGCCGGTGGTGAAGAGCACCTTCGGCTTCGTCTTCTCGACCAGCGCCAGGATCGCCGCGGTGAACGCCTCTTCGCCCTTGAAGCCGGTCATCGTCGGCGCGGCGCCGTACTGCAGCCCCGAGTAGTCGAAATCGGCGAGCGTCGATTCCTCGACCACGCGGCGGTCGCCGCCGGCCTCGAAGACGACGACGTTGAGGCTCGCCAGCTTGTATTCGTCGACCAGTCGCTGCGCCTCGATCAGGTTGCGCTGCGGATCGACGGTGCGCAAGCTGACGCGCGGCGAGCGCGCCGCATAGCGCTCGAGCAGCTCCCTGGCCGGATCGTAGAGATTCGACCCCGGCTGCAGGAACATCGTCACTTCGACGTCGCGGTCGAGGCCGGCGAGCACCGCGATCGTCTTCTCCGACAGCGAGTAGAGGTTCGACCCCGTCCAGTCCCAGCGCTGGTAGTACTTCATGCCGAAGTAGTTGAGGATGCCGACGAGGGCGACGACGAGCAGCGCGCTGGCACCCCACATCGATCCCTCCACCGCCGCGCGCACCGCGCGCGAGCCCGTCGATCCCGCGGTTGCCTTGCCGTTCTCGCTCATCTCGTCACCGCCACTTCTTCGCCGCCAGCGCGCGCGAGGTGAGGAAGAGGAAGAGCCCGGCGCCGGTCGCGTAGTAGACCAGCCGGCGGCTGTCGACGATGCCCTTGGCGAAGTCGTCCATGTGCTGCCAGAGATTGAGGTGGCCGAGGATCTTCTTGGCGGTCTCGCCGTTGGCGAGGTTCTCCATCAGGCCGATCGAGAAGAGCACGAGCAGGAAGAAGAAGGTGACGATGGCGGCGACGATCTGGTTCTTCGCCGTCGACGAGGCGAACAGCCCGACGGCCAGGAACAGGGCGCCGATGCCGAGGATGCCGAGGTAGCTCGCCGCCACCGGCCCCCAGTCGACCGGCGTCTTCCAGCGGATGATGGCGACGTAAACCAGCGTCGGCGTCCACAGGAAGACGTAGAAGACGAGGGCCGCGAAGTACTTGCCGAGCACGACCTGGGCCTCCGAGACCGGCGCCGTCATCAGCGACTCGATCGTGCCGCTCCTCAGCTCCTCCGACAGCAGCCGCATGGTGAGGAAGGTGCCGGTGAAGATGAGAACCAGCCAGGTGAAGATCGTCTGGCCGAAGAAGAGCTCGAGCGGCTTGCCCGCCGGGAAGCGCGGATCACTGAGGTAGGAGACGAGAATGAAGAAGTAGTAGCCCTGCACCAGCAGGAAGAAGGTCAGGAGGATGTAGGCGAGCGGCGAGTAGAAGTACGCCTTGAGCTCGCGCCGCAGGACTGCCAGCGCGCCGCTCACGACGGCACCTCCTCGCTCGCCGGCGCCGGCGCTGGCGCCTCCGGCAGCGCGCCGTCGGCGTCGCGCGTCGTCAGCCGCACGAAGATGTCCTCGAGCGAGGCGCGCGTCGGCGCGAGCTCGACGA
>DASWJT010000058.1:0-36156 GCA_036397015.1 Thermoanaerobaculia bacterium
GTCCTCCACGCCCCGCCCGGCGCCGGCAAGACGACCCGCGTGCCGCCGGCGCTCGCCGACTCGCTCGACGAAGGCGCCGGAATGGTCGTCGTCCTCGAGCCGCGCCGCGTCGCCGCGCGCGCTGCCGCCCGCCGCATCGCCGCGGAGCGCGGCTGGACGCTCGGACGCGAGGTCGGCTGGTGGATCCGCTTCGAGCGCCGCTTCCGCCCCGACAGTCGAGTCGTCTTCGCCACCGAGGGCGTGCTCCTGCGCTGGCTCGAGCGCGACCCGTTCCTCGACGGCGTCGCGGCGGTCGTCTTCGACGAGTTCCACGAGCGCGCCCTGGCCAGCGACCTCGCCCTCGCCCTCGCCCGCCGCGTGCGCCGCGAGGCGCGGCCCGACCTGGCGCTCGTCGTCATGTCGGCGACGCTCGACCCCGAGCCGATCGCCGCCTTCCTCGGCGGCGCACCGGTCGTGCGCAGCGCCGGGCGGCCGCACCCGGTCGAGATTCGGCTCCTCGCCCGCGCTGGCGAGGAGCGGCTCGAGGCGCGCGTCGCCGCCGCCGTGCGCAAGGTGGCTGCCGAAGTCGAGGGCGATCTCCTCGTCTTCCTCCCCGGCGTCGGCGAGATCCGGCGCACCGAGGAGGCGCTCGCCGGCTGGGCGGCCGCGCGCGGCGTCGCGCTGCGGCCGCTCTACGGCGACCTGCCGATCGAGGCGCAGGACGCCGCCCTGAGGCGCGGATCGGCGCGCCGCGTCGTCCTCGCCACCAACGTCGCCGAGACCTCGGTCACCGTCGAGGGCGTGCGCGCGGTCGTCGACTCGGGCCAGGCGCGGCAGCTTCGCTTCGATCCGGCGACCGGCCTCGATCGGCTCGACACGGTGCGCGTCTCGCGCGCCGCCGCCGACCAGCGCGCCGGCCGCGCCGGGCGCGAGGCACGAGGAATCTGCCTGCGCCTGTGGACCGCCGCCGACGACCTGGCGCTGCGCCCGTTCGAGACGCCGGAGGTCCAGCGCGTCGATCTCGCCGGCGCCGTGCTCGGGCTCGCCGCCTGGGGCGAGCCCGAGCTCGCGCGTTTCGAGTGGTTCGAAGCACCCGACCCCGACCGCCTGGCGCGCGCCGGGCGCGAGCTCCGCGACCTCGGCGCGCTCGACGCGGCCGGCATCACACCGCTCGGCCGCCGCCTCGCCGAGCTGCCGCTCGCGCCGCGCCTCGGCCGCCTCGTGCTCGAAGGCGAGCGCCTCGGAGTCGCCGCCGACGCCGCCCTCGCTGCCGCGCTCCTCGCCGAGCGCGACCCGTTCCGCGGCGACGACGCCACGGCACGCGCCGCGACCCGCTCCGATCTCGCCGACCGCATCTCCGCCGTCGACCCCCGCCGGCACGCGCGCCTCTTCGCCGCGCGCCACCAGATCCTCGACCTCCTTACCAACAAGACAGCAGCTTCCATCGAAGGGAAAGGCTCGACGGCTCCCGGCGATGCGCCGAAGAAGAACATCCGCCGCGGCGCCGCGACCGCGGCGAAACCCCGCAACGGCTCCCCGAGCTCCCCCTTCAATGGAGACTCTTTGCCTTTGTCTCTAACTGAAAAGGAAACAAATCTTCTGCGCGCGATCGCGGCGGCGTACCTCGACCGGCTCTGCCGGCGGCGAGAGTCCGGGTCGGAGAGGGCCGTGATGGTCGGCGGGCGCGGCGTGCGGCTGGGCCGCGGCAGCGCGGTGCGCGACGCCGAGCTCTTCGTCGCCGTGGCGATCGACTCGGGCCGCGCCGGCGAGCGCGCCGAGGACTTCGTGCGCATCGCCTCGGCCGTCGAGCGCGAGTGGCTGCCGCCGGACGCCCTGGCGAGCTCCGACGACCTCGTCTGGGAGGAAGGCGGCGAGCGCGTCGTGGCGCTCCGCCGCACGCGCTTCGACGACCTCGTGCTCGACGAGAAGGAGATCCCGCTCGGCGACGCTGCGGCCGCGTCGGAGCTGCTCGCGAAGCGCGCCTCCGAGAATCTCCCGCGCGCGCTCACCACCGACGATCGCGAGGTCGCGGCGCTCCTCGGCCGCCTGCGTTTCCTCGCCGGCGCGCGCCCCGACTTCGCTCTGCCGGCGGAGAACGACGAGATTCTGCGCGCCGCTCTGCCGGCCTTCGCCGCCGGCAAGCGCTCTTTCGCCGAGCTCCGCCGCGCATCGCTCGTCGACGCGCTCCTCGGCGCGCTCTCCTGGCTGGAGCGCAAGGCGCTCGACGAGCTCGCCCCCGAGCGGCTCGAGGTGCCGTCGGGAGCCAGGGTACGGATCGACTACTCCGACCCCGAGCGCCCCGTTCTCGCCGTGCGCATCCAGGAGCTCTTCGGCCTCGCCGAGACGCCGCGGCTCGCCGGCGGCCGCACTCCACTTCTCCTCCACCTCCTCGCCCCCAACGGCCGCCCGCAGCAAGTCACCGACGACCTGGCGAGCTTCTGGCGCAACACCTACCCGCAAGTTCGCAGGGAGCTCGCCGGCCGTTACCCCAAGCACGCCTGGCCGGAGAATCCGGCGACGGCGACGCCGGGGCGGAGGCCACGTCAGCGCCGTGGTTGAAGCTGCGCCCGCGATCCGTTCCCGGTTCACCGCTACGTCAGCGCTCGCGGCCCGCACTGCGAGGCGGGGTCCGGAGAGACCGAGAGGCTAGACTCGAACGTCCGAGGAGGATCGCCATGCATCCGACATTGGATCGCACTGCTCTGCGCGGGATCGTCTTCGCGCTCTTCACGCTGTCGGCCACCTTCGCGTCGGCGCAGGAGCCGCGCGTCGTCATCGCGCTCGACTCGAGCCGGTCGCTCTCCGCCGCCGAGAGTCGCGCTGCCGCGGCGCTGGCGAGCGATCTCTACGTGCGACTGACGGCGACGACGCGGCCTTCGGTGCTGACCTTCGACGACAGCCTCCGCTGGCTGGCGCAGCCGGGCGAGCCGGGGGCGGAGGCGCTGCTCGAAGCGCTCCGCCCCGCCGGCCGCTACACCGTCCTCCACGACGGGCTGATCGCGGGCGTGCGCTCGCTCGACGAGGGCGGTGTGCTGGTGGTGATCTCCGACGGCAAGGACGAGAATTCGGCGACGACGCTGGAGGACGTCGCCCGCCTGGCGAGCGAGCGCGGCGTGCGCGTCGTGACCCTCGGCGCCGGACGCGTCGACGAGCGGACGATGAAGCGGCTGGCGCTGCTCACCGGCGGCCTCTACGTCGGCGTCACGACGGGCGCCGACACCGACGTGCTGACCGCCGAGATCGACGCGCTGCGCCGCGAGGTCGCGGCCGAGCGGACGCCGCCGGCCGCCCCTCCGGCTCCCGTCGCCGCTCCGCCGCCGGCGGTCCAGACGCCGGTCGAGACGCCGGCGGCGACGCCGGCGCGGGAGCTCTCCCGCCCGGTGCTCCTCGTCCTCGCCCTCGTCGCCGTCATGGGCATCGCGCTCGGCTTCCTGATCGCTCGCCGGCGCGCCACGGCGACCCCGGCGCCGAGCCACGAGCCGGACGTCGGCACGCATCCCGGCGTCGATGTGCCCGAGCCCTCGCCGGCCCACGCTGCGGGGCCAGAGCCGCCGCCGGTCGACGAGATCGAGATCGCCCGCCTGCGCGCGCGGCCGCAGCTTCCGGCCGGCGCTCTCGTCGAGGTCTCGCTCGACGACACCGCCGCCTTCCAGAGCCTGCCCCTCTCGGAGACGATCGAGCGCACGCTGGTGCTCACCGAGGAGGTCGTCCTCACCGTGCGCGAGCCCGGGCAGGAGAGGCGCTCTTACCGGATCCCGCCCGGCCGCGCCATCGACATCGGGCGCGACGCGCAGCGCAACACGCTGGCGTTCCACGATCCGACGATGTCGATGCAGCACTTCCGGCTCGTGCTCGAGGGGGGCGAGGTCTTCCTCGTCGATCTCAGCTCGACCAACGGCGTCCTCCTCCAGGGCCGTCGCGTGGCCTCGGCGCGCCTGCAGCCGGGCGACCGCTTCCGCGCCGGCATGATCGAGTTCGGCCTCAACCTCCACCGCGCCAGCATGGGCTGAGGGCGACCGGTTCCGCCAGAGAGGGCATTGACAGGAGCGGCTTCGTTCTCGATAATGCATCGCTATATGCTCCTAAAGGGATCTCAAACCGCCACCTTTCTCTCCGCCGCGCTCCTCGCCTTCAGCGCCGTCGCGCAGGATGAATCGGCCGGTGCCCCGTCGACGGCCTCGCCACTGAGGCTGGCCGACGCTCTAGCCGAGGGCCGTGCCCGGGCGCGCGAGGTCGCCGCGGCCGAGGCGCGCGCCGACGCCGCCGCCGCGCGCGCCCGTGAGGCGAGGAGCTACCGGCTGCCTCAGGTCCGGGTGTCGGAGACCTGGATCCGCACCGACGCTCCGGCCGACGTCTTCGGCCTCCTCCTCGCGCAGCAGCGCTTCTCGTTCCAGGACTTCGTCGCCTCGGACCCGAACGCGCCCGATGCCCTCGACACCGCCATCTCGCGCGTCGAGGTCGCGATTCCGATCTGGACCGGCGGCGAGCTCTCGACGCGCGTCGAGCAGGCGCGGCTCGCCGCCGAGGCGGCCGGCGCGCAGGCGGAGCACGCCGCCGACGCCGCCGCCCTCGCCGCCGGCGAGGCGTGGCTGCAGCTCGCTCGGGCGCGCGAGTACGTCGACCTCCTCGAGCGCTCGCGCGCCACCGTCGCGGCGCACGTCGAGCTCGCCCGCGCCTACTCCGACGAGGGGATGCTGGTGCGCTCGGAGCTCCTGCGCGCCGAAGTCGAGCTGGCGCGCCTCGACGACCTGCTGACCGAGGCGCGCGGCCGCGCCCGGGTCGCCGAGTCGGCGCTCGCCTTCCGCCTCGGCCGTCCGCAGGGCGAGGGCTACGCGCTCGCTGCGATCGCGACGCCGCCCGGCCTCGACGGCGAGCTCGAGGCGTGGCTCGCCCGCGCCGGCGACCGCCGGGACCTCGCCGCCGCTCGCCGGCGGCTCGCCGCCGGCGAGCTCGAGGCGCGCGCCGCCGGCGCCGGCCGCTGGCCGCGCCTCGGCGCCACCGCCCGCCACGACTGGACCGACGACACGCTCTTCGGCGGCAACGGCTCGGCGATGTCGATCTTCGTCGGCGCCACCTTCGACCTCTTCGACGGCGGCCGCCGCACGGCTCGCGAGGCCGCCGCCCGCGCCGAGGCCGACGCCGCCCGCCGCGACGTCGACAGCTTCGCCGAGGGCGTCGCTCTCGAGATCCGCCAGGCCTGGGAGGGCGCCCGCGTCGCGCTCGACCGCCGCGCCACGGCGGAGCGGGCGCTCGCCGCCGCCGCCGAGGCCGAGCGCATTGTCGAGGAACGCTTCCGCTCCGGCGTCGTCAAGACGCTCGATGTCCTCGACGCCGCGACCGCGCGGCGCGAGGCCGAGACGCGCGAGCTCGTCGCCCGCGCCGACGCCCATGTCGCCCTGCTGCGCCTGGCGGCCGCCGGCGGGCGCGCCCCCGAAACCGCCCTCGCCGCCACGACTTCCTCCCCAGGAGACGCACCGTGATCAACCGCTCCCGCACCCGCCTCGCCGCGATCTCGCTCTCGGCCGTGACTCTCGCCGCCTGCGGCAGATCGCACGCGCCGGCACCGGCGCCGACGCCCGACGCGGTGCGCGCCCGGCTGGCGACGGCCGAGCGGCTGACGCTGCCCAACGAAGTCGCGCTCGCCGGCAGCGTCGAAGCGGAACGCAGCGCCGCCGTCGCGAGCCGCGTCATGGCCCTCGTCACCGAAGTCCACGCCCGCCTGGGCGAGCGCGTCGCCGCCGGCGAGCTCCTGGTGACGATCGACCCCACCGCCGCCGAGGGTCAGCTCGGCCAGGCGCGCGGCGCGCTGGCGCAGGCCGAGGCCGCGCTCGCGCTCGCCGAGAAGAACCATCAGCGCTTCCAGGCGCTCGCCGTCAAGCAGGCCGCCTCCGAGCTCGAGGTCGATCTCGCCCGCGCTCAACACCACCAGGCGCAGGGCGCCGTCGAACAGGCGCGGGGCGCCGTCGCCGCCGCCCGCTCGGTGGCGCACGAGTCGCGCGTCGTGGCGCCGTTCGCCGGGCGCGTCGCCGCGCGGATGGTCGAGGCGGGCGATCTCGCTGCCCCCGGCCGGCCGCTGATGGCGATCGAGTCGGAGGGCGGCCGCCGGCTGGCGGTCGACGTGCCGGAGCGGCTCGCCTCCGCGCTCGCCGTCGGCGCCACGCTGCCGGTCGCGCTCGACGGGCGCCCCGACCTCGGCCGCTTCGCCGCCGAAATCGTCGAAACGGCGCCCGGCCCCGACCCGACGACGCACACGGTGCGCGTGAAGCTGGCGCTCGTCGGCGTCGACGTCGCCGCCGGCGCCGCCGGCCGCGCCTGGGCGACGAGCGGCGAGCGCGCCGCGGTGGCCGTGCCCGCCGCGGCGATCGTGCGCTCCGGCGGCCTGGCGCTCGTCGTCGTGCGCGACGCCGAGGGCCGCGCCGCCTCGCGCGTCGTGACGCTCGGCCGCACGCTCGACGACGGCCGCGTCGAAGTGCTCTCCGGTCTCGCCGGCGACGAGACCGTGGCGCTCGGCCTCGCCGCCGCGCCGCCTGCCGGCGCGCCGCTCGCCGAGGCCGGTTCGTGAGCGAGCGCGACATTCCGCGCGGCGACGCGGCGCGCGAGCTGCTGCGCCAGGAGCACCTGCGCAAGCCGCTCGGCTTCGCCGGCCGCGTCGCCGAGGCGTTCCTCGACGCGAAGCTGACGCCGCTCCTCGTCGCCGCCGCGCTCCTCGTCGGCGCCTTCGCCGTGCTGGTCACGCCGCGGGAGGAGGAGCCGCAGATCCGCGTGCCGATGATCGACGTCTTCGTCCAGCTCCCCGGCGCCTCCGCCGAGGAGGTCGAAAACCGCGTCGTGACGCCGCTCGAGAAGGCGATCTTCGAGATCGACGGCGTCGAATATGTCTACTCGACCTCGCAGCCGTCCGCCGGCCTGATCATCGCCCGCTTCGCGGTCGGCACCGACCCCGACCGCGCCACGCTGCGCGTGCACGCGAAGCTCGCCGAGCGCGCGCCGCAGCTCCCCGCCGGCGCGCCGCCGCCGATCGTCGCCCCGCGCGGCATCGACGACGTGCCGGTGGTGGCATGGAGCTTCTGGTCGCGGTCGGCCTCGCCGCTCGTGCTGCGCCAGGTCGCCAGCGAGGTCGCCGCGGAGCTCGCGCGCCATCCGCAGGTCGCCCAGGTCACCGTCCTCGGCGGCGCCCGCCGCGCCGTCGAAGTGCGCTTCCTCCGCGAGCGGCTGGCGGCGCACCAGCTCTCCGTCCTGCAAGTCCACCAGGCGCTCGCCGGGTACGACTGGAAGCTCCCCGCCGGCGGCTTCGCCGCCGCCGACGCCGAGACCGAGGTCGAGGTCGGCAGTCTCTTCCGCAGCGCCGGCGAGGTCGCGGAATCGATCGTCGCCGTCTACGGCGGCCGGCCGGTGCGCCTCGCCGATGTGGCGACGGTGAGCGACGGTCCGGCGGAGCCGAGCGACTACGTCTGGCTCACCGCCGGAGCCGCCGGCGCCGCCAAGGGGCTGCCGGCTGGGCTCGACACGCCGGCGGTGACGGTGGCGGTGGCGAAGAAGCCGGGCACCAATGCGGTCGACTTGATCGCCGAGCTCGACCATCTGCTCGCCGCCCTGCGCGGCCCCGTCGTCCCCGACGGCGTCGAGGTCACCAAGACGCGCGACTACGGCTTCACCGCCAACGAGAAATCGTCCGAGCTGATGAAGCATCTCGGCCTCGCCACCCTCTCGGTCGTGATCCTGATGGCGTTCGCCCTCGGCCGGCGCGAGGCGGTGGTTGTGCTCGTCGCCGTGCCGGTGACGCTGGCGCTGACGCTGGCCTCGTCGTATCTGCTCGGCTACACGCTCAACCGGGTGACTCTCTTCGCCCTCATCTTCGCCATCGGCATCCTGGTCGACGACGCCATCGTCGTGGTCGAGAATATCCACCGCCACTACCAGCTCGCCTGGACCGACCCGCGGCGGGCGACGGTCTTCGCCACCGACGAGGTCGGCAATCCGACCATCCTCGCCACCTTCGCGGTGATCGCGGCTCTCTTGCCGCTCGCCTTCGTCTCGGGCCTGATGGGCCCGTACATGCGACCGATTCCGATCAACGCCTCGGCGGCGATGCTCTTCTCGCTGGCGGTGGCGTTCGTCGTCTCGCCGTGGCTCACCTACCGGCTCTTTCGGCGCCACGCCGAGGAGCTCGCCGAGCGCGGCGAGCACGCCCCCGACGCCGAGACGGGCGGCGAAGGGCGCCTCGAGCGGCTCTACCGGGCGCTCTTCGCGCCGCTCCTCGCCAGCCGGCGCAAGCGCTGGTCGCTGCTCGCCGGCGTCGCTGTGCTGCTCGGCATCTCGCTGGCATTCTTCCCGCTCCGCCTGACGGTGGTCAAGATGCTGCCGCACGACAACAAGAGCGAGGTGCAGGTGGTGATCGACATGCCCGAGGGCACGACCCTCGAGCGCACCGCCGCCGCGGCGCGTGAGATGGCCGTGGCGCTCGCCGCCCTGCCCGAGGTCTCCGACGTCGAGACCTACGTTGGCACCTCGGCGCCGTTCAACTTCAATGGCCTCGTCCGCCACTACTTCCTGCGCTCCGGGCCGCACGTCGCCGACCTGCAGGTCAATCTCCTCTCCAAGCACGACCGCGACACCGAGAGCCATCCGTTCTCGAAGTCGCTGCGGCCGATCCTGGCTCCCATCGCCGAGCGCCACGGCGCCAACGTCAAGGTCTCCGAGGTGCCGCCGGGACCGCCGGTGCTCTCGACTCTCGTCGCCGAGGTCTACGCCCCGACGCTCGACGAGCGGGTGGCGATCGCCGACAAGGTGCGCGAGGTCTTCGCGTCAACGTCGGGCGTCGTCGACGTCGACTGGTACGTCGAGGCGCCGGGGCCGCGGCTCGAGCTCGCCGTCGATCGCGAGAAGGCGGCACGCGCCGGCGTCTCCCACGAGGCGATCGCCCGTACCCTGCGCGTGGCGCTGGCCGGCGCGCCGGCGGCGCGCCTGCACGACCCGGCGGCGCGCGAGCCGGTGCCGGTCGAGCTGCGGCTCGCGCGCGGCGATCGCTCCTCCGCCGAAGATCTGCTGGCGCTCGACGTGCACGGCGCCGGCGGCCGGCTGGTGCCACTCGGCGAGCTCGTGCGCCCGGTGGCGGCGACGCGCGAGCGCTTCCGCTACCACAAGAACCTGCGGCCGGTGACCTACGTCGTCGGCGAGGTGGCCGGCGCCGCCGAGTCGCCGGTCTACGCGCTGCTCGACATGGAGGCGGCGATCCGCGCCATCTCCGACTCCTCTGGCAACGCGGTCGAGGTGCTCTTCTCGGGCTCGCCGTCCGATCCGGCGAGGCCGACCCTCGAGTGGGACGGCGAGTGGCGGATCACCTACGAGGTCTTCCGCGACATGGGGATCGCCTTCGCGGTGGTGTTGGTGCTCATCTACCTGCTGGTCGTGGGCTGGTTCCGCTCCTTCGTCACGCCGCTCATCATCATGGCGCCGATCCCGCTGACGCTGATCGGCATCGCGCCGGCACACGCTCTCGGCGGCGCTTTCTTCACCGCCACCTCGATGATCGGCTTCATCGCGCTCGCCGGCATCATCGTGCGCAACTCGATCCTGCTCGTCGACTTCGTCAATCTCGAGATCGAGCGCGGCGTGCCGGTCGCCGACGCGGTGGTGCGCGCCGCCGCGGTGCGCTTCCGGCCGATCGCGCTGACCGCCGCGGCCCTCGTCGTCGGCGGCCTCGTCATCCTGCTCGATCCGATCTTCCAGGGCCTCGCGGTGGCGCTCATCTCGGGCGTCGTCGTCTCCACCGCCCTGACGCTGGTCGTCATTCCACTTCTCTACTTCATGTACTTGTCGACCGTCGGTACCGGCGCCGTCGTCGCGGCACCACCGACACCACGAAAGGAGCTCTCGTGAACGTCAACGAAGCGCTACGTGCCATCGCCGGGGCGTTCGTCCTCGCCTCGCTCGCCCTCGGCTGGTTCGTCCACCCGTCCTTCTACCTGTTCACCGCCTTCGTCGGTCTGAACCTCTTCCAGTCGGCGTTCACCGGCTGGTGTCCGATGATGACGATCTTGCGCAAGGCCGGCGTCCGCGAGGGATGACGTGCTGCGCCTCATGCTGATCGTCGTCGACGCGGCCATCCGCGGCGAGGTCGAGGTGCTGCTGCGCAAGGCCGGCGCCCCCGGCTTCACCGAGCTCGCCGCCGCGGCGGGCCTGGGCGAGACGGGCTTCCGGCTCGGCTCGGGCGCCTTCCCCGCGACGTCGGCGGTGCTGATGACGGTGCTCGATCCCGTCGCCGAGCCGAACGTGCGCATCGCCCTCGCCGGCTTCGAGGAGGGCGACAGCCGCCGCGTGCGCGCCTACGCCTGGAACGTCGAGGAGGTGGCATGAGCTCCGCGCCGACGCGCGAGCTGCTGGCGCGCATCGCCGACCGGCTGAAGGCGCTCGCCGACCCGACGCGCCTCGCCATCCTGCACGCCCTCGAGCGCGGCGAGCGCAACGTCTCCGATCTGCTCGAGGAGATCGGCGGCAGCCAGGCGAATCTCTCCAAGCACCTCGCTCGCATGCGCCACGCCGGCATCCTCGCCGCCCGCCGCGACGGAACCAACGCCTACTACCGGGTGATCGATCCGGCGGCGTTCGCCATCTGCCGCACTGTCTGTGACGCGCTCGAGGCGCGCGTCGAGAGCGAGCGCGCGCTGCTCCGCAAGGGCCGCGGCCGAGTGGGGGGCGGCCGATGAGCGACGGGCTGCTGCTGCTCGCTCTCCTCGCCGCCTGGATCGTGCTGCAGAACTGGATCCTGCCGCGCTTCGGCGTCCCCACCTGAAGCGTCGCCGTCCCGGCCGGGCGCCGGGCACGCGCCGCAACCGACGACCCGTCCTCGCAGGCCGACGGCAGCGACGAAGAGCATGGCGACCCAGCGGAGCGGCAGGTCGGCGCCTGCATGGGCGCAGTCGTCGAGCGCGACGCCGAATGAGTTGGACCTCCCGCCACGACCGGCGGTGCTGGCGTTCCGGCATGCGCGAGCTCGCGAAGGTCGGCTTCGGCCTCGCGATCGCTCTCGCCTCCGCGCCGCTCCCCGCCGCCGACGAGCGGCGGATCGCGTGGCTGCGGGAGCACGCCGTGCCGCTCGCGACGCTCGACCCGGCGGCGGCGCTCGACGACCTCGACTTCCTGACGGCGGACCTCGCCGGCGTGCGCGTCGTTCTGCTCGGCGAGGCGACGCGCGGCGACGGCGGCGCCTTCCTCGCCAAGGCGCGGCTCGTCCGCTACCTCCACGAGCGGCTGGGCTTCGACCTGCTCGCCTTCGAGTGCGGCTTCTACGACTGCGCGCGGAGCTGGAGCGAGCTCCGCGCCGGCGCCGACGCCCGCGCGGCGCTCGGCCGCACGCTCTTCCCACAGTACGTCGAGGCCGCCGAGTTCCAGCCCCTGGTCGAGCTCCTCGCCGCGCGCGCCCGCAGCACGCGCCCGCTCGAGATCACCGGCATCGATCAGCAATCCAGCCCCGACGCCGCCCGCGAGCTGCTCGCCGAGCTGCGCGCGGCGCTCGGCGGCGGGGCGATCGATCCCACCGCCGCGGCCGCGCTCGCCGAGCTGGCGCCGATCCTCCACGACCTCGCCGACGAGGCGTACGCCACCGGCGCCGCCGAGGTACCCGCGGAGCGCGAGCGCAGCGCCTTCCTCGCCGCGCTGGCGCGCCTGCGCGAGCGTCTGGCGGAGCCCGCCGCCGCGGACGACGCCGCGTGGTGGCGGCAGGTCCTCGCCAACGTCGCGAGCTGGGCCGAGGGGAGCTGGCGGATGGGCCGCTTCGACCCCGCGACGCCGCAGCCGCCCGGGCTCCACAACTTGCGCGACCGGCAGATGGCGGAGAACCTGCTCTGGCTCGCCAACCGCCATCCCGGGCGCAAGATCGTCGTCTGGTCGCTCACCGTGCATCTCGCGCGCGACGTCGATCGGCTGGTGACCGGCGATCCGGCGCTGCGGGCGCGGCTCGGACGGATGTCGGGCGTCGGCGACCTCGTCGCGGCGGCGTTGGGCGACGCCGCGTACGTGCTCGCGGTGACCGCCGCCGAGGGCGCCAAGGGCACGCCGTTCCGCGCGCCCAGCCCGCTTCTCGCGCCGACCCGCGGCTCGTTCGAGGATCTGATGACGCGCGCCGGCTTCGCCATGGCGTTCGTCGATCTGCGGCGCCTCGCCGCGGGTGGCGAGTGGCTCGGCCGGCCGCTGGTCGCCAAGCCGGTCTCTTACGTCGAGCTGCTCGGCCGCTGGCCCCGCCACCTCGACGGCCTGCTCTTCCTGCGCGCCATGGCGCCGGCGCGCCGCGCGCCGCCCGTGGTACCGTGAAGCAACGGCAGCTCCCAGGAGGCGAGTCGAGGGTGTCCACCGCGCCTCTCCCGACCAACGAAGCGGCACGACTGGCGGCGCTGCGCCGCTACGGGGTCGACGACTCCGAGAGCGACGCCGAGTTCGACGACCTCGCGTTCCTCGTCGGCCGAGCGTGCCAAGCACCCATCGCCTTCATCTCCTTCGTCGGCGCCGAGCGCGAGCTCCTCCGGGGCGTCGCCGGGGTCGAGCTGCGCGAGGCGGGCCGGGACATCTCGTTCTGCGCCCACACCATCCTCGGCGACGAGCTCATGGTCGTCCCCGACGCGACGGGCGACGAGCGCTTTCGCGACAATCCGGTCGTCACCGGCCCGCCCGCGATTCGCTACTACGCCGGGGCACCGCTACGTACTCCGGACGGCCTCGCCCTCGGCGCCGTCTGCGTCGCCGACGTCGTGTCGCGCGAAATTTCGGCGGCCGAGCGCCGATCGCTCCTCGCCTTCGCCCGCCTGATCGAGCAGCTGCTCGAGATCCGCCTGCATCTCGGACCCGACGCCGTCGACGTGCGCACCGCCCTGGCAGAGCGAGAAGCGGCGAAGCAGCGGCTCGAGGAAACCGTGTCGATCCTCGCCGCCACTTTCGAGTCGACCAACGACGGCGTGCTCGTCGTCGACCGAGGCGGCAAGATCGTCACCTTCAATCGCCGATTCGTCGAGCTGTGGCACATACCCGAGGCGGTGCTGGCGGAGCGCGACGACGAGCGCGCCATCGCCTCGATTCTCGACCAGCTGCGCGATCCAACGGCCTTCCTCGCCAAGGTGCGCGAGCTCTACGCTCGCCCCGACGCGGTGAGTCTCGACGTTCTCGAGTTCAAGGACGGACGAGTCTTCGCGCGCGAATCACGCCCGCAGCGCATCGGCGACGAGGTCGTGGGCAGAGTGTGGAGCTTCCGCGACGTGACGCAGCGGCTGCGCAGCGAGAAGGCGCGCGACGCCGTCTACGCCATCTCGCAGGCGGCGCACGAGGCACCGAACCTCGCCGATCTCTACCGCTCGATCCACGAGGCGATCCGCGGCCTGATGCCGGCCGAGAATATCTACATCGCGCTCTACGACCGCAATACCGACACCATCAGCTTTCCGTACTTCGTCGATCAGTTCGACCCGCGACCGGCGCCCAAGAGGCCGGGGCGCGGGCTGACCGAGTACCTGCTGCGGACGGGTCGGCCGCTCCTCGCCTCGCCGAGCATCTTCGACGACCTCGTGGCCAGAGGCGACGTGGAGCAGATCGGCGCCGGATCGGTCGACTGGCTCGGCGTGCCGCTGGTCAACGGCGGCGAAACCTTCGGTGCCCTCGTCGTGCAGAGCTACGAGGAAGGCGTGCGCTATGCCGAAGGCGACCTCGAGCTCCTCCTCTTCGTCTCGACGCAGGTCGCGATGGCGATTCGCCGCAAGCAGGCCGACGGCGCGGTGCACGAGAGCGAGACGAGACTCCGCCTGATGATGGCTCAGCTGCCGGCGATCCTGTGGACCACCGACGGAGATCTCCGCATCACCTCCGCGCAGGGCAGCCGGATGGTCGACCTCGGCCTGCGGGCAGACGACATCGTCGGCCGCACGCTGCAGGATCTTCTCGGCAGCGACGAAGGGACTCATCCGGCGCTCCCGGCCCACGGCCGCGCCGCCCGTGGCGAGTCGGTGACTTACGAGAGCGTCCTCGCCAGCCGCACTTTCGCGACGCACGTCGAGCCGTTGCGCGACGCCGACGGCGACGTGGCGGGGACCATCGCCGTATCGCTCGACGTCTCCGACCGCAGGCTGCTCGAACAGCAGCTCCTCCACGCGCAAAAGATGGACGCCATCGGCCGCCTGGCGGGCGGCGTCGCCCACGATTTCAACAACCTGTTGACCTCGATCCTCGGCTACTGCGGCCTGGCGCTCGATCGCGTCGCCGCCGAGGATCCGATCCGCGAGGATCTCTACGAGATCGAGAAGGCGGGCGAGCGGGCTGCGGGGCTCACCAAGCAGCTGCTCGCCTTCGGCCGACGACAGATCAGCGAGCCGAAAGTTCTCGATCTCGACGCGCTCGTCACCGACGCCGGCAACATGCTCCGCCGGCTCATCGGTGAGCGCATCGTGCTCGAGCTCGATCACGACCCGGAGGTGGGCTCGGTTCGCGCCGATGCCGACCAACTGGTGCAGGTGCTCGTCAACCTGGCGGTCAATGCCCGCGACGCGATGCCGCTCGGCGGCACGCTGCGCCTCGCCACCGAGCGCGTGGATCTCGCCTCGCCGGAGGGGCACGGCGCCTTCGAGATCCCCGCCGGATCCTACGTCCGGATCAGCGTCTCCGACACGGGAATCGGCATGGACGCGGAAGTGCAAGCGCATCTGTTCGAGCCGTTCTACACGACGAAAGAACGCGGCAAGGGCACGGGACTCGGTCTGGCGACGGTCTATGGAATCGTCAAGCAGAGCGCGGGCTTCGTGACCGTCGAGAGCGCGCCCGGCCGCGGCACGACGATCCGCATCGATCTGCCGCGCGTCGATTCCGCGCCCGAGCTCGGAGCGACTCGCGACGAGGCGCGCACCAAGCCGCTGCGCGTGCGCTCGCGCACGGTGCTCCTCGTCGAGGACGAGAGCAGCGTCCGCTCGCTCGCCACGCGCGCGCTCGAGACGAGCGGCTACACCGTGCTGGCCGCGGCCGACGCGGCAGAGGCGCTCGAGCACGAGCGCCGCTGCCGAGGCGCCATCGATCTCCTCCTCTCCGACGTCATCATGCCCGGTCTCAGCGGTCCCGAGCTGGCCGAACGCCTGCTCGAACGCCGCCCCGAGATGCGCGTGCTGTTCGTCTCCGGCTACCCGAGCGAGTCGCCCGGTGCGCGCAGCGTGCTGCCGCCGGGTACGAGCTTTCTCCAGAAACCGTTCACCGCCGGGCTCCTCGTGCGCACGGTCGCCGAGCTGCTCGAGCGTCCGGATCGAGCGGGCGCGGGAGACCGCGGGCCGTGAAGCCGCGGCTGAGCGTCGTGACGCTCGGCGTCGACGACCTCGAGCGGTCGCTCGCCTTCTACCGCGACGGGCTCGGCCTGCCGACGCCGGGGATCGTCGGCAGCGAGCTCGAGCACGGCGCGGTGGTCTTCTTCGATCTCGCCGGCGGAGTGAAGCTGGCGCTCTGGCCGCGCGCGAGCCTCGCGCACGACGCCGGCGTGCCGCAGGCAGCGCCGAGCGCGACCGAGGTCGCCCTCGCCCACAACGTCGCCTCGCGCGCGGAGGTGGACGCGCTCCTCGCCCGCGCCGAGCGCGCCGGCGCGAAGATCGCGAAGCCCGGCCACGACACCTTCTGGGGCGGCTACGCCGGCTACTTCCAGGATCCCGACGGCCACCTCTGGGAGATCGCCTGGAACCCCGAGTGGCCGCTGCCGGAGGAGGAATGAGTCGGCGCGGCGCCGTCGTATCCTCTCGTCGTGACCGCGGAGGTGGCCGATGCCCAGGAAAAGGCTGGTGCGCAAGCATCAGGTGCGGGCGACGCTGAACGTCGTCGAGCTGACCAAGGCGGGAACTTCGCTCGAGCTCCAGGTCTTCGCCGAGGGCGAGAAGATCGGCAGCCTGTCGATCGGCCGCGGCTCGCTCACCTGGCGCGGCGGCAAGCGCCAGAAGGCGAAGCGACTCTCCTGGTCCGAGTTCGCCCAGCACATGGACAGCTGGACCTACACGCGGTGAATCGACCGCGATCTCGGGCGTGACCACCTGCGTCGCGCTGCTGCGCGCGATCAACCTGCTGGCGCACAACCGCGTAGCGATGAGCGAGCTGCGCACGTTCCTCACCGGGCTCGGGCTGCGCGACCCGCGCACGCTGCTCGCCAGCGGCAACTGCGTCTTCACCACGGGCCGCACGACGACCGCGGCGCTCGAGCGCCGGCTCGAGCGCGAGGCCCGCCAACAGCTCGGCGTCGACACCGACTTCTTCGTGCGCACGGCGTCGGAGTGGAGCGGGGTCGTCGCGGCGAATCCCTTTCCAGCGGAGGCGGCGCGCGATCCGAGCCATCTCCTCGTCTTCTTCCTCAAGGACGCCCCCGAACCGGCGGCCGCCGAGGCGCTCGCCGCGGCGATCGTGGGGCGCGAGCGCGTGCGCGTCCTCGGCCGCCACGCCTGGGCCGTCTACCCCGACGGCATCGGCCGCTCGAAGCTGACCAGCAACCTCGTCGAGCGCAAGCTCGCGACCCGCGGCACCGCCCGCAACTGGAACACCGTCCTCAAGCTCGCCGCGCTGGCCGGCGCGGCGGGCTGAGGCTTCCCCGAACCCCGCACCGTCCGCCGCCGCCCTGGCGCGCGGCCGCCGGGAAGGCGGCCGAGGAACACGAACGTCGAGGATCGCCGGCGACGAGGAGCGCGGCGGCGCGCGAGCGCGGGACGCGGCGTTGCTAGACTGGCGATCGGTGTTCACCAGCGCCTTCGACCGCGACAGCTTCGACCACCGCCGGCCCGGCCGCATCGGGGTCCTGGTCTCCAATCTCGGCACGCCGGAGGCGCCGACGGCGCGGGCGCTGCGCCCGTACCTGCGCCAGTTCCTCTCCGACCGGCGGGTCGTCGAGCTGCCGCGCTGGAAGTGGCTGCCGATCCTCCATCTCTTCGTCCTCACGCGGCGGCCGAAGTTCTCGGCCGGGCTCTACCGCAAGGTGTGGACGGCGGAGGGCTCGCCGCTCCTCCTCACCTCGCGCGTCCAGGCCGACGGCCTGCGCGCCCGACTCGCCGCGCGCTTCGGCGACGAGGTGCGGGTGGCGCTCGGCATGCGCTACGGCCGGCCGTCGATCGCCGCCGCGCTCGGCGAGCTCGCCACCGCGGGCTGCCGGCGCCTCCTCGTCCTGCCGCTCTATCCGCAGTACTCGGCGGCGACCACCGGCTCGACTTGCGACGCCGTCTTCGCGGAGCTCGCGCGCTGGCGCTGGGTGCCCGGGCTGCGCACGATCGAGAGCTACCACGACGAGCCCGGCTACGCGCGTGCCCTCGCCGCCACGGTGCGCGAGCTGTGGGCTCGCGACGGCGAGCCCGACCTCCTGCTGATGTCGTTCCACGGCATGCCGCAGCGCTACTTCGACTCCGGGGATCCCTACTTCTGCCACTGCCAGAAGACGGCGCGGCTCGTCGCCGAGCAGCTCGGCCTGGCGCCCGAGCGCTGGCAGGTGAGCTTCCAGTCGCTCTTCGGCAAGGAGGAGTGGCTGAAGCCCTACACGGACAAGACGGTCGCCGCCCTCGCCGGGGCGGGCGTGCGCAAGCTCGACGTGATCTGCCCCGGCTTCTCCGCCGACTGCCTCGAGACGCTCGACGAGATCGACGGCCTGAATCGCGAGATCTTCGCGCACGCCGGCGGCGAGCGCTTCCGCTTCGTGCCGTGCCTCAACGACCGCGACGACCATCTCGACTTCCTCGCCGGGCTCGCCGCGCGTCACCTCGCGGGCTGGAGCGACGGCTTCGGCGAGGCAGAGCGGAGCCGGAGGGCCGCCGAGTCGGCGCAACGAGCGGCGGCGCTGCACGCGCCCGCCCGCGGCTGAGAAGGCGCCCACCCGGCCGGGCGGTTCTGACGCGCGCTGACGGTTTCGTGACAGAGAGGCACGCGATGCCTGCTACAAGAGCGTCCATGGAGAGCATCGGACTCGTCGGACTCACCTACCGCGACCACGGCGCCGACGGCGTGGCGCGCCTCACCGTCGCGCGCGAGGAGCGCGCCGCGCTCGTGGCGCGCCTGAAGCGCGAGACGGGCGTCGCCGAGCTCCTCTATCTCGCCACCTGCAACCGCGTCGAGATCGCCTACCGCGAGGCCGGCGGCCAGCGCGCCGCCGACCGCCGGCCCCAGCTCTTCCGCTGCCTGACCGGCCGCGACGCCGCCGCCGGCGAGGCCGAGCGCACGCTGCGCGGCTGGCTCGGCGAGGGCGCCGTCGAGCACCTCTTTCTCGTCGCCAGCGGCCTCGACTCGGCACAGCTCGGCGAGCGCGAGATCCAGGGCCAGCTGCGCGACGCGCTCACCACTTCGCGGCAGGCGGGCGCCGGCGGCGCGCTGCTCGATCGCCTCGTCGAAGAGGCGCTGCGCGTCGCCCACCAGGTCCACCGCGAGACGCATCTCGGCGACGGCCGCACCTCGCTCGCCGAGATCGCCGCCGACCACCTGCTCGAGCGCGCGCGCCGCCACCCGGGGCTCGTCGCCCTGGTCGGCGTTTCGCCGATGACGCGCAAGGCGGGCGAGACGCTGGTGCGCGAGGGCGTGCCGCTCGTCGTCGTCAACCGCTCGCGCGAGCACGCCGCGGCGCTCGCCGCCGAGCTCGGCGGCGCCGACGTGATGACGCTCGACGAGCTGCGCGAGCGGCCGCCGCGGCTCGAGGCGCTGCTCTGCGCCACCGGCGCGCCCGAGGCGGTGCTCGACCGGCCGGCCCTCGAGCGCCTGGCGGCGCGTGCGGCGAGCGGCGAGGCGCCGCTCGTCGTCGACCTCGCGGTGCCGCCGGACGTCGATCCCGCGGTGGCACGCGCTGTCGGACTGCCGCGACTCGGCATGGACGAGATCAACCGCCTCGCCGAGGCGCAGCGCGAGCGCCGGCGCGCCGAGAGCGCCGCCGCCCGCGAGCTCGTCGACGCGGCGCTCGACGGGCTGCGCCAGCGCATGGCGGAGCGCCTGCTGGCGCCGGTGCTCGCCAAGCTCCACCAGCGCTATCGAGAAACTGCGCGCGAGGGCGTGGCGCGGCTCGTCGCCAAGCACGGCGCGGAGCTCGACGCCGATCTGCGCGAGGCGATCGAGCGCTGGGCCGAGACGCTGGCGGGACGCTTCGCGCACCTGCCCACCGTCGGGCTGCGCGGGCTGGCGAGCGAGCTCGGCGTCGAGGCCGTGGCCTCGTTCCTCGCCGCCGGCGACGAGGAGCTGCACGCTGAGCTCCACCGCGTCGCCGGCGAGCTCGACCGGCTGGCCGACGCCGATCCGGTGGGAGGCGTGGCATGACGACCGAGGCGCCAGCGACCGCGATCCGCGATTCCGCCGGCCCGCGCTCGCGCGCCCTCTTCGCGCGCGCCGAGCGCGTCATCCCCGGCGGCGTCAATTCGCCGGTGCGCGCCTTCCGCGCCGTCGGCGGCACGCCGCTCTTCCTCGCCCGCGGCGACGGCGCCGAGGTCGAGGACGCCGACGGCCGCCGCTACCTCGACTTCGTCGGCTCGTGGGGGCCGCTCGTCCTCGGCCACGCCCACCCCGAGATCCTCTCCGCCGTCATCGACGCGGCGCGCCGCGGCACCACCTTCGGCGCGCCGTGCGCCGCCGAGGTCGAGCTCGCCGAGCGCGTCGTCGCCGCCTACCCGGGGCTCGAGCAGGTGCGCTTCGTCTCCTCGGGCACCGAGGCGACGATGAGCGCCATCCGCCTGGCGCGCGGCGCCACCGGCCGCGACCTGCTCGTCAAGTTCGCCGGCTGCTACCACGGCCACGCCGACCACCTGCTGGTGGCGGCGGGCTCGGGGCTGGTGACCTTCGGCCAGCCCTCGTCGGCGGGGGTGCCGGAGGCGTTCGCCGCGCTCACCCGCGTGCTGCCGCTCGACGACGAGGCGGCCGCCGCCGAGCTCTTCGCGCGCGAGGGCGACCGCATCGCCGCGGTCATCGTCGAGCCGATCCCGGCCAACAACGGCCTGCTCGTCCAGCGCCGCGAGTTCCTCGTCGCGCTGCGCGAGCTGACCCGCCGCCACGGTGCGCTGCTCGTCTTCGACGAGGTGATCAGCGGCTTCCGGGTCGCTCGAGGCGGTGCTGCCGAGGTCTACGGAATCGAGCCCGACCTCGCCACCTTCGGCAAGATCCTCGGCGGCGGCATGCCGGTCGGCGCCTTCGGCGGCTCGCGCCGGCTCCTCGCCCACCTGGCGCCGCTCGGCGGCGTCTACCAGGCCGGCACCCTCTCCGGTAATCCGGTGGCGATGGCGGCCGGCGTCGCGGCGCTCGACGTGCTCGAACGCGAGCGGGCGTGGGAGCGGCTCGAGCGGCTCGGCGCGCGCCTCGAGGCGGCGCTCGCGCCGGTGCTCGCCGCGGCGCCGGTGCCGGCGTGCCTCGTGCGCTTCGGCTCGCTCTTCTGGCTCTCCTTGCAGGCCGGCGATCCGCCGCGCCGCGCCGACGCGATCGATCCCCGTTCGGCCGAGGTCTACACGCGCCTCTTCCACGCCCTGCTCCGCCGTGGCGTGGCGCTCGCCCCGTCGGCCTACGAGGTCGGCTTCCTGTCGCTGGCGCATCGCGAGGAGCACGTCGACCGGTTCGCCTCCGCCCTCGCCGAGGCATTCGCGGAGATCGCCGGTTGAGCCGATGAGCCCGCGCACTCCCGACCGCTCGCGGCTCCTCCGTATCGCTTTCCTGGCGATCCTCGTCTTCTCGGCCGCCCAGGTGGTCTGGTGGATGATCGATCAGCGCCGGCTGGTCGAGCTCGAGACGGAGCGCCTCGAGCGCGCCCAGGTGAGTGCCGAGGAGCTCGCAGCGGTCGCCGGCGAGCACACGCATCGCCTGCGGCAGTATGCCTGGGAGGGCGGCTTCTTCCTGCTCGTGCTCGCCGCCTGCGTGGCGGTGATCGCGCGCACGCTGCGCGAGGAGTCGCAGCTCCGCCGCCGGCAGCAGAACTTCATCGCCTCGGTCACCCACGAGCTGAAGAGCCCGCTCGCCAGCCTGCAGCTCGCCGCCGAGACGATCGCCTTGCGCCGGCCGGAGGGCGAGAAGCTCGAGCGCCTGGTCACGCGTATGCGCGGCGACGTGCGGCGGCTGGAGGGGATGGTGGGCAAGATCCTCGACACCGCCAGCCTCGAGGCCGGTCGCCTGCAGCTCAAGAAGGAGCGTCTCGATCTCGGGCGCATCGCCGACGAGATCGCCGACGAGTTCGCCGACCGCGCCCGCGAGCGCGGAGTCGAGATCGTGCGCACGGTCCCGGCCGCGCTCTGCGTCGCCGCCGACCCGGCGGCGACGCGCACCATCGTGCGCAACCTCGTCGACAACGCGCTGCGCGCCACGGCCGCGGCGGGCGGCGGCACCATCACGCTCGCCGCGCGCGCCGCCGGCGGCGAGGTCGAGCTCGAGGTCGCCGACACCGGCGTCGGCTTCGACCCCGGGGAGGCGCTGCGCCTGTTCGAGAAGTTCTACCGCCCGGGCGACGAGCTGCGGCGCACCTCGCGCGGCACCGGGCTCGGCCTCTACGTCGTCCGCCGCTTCGCCGAGCTCGAGCGCGGGCGCGTCGCTGCGGCGAGCGAGGGGCCGGGCAGAGGCGCCCGCTTCGTCGTCGCCTGGCCCGGCTGCGGCGAGGAGGCGACGTGAACGAGGCGCGCGCCATCCTGGTCGTCGAGGACGAGGAGCATCTCGCCCAGGGTATCGCCGAGAACCTCGAGGCCGAGGGCTTCCGGGCGACGATCGCGGGCGAGGGGCGCCATGCGCTCGAGCTCGTCCGCCGCGGCGGCTTCGACCTCGTGCTGCTCGACGTCATGCTGCCCGGGCTCGACGGCTACACGATCTGCGAGACGGCGCGCGCCGAGGGGATCCAAACGCCGATCCTCTTCCTGACCGCCAAGGGCTCGGTCGACGACCGAGTGCGCGGCCTCGAGGCCGGCGGCGACGACTACCTGCCGAAGCCGTTCCACCTCGACGAGCTGCTGGCGCGCGTGCGCACCATCCTCAGGCGCTGGAGCTGGTACGCGCGCGACGCCGGACGCGGCAAGCTGCTGCGTTTCGGCGACAACGAGTTCGACTTCGCCACCTTCCAGGGCCGCTCCTGGGACGGCACGCTGCAGCAGCTGACGCAGAAGGAGGCGATCATCCTCAAGGTGCTCGCCGAGCGCGAGAGCGAGGTCGTCTCCCGCGAGGACTTGCTCGACAAAGCGTGGGGCTACGAGCTCTACCCGTCGACGCGCACCATCGACAACTTCATCGTCCGCCTGCGCAAGCGCTTCGAGCGCGACCCGCAGGCGCCGCGCCACTTCCACACCGTGCGCGGCATCGGCTACCGCTTCACCGCCAAGGGGGAGTCGCCGTGAAGAGCGCCCTGCGCATCGGCACCCGCGGCTCGGCGCTGGCGCTGTGGCAGGCGCGGCACGTCGCCGCGCTCCTCGCCGCGCTCCCCGACCCGCCGGCGACCGAGATCGTCGAGATCCGCACCGAGGGCGACCGCGTGCTCGACGTGCCGCTCTCGCAGGTCGAGGGCAAGGCGTTCTTCACCAAGGAGATCGAGGAGGCGCTCGCCGACGGCCGCGTCGACCTCGCGGTGCACAGCCTGAAGGACCTGCCGACCGAGCTACCGGAGGGCCTCGCGCTCGGCGCAGTGCTCGCGCGCGAGGACCCGCGCGACGTCGTGCTCGCCCGCGACGGCCGCGGCTTCGCCGACCTGCCGGCCGGCGCCCGCGTCGGCACGAGCAGCCTCAGGCGGCGCGCGCTCCTCGCCCGCTGGCGCCGCGACGTCGAGCTCGTCGAGCTGCGCGGCAACGTGCCGACGCGCGTCCAGCGGCTCGACGAGGGGCGCTTCGACGCCATCGTCCTCGCCGCCGCCGGCATCAAGCGGCTCGGCCTCGCCGGCCGCATCTCCGAGTACCTGCCGCTCGACCGCGTGCTCCCGGCGGTCTCGCAGGGGGCCGTGGCGGTCGAGGTGCGCACCGGCGACGACGCCGTCCTCGCGCACGTGCGCCGCCTCGACGACGCGGCGACGCGCGCCGCCACCGCCGCCGAACGGGCCCTCCTGCGCCGGCTCGAGGGTGGCTGCCAGGTCCCGGTCGGCGCCCTCGCCACGCTCGCCGGCGAGACGCTGACGCTGCGCGCCGTGATCTGCGCTCTCGACGGCTCGCAGGCCGTCGACGGCGAGCGCTCCGGCCCCGTCGCCCACGCCGCGACGATCGGCCGCGACCTCGCCGGCGAGCTCTTCGCCTTCGGCGGCGAGGCGATCTTGCGCGACATCCGGCGCCGCGGAGGCGCCGCTTGACCGACCGCCCCCTCTCCGGCGTCGGCGTCGTGGTGACGCGCGACGAGCCCGCGGACGGGCCGCTCGCCGAGCGGCTGGCGCGCGCCGGCGCACGCGTCGTGGCCTGGCCGGCGGTGGCGACCGCGGAGCCGGCGGATCCGGCGCCGCTCGCCGCCGCGCTCGCCGCGCTCGATCGCTTCGACTGGCTGGTGGTGACCTCGGCGCGCGCCGTCGCGGCGGTGGCCGCGCGCGTCGCCACGCTACCCGCGGCGCTGCGCGTCGCCGCCGTCGGCGAAGCGACCGCCGCCGCCGCGCGCGGCGCGCTCTGGCCCGTCGACCGCGTGCCGGAGACGTACTCCGGCGAGGCGCTGGTCGAGGCCTTTCGCGCCGCCGGCGACGCGGCCGGTGCGCGCGTGCTCTTCCCCGCCGGCGACCGCGCGGCGCCGACCGTGCCCGACGGCCTCGCCGAGCTCGGCGCCGCCGTGGTGCGCGTCGAGGCGTACCGCACGCAGCCTGCGCCCCTCGACGCCGAGCGCTGCCTGGCGAGCGCCGCCGCCGGCGAGGTCGAGGTGCTGACCTTCGCCAGCCCGTCGGCGGTCGACGGCCTGGCCCGCGCCCTCGGCGACGACGCGTTCGCACACCTCGTCGATCGCCTGGCCGTCGCCGTGATCGGCGCGGCCACCGCCACCGCGCTCCAGCACCGCGGTCTCGCCGCCGACGCCGTCGCCGCTCCCAGCACCCTCGACGGGCTGGTCGCCGCCGCCGCCCGCGCCGCCCGCTCCCGACTCCGGAGGATCTCCTGATGCCTTTCCCCCGCCAGCGTCCCCGCCGCCTGCGCTCGAGCCCCGCCTGGCGCGCCATGCTCGCCGAGACGTCGCTCTCGGCGAGCGACTTGGTCTACCCGCTCTTCGTCGTCCCCGGCGAGGGGATCTCGAACCCGGTGGCCAGCATGCCGGGCGTCGCGCAGCTGTCGATCGACCGGCTGGTCGCCGAGGCGCGCCGGGCGCACGGGCTCGGCGTGCCGGCGGTCATCCTCTTCGGCATCCCGGAGCACAAGGACCCGCAGGGGAGCGAGGGCTACGCCGACGACGGCATCGTGCCGCGCGCCATCCGCGCGCTCAAGGCCGAGCTCCCCGCGCTCCTCGTCTGGGCCGACGTCTGCCTGTGCGAGTACACGAGCCACGGCCACTGCGGCCTGCTCACCGAGACGGGCGCGGTCGACAACGACCGGACGCTGCCGCTCCTCGCCCGGGCCGCGCTCGCCTACGCGCACGCCGGCGCCGATGCGGTCGCGCCGAGCGACATGATGGACGGGCGCGTCGGCGCCATCCGCGCCGCGCTCGACGGCGAGGGATTCGAGACGCTGCCCATCGTCGCCTACGCCGCAAAGTACGCCTCGGCGTTCTACGGCCCGTTCCGCGACGCGGCGCAATCGGCGCCGGCCTTCGGCGACCGCCGCGCCTACCAGATGGACCCGCCGAACGCCGACGAGGCACTGCGCGAGGTCGCCCTCGACATCGAGGAGGGCGCCGACATCGTCATGGTCAAGCCCGCCGGGCCGTACCTCGACATCGTGCGGCGGGTCAAAGAGCGCTTCCGGATGCCGACCGCCGCCTACCAGGTCTCCGGCGAGTACAGCCTGATCAAGGCCGCCGCGGCGAACGGCTGGGTCGACGAGCGGCGCATCGCGCTCGAGAGCCTGATCGGCATCCGGCGCGCCGGCGCCGACATGATCCTCACCTACTTCGCGCCGGACGTCGCCGCTTGGCTCGCCGAAGGCTGAGCCATGATCGCCCGCGTGGCCGATTCCCCGACGCCGCCGTTCCTCGCCGCCTGCCGCCGCGAGCGCGCCGCGCACACGCCGATCTGGATCATGCGCCAGGCCGGGCGCTACCTGCCCGAGTACCGCGCCCTGCGCGAGAGGCACGACTTCCTGACCCTCGTCCGCACGCCGGAGCTCGCCGTCGAGGCGACGCTGCAGCCGATCCGCCGCTTCGCCCTCGACGCCGCGATCCTGTTCAGCGACATCCTGACCCCGCTCGACGGACTCGGGCTCGGCCTCGAGTTCCACCCCGCGCCCCTCTTCGCGCACCCGCTGCGCGCCGCCGCTGCGATCGACGCCCTCGCCCTGCCGCCGCCGGAGGAGAACGCGCCGTTCGTCTTCGCCGCCGTGCGCGCCCTGCGCGCCGAGCTGCCGCCGCAGGTGCCGCTCATCGGCTTCGCCGGCGCGCCGTTCACCCTCTTCTGCTACCTCGTCGAGGGGCGCGGCTCGAAGGGCTTCTTCACCGCCAAGAGCTTTCTCTTCGCCGAGCCCGCGGCCACCGAGCGGCTGCTCGCGAAGCTCGCGGCACAGACCGCTGCCTACCTCGCCGGCCAGGCCGCCGCCGGGGCGCAGGCGCTGATGCTCTTCGACTCGTGGGCGGGGCTGCTCGACCCGGAGACCTACGGCCGCTTCGCGCTGCCGGCGGTGCGGCGAATCCTCGCCGAGCTCGCGCCGCTCGGCGTGCCGACGATCTACTTCCCGAACCAGGGCGCGACGCTGCTCGACCAGCTGCGCGGTCTGCCCGTCGACGTCGTCGGCGTCGACTGGCGGCTGCCGCTCTCGCGCGCCCGCGCCGCGCTCGGCTCGGGCGTAGCCGTGCAGGGCAACCTCGACCCGGCCGCGTTGATGGCGCCGCCCGCCGAGCTGCTACGGTTGGCCGACCAGGTGCTCGCCGAGGCCGGCGCGGAGCCCGGCCACGTCTTCAACCTCGGCCACGGCATCGAGAAGGAGACCGACCCCGACCAGGTGGCGCGCCTGGTCGATCACGTCCACGCCCGAACCGCGGGGGGAGAGCGATGAGCGTCACGAGCTTCCACGTCGACCCCGAGACCGTCCGCCGCTTCGACCGCCCGGGGCCGCGCTACACCTCTTACCCGACCGCCGTCGAGTTCCACGGCGGCGTGCGCTCGCCCGAGTACCGCCAGCGCCTCGCCGCCGCCGATGCCGAGGGCGCGGACGTGCCGCTCAGCCTCTACGTCCACATCCCCTTCTGCGCCAAGCACTGCTCGTACTGCGGCTGCCACGTCATCGCGACGCCGAAGCGCGAGATCGCCGCGAGTTACCTCGACTACGTCGGCCGCGAGCTCGCGCTCGCCGCCGCCGAGCTGCCGCGCCGCCGCTCTCTGGCGCAGATGCACTGGGGCGGTGGCACGCCGACCTACCTCGACCCCGATCAGCTCGAGCGGCTGCACGGCCTGATCACCGCGCACTTCCGCCCGCTGCCCGACGCCGAGGTCGCCATCGAGGTCGATCCGCGGGTGACCTCCCGCGAGCACCTCGAGATGCTCCACCGCCTCGGCTTCAACCGGCTGAGCTTCGGCGTCCAGGACTTCACCCCCGCGGTGCAGGCGGCGATCGGCCGCGGCCAGACCTTCGCGCAGACGCAGAGCCTGCTGGCGACGGCGCGCGAGATCGGCTTCGGCGAGGGGATCAACCTCGACCTGGTCTACGGCCTGCCCGAGCAGACCGAGGCGACCTTCCGCAGCAGCATGAAGCGCGTCGTCGAGCTCATGCCCGACCGGCTGGCGATCTACTCGTTCGCCTACGTGCCGTGGATCCGCCCCAACCAGAGGCGGATCGACGAGCAGGCGCTGCCGCAGCGCGACGCCAAGCTCGGGCTCTACCTCGTCGCCCTCGAGACGCTCCTCGCCGCCGGCTACGAGCCGATCGGCATGGATCACTTCGCGCTGCCCACCGACGAGCTGGCGCGCGCCGCGCGCGAAGGCCGCCTCGACCGCAACTTCATGGGTTACACGGTCAAGCCGACCTCGACGATGATCGCCTTCGGCGTCTCCGGCATCGGCGAGGTGGCCGGCGGCTTCTTCGCCAACGAGAAGAAGCTGTCGCGCTACTATGCGGCGCTCGACGCCGGCGAGCTGCCGGTCGAGCGCGGCTACCTGCTCGACGACGACGACGAGATTCGCCAGTTCGTCATCCGCCAGCTGATGTGCAACTTCCGCGTCGCCAAGCGCGAGGTGGAGCGCCGTTTCGGGATCGACTTCGACGACTACTTCGCCGGTGCACTCGCCGGCCTCGACGAGGTGCTCGCCGAGGGCTTCGTCGCCGTCGACGGCGAGGCGGTGACGGTGGCGCCCGCCGGGCGCCTCTTCGTGCGCAACGTCTGCATGGCCTTCGACCGCTATCTCGAGGCGAAGAGGAGCGCCGAGCGCCCCGTTTTCTCGCGCACCGTGTGAGAATCGCCGGATGACGAAACGCGTGGTGGTGGCCGGCGGCGGCATCGCCGGCCTGGCGACCGCCTACGAGCTGCGCGAGCGCGCCGCGCGCGTGCCCGGCGGGCTCGAGGTGCAAGTGCTGGAAGCCGGGCCGCGGCTCGGCGGCAATCTGCGCACCGAGCGCGTCGACGGCTACCGGGTCGAATCCGGGCCGAACGGCTTCCTCGACGACGTGCCGGCGACGCTCGACCTGGTGCGCCGCCTCGGCCTCGGCGGCGAGCTGGTGCGCGCCAGCGAGGCGGCGGCGCGGCGCTTCCTCTTCCGCAACGGCAAGCTCCACCTGCTGCCCTCCGGGCTCGGCGATTTCCTGCTCAGCCCGGTGCTCTCGCTGAGCGGCCGCCTGCGCGTCCTCGGCGAGCCGTTCGCCAAGAAGCATCCGGGCGGCGACGAGACGGTCTTCGACTTCGCCGCTCGCCGGATCGGCGGCGAGGCCGCCGCGGTGCTCGTCGACGCCATGGTCTCCGGCGTCTTCGCCGGCGACGCGCGGCAGCTCTCGCTCGAGAGCGCCTTCCCCAAGATGGCGGCGATGGAGCGCCAGCACGGCGGGCTCGTGCGGGCGCTGGTCGCCATGCAGTGGCAGAAGATGAGGGCCAAGCGCAGCGGCCAAACAGCGCCCCGGTCGGGCGGCCCGGTCGGCCCCGGCGGCACGCTGACGACCTTCCGCGACGGCATCGAGAGCTTCGTCGAGGCGCTCGCCGCCGCGCTCGGCGACGGCCTGCACGTCGGCCGGGCGGTGCGCGCGCTCGACCGCAGCGACCGGCGCGGCTGGGCGGTCGCCACCTCGAGCGGCGGCGCGGTCGACGCCGACGCGGTGGTGCTGGCGATCCCCGCGGCGCAGGTGGCGCCGCTCCTCGCGCCGCTCGACGACGTCGTCGCCAACACGCTGCGGCAGACCCCCAACCCGCCGCTCGCCGTCGTCGCCCTCGCCTATAGCGTCGAAGCGATCGGCGCGGCCCCGAACGGCTTCGGCTTCCTGGTGCCGCGCGGCGAGGCGCTGCGCATCCTGGGCTGTCTGTGCGACTCGAGCCTCTTCCCGGGGCGCGCGCCGCAGGGCAAGGTGCTGGTGCGCGCGATGATCGGCGGCGCCCACGACCCGCACGCCATCGAGCTCGCCGAGGCGGAGCTCGTCCGCCTCGCCGCGAGCGAGGTGTCGCGGGCGATGGGCTTCACCGCCGAGCCCGAGCGCCACTGGCTCTTCCGCCACCGCGCCGGGATCAGCCAGTACACCGTCGGCCACGGCGAGCGCGTCGATCTCGCCCTGCGCCGCCTCGCGTCGTGGCCCGGCCTCTTCCTCGCCGGCTCGTCGTACTTCGGCGTCTCGATGAACGCCTGCATCGAGAAGGCCCCGGCGCTCGCCGACGAGATCGTCGCCAGCCTGGCGTGAGCCGCGTCCTCGTCGCCGGTTGCGGCTACGTCGGAACGGCGCTCGGGGTCGAGCTCGCTGAGCGCGGTGACGAGGTCTTCGGGCTGCGCCGGGATCCGTCGCGGCTGCCGGCCCGGATCGCGCCGGTCGTCGCCGATCTCGGCGATCCCGCGACGCTCGGCGATCTGCCCGCGGTCGACGCCGTGGTCTACGCCGCCGCGGCCGCCGGCTTCGCCGAGCCGCTCTACCGCGGCGTCTACGTCGACGGCCTCGCCAACCTGCTGCGCGCGCTCGACGCCCGGGATCGCCGGCCGCGGCGGCTGCTCTTCGTCTCGAGCACCGCCGTCTACGCGCAGTCCGACGGCGGGTGGGTCGACGAGACGTCGCCGGCGGCGTTCGACCACTGGAGCGCCCGCGCGCTGCTCGCCGGCGAGGCGCTGGCGCGCGGCGGGGTGGCGGAGGCAATCGTCGTCCGCTTCGGCGGCATCTACGGCCCCGGCCGCGCGCGGCTCGTCGAGGAGGCGCGCGCCGGCGCGACCTACGCTCCCGGGCCGCCGCGCTGGACGAACCGCATCCACCGCGACGATTGCGCCGGCGCGCTCGCCCACCTGCTGCGTCTGCCCGATCCCGCGCCGCTCTACCTCGGCGTCGACGACGAGCCCGCCGACCGCCGCGACGTGCTCGCCTGGCTCGCCGCCCGCCTCGGCGCGCCCGAGCCTCGCCCCGTCGCCGACGGCGACGACGATGCGCGCCGCGAGCGCTCGAACAAGCGCTGCTCCAACGCTCGCCTGCGCGCGAGCGGGTACGCCTTCCGCTTCCCTTCTTTCCGCGAGGGATACGCCGCGCTCGTCGGCGTGCGTGTCGGTAAACTCTCTCCGTGAGTTTTCTCGCCGCGGTCTGCCAGATGACTTCGACTTCGGACGCCGAGGGGAATCTGGCGCAGGCGGAGAGGCTGATCCGCGAGGCGGCGGGGCGCGGCGCCTCGTTCGTCGGCACGCCGGAGAACACGAACTTCCTCGGCCCGCACGCCGAGAAGGTGCGCCGGGCCGAGCCGCTCGACGGCGCGACCTGCGCGCGCTGCGCGGCGCTCGCTCGCGAGCTCGGCATCCACCTCCTCCTCGGCTCGTTCAACGAGCGCGTCGCGGCCGACTCGACGCGCTGCGCCAACACGAGCGTGCTCTTCGGCCCCGACGGCGCGCGCCTCGCGACCTACCGCAAGCTCCATCTCTTCGACGTGGATGTCCCCGGCGGCGTCACCTTCAGGGAATCCGAGACGGTGGTCCCCGGCGACGAGGTCGTCGTCGTCGCGACGCCGCTCGCCGCGATCGGCCTGACGATCTGCTACGACCTGCGCTTCGGCGAGCTCTACCGCGCCCTCGTCGCGCGCGGCGCGGAGCTGATCGCGGTCCCCTCCGCCTTCACCGCCACCACCGGCCGCGCGCACTGGGAGGTGCTGGTGCGCGCCCGGGCGATCGAGACGCAGTCGTTCGTGCTCGCTCCCGCGCAGTGGGGCCGCCACGACGACGGCGGGCTCAAGGAGAGCCACGGCCAGGCGCTGATCGTCGATCCGTGGGGACAGGTGCTGGCGCGGGTGCCCGACGGCACCGGCGTCGCCGTCGCCGAGATCGATCTCGCCCTCGTGGCGAAGACCCGCCGGGCGATCCCGGTCGCCGAGCACCGGCGGAGCCGCGCGGCGAGGCTGCCCGGCTGACGGAATCCGTGTCGTGGCGATAAGCTCGGCGCTCAACCGCAGCACGCTCGAGGGGGGGTAGCGCATGAACAAGCGATTCGTCGTCGCCTGGGTCGTTCTCTTCGTCGCCTGGATGATCTCCGGTTTCGTCGTGCACGAGACGCTGCTCAAGGGCGACTACCTCGCGATCTCCCACCTCTTCCGCCCCGAGGCGGAGGCGGCAGGGTACTTCGGCTGGATGGTCCTCGCCCACGTGCTGATGGCCGGCGCCTTCGTCTGGATCTACGCGCGCGGCGTCGAGGATCGCCCGTGGCTCGGGCAGGGACTGCGCTTCGGCTTCGCCGTCTCGCTGCTGGCGGCGGCGCCGATCTATCTCATCTACTACGCGGTCCAGCCGCTGCCCGGCGCGCTGGTCGCGAAACAGATCGTCTTCGAGACGGTCGGCCTGCTCGTCCTCGGCGCCCTCGTCGCCTTCCTCTACCGCGACGGGAAGCGCGCCTGAGGCGACGGCGGCGCGCGCCGCTCTGGCTCGCCGCGCTGGCGCTCGCCGCCGGCGCGGCGGTCCCGGCGCGCGGCGCCGAGCCCGATCTCGACGCAGCGATGGCCGAGTTCCGCGCCGCGCTGGCGGCGCAGGAAGCGGGCGACGCCGCCGCCTACCGCGACGGCCTCGAGCGCGCCGCGGCTCACCTCGCCGACCCGACACGCCTGCTCTACCGCCTCGCCGGCGCCCGGCTCGCCGCCGGCGACCGCGCCGGCGCCCTCACGGCGCTCGAGCGGCAGGTCGCTGCCGGCTTCGTGCGCGACCCACGCGGCGACGTACAGTTCGCCGCGCTCGCCGACGACGCCGAGTTCTTGCATCTCATGGCGAGAATGGATGCCCTTCTCGAGCCGGTCGTCGCCTCGGCAGAGCTGTTCCGAATCGGCGAGAAGGATCTCCTCGTCGAAGGGATCGCCCACGATCCCTTCAATGGAAGCTTCTTCGTCTCTTCAGTTCATCGAAGAAGAGTGCTTCGACGAAGCGCCGACGGAACGGTGACTGATTTCGTCCCCGCGGGCGCGCACGGGCTCGCGGCCGCGCTCGGCATGGCCGTCGACGCCGAGCGGCGGCTGCTGTGGATCGTCTCGGCCGGGCTGCCGCACGCCGCGGGCCTCCCGGAGCCCGAGCGCGACACGAGCGCGCTCCTCGCCGTCGATCTCGCCTCGGGCGAGTTGCGCCGCAAGGTGGAGTCGCCCGCCGGCAAGCATCTGTGGAACGACCTCGCGCTCGCCGCCGACGGCACCGTCTACGTGAGCGACCCGGGCTCCGCCTCGGTCGCGCGCGTCTCGCTCGACGGCACGGTCACGACCCTCGCCGAGCGCCACGGCCTCGTCTCCCCCGGTGGCCTCGCGCTCGCGGCCGACGGTGCGCTCCTCTACGTCGCCGACTGGAGCCAGGGCCTCGCCGCCGTCGAGCTCGCCACCGGCGCCCTCGCCTGGCTCCGCCCGCCCGCGAACGCGACGCTCCTCGGCATCGACGGTCTGCGCCGCGACGGCGACGCCCTGATCGCGATCCAGAACGGCATCACCCCCCACCGAATCGTCCGCTACCGCCTCGCCCCCGACGGCCGCTCCCTCACCGCCGCCGAGCTCCTCGAGCGCCACGTCCCCGGCTGGGACGAGCCGACGCTCGGCGTCCTCCTCGACGGCGCGCTCGTCTACGTGGCGAACAGCCAGTGGCCGAAGTTCCCCGAGGACGGCTCGACGCCCGACCTCACGACTCTCGCCGAGCCCGTCGTCCGGCGGCTGCCGCTGCGCTGAGGCAGTCGGCGGCTGCACGAGCGGACAGCGCCGCTGCCGACTCACAGCCGCCCGTTCGTGACGCGCAAGACTGCCGGCGCGACTCGCGTCTTAGGAGGGTGTGAGACGACTGTCCGAACGGAGGCGCCTGTGTACAATCCGGCCGTGCCCGTCGAATACGAGAGCGAGAGCCCCGCGACGCCGCGCAGCGGCCTCGGGCCGTACCGCGCCGGCGATTACTTCGCGCTCCCCGACGAGCCGCGCTGCGAGCTCCTCTACGGAAGGCTGCTGGTGACGCCGGCGCCGAGCGTCCGCCACCAGGACGTCGTCCTGCGGCTCGCCGCGATCCTCCTCGCGCACGAGCGGAGCCGGGGTGGCCGCACGATCGTCTCCCCCGTCGATGTCGTCCTCGCCGAGCACACCGTCGTGCAGCCCGATGTCGTCTTCGTCCGCGCCGAGCGCGAACGGATCGTTCGGGACCGCGTCGAAGGCGCCCCCGACCTCGTCGTCGAGGTCCTCTCCCCCGGCACCGCGCGCCGCGACCTCGGCGAGAAGCTGCGGCTCTACGCCGAGGCGGGCGTCGGCGAGTACTGGATCGTCGATCCGTCGGCGCGGACGTTCGAGCTCCTCGAGAACCGCGACGGCGCCTTCCTCCTCCGCCTGCCGGAAGCGGGCGTCTACCGCTCCGCGGCCGTCGCCGGTCTCGAGCTCGACGTCGAAGCGTTCTGGCGCGAGCTGCCCGACCCGCCCGCGCCCTGAGCCCGAGCGGCGGGCAAGTCCGGCGGACGAATGGCGGCAGCGACGGAAGCTCACGGAACGACTTCACACAGAGCGCGGAGGCGCGCCTGAGCGGCGTCCTCTACCTGGCCGTCATCGCCATCGGCCTCTTCGGCGCTCGAGGCGCAGTCGGCTCCAGGCTCGCCTACTCGTGCTGCAGTGCTCGGCTGGGGTCGATCCGCAGGGCACGCCGGCCGGGCTCCAGGATGGAGAGCGCGACCACCAGTGCGAAGAGCGCCAGGGCCATCGCGTAGGGAAGCGGATCGAGCACGTCGAGCCCGGACATGGTGGGGATTCCGCGCCGCAAGATTCGGGCCACGGCCGACCCGCCGAGCGCGCCGCAGACGAAGCCGAGGACGATGGGACGGCTCATCGGGGCGAGCAGGGCGCGCACGACGTCGCTCGCGCGGGCGCCGAGCGCCATGCGCAGCCCGATCTCGCGCGTGCGCTGCGCCACCGTGTAGCCGGCGAGGCCGGCCAGCCCGATGACCGAGAGCAGGATAGCCACCGTGCCGAGGATCGCGATCGCCGCCAGCGCGCCGGAGGCTCTTCGCACCTCCCGGTCGTAAGCCTCCGGCACCACCTGCACAGCCGGCTGCAGTCGCTCGTCGAGACCCCGCGCGAGCTCCCGGAGACGGGTGGCGAAATCGCGCGGCGAGCCCGAGACCCGGACCAGCAGGACGGACTCCGGCGCGTCGCCTCGCGAAGGCGGCAGATAGTACTCCCGGGGCTCGGGCATGCCGACGTAGGCGGTCGAGGCGTTGCGCACGACGCCGATCACCGTCTGGCCGCGAGGCTCCCACGGGAGCGTCTGGCCGAGCGCGTCCTGCTCCGGCCACAGCGCGCGCGCCGTCGCTTCGCTGACGAGCGCCACCCCCTCCTCGCCGGGCAGGAAGTTGCGCCCGCGCGCGAGGCGGATCCCCGCCGTGTCCAGGAACTGCGGATCGACGCGATTGCCCGCGAACTGGCGCCCCATCCACTCCGCCCCCATGTGGAGCTCGTCCCACGGCCCGATCCGGACCTGGGAGACCGCCGCGACGCCCGGCGATGCGGCCGCGCGCGTCCGCAGCAGATCGAAATAGGCCTGCGCCGCCGGATCCCCGTAGCCGTGGGCCTCGAGGCCGGGCGAGACCCAGACGAGATGGCGGTAGTCGAAGCCGGGGTCCGTGGCGCCGAGCCGTTGCCGGTCGCCGACCAGCAGGCTGGAGACGACCAGCAGGAGACAGCTCACGGCCACCTGCACGCCGAGGAACATCGTGCGGGCGCGTCCCGCTCGCGGCACCAGGCTGGTGAGCCGAAGCGCCGGCGGCAGCCCGAAAACGAGCGCCGCCACGACCGCGGCGCCGAAGGTGGCGGCGAGCGCGCCCCCATCCGGAATCAGGCTCACCGTCGATTCGTGCCGCAGCCGCATCGCCGCGAGGACGACCGTGCTGAGGAGGAGCGCACCGAGGGCGCTGAGCCCCGCGAGCAGGAGCGATTCGGTCAACAGCTGGCGCACGACGCGCAGGCGACCGGCGCCCAGCGCCATGCGGACCCGGATCTCGGGCACGCGCGTCACGCCGCGGGCCAGGACGAGCGTGCCGAGATTGGCCGCGGCCGCGACCAGCAGCAGCAGCACGAGGGCCGCGGCGGTCAGCAAGATCCGGAGCTCTTCGCTGTCGCTGCCGAGCTCGAGAATCGGCCGCGCCTCGAGATACTCGCCCTCCCGGACTTGGTCGGGGTGCAGCTCGCGCAGGCGGGCGGCGAGGGCGAGCGTCTCTTGTTGCGACGCCTGCGGGGAGACGCCGGGCCGGAGACGTCCGTAGAGCTCGAGGGCCGAGCTCCAGTCGGCGAGAAGCGTGCTGCCTTCGACCACGTACGGCTGCCGGACGAGCGGCATCCAGACGTCGTCGCGGATCGTCGCCGAGCGCGACATCACGCCCACCACCCGGAGCGGCTTGCCGTTCACACGGATTCTGCTGCCGACGACCGCGGGATCCCCGCCCAGCCGCCGCCGCCAGAACGACTCGCCGACGACCGCCGCCGGCTCGGCCTCCGGGCGTTCGTCGTCGGCCGTCAGCACGCGCCCGAGCGCGGAAGCGATACCGAATTCGGGGAAGTAGTTGGCGGTGGCGAACGCCACGTCGATCGACTCGGGGCTGTCGCCGGCCGCGGCCTCGCCGAAGAGCGCCGGATGGCGTGTCGAGACGGCGACAACGCTCCGGAACGACTTCGCGTGGGCGGCATAGAAGGCGAGCTCGGGATACGCCAGAGTCGTCACGTGAGCGCCCGGCGCGCGGCGCGTCAGACGCACGAGCGAATCCGGGTCGGGCGCCGAGCCGCCTCGCAGGTCGCTCAGCACGGCCCGAAAGGCGCTCAACGGGATGCCGATGCCGAGGACCAGGACCAGCATCGCCGTGAGGGTGAAGCCGGGGGCGCGACGGAGCACGCGGGCGCCGAAGGTCAGGTCGTGATGCAGACGATCGAGCCACGTCCAGCCCCACGTTTCGCGCGCGTCTTCGCGCAGGCGCAGCTCGTCGCCGAAGCTCGACCGGCGGTCCGGCGACATCAGCTCGCGGTGGTAGGCCATCTCCTCGGCCAGCTCCCGTTCGAGACGGCGGCGGTTCCACAGGTAAGCGATGCGGCGCAGCAGCTCCATCGTCGGTCGACCCTTCAGGCGAGCTTCAAGACGGCCTGGATGGCACGATTCACCTCGTCGTAGCCGGCCCGTTCGGCGGCGAGCTGCTGGCGGCCCGCGGCCGTGAGGCGGTACGTGCGCACGCGCCTCCTGGTTTCGGACAGCTCCCATTCGGCCCGCACCCAGCCCTTGCGGAGCATCTTCTGCAGCGCGGGGTAG
This sequence comes from Thermoanaerobaculia bacterium, assembly GCA_036397015.1. GTDB lineage: Bacteria > Acidobacteriota > Thermoanaerobaculia > Multivoradales > JAGPDF01 > JACTMI01. The sequence goes on from DASWJT010000058.1 coordinate 35,915, forward strand.
AGCGACCCTTCCTCGACTCGCAGCACCTCGCCGGAGACGGCGCTGATCCGCTGCGCGATCGCGTAACCGTGGAGCGGGCCCGAGTCGAGGACGCGCAGCACGAGGAGGATCAGCGTTCCGGGCACGAGCTCGATCTTGGACGCAGGCTCAGGTGACATAGGCATAGCTTATCTATGCCTAGAACGTGGGTCAAGGCGCCGAAGCGCGACTGGGGGCAGCGGCCTCGCTTCCCGCGCCGAGCC
>DASWJT010000059.1:0-63180 GCA_036397015.1 Thermoanaerobaculia bacterium
GCGAGGCGAGGCTGCGGCTCAGGGCGGTCCGGACTCCCCGCCCGATGCCGGCACGTCGAAGTCGAACGACACGTCGCCGTCGTAGGTCCCGGTCACGGGGCCAGCCGGCGCACCTTCGAAGCCCCCGGGCGCGGTGGTGACGAAGTCCGTGGTGTCGGGTGGGAGGTTGACCTTGAAGGGGGGCGTCAGGCCGGCAAATGCGTTTCCACCACCGAGCTGCACCGGTACCGCCTCGAAGAAGACTCCGGTCGTCCCGATCTCGCACTGACCGATCGCGTTGTGAGTCGAGCCGGGAGGGCAGCAGTTCGCGCCAGTATCCTTGGCCCAGCCGACCGGGCAGGCGCAGATCTCCGCATCGCTGCTCGGTGGATTGATGCTGCAGGTCGAGCCAGGGCAGTGGGAGTCCTCGTAGCAGCTGAGATCCATGTTGACGCCACCGTCGCAAACTCCACCGACGACGCACCTGGGGTCCACGTTCGGGCTGACGTTGCAGGGCTCACCCGGATCGTTGGTGCCGACCTGGCCACTCGGACACTTCGCCGACTCGACGACCAGGCCGTCGGGAAGGTTGAGACACGGTTCTCCAGGGACGACTTCCTGAGAGGTCCACACCGAGCGGATCGGGTCTTCGCACGACTGCGCGCTCTGTCGATAGAGAGTGCCCGGGAGACGAGAGCCGTTGAAGGTCTGGTCGACATCGGCGCCGACACCGTAGTTCGGCCCTCGCTGAAGAGCATAGAGGTAGCCGACGCCGCCCGCGTTCTGAAGCCGCGAGGTGGTCGACGAGTCGATGGTGCCGTCGTTGTTGCTGTCGATGTTGATGGAGAGGAAGCCGATTCCGAGATTGTCCGCGGCTTCATTGCTGACGTCCGGAAGACACGGTGTTCCGGTGCAGCCGAGCTCGGAATAGAAGACGCGCGGCCGCGTCGTCAACCGATCGTCCCGCACGCCGACGAAGGCGCGATAGTTCTTGACGATTTCGGTGCACCCCGGGTCGCCGAACGGCACGCACCAGGGCACGTCGCGGTCGATGTAGAAGAGCCGCGGGGCCTCGTGCTCGTCGAAGTCGCGGGCCGGGCCGAGCAGCTGGGCGGGGCTGCCGGAATCGTAGACCCAGACGGTGTTCGCCCGCTTCTTGGCCCACCACACGACCAGGGCGTTGCGGATGGCGACGATGCCGACGAGCAGGCCGATGCCGAGGATGGTGAAGATGAGAATCAGCTCGAGGGTGATGACGAAGCCCTGCTGTCCGTCCGCTCGCCGTCGTTCCATGCCCGTTCGTCTCCTCGTCCGCCCGCTCCGCGCGCCGCAGGGAGACGGCCCCGGAGACTCGCGGGACGGCCTCCGGACGGCGCCGATCGTGGAGCGCCAGCCGGTTCGGATCGTTGCGGCGGATCCTAGCAGACCCCGCCGTGGGCGGGGACGCCGGCCGTCAGCGCGCCGGGTAGACGTCGGGGCCGCCGACCTGGAACTCGCGGCCCTCGCCCGTGCGGTCGAAGACCTTGCGCCCCTCGACCCAGGTCTCCTCGACGTGCGTCCACACCGAGAACGGCGGCCCCGAGAGGACGACGAAGTCGGCGTCCTTGCCCGGCTCGAGCGAGCCGACCCGAGAGCCGAGATCCAGCATCTCGGCGGCGCGCAGGGTCACCGCCGCCAACGCCTTCTCCTCCGCCAGGCCGCCGCGCACGGCGAGCGCCGCCGAGCGCAGCAGGAAGCGCGAATCGGTCACCGAGTCGTCGGTCTGCACCGCGACCGGCACGCCGGCGCGGTCGAGCGTCGCCACCACGTCGATCCGGCGCGCCGAGTTCTCGAGCTTGCCGCCGGGAGAATCCATGACGTTGACGGCGCAGCCGACGCCGGCGGCCGCGATCTCGTCGGCGACGAGGTAGCCCTCGCTGACGTGGTGGAGCACGACGCGGAAACCGAGCTCCTCGGCCAGCCGCAGCACGGTCACGATGTCGTCGGCGCGGTGGGTGTGGTGGTGGACGATGCGGCGCCCGTCGAGCACCTCGCCGAGCGCCTCGAGGCCGAGGTCGCGCGGCGGCAGCTTCGCCGGATCGCCGCCCGCGGCGCGGACCTTGTCGCGGTACTCGACCGCCTTGGCGAAGAGCGCGCGCACCATCGCCGCCGACTTGCCGCGCGTCTTCGGGAACGGCGCGGCGGAGCGCTGCGAGTTGGTGCCGTTGGCCATCTTGAGGCCACCGCAGATCGTCCCCTCGGCGTCCGTGCAGACGAGCCAGTCCTCGACCCGCTCGCCCGTGGCGCGCAGCTTGAGATAGGCAGTCTGGCCACTCATCAGGTGGCCCGAGCCGGGCATGACATTCACCGTCGTGATGCCGCCGGCGCGCGCCTTGCCCACCGAAGCGGCCCGGATGTCGACGGCGTCGAGCGCCCGCACTTCCGGGTGGAGCGCCGCCGAGCCGTCGCCGCCGGCGACCTCCGCGACGTGGCTGTGGGAATCGACCAGACCGGGAATCACCGTCTTGCCGGTGAGATCCCGCACTTCCGCTGCGGCGGGAATCGCCACCTCTCCTTCCTCCCCGACGGCCGCGATCCGACCGTCCTCGACGACGAGAACGCCGCGCTCGATCGGCGGACCCGCCACCGGCAGGAGGCGCGCGCCGCGCAGCACGAGCGTCCCGGCTGCTGCCGGGCCCGCGCTCCACGCCCCGAGCACGAGCAAGGCCCAAGTGCGCGCTGTCATCGGCACTCTTCGCTCACCAGGCGCCCGTCGACGATCACCTTGCAGACGTGGGTCGTGTACTCGAACGGGTCGCCGTCGTAGACGACGAGGTCGGCGTCCTTGCCGGGCTCGAGCGAGCCGACGCGGTCGGCGACGCCGAGGAGGCGGGCGGCGTCGATCGTCACCGCGGCGAGCGCCCGCTCGAAGCCGAGGCCGTTGGCGGCGGCCACCGCGGCCTCGAAGAGGACGACGCGCGTCTTCGGCACGTAGGGCTCGTAGCCGCTCTGGATCGCGAACGGGATCCCCGCGTCGGCGAGCTTCGCGGCGGTCTCGAGGGAGGCGCTGCGCGTCTCGCCGGAGAGCCGCGCCATCGTCGGGTGCAGGATCACCGGCACGCCGGTGCCGCGGATCTCGTCGAGCACGAGGTAAGCCTCGGAGGCGCCGTCGAGCACCAGCGGGAAGCCGAATTCGCGCGCCAGCCGGAGCGCGGTGACGATGTCGACCGCCGAGTGCGCAGTGACCAGCGCCGGCAGCTCGCCGGCGAGGACACGGGCGAGCGTCTCGAGCTTCAAGTCGCGCGCCGGGCGCTTTTCGGCGTCCTCTGTGGTGCGCTTCTTCGCGTACTCCTGCGCCTTGACCAGGTCGGCGCGCAGCATCGCCACGCCCTTGGCGCGCGTGCCCGGCGACTCGAAGTTGTCGCCCACCTCGGGCCCGAGAGTCATCGCCACCATCGCCTCCGGGCGGAGCACGGCCTGCTCGACCGTCTCGCCCACCGTCTTGGCCACCATCGTCTGGCCGGCGGCCAGGGCGCCGGGGCCGTGGCCGGTGTGGATCGTCGTCACGCCCAGCTCACGCAGCCACTCGACCAGGCGCTCGCGCGGGTTGTAGGCGTCGAGGGCGCGCAGCTCGGGCTGGATCGGAGCGGTGGTGTCGAGCTGGTCCTGGTCGTGGTCGATGTTGAGGATGCCGGAGAGGCCGACCACGGTGTGGGCATCGACCAGGCCCGGCGTCACCACCTCGCCTTCGATCACCGTCGCGCCGGCCGGGATCGCCACCTCGGCCGCCGGCCCGACGCGCTCGATCTTGCCGTCGCGCACGAGCACGACACCGTCGTCGAGGCGCGGACCGGCCGCGGTCCAGATCGTCTGCGCTCGCACGGCGAGCGTCTCGGCGCCGAGCGCGCCGGCGAGGGCGGCGCCGCAGGCCAGCGTGAGCAACGTCTTGCGCGTCATTCGGCGATCTCCCGAGTGTCGATGCGGTGATCCGCGGCGTCGGCGTCGCGGTCGTAGGCGTCCCTGCCGCCGGCGAGGTAGCGCGCGTCGCGCGCCAGATCGAAGACCTTGCGGCCCTCGACCCAGGTCTCCTCGACGCGCGTCACGTGGGCCAGCGGGTCGCCGGAGAGGACGACGAAATCGGCGTCCTTGCCCGCCGCGAGCGAGCCGATGCGGCCGTCGAGGCCGAGCATGCGCGCCCCGGCGAGCGTCACCGCCGCGAGCGCCTTGGCGCGCGACATGCCGCCGCGCACCGCCATCGCCGCCGAGCGCAGGAGGAAGCGCGAGTCGGTGATGGCGTCGTCGGTGTGGATGGCGACGTCGACGCCGGCGCGCTCGAGCGCCGCGCCGGTCGACCACGAGACGTCGAGCGCCTCCTGCTTGCCGCCGGGAGAGTCGACCAGCGTGATCGACGCCGGCAACCCGGCGCGAGCGATCTCGCCGGCCATCTTCCAGCCGTCGGAGAGGTGGTGCAGCACCGGCCGTACGCCGAACTCGGCGGCGAGTCGGAGGACGGTGGCGATGTCGTCGTGGCGGTGGGTGTGGAAATGGATCACCCGCCGGCCGTCGAGCGCCTCGACCATCGCCTCGAGACCGAGGTCGCGGTCGGGGCGCTGGGCGGCGTCCGCGCCGGCGCGGGCGAGCTTCTCCCGGTACTCGACGGCGCGCAGGAAGAGCCCGCGCTGCAGCGCCGCCGAGCGCGCGCGCGTGCCGGGGAACGGCGGCTGGCGCTGCGAGTTGGTGCCGTTGGCCATCTTGAGCCCGCCACAGATCCGGCGCGAAGCGTCGGCGCAGAGCAGCCAGTCCTCGACCGTCGCGCCGCCGTCGCGCAGCTTGAGGTACACCGTCTGGCCGGAGAGCAGGTGGCCGGAGCCGGGCATCACGTTGAGCGTCGTCAGCCCGCCGGCGCGCGCCTTCCAGAAGTTCGTCGAGCGCACGTCGACGGCATCGAGGACGCGGACTTCCGGCTGGAGCGGCGCCGAGCGGTCGCCCCCCGAGCCGCGCCCGAGGTGGCTGTGCGTGTCGACGAGGCCGGGCATCACGACCTTGCCGCGCAGATCGCGCACCTCGGCGCCGCGCGGGATCCGCACCGCACCGGTGGCGCCGACGGCGGCGATCTTGCCGCCGCGCGCGACGAGCACGCCGTCGGCGATCTCCGGCCCGCCGACCGGGATCAGCCGCGCGCCCGTCAACGCGATCGCTGTCTCGCGGCCGGCCACCGCGCCGGCAGCAGCGAGCATCCCCACGGCCGTCGAGAGCGCGAGCGCAACGGCCCGCGCCCGCGTCTCGTTTCTCTTGCTTCTTCTCTTCATTCCCTCGTTACGCCCGATCGAATCCACCTTTTCGGTCGCGAAGGACACAGACTTTCACAGAATGGGGAGGCCGCCGCAATGCGGCCCCACTCCATCGGCACGAGGCGAATCGCTCATCGGTACTTGAGGCCGGTGCCGGTGTTGAAGACGACGACGCTCTCGCCGGGGCGGATCCAGCCCTGCCCGCGAAGGCGTTCGTACGCGGCCCACGCCGCGCCGCCCTCGGGGCAGATGTCGAGGCCGGTGCGGCGCGCGAGCGCGGCCGTGGCGCGCTCCATCTCTCTCTCCTCCACCGCCACCGCGGTGCCGCCCGTCTCGCGTACCGCGCGCAGACAGAGGAAGCCGCCGATCGGCGCGGGCACGCGCAGACCCCAGGCCTTCGTCACGGGAGCCGGGAAGGCGACCGTGCGCTCCTCGCCGGCGTCGAAGGCGCGCACCACCGGCGCGCAGCCGGCGACCTGCACCGCGACCATCCGCGGCGGCGGCGTCTCCGCGGCGATCCAGCCGAGCTCGCCGAGCTCGCGCCATGCCTTCCACATGCCGACGAGACCGGTGCCGCCGCCAGTGGGATAGAGCACGACGTCGGGGAGCTCGCCGCCGAGCTGCTCGCAGAGCTCGTAGCCCATCGTCTTCTTGCCCTCGATGCGGTGCGGCTCTTTGAGCGTCGAGACGTCGAAGGCGTCGGCGGGGCCGTGCTCGCGCAGCCAGGCGCCGGCGTCGGCGATGGTGCCGGGGACGAGGCGGACCTCGGCGCCGTAGTGGCGGCACTCGTCGACGAAGATCCGCGGCGTGTCGTCGGGCATCGCCACCACCACGGGCAGGCCCGCCGCCGCCCCGTAGGCGGCGAGCGCCCCGGCGGCGTTGCCGGCCGACGGCGCGCGCAGCGCGACGGCGCCCAGCGCTCTGGCCACCGACACCGCCATCGTCATGCCGCGCGCCTTGAACGATCCGGTGGGATTGCGCGCCTCGTCCTTGACGTAGAGGTCGCGCGCGATCTCGACGAGCGGCGTCCAGCCCTCGACGAGGCTGACGGCGGCGGCGGCGCGCACGGGCAGCACCTCGTCGTAGCGCCAGAGCGACGCCGGCTTCGCGGCGGCATCCGCTCCGGCAGGGCTCGCCTCCAGGTCGTAGTCGACACGCAGCGGCAACCCGCAAGCCTCGCAGACGGTCGCCAACCGGTCGAGGGCGTGCGCGCGCCCGCAGGCGAAGCAGGCGAGCGCGCGCCAGCGCGGATTGCGCCACGCCGCCGCTTCTCCGCCGCCGGCCGCGGCGTCAGCCGGCAAGCGCCGCCTCGACGCGGTCGGCGAGCACCGGGAGCAGGTCGTCGGCCGAGCCGCGCAGCTCGATGCGCAGCGCGCGGCGGCCGCGTTCGGCGAGCACGTCGAAGTCGCCGCGCGCCTGGGCGGTGATCGCCTGGCCGAAGGTGAGCGCTTGATCCGGAATCGCGAGGTCGCGCCGCGGCGTGTCGCCGACGACGAGGAAGACGCCGCTCGCCGGACCGCCCTTGTGCGCCTGGCCCGTCGAGTGCAGGTAGCGCGGCCCGAAGCCGACCGAGGTCGCCACGCCGCGCGCCTCCAGGACCGCCGCCCGCAGCCGCGCCGCGGCGGTCGCCGCCGGCTCGGAGAGCGCGCAGAAGGCGAGCAGGGCGAAGTAGTCACCCTCGGCGATGCGGGCGAGGTGGGCGCGCAGGAAGTCGACCGCCCGGGGCCGCGAGCCGGCGGCCGCACGCAGCGCGCGCAGCTGGCTCTCCGGCGCGAAGAGCGCCATCGACTCGTCCGCGAAGTACGGCGCCGCGCGCGGCAGCTCGCCGCTGCGCTCGAGCTCCGCCGTCAGGCGCCGCGCCGCCACCTTGGCGGCCTCGACGTCGGGCTGGTCGAAGGGATTCACGCCGAGCTCGGCGCCGGCCGCCGCGATCGCGACCTCCCAGCGGTAGAGCTCGCCGGCCAGCGCGAGCGGCGCGGCGACGTCGATCTCGACCACCGGCTGGCCGGCGGCGGCGAGCGCGTCGAGCCTCTCGTCGTCGCCCGCGTCGAGCTCGCCGGCGAGCCGCAGGGCGACGAACAGCCGGTCGTCGCCGTAGCGCCCCGGCGCGGCGAGCGGCTCGCCGGCGAACGGCAGGATGGCGCGGCCCTGCTTGCCGGTCGACTCGGCGAGCAGCTGCTCGAGCCAGGCGCCGAAGAGCTCGAGCCGCGGGTGTGCGACCAGGGTGACCTTGTCGCGGCCGGCAGCCGCGGCCGTCGCCAGCAACAGGCCGAGCGCGACGCCCGGATTCGTCTGCGCCTCGTCGTCGCGGCAGCGCTCGGACATGTCGCTGGCCGCCGCGAGCCAGCCCTCGAGGTCGATCCCCTGCAGCGCCGCGGGCACCAGGCCGAACGGCGAGAGCGCCGAAAAGCGGCCGCCGATCGACGGCTCGCCGGCGACGACGCGGCGAAAGCCGCGCTCGCGCGCCAGCCGCTCTAGCGAAGAGCCGGGATCGGTGATCGCCAGGATGCGCCGCGGCGCCTCGGCGCCGCCTACCGCCGCCGCCAGCCGCGCCTGGAAGTGCGCCAGGAGCAAGTTCGGCTCCAGAGTCGAGCCCGACTTGCTGGCCACCACGACCAGCGTCGAAGCGAGATCGAGCCCGGCCTCGCACGCCGCCACCTGATCGGGATGGATCGAGTCGAGCACCACGAGCTGCGAATGCCCCTCGCGCCGACCGAGCGCCGCGCGTTGCAGCTCGGGGGCGAGCGACGAGCCGCCCATGCCGAGCACCAGCGCGTGCCGGAAGCTCCGGCCGTCGCACGCAACCGCCTCGTAGCTCGCCATCGCCTCGCGGGCGGCGCGCGGCGCGTCGAGCCAGCCCAGCCACGACGCCTCGTCGCCGCCTGTCCACAGCCCCGCGTCGCGGGCGAAGAGCCGTCGCGTGCCTTCGCGCCGCCGCCACCGCCCGCAGGCCGCGCCGAAGGCGCCCGCGAGCGCCGCCGGCAGCCGCGTCCTCAACCGCCGCCCCCCACCAGCTCCCGGGTGCGCGTCTCGACCGCCTGCAGCAGCCGCTCGAACGGCTCCGCGAACTTCTGGATGCCCTCGGTGAGGAGAGCGTGCGCGACCTCGCGCAGCGAGATGCCGACCTCGTCGAGGGTGTCGATCGTGGACTGCGCGCGATCGACCTCCTCGCTCAGCGTCTCGCGCGCGACGCCGTGGTCGCGGAACGCTTCGAGGGTCTCGGGCGGCATGGTGTTGACGGTGTCGCGGCCGATCAGCTCCTCGACGTAGAGCGTGTCGCGGTAGGCGGGATCCTTGGTGCTGGTCGACGCCCACAGCAGCCGCTGCGGGCGCGCGCCGGCGTCGGCCAGGCGGTGCCAGCGCTCGCCCGTCACCAGCTGCTGGTAGTGACGGTAGGCGAGCTTGGCGTTGGCGATCGCCACCTGGCCGCGCAGCGCTGCCAGCGCTCGCCGCTCGACCTCGGACGACGCGGCCGTGATGCGCTCGTCGAGCATGCGGTCGATCATGGTGTCGATGCGCGAGACGAAGAAGCTCGCCACCGAGGCGGCGCGGTCGATCGGCTGGCGCTTCTCGAGACGCGCTTCCAGGGCCCGCAGGTACGCCTCGGCGGTCTTGGCGTAGGCGCCGCGCGAGAAGAGCAGTGTGACGTTGACGTGGATCCCCTCGCTGAGCAGCATCTGGGTCGCGGAGATCCCCTCCCGCGTGCCCGGCACCTTGATCATCAGGTTCGGCCGGTCGACGGCGGCCCAGAAGCGGCGCGCCTCGGCCACCGAGCCGTCGGTGTCGTGCGCCAGCTCGGGCGACACCTCGAGGCTGACGAAGCCGTCGCCGCCGGCGGTCGCCGCGTGGACCTCGGCGAGGACGTCGCACGCCTGCTGCACGTCGGTGATCGCCAGCTCCTCGTAGATCCGCCGCGGGATGAAGCCGACCGTCGGCGCGATGGAGAGGATCGGCGCCGCGTACTCGTCGCCGGAGCTGATCGCCTTCTCGAAGATCGCCGGGTTGGAGGTGACGCCGCGCAGGCCGTCTTCGCGGATCAGGCGCTTGAGCTCGCCCGAGGTGAGCATGCGGCGGCGGATGTAGTCGAGCCACACCGCCTGCCCGAGCTTGGGCAGCTCGAGCAGCGGATTCGGGCGGATCACGCTCGCGGCGTCGGACATCGCTGGGCTCCTCCCCGGTCGCCCGAACGATACCGGCCGCCCGCCGGAATCGCCAGCGCCCTCGCTCGACGGATGTCGGTCAGTAGAGCAGCTCGACCCAGCGCCCGCCGGCCATCAGCTCGGCCTTGCGCCGCTGCCACCGCTCCTTCGAGCCGGCGAGGTCTTCGAAGACCTTCTCGAGCTCGGCGCGCATCGGCTCGAGCCCGGCGAGGTAGACGTAGGTGTTGACCTTCTCGAGCTGCGCCCACAGCTCCTCGCTGCGCGCCTCGATGGCGTAGTCCCAGCCGATCGGGTCGGCCCATTCGGGCCGCGGCGACAGCGCCTTGAAGGCCTCGAACGTCTCGCGGTCGTAATACTGCGAGAAGTCGTCCTTCTCGTCGTTCATGTAGAGCAGCTCGAGGCCGCTCCGGGCGCCGAAGAGCAGCCAGATCTTGCCGCGCCAGTCGGGCACGTCGCGGTGGATGTGCTTGACGAGCGCGCGGAACGGCGCGATCCCGGTGCCGGTACCGATGAGGATGAGCGTCGCCGTGCGGTCCTCCGGCACCTCCCAGGCGAGGCCGAACGGACCGGCGAGCCGGAGCTCGTCGCCCGGCCGGCGGTCGCAGAGGTAGTTGGACGCCACGCCCGGATACTGCTCGCCGGTGAACTCGTCGATGTAGGCGCAGCGCCGCACGCAGAGCGCGATGCGCGGCTTGCCCGCCGGCCCGGCCTGCGGCAGGTCGGCGACGCTGTAGAGACGCAGGTGCTCGTGATGGCCGAACTCGGGATCGCCGGGCACGATCACCGCCACGCTCTGGCCGAGCTGATACGGGAAGTCGGGCCGCTCGATCTCGAGCACGAGCTCGCGCACCTCGGCGTCCGAGCTCGACGGGTTGAGGCGCTGACTGGACACCAGCGTGGCGCGAAAGCGCTTGGCGGCGGCGTAGTCCTCGAGATGCCGAACGGGATCGATGGCGACGTTCATGACGGATCCTCCTCGGCGGCCGCCGGATCGCCCGGCGTCCGCTCGCAAGTCTTGGTGCAATCGCCGCAGGCGTGGCAGCCGAGGCGGCCGGAGAGCGCGTCGGGATCGGGCGAGGCGTGCGGGAACGTCCGTACCCAGGCCCGCTGCACGACGAGCCAGCCGACCGCACAGGCGGCGACGGCGAGCGGGCCGACAAGGAACGGAGCCACCGCTCAGCTCCCCCCCAGCCCGGCGAACCCCATGAAGGCGACCGAGAGCAGGCCGGCGACGACGAGCGCGAGCGCCGTGCCACGCACGACGCCCGGCGTCTCGGCGAGCGCGAGCTTCTCGCGCAGGCCGGCCATCAGCACCAGCGCCAGCGTGAAGCCGACGCCGCCGCCGAGGGCGTAGACCAGGCACTCGACGAAGCCGTAGCCCTTGTTGGTCTGGAACAGCGCCAGGGCGAGGATGGCGCAGTTCGTGGTGATGAGCGGCAGGAAGATGCCGAGGGCGCGGAAGAGCGCCGGGCTCGTTTTCTTGATGAACATCTCGACCAGCTGCACCGCCGAGGCGATCACCGCGATGAAGGAGATGAGCTTCAGGTACGGCGCGTCGATCGCCACCAGCAGCGCCTGGATGCCGTAGGCGCACATCGAGCTGATCAGCATCACGAAGGTCACCGCGCCGCCCATGCGCGTCGCCGTCTCCAGCTTCGACGAGACGCCGAGGAACGGGCAGATGCCGAGAAAGTAGGCGAGCACGAAGTTGTTGATCAGACTGGCGCCGAGGAAGATCGAGACGAGCGATTCCTGGCTCACGGCGTCGCTCCCGTCGTCGCGCGCTCCGCGCGGCGCGCCTCGAGGTGGTTGAAGAGCAGCAACCAGCCGGCGAGGGTGAAGAAGCCGCCGGCCGGCAGGATCATGATCACCCACTCCTGGTAGGCGCCGGGGAAGGCGGCGACGCCGAAGAGCGTGCCGCTACCGACCACCTCGCGCACGGCGCCCAGGCAGAAGAGCGCGAAGGTGAACCCCAGGCCCATGCCCAGCCCGTCGAGCACCGATGGCAAGAGCCGGTTCTTGGAGGCGAACGCCTCGGCGCGGCCGAGGATGATGCAATTGACGACGATGAGCGAGATGAAGGCGCCGAGCGCCTTGTGCAGCTCGAGGCTGATCGCCTGAATCAGGTACTCGACGACGGTGACGAACGAGGCGATGACGAGGATGAACGAGGCGATGCGCACCTGCTTCGGGATCAGATTGCGAATCGCCGAGATCACCGCGTTCGACATCACCAGCACGACCATCGTCGCCAGCCCCATGGCCAGCGCGTTGCGCGCCGTGTTCGACACCGCCAGCGTCGGGCACATGCCGAGCACCTGGACGAAAACCGGGTTCTCGCGCCACAGCCCCTTGACGAACTCGTCGGTCGACGGAGGCACGTTCGCGTTCGAGTCGAACGCCATCGGCTAATCCATCCTCCGGAAGTCGGCGAGCCGCCGCCGCACGTCGGGCAGCCAGCTCGCGGCGCTCGCGTCGAGCGCCCGGCCCACCGCCTGCGACGAGATCGTGGCGCCGGTGATGCCGTCGATCTCCCACGAGTTCGCCTTCTCCCCGTGCTTGACGGTGCGGATCGGGTGGGCGAGCGCCTTGCCGCCCTCGGCGAGCCGCGCGTCGAGGGCGTGGAAGTTCTCGCGGAAGGCGGCGTCGGTCTCGATGCGGTCGCCGAGGCCGGGCGTCTCCTTGCTCTCCAGCACCTTGACGCCGACGATCGCCTCGCTCTCGATCGAGTAGCCGTAGAGGATGCGGATGGTGTCGGCGTAGCCCATGGCTTGCGCCTCGAGCGCCAGGCCGATCAGCTCTCCGGAGACGTCGTAAGCGGGATGAACCAGCGGCTCACCGGGCTGACTCAGGTCGGTGCGCTCGAACCGGCCGTCGGTGCGCAGCCGAAAATGCGCGCTCGACGCGGTGCCGGGCAGCACCTCGAAGATGGCGCGCTCGAGCGCTTCCGCCTTCTTGCGCTCGATCGTCGGCTCGGTGAGCACGAACGCCGAGACGATGAGCAGCCCGCAGATGGCGCCGATGCCGACGAGCGCGCCGTACATCCGCCCCACCGGCGTCGGCGGCTCGGACGCCGGCGGCCGCGGCGCGCTCACGGCTTCCCACCCGCGGTGCCGAAGACTCGCGGCTGCGTCCAGCGGTCGAGGTGCGGCGCCAGCGCGTTGCCGAGCAGGATGGCGTACATGACGCCCTCCGGCATGCCGCCCCAGGTGCGGATGACGACGACCAGGACGCCGATGAAGATCCCGTAGGCCCAGGTCCCGCGTGGCGTGATCGGCGAGGTCACCATGTCGGTGGCCATGAACACCGCGCCGAGCGCCAGCCCGCCCGAGGCGAGCATGAACCCGGCCGAGGCGTAGCGCGCCGGATCCGACTGGTGGAGCAGCGCCGAGAGGGCGGCAACCGCAGCGAAGATCGCCGCCGGCGTCCGCCAGCTCATGAAGTTGCGCGCGACGAGGTAGGCGCCGCCGAGAAGGATGAGCAGCGCGCTCGTCTCGCCGGTCGAGCCGCCGACCAAGCCCAGCGCGAGATCGGCCGCGTCGGTCGCCTGGCGCGAGAATTTCCACGCCGCGAGCGGCGTGGCGCCGGAGAGCGCGTCGTAGACCGGCTCGGCGAACGGCAGGGCGACGAGCGAGCCCGGAACGCGCGCGAAGCGGTCGCCGGCGAAGGCCGGAATCCAGCTCGTCATCGCTACCGGGAAGGCGGCCTGCAGCACGGCGCGGCCGACCAGAGCCGGGTTGAACGGGTTGAAGCCGAGGCCGCCGAAGATCGCCTTGCCGATCCACAGGCTGATGGCGCCGCCGACCGCCACCATCCACAGCGGCAGGCCCGCCGGCAGGGTGAGGCCGAAGAGCAGCCCGGTCACCACCGCCGACCAGTCGCCGAGCGTCGCCGGGCGGCCCGCCCAGCGGCACGCCGCCCACTCGGCGGCGAGACAGGAGGCGATCGCCGTCGCCAGCACCAGCAGCGCCGCCCAGCCGAAGGCATAGACCGCGAAGGCCGTCGCCGGGAGCAGGGCGACGACGACGTTGAACATGATCGCGTCGGCGTCGTAGCCGCTGGTGATGTGCGGCGAGGTGCGGATCTCGAGCGTCTTCCGGAGCGGGCTCACGCGGCCGATCTCCGCTTGCGCACCATCGCCTTGGCGACGCGGAACTGCTGCACCAGCGGCAGGTGCGACGGGCAGACGAACGAGCACGATCCGCACTCGAAGCAGTCCATCAGGTGGCGCTCGTCCGCCATCCGCTCGCACTCCTCGTTGCGCGCCAGCAGCCCGAGCTCCGCCGGGTTGAGGAACATCGGACAGGCCGCGAGGCAGTAGCCGCAGCGGATGCAGGGGAAGACCTGGCGGTGGGTGCGCTCCGCCGCGGTGTCGGTGAAGGCGGTGACGCCCGAGGTCCCCTTGGTGAGCGCGATGTCGAGACTCGACACCGCCGCGCCCATCATCGGACCGCCCAGGAAGACGCGGTTGAGCTCGGGCTCCTCGACGCCGACGTGGTCGAGCAGGAAGCGCAGCGGCGTGCCGATCGGGATGCGGTAGTTCCCCTTCTTCTCGACCGCCGGCCCGGTGATCGTCACCACGCGCTCCTGGATGCCGCGGCCGTGGGGCAGGAGCCGCCCGATCTCGGCCGCGGTGGCGACGTTGACGACCAGGGCGCGGACGTCGAGCGGCAGCTTGCCCGAAGGCACCTCGCGGCCGAGCAGCGCCCGGATGAGCATCTTCTCGGCGCCCTGCGGGTACTTGACGCGCAGCAGCTCGACGGTCGCCGGGAGGTCCGCGGGCAGCCCTGCCCGCAGGTGCTCGGCGGCGTCGGGCTTGTTCTCCTCGACGCCGACGATCACCCGTCCGGCGCCGGTCGCCTTGAGCAGGTAGCGCATCCCCATGTAGATGTCGTCGCGCTGCTCGAGCATCACCCGGTGGTCGGTGGTCAAGAACGGCTCGCACTCGGCGCCGTTCAGGATCAGCGTGTCGACCGACTTGCCGGCGGGGATCTCGAGCTTGACGTGGGTCGGAAAGGCGGCGCCGCCCAGGCCGACGACGCCGGCCTGCTGGATGGCGGCGACGATCTCGTCGGGCGTCGCGGTCGCGACCGGGCACGGCGTGCCGTCGGCGATCTCCTGCGTCGAGCCGGGGAACGGCTCGAGGTAGACCGCCGGCACCATCCGTCCGCTGATGCTCGGCGCCAGCGCGAGCTTGCGCACCCGGCCCGAGGCGGGCGCGTGCATCGCCACCGACATGAAGCCGTCGGGCCGCGCCAGCTGCTGGCCGCGCACGACCTCCTGGCCTTCGCGCACCACCGCCAGCGAGGGCTTGCCCGCGTGCTGCACCAGCGGCACGACGAGCAGCGGCGCGAACGGGAACTGGCGGATCGGCGAGCCGCTGGTGTCCTCTTTCGCCTCCGGCGGATGGACGCCGTGGCGGAAGGTCTTGAGGCCGAGGAGTCTCACCGCGCCTCAGCCCCTCGCCAGCTGCATCAGGCGCCCGGCGATGCGCTGGGCGACCTCCTGCCGCACCTCGGCCTCGACGTCGGCGCGCGAGATCTCCGGCCGGTCGACGCCGGCCAGCGCGCGCAGCATCTGCCAGAAGTCGCGGCGTTCCTCGCACGACTCGACCATCGTCTTGTCCACCAGCAGGCGCGCCAATTTCTGCTTGCGGTCGACCGACCAGACGTAGGGGAACTTGCCCTCGCGGTCGTCCTCGGCGAGCTCGAGGAGCTCGTGGAGCGGCACCATCGAGTCGTTCCAGGTGTCGGGCGGCGCGGTGCGGTAGTGCTTGCGGAAGCGCGCCTCGGTGATCGCGAAGTCGGCGAAGGTCATCGGCACCTCCATCGTCCTCTCGCGGCCGCCGTCCTCGTACTTGAGGGTGTAGACCGGCCAGTCCGCGTCGAGCGCCGGGTTGCCGTCGAGGTCGAAGCACTCGGCCGGCGTCCTGCCGGCGGCCGGGTCGTAGCGGAAGAGCGGATAGGCGCGCGACTCGACGACCAGCTTCGCCTGGCGGCTGCTCGTGTCGTCGCCAATGCCGTGCTCGGGCTGGCAGGAGCTGTAGATGTTGAACAGCGCCGGACGCCGCGCCTTGAGGCCGCGGATGAAGCCCTCGATCATGTGGCTCGGGTAGGCGATGGTGCTCTGCAGCACGTAGGTCGTGCGGTGCGCCATGCCGACGAGACCGATCTCCTTGCGCGGCTCCGGCTTGCCCTTCCATACCTTGCCGTACTGCGCCATGTCCGAGACCTGGCCGATGAAGCCCGAGGTGCAAGCCTGGCCGCCGGTGTTCGAGTAGACCTGGGTGTCGACCACCAGGACCTTGATCGGCTTGCCGGAGGCCATCAGGCGCGAGAGGTTCTGGAAGCCGATGTCGTACATGGCGCCGTCGCCGCCCACCGCCACCACCGGCGGACAGAGCTCCCACTCCTCGTCGGTGAACTGGCGCCAGTCGAAGTAGGTGAGCGCCTCGTCGTGCAGCGCCGGGTCGTAGCCCGCCGGCGCGAGCTCGAGCTCGGCCTTGCGGATCGCCCGGAAGCCGTCGGCCATCTTCGCCATGTGCCCCTCGAAGATGCCCATCGCCATCGACGGCGAGTCCTGGAAGAGGTGGTTCGCCCACGGGAACGGGTAGGGGTTGAACGGATAGGTCGATCCCCAGACCGAAGTGCAGCCGGTCGAGTTGATCATCCCCATCTTGGCGCGGCCGCGGCCCTGCGTGCCCTCGACGTAGCGCCAGCGCAAGTCCTTGAGACGCGCCAGCAGCTCGGTGGTGCGCCGCAGCCAATCCTGGTCGATCGGCTGGCCGCCGCCGAAGCGCTCGAGCCGCTCGGCGAGGCCCGCCAGGGTGACGTCGCCGTCGGCGTGCTCGCCGAGGGCGGCGGCGATCTTGGCGGGATCGGAGACGGTGAGGTCGGCGACGAGCTCGAGCTGCACGTGCTGCTCGAGCCGCGCGACGAGGTCGTCGAGCTTGGCGAGGTGTTTCGCGATGCGCGGCTGCATCAACGCTTCGATGGTCGCCGTGAAGAGGTGGATGATGGTCTTCTCGGCGCAGCCGAGGCAGGCACCGTCGCCGCTCGCGAAGGCGAGGTAGCTCTGCTTGTCGAGGAGCAGCGTCTCGAGCGCGCCGATCCCCTGCTCGAGGTCGTCGATGCGGAAGAAGCGCTTCGGCGTCGTCGGCAGGTCGAGCCAGAGGTCCCACTCGCGGCGCAGGTTGGCGACCGACTCGGGCGTCTGCGTCATCGGCCGCAGGGCGTCGTCGTCGCAGACCTCGACGCACTCCATGCAGCCCTTGCAGGTGTAAGGATCGACGGTGATCGAGAGCAGGCCGCCGCTGCCCGGCTGCTGGCGCTCGTGAAGCGTGAAGTACGGGCGCGAGAGGGCGAACTGGAATTCGCCGAGCTCGTCGCGGAAGGTGGCGAGCTCGCCCGCCAGGCGCTCCTTCTCCGCCCCGGTGAGCGGGCTCTCGGCCTCCGTCTCGGCGATGGCGTCGGCGAGCAGGTCGCCGACCCGGTCGGTCTCCTGCGCCGCGGCGAGCGCAACCTTGAGATGGCGCTCGACGACCCGCACGGCCTTCGGCAGGTGCACGAGCTCGTGGCCGTGCTTGCGGGCGCGCTTCAGGACCGTGTCGAAGACGGCCCCCACCTCGCTCACCAGGCCCGGGATGGCGGTGTCGGGGCAGACCGTGTAGCACTTGCCGCAGGCGGTGCAGTTCTCGCCGATCCACACCGGGTGCTCGAAGCGGATCGCCGTCAGGTCGCGAAAGAGCGCCGAGGACGCCGGCATCACACCGAGCCCGATGAAGGGGTCGGTCAAGTTGTCGTTGCCCATGCCGCGGACGTAGAAGCTGCCGGTCTGCTCCCAGAAGCGGTGCACGTCGCTGATCGGCGCCCGGCTCTGCGGCAGCCGCTGCACCATCGACGGGATCGGCGGCTCGCCGCCGGCGACGCGCTCGAGCTTCGCCGGCGGCGAAATCTCGCCCGCCTCGACGCGTACGAGCTCGTCGAAGCCGCGCTGGACGACGCGCATGTTGTCCTCGACCACGCGCGCGCCCTTGCCGCCGAACTTCTCCTGCAACTGGGCACGGATGGCGGCGAGAAGCTTGGACTCGTCGAGTCCGGCCTGCTGCATGAGCGGCGAGGCGGCGAAGAACGCCCCCTGGAAGGCGATTCCCTGCATGCGCAGCTGGAGCTCGGGGTCGGTCGCTTCGTCGCGCGCGATCTTGAAGGCATCGAGGGCAAAGAGCTGGATCTTCTTCTCGCGGATGATCTTCTGGAACGGCGGCGGGATCGACTGCCAGATTTTCTCCGCCGTCCGCTGGTCGCTCTGGATGACGAAGACGCCGCCCTCCTTCAGGCCCGCCAGCGCGTTGGTGTGGCCGAAGACGTTGGGATCGGGCGACAGCACCACATCGACGAAGAAGTACTCGCAGTTGACGCGAATCGGCTCCGGGGCCACCGACAGGTAATAGGTCGTCGGCTGGCCCTTCTTCTCCGAGCCGTACTTCGGGTTCGCCTTGATGTGGTAGCCGAGCAGGTCGAAGAGCGTCAGGGCCAGATTCTTCCCGGTCGTGATCGCGCCCCAACCGCCCACCGAGTGGAAGCGGACGGTGATGCTCCCCGCGGGCATGAGGTTGGGGTTCTCCGAGCCGCGCACGGCGAGCTCGCGCACCCGCGGATAGCCCTCCTCGATCGTCTGTTGGTACATCTCCTGCTTCGGGGTCACCGCCTTGTCGCGCAGGAAGTCGATCGAGAGGTAGAAGAGCTTCTTGCGCGCGCCCATGGGCAGCATGTTCTCGACCGCGCCGACGATCCCCTCCGGCTGCAAGTCGCGGCTGCCGAGGCCGAAACAGCCCGAATAGAGCGGCGGCGCGTCGGCCAGCTGGCGATAGGTCGCCAGCTCGGGATAGGGCGGGCGCTTCGGGTCGCGGCCGTTCTCCAGGCACTTCGACACCGTGGCGCGGATCTCGCACATGAGCGGCAGGTCGACCGCCAGCGGCTGGTCGGTGCGCTCGAGCACCGCGACGCCCTTGCGCCCGCGCAGGAGCTCCCCGAGGAGATCGGCCGGGAACGGCCGGAACATGGTCAGGTCGACCACCCCCAGCTTGACGCCGCGCGTCTCGCGCAGGTAGTCGGCGACCGCCTCGGCCGACGGCACCACGCTGCCCTGACCGACGACCAGGTATTCGGCGTCGTCGACGCGGTAGGTGCCGACGCGGTCGTAGCGGCGCCCGGTCAGCGCCGCGAACTCCTCGAACGCGCGCTCCGCGAGCTCGACCAGGTGGTCGAAGAAGAACGGCCGCTGCGCCGCGACGCTCTGCATGTAGGAGTCCTGGTTCTGCACCAGGCCCGCCATCACCGGATTGTCGACGTCCCACAGCAGCGGGATGCGCCGCCGCCTGTCGCCGTAGAGAATGCGCTGCGCCGGGGTCGGCGTGTCGATGAGGTCGTCCGGGCGACCGAGGTACTCCGCGATCAGCGCGCGCTCGGGGACGAGCATCGACTCGATGAGGTGGGTGGTCAGGAAGCCGTCCTGGGCGACGATGCCGGGGTTCAAGGCCAGCTCGGCGATGCGGTGCGCGACGAGGTTCAGATCCGCCGCCGCCTGCACGTTCTTGGCGAAGAGCTGGAAGAAGCCGGTGTCGTCGACCGAGTGGTAGTCGTCGTGGCCGGCGTGCACGTTGAGCGTCGCCTTGGTCATCGCCCGGGCGCCGATGTTGAGCACGTAGGTCAGCCGCTTGCCGACCGCGGCATAGAGCGACTCGTGCATGTAGGCGATGCCCTGGCCGGACGAGAAGTTCGCGGCCCTGAGGCCGGTCATCGCCAGGCCTGCCGTCACCGCCGCGGCGGCGTGCTCGCCCTCCGGCTCGATGAAGATGAGCGGCCGGCCCGAGATGTTGAGGTGGCCGGCGGCAGCCGCTTCGGCCCAGTACTCGCCCATCTGCGTCGACGGCGTGATCGGGTAGGCGCCGGCGCCGTCGGACGCCTCGCGCTCGCAGAGGATCACCGCCGTGTTGCCGTCGACGGCGGCGCGCGTGCCCGGGAAGCGCGCGGCGCGCGGCCTCTCCGTCAGGCGATCGGCCATCTTGCGGGCGAGGTTCAGAACCGACATGGTGTCCTCCGATCGGCGCGGGAGCGGCCGGGCGGCGCGAGGCCGGCGGGCGAAGCGGGCGAGGGCGCTCTCACGTGGGAGACAATGCGAGCGCGCCCTGGCGCACGACCCTCTTCGCCGCCGGCCCCTTGATCGGGCCGGCCTGGGGATCGATCCAGACGATCGCTCCGGTCGGGCAGCGCTGAATGGGATGTTGGGTGGCGTGCGGCCGACCGTAGTCGACCACCGCCAGGTTGTCGCGCATGCTGACGAGGCCCGGGGCATCGGCGGCACAGCGGCCGCACGCCGTGCAGGCGACGGCGCATTCGGCGAGCTGCTCGTCGCCGGCGGCGAGCGACTTGCACGCCACCCACAGGCGGTGGCTGATCTCGTGCAGCGAGAAGAGGTCCTTGGGGCAGACCTCGACGCAGTCGCCGCAGGCCGTGCACTTCGCCTCGTCGACCACCGGCAGCCGGTGTGCGTCCATGGTGATGGCGTCGAAGGCGCAGACGACCTCGCAGTCGCCGAGGCCGAGGCAGCCCCAGAAGCAGCCCTTGCCGCCGCCGGCGACCAGCGCCGCCGCCCGGCAGGAGCTCTCGCCGTGGTAGCGGGCGCGATGCCGGGCGACATTGTCGCCACCGGCACAGGCGAGCCGAGCGACGCGCTTCTCCTCGGCGCCGACGTCGACTCCGAGGTAGGCGGCGATGCGGGCGCGGCCCTCGTCGCTCGACACCGTGCACTTGCCGGGCTTCGTCACGCCCTGGACGAGCGCCTCGGCGAACGGCCGGCAGCCGGGATAGCCGCAGGCGCCGCAGTTGGCGAGCGGCAGCATCCCCTCGATTTCGTCGATGCGCGGATCCTCGACGACGCGCAGCTTGCGCTGGGCCACGACCAGAAGCGAGGCCAGAACGAAGGCCAATCCCCCGAGCGCCCCGAGGGCCGTCAGCACGACGAGCAACAGGTCCGTTCCCCCTCCCCCAGGATGAGCCCCCCAGGGGAGTCCAGCGTAGCCTCCGCTCCCGCCGAAGACGCCACACGCAGGGGTGGGCCTGAGGGCCGCGTGAGCGCCCGGTGCGCGGTGCGCCGCGGCGCGCCGTCAGACGATTTCGACGGTGCGTGCTTCGCCCGCGGACGACGGCGCAGAGGCCTCGGCGCGGCGGAGGAACTCGGCGAGGCCGGCGCGCTCCTCGGGGCCGAGGGTGAAGCTCAGGTTGCGCTGGTAGTAGTCGAGGAGGACAGCCGGCGCGAGGCCGGTCTCGGCGGCGGCTTCGGCGACGACGGCGTCGAGCTCGGCGAGGCCGGCGGCGAGGCTGCGCTGGAAGCGCGCCGCGAGCTCGGGCGTCGCCACCTCGGCGCGCGCCGCCCACAGCGCGAAGACGAACGGCAGGCCGGTGAGCTCGAGCCACTCGCCGGCGAGGTCGAGCACGACGTGGCGCTCGCGGTCGACGCGCAGCGCCGGGTCGCCGATGACCAGCGCCGCGTCGGCCCGGGCGAGCATCGCGTCCAGGTCGGGGGCCTCCTCGCGCGTCTCGGGGTGGATGCCGTAGCGCTCCGCGAGCACGATGCGCACCAGCGCCGCCGACGTGCGGCTGTTCTCGTCGAGGGCCAGGGTGCGGATCTCGGCCACCGGCACGCGCGAGACGAGCAGCACGCTGCGCACCTCGTGGGTAGCCGCGATGGCGCAGCCGGGCAGGAGCTCGAGCCCCGGGATGCGCGCGAGCTCGATCGAGGGCAGCAGGCCGACGTCGATGCGTCCCGCCGCGAGCTCGTCGGCGACCGCCGCCGGCGACAGGCGAACGAGCTCGATCTCGCCCGCCGCCGCGTCACGCTCGAGGCCGCGCGCCAGCGGCAGGGCGTTGACGTAGTGGACGATGCCGACGCGGATCATCGCCGCGCCGCCGTTACTTGCTCATGGCGTCGAGGAAGTCCTGATTCGCCTTGGTCTTCTGCAGCTTGTCCTGCAGCAGCTCCATCGATTCGACCGCGGAGAGTGGATTGAGCACCTTGCGCAGCACCCACACCCGGCGCAGCTCGTCCTCGGGACGCAGCAGCTCCTCCTTGCGCGTGCCGGAGGCGTTGATGTCGATGGCCGGAAAGACGCGCTTGTCCATCAGCTTGCGGTCGAGGTGGATCTCGGCGTTGCCGGTGCCCTTGAACTCTTCGAAGATGACGTCGTCCATGCGACTGCCGGTGTCGACGAGGGCGGTGGCGATGATCGACAGCGAGCCGCCCTCCTCGATGTTGCGCGCCGCGCCGAAGAAGCGCTTCGGGCGGTGCAGGGCGTTGGCGTCGATGCCGCCCGAGAGCACCTTGCCCGACGGCGGCTGTACGGTGTTGTAGGCGCGCGCCAGGCGGGTGATCGAGTCGAGCAGGATGACGACGTCCTTCTTGTGCTCGACCAGCCGCTTGGCCTTCTCGATCACCATCTCGGCGACCTGCACGTGGCGGGTGGCCGGCTCGTCGAAGGTCGAGGAGATGACCTCGCCCTGCACCGAGCGCTGCATGTCGGTGACCTCTTCCGGGCGCTCGTCGATGAGCAGGACGATGAGCACCACCTCGGGGTGGTTCTTGGCGATCGAGTGCGCGATCGACTGCAGCAGCATCGTCTTGCCGGTGCGCGGCGGCGCCACGATCAGCGCGCGCTGTCCCTTGCCCATCGGCGTCACCAGGTCGAGGACACGCGACGACATGTCGCCCGCCACCTCGAGCCGCATGCGCTCCATCGGGTAGAGCGGCGTCAGGTTGTCGAAGAAGATCTTCGACTTGGTGAGCTCCGGCGGCTCGAAGTTGATCGCCTCGACCTTGATGAGGGCGAAGTAGCGCTCGCCGTCCTTGGGCTGGCGGACCTGGCCGGAGACGGTGTCGCCGGTGCGCAGGTCGAAGCGGCGGATCTGCGACGGCGAGACGTAGATGTCGTCGGGGCCGGGCAGGTAGTTGTACTCCGGCGCGCGCAGGAAGCCGAAGCCGTCGGGCAGGCACTCGAGCACGCCCTCGGCGAAGATCAGGCCCGAGGACTTGGTCTGCGCCTCGAGAATCTTGAAGATCAGCTCCTGCTTGCGCAGTCCCGCCGCGCCCTCGATGCCTAGATCCTTGGCGACGGTGGAGAGCTCGGCGATCGACATCTCCTTGAGCTCGCGGATGTCGAGCATCTGCTTGCCCGAGCCGTTGCCGCCCTGGCCTTCCAGGCGGGCCTCCTCGGCTTCGTCGAGCGCCACGTCCATCGGCAGGCCCTCGCGCTCCATCATCTTCGCCACGTTCTTGCGGCCCCTTCTGCGGCGGGACCTACCCCGCGGCGAGAAATTCTGCGATCCGTTTCCAGAGTTCACTGATGCCCTCCCCTGTTTTCGCCGAGACGGTCAGGGGTGCCGTCTCGGGTGCGAGACCGAGCGCCCGCCGGATCTCCTCGATCCGGCGAACCTGCTCGCCTCGCTTCAACTTGTCGGCCTTGGTGGCGACGACGACCCGGGCCACGCCGAGCGCGGTGAAGTACTCCGCCGCTTCGACGTCGAGAGCCGTCGCGCCGACCTTGGCGTCGACGAGCTGAACGACCAGCCTCGCTTCGTGCGGCCGCGCGAAGTAGCTCGCGACCGTCCTCGCCCAGTCTTCGCGCGCCTGGCGCGAGACCTTGGCGTATCCGTAACCTGGCAGATCGACGAACCACAGCTTGCCGTCGATCCGGAACCAGTTGATCGTCTGCGTCCGCCCCGGCGTCGAGCTCGTGCGCGCCAACTTGGCGCCGAGCAGACGATTGAGCAGACTCGACTTGCCGACGTTGGAGCGCCCCGCGAAGGCGATCTCGGGACGTCCGTCGCCGAGCAGGCCCTCCGCGGTGGCGCTCGCGCCGACGAATTCCGCGCTTCGAATCCTCATCGCTCAACTGGAGATCGAGCTCGGTGTGGATGGCGCCGGGCGGTGTTCGCCCACTACCCCTCGCTTCAGCTGTCGGTCAGGATTTCGCCGCTGGCCGCTCGTCGCCCCCCGCGGGAGGCGATCCGAGTCAGTGCGCCAGCGACCCGGAATCCGTCGGCGTCGCCGCCGACGACGTCGACAATTCTCCACCACTGGGCGGTGGAGATGCAAGCTCCCCCTCGAGAGCCAGCCGCAGCACCTCGTCCATCGACTCCACGAAGTGGACCGTCAGCTTCTCCCGCACCTCGGTCGGCACCTCGTCGAAGTCCTTCTCGTTCTCGCGCGGCAGGATGATTTCGAGGATGCCGGCGCGGAAGGCGGCCAGCACCTTGTCCTTGATGCCGCCCACCGGCAGCACCTTGCCGCGCAGCGTGATTTCGCCGGTCATCGCCAGGTCGCGCCGCGACGGGCGGCGGGTGAGCGCCGAGACCAGCGCCGTCGCCATGGTGATGCCCGCGGATGGGCCGTCCTTCGGGATCGCGCCCTCCGGCACGTGGATGTGGAGGTCGAACTTGTCGCTGAACTCGGGATCGACCCCGAGAATGTCCGCCCGGCTGCGCAGGTACGAGACCGCGGCGCGCGCCGACTCTTGCATCACCTCGCCGAGCTTGCCGGTCAGGATCAGCTTGCCCTTGCCGCGCATCAGGCCGACCTCGGTCTCGAGAATCTCACCGCCGGCTTCGGTCCAGGCGAGGCCGGTGGTGACCCCGATCTCGGCCAGCTCGTTCTTGCGCCAGGGCCGGAACCTAGGCTTGCCGAGCGCCTCGCCGATCGCCCCGCCGTTCATCTCGACCCGCACGGCGCCGCCCTCGCTGGCCACCACGCGGCGCGCCGTCTTGCGGCACAACGAGGCGATCTCGCGGTCCAGGTTGCGCACGCCCGCCTCGCGCGTGTAGCTCTCGATCAGGTGCCGCAACCCCTCCTCGGTGAAGGTGAGCTGCGCGTCGGTCAGCCCGTGCGCCTTGAGCTGGCGCGGCACCAGGAACCGCTCGCCGATGACGACCTTCTCGTTCATCGTGTAGCCGGAGAGGTGAAGGATCTCCATGCGGTCCTTGAGCGCCGGCGGGATCGGATGGACGACGTTGGCGGTGGCGATGAACATCACCCGCGACAGGTCGTACTCGCAGTCCAGGTAGTGGTCGACGAAGGCGTTGTTCTGCTGCGGATCGAGCACCTCGAGCAGCGCCGCCGACGGATCGCCGCGGAAGTCCATCGACATCTTGTCGATCTCGTCGAGGAGGAAGACCGGGTTGACGGTGCGGGCCTTCTTCATCATCTGGATGATCTGGCCGGGGAAGGCGCCGATGTAGGTGCGGCGATGCCCGCGCACCTCGGCCTCGTCGCGAACGCCGCCGAGCGACAGGCGCACGAATTTGCGGCCCACCGCCTTGGCGATCGACTGCGCCAGCGACGACTTGCCGACCCCGGGCGGGCCGACGAAGCAGAGGATCTGCGCCGAGGTCTCGGTGGTGAGCTGGCGCACGGCGAGGAACTCGAGGATGCGTTCCTTGATCTTCTCGAGCCCGTAGTGATCGGCGTCGAGGATCTGCTGCGCGCGGGCGAGGTCCCTGATCTCTTTCGAGGCTTTCTTCCACGGCACCGAGACCAGCCAGTCGATGTAGTTGCGCGACACCGTCGCCTCGGCGGAGACCGGCGGCATCGCCTCCAGGCGCTTGAGCTCGGCATCGGCCTTCTCGCGCACCGGCTTGGGCAGGCCCGACTTCTCGATCTTTTCGCGCAGCTCCTGCAGCTCGTCCGAGCGATCGTCCTTGCGCCCCAGCTCCTGGTGGATGGCCTTGATCTTCTCGTTGAGGTAGTACTCCTTCTGCGCCTTCTCCATCTGCTTCTTGACCTGCACGTTGATGCGCTTGTCGAGACTCATCTTCTCGATCTCGACGGCGAGCAGGTCGTCGAGGCGCTGCAGGCGCTCGAACGGGGAGACCAGCTCGAGCAGCGCCTGCTTCTCGGAGGTCGGCACCGCCAGGTGCGCGGCGATGGTGTCGGCGAAGCGGTCCGGGTCATCGAGCTTGAGCGTCGCCATCAGACCTTCGACCGCGAGATGCTGCGAGCCCTTGGCGTACTGCTCGAAGGTGCCGACGATGCGCTGCACGAAGGCCTCGACGCGATCGTCGCCGGGGTAGCGCACGTCGAGCGCCTCGAGCTCGGCCCACTGCACGCCGTCGCGCTCGGCGAGGCTGAGGAGCGCGCCGCGCTGCACGCCCTCGACCATCACCCGCACGTTGCCGTTCGGCAGCTTGAGACTCTGCACGACGCGGGCGACGACGCCCATCTCGTAGAGATCGTCGCGCAGCGGATCGTCCACCTTGGGGTCGCGCTGGGCGATGAGGAAGATGCGCCGCGAGGGGTCGGCGAGCGCGGCCTCGAGAGCATGAACCGAGCTGTCGCGGCCGACGACGAACGGCGCCATCATGTGTGGAAAAACCACCATGTCGCGCAACGGCACGACCGGCAGCACCTCGCGGCTGCGCGTCACGTAGGAGGCGGCTCGCGGTTTCATCCGGCTTTGCGCAGCGTGGTGATCGGTTGCGTCCGGTGGAGGACGGTCTCCTCGGTGATCACGCACTCGGAGATCTCGCGCTGTGAAGGTACCTCGTACATGAGGTCGAGCATGATCTCCTCGAGGATGACGCGCAGGCCGCGCGCACCCACGGTGCGCTTGAGCGCCTCGCGCGCCACCGCGCGCACCGCCTCTTCGGTGAAGCGGAGCTTGACGTCCTCGAGCTCGAACATCGTCTGGTACTGCCGCACCAGGCTGTTCTTGGGCTCCTTGAGGATGCGCACCAGCGCCTCCTCGTCGAGCGCCTCGAGGGTCGCCACCACCGGCAGGCGGCCGACGAACTCGGGAATCATGCCGAACTTGATGATGTCCTCGGGCAGCACCTGGTCGAGGATGCGATCCTTCGCGCGGTCCTTCTTGCCCTTGACCTCGGCGCCGAAGCCCATCGTCTTCTGGTTCAGCCGCCGCTCGACCTGCTCCTCGAGGCCGACGAAGGCGCCGCCGCAGAGGAACAGCACGTTGGTGGTGTCGATCTGCAGGAACTCCTGGTGCGGGTGCTTGCGTCCGCCCTGCGGCGGCACGTTGCAGACCGTCCCTTCGAGGATCTTGAGCAGCGCCTGCTGCACGCCCTCGCCCGACACGTCGCGCGTGATCGACGGGTTCTCGCCCTTGCGCGCGATCTTGTCGACCTCGTCGATGTAGACGATTCCCTTCTGGGTCTTCTCCTTGTCGTTGCCGGACGCCTGGTAGAGCTTGAGGATGATGTTCTCGACGTCCTCGCCGACGTAGCCGGCCTCGGTGAGGGTGGTCGCGTCGGCGATGGTGAAAGGCACCGAGAGCAGCTTTGCCAAGGTCTGGGCGAGCAGCGTCTTGCCCGTGCCGGTCGGCCCGATGAGGAGGATGTTCGACTTCTGGAGCTCGATCTCCTGGTTGCGCGAGCCGCGCTCCAGGTATTCGATGCGGCGGTAGTGGTTGTAAACGGCGACGGCCAGCTTCTTCTTCGCCTGCTCCTGGCCGATGACGTACTCGTCGAGCAGAGCCTTGATCTCGGCCGGCTTGGGGAGCTTGGTCTCCTGCTGCTGCTCGAGCAGCCGGTCCTCGGCGATGATGTCGAGGCAGATGTCGACGCACTCGTCGCAGATGAAGACCGTCGGCCCGGCGATCAGCTTCTTGACCTCGCGCTGGCTCTTGTTGCAGAAGGAGCAGCGGAGGGCGTCGTCACCGGTCTCTTTCTTCGGCATCTCTCCTCCGCCTTCGTCCGCTCGCCGCAACGGCTGCGCCGAGTCCGCCTGCGGGCGTCAACGCGTCCCCGTGGTGCGCCATTCCCGCGACGTCGAGCCCGCCTTCCGCCGTGCCCCCGGCCGGGAGCCCGACCGGTCGCCTGGCCGCGATTCTAACAAACGGTCGCGCTAAGACTTGCGGCGCTGCATCACCAGGTCGACGAGCCCGT
Source organism: Thermoanaerobaculia bacterium (assembly GCA_036397015.1). Lineage (GTDB taxonomy): Bacteria > Acidobacteriota > Thermoanaerobaculia > Multivoradales > JAGPDF01 > JACTMI01. The sequence goes on from DASWJT010000059.1 coordinate 27,355, forward strand.
AGGCGACCGCCTCTTCGGCGCCCAGGATCTTGTCGCGCTCGGTGTCGTCGTGGACCTGGCGGACGTCCTTGCCGGTGTGGGCCGCCAGGATCTCGTCGATGCGGCTGCGCAGATTGAGGAGCTCGCGGGCGTGGATCTCGACGTCGGTCGCCTGCCCGCCCATGCCGGTGGTCCACGGCTGGTGGATGAGGATGCGGCTGTTGGGGAGCGCCGTGCGCTTGCCCTTGGTGCCGGCGGCGAGCAGCACCGCGGCGACCGAGGCCGCCTGGCCGACGCAGTAGGTGGCCACCTCGGGCTTGATGTACTGCATGGTGTCGTAAATCGCCAGGCCAGCGGTGACCACGCCGCCGGGCGAGTTGATGTAGATGTGGATGTCGCGCTCCGGATTCTCGGCCTCGAGGAAGAGCATCTGCGCGATCACCAGGCTGGCGACGTCGTCGTCGATCGGCCGGCCGACGAAGATGATGTTGTCCTTGAGCAGGCGCGAGTAGATGTCGTAGGCGCGCTCGCCGCGGTTGGTTTGCTCGACCACCATCGGAATCAGCATCGTCTCCTCCGTCACTCCGCGCTCGGCCCCGGCGTCGGCTCCGCGGCAGCTGCCGTCTCGCTCTCGCCGAGAAGATATCGGACCGCCTTCTCGCGCCGCATCCGGGCGCGGAATCCGGACAGCTCGCCCGCCTCGTCGAGACGCTGACGCAGGGCGCCGCTCGCCACACCCTGTAGTCGCGCCAACACGAAGAGGGCCTGCTCGAATTCCTCGGCCGAGACGGCGATCCGTTCGGCCTCGGCGATCGCGTCGAGGAGCAGGCGCGCCTTGACCCGCCGTTCGGCGTGCGGCCGCGCCTCCTCGCCGATCTTCTGCCAGTCGATCTCGGCCTTCTCCAGGTCGACACCGCGGCGCGCCAGGCCCTCGGCGTACTCGCGCAGAAGGGCCTCGACCTCGTGGCGCACGACGCCCTCGGGCAGCGTCAGCGGATGGCGTTCGGTGAGCTGGTCGAGGAGCGCCCGCTCACGCTGCTCGCGCGACTCCTCGAGCTTCGACTGGCGGAGCCGCCGCGCCACGTCGGCCTCGAACGCCGCGAAGCTCTCGAACTCGCCGAAGTGCTTGGCGAGCTCGTCGTCGGCCGCCGGCAGCTTTGCCTCCCGGACCTCGAGCACCCGGACGTCGAAGGTCGCCTGGCGCGCCGCCTCGCCCTCGCCCAGCCGGCGCTCGAAGCTGCCGCCGTGGCCGGCGGCGAGCCCGCCCACCGCCAGGCTGAGCTCCTCCCACACGCGCGCGGAGCCGACCTCGATCTCGGCCGCCTGCGGCTCGCCCGGAGGCGGCTCGGAGCCGCGCTCGACGACTTCCACCCGCACACGGTCGCCGGCCGCCGCCGCCCGCTCGACCGGCACCCACTCGGCGTGCGAGCGGCGCAGCTGGTCGATCAAGGCGCGGATCTCGTCCGCCGTCGGCTCGAGGGGCGGCTCGGGGAGCGCGAGGTCGCGATAGTTGCGCAGCTCGATCTCCGGCCGCACTTCGACCACCGCCTTGAAGGCCAGGGGCGCGCCGGCCTCGTGCCTCACGTCGGTCACCGACGGCGGGCCGAGCGGGTCGAGCGACTTCTCGGCGGCCGCCTGCTTCCAGTAGCGCGGCAGCAGTCGATCGATGACCTCGCGGCGGATCTCGTCGCCGAAGTGGCGGCGCACCATGGCGGCCGGCACCTTGCCCTTGCGGAAGCCGGGGATCTTGGCCCGGCGCGCGTACTCCTGCGTCACGCGCTGCTCTTCGGCCTCGACGACCGGCACCGGCACCTCGACCTCGAGCTGCAATCGGCAGGGGCCGACCTCTTCCATGGCCAGGACGACACTCATCGACGGGACATCCTCTGGAGTCGCGAAGGAATGCTCGGGGTTCGGAGGGCGTGGTGCGAAAGGGGGGACTCGAACCCCCACCCCGATTCCTCGGGACTAGATCCTAAGTCTAGCGCGTCTGCCAGTTCCGCCACTTCCGCGGCACGCACGCGAACGACGGGGAGAACGACGAGGGCTGGTGAGCCGCGTAGGAATCGAACCTACAACCCGCAGATTAAGAGTCTGCTGCTCTACCAATTGAGCTAGCGGCCCGCCGTCGGGGATCTTAGCGAACGCACGCGCGGCATGACAAGACGAGGCGCCTGCCGCGCGCCGCCGCCTCAGCCGCCCTGGACGAAGCGCACGAGCTCGACGCGGTCGCCGTCGGCGAGCGGGGTCGCGCTCCAGCGCCCGCGCGGCACGATCTCGCCGTTGCGCTCGACGGCCACCATCCGCACTTCTCCCGCCAGCTCTGCGACGAGCTCCGCCACGGTCGTCTCCGCCGGCACCGCGTGGAGGCGGCCGTTGACGGTCAGCGCGAGGGCGGTCGGCGCGAGGCGGGGCAGCATCTCGCCCCCTTTATAGCAGCTGCTTGATCTCGGCGCGCCCGAGGTCGGAGGCGCCGGAGATCACCAGCGCCACCGAGCCGCGATCGATCCTCGGCACGTCGAGCTGGAACTCGAGGGTGCCGACGTCGTCGGTCTCGGCGGTGAGGAGGGTGCGCGGGTCGGCGATCGTCGACAGCATCTTCACCGCCACCTGCACGCCGGCGACCGGCAGACCGCTTTTCGACGAATACGCCCGCAGCACGAGGTAGTTCGAGCGCCCGGTCTGGATCTCGTCGTGGCCGTCGAGCACGAGCACGAGATGCTCCTGCTCGGCCTCCGACGACAGGTAATCGAGAATCACTTGATCGAGCGTCGGCCCCTTCTCCTCGGCGTCGATTGCCGGGCGCAGCGCCTCGGCCTCGCTCTCGGCGCCCTCTTCGCCGAAGGGGTCGGCGATCGCCCTCGCCCGCTCGGCGCCCATCTCGTGCTCGCCGGTGGCCGCCCGCGACGCCTGCTCGATGCGGCCGTCGAAGCGGCCGGCCTTGATCGCCGCCACGATGGTGCGGTGCTGGTGTTCCATGAGCGCCGCGATCTCGCGCTCGCCCTTGCCCTGGTTGATCAGGTTCTCGTACGCCGTGCGCTTGGCGGCGAGCACGCGGCCGCGCAGGTAGATGACGCTCTCGATGGCCGGGTTGTCCCGGCCCTTGTCCTCGGTCTGCACGTGCAGGACGAGCTCGCTGTGTTTGACGTCGGTGTTGTAACCCGTGAGCATGGAAGGTCTTGGGCAGGGCCCGAAGTGGCCGGATTGTAGGGTTCGAGTCGGGGGGGGTCAAGGTAGTTTGAACGCCTGCGAGGGCCCGTGAAACAATCGCTTCCGAACGGCCCGGCCGGCGGCTCCCGCCCCGGCCCTCCCGACATTCGAACCCGAGGAGCCCCAGGAGGTCACCGCGATGTCCGACAACGCCGCACGTCCGCTGGTGCACTACGAAGCCCGCGAGGGGGTCGCCTGGCTCACTCTCGACGATCCACCGGCCAACACCTACACGCACGAGATGATGCTGGCGCTCGATGCGGCGATTCTCCAGGCGCGCTTCGACGAGTCCGTGCACGTGCTGGTGCTCACCGGCCAGGGCGACCGGATGTTCTGCGCCGGGGCGAACATCAACATGCTCAAGGCCTCGGATCCGACCTTCAAGTACTACTTCTGCCTGCACGCCAACGAGACGCTGTCGCGCCTCGAGCAGACGCCGAAGCTGGTGATCGCCGCCTTGAACGGCAATACCGTCGGCGGCGGCCTCGAAATCGCCATGGCGGCCGACCTGCGCATCGCACGCAACGGCTCCGCCAAGCTCGGGCTCCCCGAGGTTACGCTCGGCGTGCTCCCCGGCACCGGGGGCACGCAGCGGCTGGTGCGCATCGTCGGCAAGTCACGGGCGATCGAGATGATGGTCACCGGGCGGCTGTTCGGCGTCGCGGACGCCGAGCGCTACGGCATCGTCGACGCCGCCTTCGACGCCGACTCGCGCGAGGCGTTCCTCGCCCAGGTGCACGACTACGCCCGGCAGTTCTGCCCGCCGAACAAGGCGGCGCGCGCCGTCGGCCGCATCAAGCGGTCGGTGCAGTCGGGCGCCGAGATCCCCTTCGAGTCGGCGCTGACGCTCGAGCGCGAGCTGCAACAGCAGCTCTTCCAGAGCGACGACGCCAAGGAGGGCCTCGCCGCTTACATCGAGAAGCGGCAGCCGGTCTTCCAGGCGCGCTGACGCCGTGGCGCGGCCCCGCCTCGTCCTCGCCGCGCCGGTGCGCACGCCGATCGGCAAGTTCGGCGGCGCGCTGGCGGCGCTCTCGGCGGCGGACCTCGGAGCCGCCGCGGCGCAGGCGGCGCTCGCCCGCGCCGGGCTCGCCGGCGAGGCGATCGACCAGGTCGTCTTCGGCCACGCGCGGCAGGCGGGCGGCGGCCCCAACACGGCGCGTCAGATCGCCCATCGCTCCGGCGTGCCGGACGACCGGCCCGCCTTCACCGTCAACCAGGCTTGCGGCTCGGGGCTGCAGGCGATTCTCTGCGGCGCCCGGGCGATCCTCCTCGGCGAGGCGGAGGTGGTCCTCGCCGGCGGCACCGAGAGCATGTCGAACACGCCGTACCTGCTGCCGCGCGCCCGCTGGGGCTACCGGCTGGGGCACGACGAGATCGTCGACGGCATGCACCGCGACGGCTTCGACGACCCACTCTCGGGCCTGGTCATGGGCGAGACGGCGGAAGAGCTCGGGGCCGAGTCCGGCGTCGGGCGCGACGAGGCCGACGCCTACGCCGCCGAGACCCAGCGCCGCTGCGAGGCCGCTCGCAAGTCCGGGCGCTTCGCGGCCGAGATCGCTCCGCTGACGGTCCCGGGCCGTCGAGGCGAGGTGACCGTCGCCGCCGACGAGCACCCGCGCGACGGCGTCGACGTCGCCGCGCTCGCCAAGCTGGCGCCGGTCTTCCGCGCCGGCGGCTCGGTCACCGCCGGCAACGCCTCGGGGATCACCGACGGCGCCGCGGCGATGGTCGTCGTCTCGCAGGCCGCCGCCGAGCGGCTCGGCCTCGCGCCCGCCGGCTATCTCGTCGACTGGGAGGTGGTGGGAGTCGAGCCGCGCATCATGGGGATCGGCCCCGTGCCGGCGACGCGCCGCCTGCTGGCGCGCCAGGGGCTCGACTTCGAGGCGATCGAAACGGTCGAGCTCAACGAGGCGTTCGCCACCCAGGTGCTCGCCTGTCTGCGCGAGCTGCCCTTCGACCGCGCCCGGGTCAATCCCGACGGCGGCGCCATCGCGCTCGGCCACCCGATCGGCGCCACCGGCGCGCGCATCCTGACCACGCTCCTCCACGGCATGGCGGCGCGCGGCGAGCGGCGCGGCGTCGCCACCCTCTGCGTCTCCGGCGGTCTCGGCCTGGCGGCTCTCGTCGAGCGCCCGGCCTGAGGCCGCGACAGAATTCTGCCGTGCGCATCCTCGTCTCGTACTCGAAGCCGGAACGAGTGGAGAAATACAGAGACTCATTGAAGGGGGTCGACGGCTTCGGCCTAGAGATCGTCGACGCCTGTTCACGTGCCGAAGCTCCGCCGACGGGATGGAGCGAGCTGATCGCATCGGCTGATGGTCTGCTCCTAACCGGCGGTTCCGACGTCGAGCCGAGGCGTTACGGAGAGGAAGTGGAGCCCGCTGCCGGCGTCGAAACGAATCCGGTGCGCGACGCGATGGAGTGGGAGCTGCTCGCCGCGGCCCGTGCAGAGCACCGGCCGGTGCTCGCCATCTGCCGGGGCCACCAGCTCGTCAACGCCTTTCTCGGTGGCACGCTCTGGCAGGACCTCGGGCTTTTCGACATGGCAGTCAAGCGGCGCCACGATCCGCCGGGCGCGGCTCGGCGCGACCTTGCTCACGGCCTCGACGTCGGCCCGGGCTCGGATCCCCTCAGTGAGCTTTTTCGCCGTTCTGCGCCCGTCGAGGTCAACAGCCTTCACCACCAAGCCGTTCGCGAGCTGGGAGATGACCTGGGAGCCGTCGCCACGAGCCCCGACGGAGTGATCGAGGCGATGGCGTTCCGCGACCCGAGCTGGTGGCTGTGGAGCGTGCAATGGCACCCCGAGGAGTTGACCCAGCCGACCGACCATCCGGTCCACCGCGAGCTCTTTCGCCGATTCCTCGCCGCCTGCGAGGAGGGGCGATGAGCGATTCGATCCGCGTCGAGATCGCCGGGCGGCGCGCCACGGTCACCCTCGCCCGTCCGCCGCTCAACATCCTCGATCTCGAGGTGCTCGCCGAGCTCGAGGCCCGCTTCGCCGAGATCGCCGAGATCCCCGACCTCCAGCTCGTGGTCGTCGCCGGCGAAGGCGGCAAGGCGTTCTCGGCCGGCGTCTCGATCCACGATCACACCCCCGACAAGATCGACCGCATGCTGCTCGGCTTCCACGGCGCGCTCGGTCGGCTGCGCGCGCTCGAGGCGCTGACCGTGGCCGCCGTCGACGGGCACTGCCTGGGCGGCGGCATGGAGCTCGCCTGCTGCTGCGACCTCGTCGTCGCCAGCGAGCGCTCGCGCTTCGGACAGCCGGAGATCCAGCTCGGCTGCTTCCCGCCGGTGGCGGCGGCGCTCCTGCCCCGCCGCATCGGCGCCGCCGCGACGCTCGAGCTGCTGCTCTCGGGCCGCACGCTCGGCGCCGCCGAGGCGCTCTCGCTCGGCCTCGTCTCCCGCGTCGTCGCCGACGGCGAGGTCGAGGGCGAAATCGAGCGCATCGCCGAGTGGCTGCTCGGCAGGAGCGCCGTGGCGACCCGGATCATCAAGCGCGCCGTACGCGCCGGTGAAGAGCGGCCGTTGCCGGCCGCGCTCAAGGAGGCCGAGAGGCTCTACCTGCGCGATCTCGCCGCGAGCGCCGACATGCGCGAGGGCATCGAGGCCTTCCTCGCCAAGCGGCCGGCCGAGTGGAAGCACCGCTGAAAGGAGATCTCATGTCCGAAGTCGTCCTCTGCGAGCAGAGCGGTCGCGTCGCGATCCTCACCATCAACCGTCCCGAGAAGATGAACGCACTCTCCGAGCCGGTGCGTGCCGAGATGCTGGCGCACCTCGACCGCCTCGCCGGCGACGACAGCGTCGGCGTCGTGGTCATCACCGGCGCCGGCGAGAAGGCCTTCATCGCCGGCGCCGACATCGGCGAGTTCGAGGGCCGCTCGCCGTTCGACCAGCGCCACGCCATGCGCAGCCCGCGCGTCTTCGACGTCATGGCCACCTACCCGAAGCCGGTGATCGCGATGATCAACGGCTACTGCCTGGGCGGCGGCTGCGAGCTGGCGCTCTCGTGCGACATCCGGATCGCTTCGAACAAGGCCTCGTTCGGTCAGCCGGAGGTCAACCTCGGGCTCATCCCCGGCGGCGGCGGCACGCAGCGCATGCCGCGCGTCGTCGGCACCGGCCAGGCGATGCGGCTGATCCTCTCCGGCGACCGCATCGCGGCGGACGAGGCGCTGCGCATCGGCCTCACGGACCTCGTCTTCCCGCACGAGGAGCTGCGTGCCAGGACGCTCGAGCTCGCCGAGCGCATCGCGTCGAAGAGCCCGCTCACCCTCAAGGTGGCCAAGGAGGCGATGCGCGCCTCCGAGCGCATGGGCGTCGAGGAGGGTCTCCTCTACGAGCGCGACCTCTTCTGCCTCTGCTTCGCCTCGCAGGACAAGCGGGAGGGCGTCGCGGCCTTCCTCGAGAAGCGCGCCGCGACCTGGCAAGGGCGCTGAAGCGGCGCCGGCGGGAGCTGGTCAGGGCGCGGCGACGTCGAGCTCGGCGAGCTGCAGCCGGTGGTCGCTCCAGCCGCCGCTCTCGAGCGCGTAAGCACGGACGCCGATCGCGCGACCAACGATGACGTGGTCGAGCGAGAGCAGCGGCACCGGATCCGGCCAGCTCGCCGACCAGCCGCTCCCGGCGACTTCGTAGGCGTGGCGGTAGCCGGCCGGCAGCCTGGAGAGAACGCGCGAGCGCCGCGGCGCGTTGAAGTCGCCGACCACGAGATCCGGCTCGAGCGCGACGATCGCCGCGCGCACGCGGGCGAGCGAGGGCTGGCGCGGGATCCACGGCGAAGAGGCCAGGTTCGCGGCCAGCAGCCGCAGCCGCCGGCCGCGCCAGGGAAGGCTGACCGCGACGAGCTGCAGCTCCCGCGAGCGTTCGATCCACTCCGGCTCGCCGACCCCCGCGGCGAACACCGAGAGGGCGTCGAGCGTCCGCGCGTCGAGCTCCGGCAGCTCGCCGGCGACGCGCCGCGCCACCCGCTCGGGAGCCTCCGAGAGGACGACGAGATCCGGCCGACGGCGGGCGATTTCGTGGGCGATCTCGTCGAGCCCCGCCCAGCCGCCAGAGACGTTCCAGTGCAGCAGCCGGAGTGGAGAGCCGGCGGCTCGCGACGCGGTCGCCGGCCGGTGCCAGCGGTGCTCGACGGCCACGCCGACGACGAGCGGAGGCAGGGCGGCGAGCAGGATCGCCAGGGCCCGGCCGCGCGCGGCGAGCGCCGAGCCGGCGAGCAGCGACAGCACGAGCGCCACCAGGAGCGAGGGCAGGTAGAACAGCAGGGCCGTCGGCAGCGTCGCGTCGCGGGCGAGCTGACCGGCCAGCCAGGCGGCGACGAGGATGCCGGCAGCGACCTCGAGCGCCGTGGCGGCCCGTCCCCTCGCTCTTCGACGTCGCTCCGCCCCCCGCCTCGCCATCGTGGCGCGAGTCTGCCGCCGGGGCCGGCCGTGAGCAAGCGCGAGCCCCGGCGCTCCCCGGACGCGCCCGCTCGCAGGACCGTGTCGTAGCATCGGCGCCGCCTCGACGAGGAGACCGATGGAGCCCGTCTTCGAAGCCCCCGAGCGCTTCAATCTCGCCGACTGGCTGCTCGACGCCCGGGTGCGCGAGGGCAGCGGCGGGCGAGTCGCGCTGCGCCTGCCCGGCCGCGAGATCACCTACGCCGAGGTCCAGGCGCTGGCGAACCGCTTCGCGAACGTCCTCGGCGCGCTCGGCGTGCGCCGCGAGGAGCGCGTCTTCGTGGCGCTGCCGGACGGCGCCGAGTTCGTCGGTGCGCTCTTCGGGGTGCTCAAGGCCGGAGCCGTGGTGGTGATGGTCAACCCGGAGCTCCCCGCCGACGCGCTCGCCGCGCTGCTCGACTACCTGACGCCGCGTCTGGCGCTCGTCGACGGCGCTCGCGCAGAGGTCTGGATCGACGCGGGCGGGCGGGCGCAGGAGCGCTGCGCGCTGCTCACGGCCGGCGCGTCCGCGCCCGGATGCCCTTCGTTCGAGGAGCTCTCGCGCACCGTCGGGGACGAGTTCTCGACCGCCGCCACCCACCGCGACGACTCCGCGGTCTGGCTCTTCTCGGGTGGCACCACCGGCCGGCCGAAAGCGGTGGTGCAGAGCCACCGCTCGTACGCCTACACGACGGTCGCCTACGGCCAGCGCTTCCTCGGCCTGACCGAGAGCGACATCACGCTCGCGGTGCCCAAGCTCTTCTTCGGCTACGCCATGGGCTCGAACCTCTTCTTCCCGTTCTCGGTCGGGGCCTGCGCCTGCCTCTTTCCGGAGCGGGCGACGCCGGAGGCGATCTTCGCCGCCGTCGCCCGCCACCGGCCGACGCTGCTCGTCAACGTGCCGACGATGATCGGCCGCATGCTCGAGCACCCCGCCGCCGGCGAGCAGGACTTCTCGTCGTTGCGGCTCGCCACCTCCGCCGGCGAGGCGCTGCCCGAGCCGCTCCAGCGGCGCTGGACGGAGACGTTCGGCGTCGCGCTGCTCGACGGGCTGGGCACGGCCGAGCAGTGGCACATCTTTCTCTCGCAGCGGCCGGGCGCAGTGCGCCCGGGGACGCTCGGTGGGACAGTCGCGGGATTCGAGATCCGGGTGCGCGACGAAGCGGGCGCCGACCTCGCCGACGGCGAGACCGGCTGGCTCTGGGTGCGCGGCGGGGCGCGCGCCTGGGGCTACTGGCGCGAGATGGAGAAGACGCAGGCCACCTTCCGCGGCGAGTGGGTGGTGACCGGGGATCTCGTCGCGCGCGACGCCGACGGCTTCTTCACCTATCAGGGGCGCGGCGACGACGTGCTCAAGGTGGGTGGCAAGTGGTTCTCGCCGGCGGAAGTCGAGGCGTGCCTGCTGCGCCATCCGGCGGTGGCCGAGTGCGCCGTGGTCGGGGTCGTCGACGAGGCGGGGCTGACGAAGCCCCACGCCTGGGTGATCGCACGCGAGGCGCGCGCCGGGCTCGCCGACGAGCTGCGCGCGCACGTCGCCGCGGCGCTCCAGCCGTACAAGGCGCCGCGCGTCGTGCACCTCGTCGCCGAGCTGCCGCGGACGCACCTCGGCAAGATCGACCGCGGGGCGCTGCGGCGGGGCGGGGGCCGGACCCCGTCCTCCACCTGACGCCCGTCATGTCCCGCGCCCGCGACCGCGGCTAGGCTGGCACGCGCGAGGGAAGGGACGGCCCGGCGGCCCGCCGGCCCGGTCCTCTCTCCACGGAGAGGAGCTCTTCCGATGAAAGCGCCCGTCGTTCTGCTGACCGCCGCCGCGCTCGCCGCCGGCATCGTCTGGAGCGCCGACGACCCCGTCGTCGACGAGCGCCTCCCCGAGCCCAGCCGCGAGCGGATCCTCGCCGAGGGCGAGACGGCCTTCGTCAACACCTGTTCGCCCTGCCACCGCGTCAACGGCCAGGGCATGCCCGGCGTCTTCCCGCCGCTCGCCGGCTCGGATTTCATCGCCAGCCAGGACAAGACCCTGATCGTCTCCTCGGTGCTGCAGGGGATGACCGGCCGGATGGTGATCAACGGCGTCGAGTACGACAACGTCATGCCGCCGATGAGCCACCTGCCGGACGCCGAGGTGGCCAAGATCCTCACCTACGTCTTCAACAGCTGGGGCAATCCGGGCGGCATGATCGCGGCCCACGAGGTCGCCGCGGCGCGCGCCGAGCTCGGCGTCTCGCCCGACCTGGCGCAGGGCGAGCCGCACCCGGGAGCCCGGGAAGCCGTGGTCCGCTACCAGGGCGCTCCTTCGACCGCCGGCGCCGCGGGGATCGAGATGATCGTCAACCCCGATGCGCCGCCGATCTCGAAACCGGAGTTCGAGCGCGCCACGACGATCTTCTTCGAGCGCTGCGCCGGCTGCCACGGCGTGCTGCGCAAGGGCGCGACGGGCAAGCCGCTGACGCCGGACCTCACCCGGCCGAAGGGCACCCGGTACCTCGAGGCGCTGATCAACTTCGGCTCCCCCGCCGGCATGCCGAACTGGGGCAGCTCGGGCCAACTGACCGCGGAGGAAGTCAACATCCTCGCCCGCTTCGTCCAGCACGAGCCGCCGGCGCCCCCCGAGTGGGGCCTGCCGCAGATGAAGGAGAGCTGGAAGGTCTTCGAGCCGGTCGCCGAGCGGCCGACGAAGCCGATGCACGACCGCGACCTCGAGAATTTCTTCGCCGTGACGCTGCGCGACGCGGGCGAGGTCGCCCTGATCGACGGCGACTCGAAGGAGATCGTCACCGTCCTGAAGACCGGCTACGCGGTCCACATCTCGCGCCCGTCGCACTCCGGACGCTACGTCTACACCATCGGCCGCGACGCTCGCGTCTCGCTGATCGACCTCTGGATGAGCCCGCCGGCGGTGGTCGCCGAGCTCAAGATCGGCCTCGAGGCGCGCTCGGTCGAAACCTCCAAGTACGAGGGCTACGAGGACCGCTACGCCATCGCCGGCGCCTACTGGCCGCCGCAGTTCGTGATCATGGACGGCCCGACGCTCGAGCCGATCAAGATCGTCTCTACCCGCGGCGTCACGGTCGACACTCAGGAGTACCATCCCGAGCCGCGCGTCGCCGCGATCGTCGCCAGCCACGAGCACCCCGATTTCATCGTCAACGTCAAGGAGACCGGGCGCATCCTGCTCGTCAACTACTCCGACCTCGACAACCTGAACGTCACGACTCTCGACGCCGCCCGCTTCCTCCACGACGGCGGCTGGGACTCGACCAAGCGCTACTTCATCACCGCCGCGAATCAGTCGGACAAGCTCGCCGTCGTCGACTCGAAGGAGCGCCGCATGGTGGCGCTCGTCGATGCCGAGAAGATCCCGCACCCGGGACGCGGCGCCAACTTCGTTCACCCCGAGTACGGGCCGGTGTGGGCGACTTCGGCGCTCGGCAACGAGGACGTGACGCTCCTCGCCACCGACCCCGAGTGCCACCCCGAGCACGCCTGGAAGGTCGTCGAGGTCCTCGCGGGCCAGGGCGGCGGCTCGCTCTTCATCAAGACCCACCCGAAGTCCCACCATCTCTACGTCGACACGCCGCTGAACCCCGTCGCCGCGATCAGCCAGTCGGTCGCGGTGTGGGACATCCGCGATCTCGACGCCGGCTACAAGGTCCTGCCGATCGCCGCATGGGCCGGGCTCGGTGCCGGACCCAAGCGCATCGTGCAGCCGGAGTTCAACCGCACCGGCGACGAGGTCTGGTTCTCGGTATGGAGCGGCAAGGAGGAGGAGTCGGCGCTCGTCATCGTCGACGACCGCACGCTCGAGCTCAAGAAGGTGATCAAGGACCCGCGCCTCGTCACCCCGACCGGAAAATTCAACATCTACAACACCGTGCACGACGTCTACTGATGACGGCGAGCGGACCGGAAAGGCGGGAGGCGAGGGCGCTCCCGCCTCCGGGCGGGTCAGCGCCGGAACGCGATCCCGACCAGCAGGCCCCGCCCGGGCTCGGTGTGGAAGTCGAGCTGCGGGTCGTCGGCGAGGACACCGCCGATGTCGCCGTAGGGCCAGTACTTCTCGTCGAAGACGTTGAGCAGGGCGAGCGTCAACGTCCAGCTCCGGCTCGGCCGCCACTCGCCGTAGAGATCGAGCAGTGCGTAGCCGGGCGGCGCGAAGACGTTCGCGGTCGAGTTGTCGACGTCGCCGCGCTTCGAATCGACGAGCGTGCCGACGGCGCTCGCCGCGAAGCGCCCACTCGCTGCCGCGTGGGCGAGGCCGACCGTGAGCTTGGCCGGGTCGACGCTGTTGAGCGGCTCTCCTCGCCGAGTGTCTTCGCCTTTCGCCCACGCCACCGCGGCGTCGGCAGTCCAGCCGGCCGCCGGCGGGGCGACGCGGCCGAGGTCGATCCGTAGCCGCGCCTCGCCGCCGTAGATTCGCGCCCGATCGCGGTTGACCGATTGGAAGATCGTCGTGCCGGTCGCCGGATCGCGGCCGAGGTTGGCGCGGGACTCGATGAGGTCGCGGTAGCGGTTGTCGTAGAGCGCGAGGTGCGCGCTCGCCCGCGCCCCGGCGAGGCGCCAGCCGAGCTCGACGCCGCGGCTGCGCTCGGGCCTCAGGTCGGGATTGGGGATCGCCTCGAAGTCGAACGTCGTGATCCGCAGGCCGACGTTGACGTCGTCGAACGGCGGCGCGCGGAAGCCCTCGGCGTACTGCGCGTAGACGCTGTTGCCGCGGCCGAGCCGCCGCGTCAGCGCCAGCTTCGGCGACCAGCTCGCGTCGTCGGTGTCGACGGCCGGAGTGTCGGGGAAGTCCTCGCGGTAGAGCCGATCGGGGCGGGCGTCGGTGGTCGTGCGGTCGAAGCGCAGCGCCGGCAGCAGGCGCCATTTCCCGTCGGCTCCGAAGACGAGCTCGTCGACGGCGTAGAAGGCCAGGTTGCGCACGTCGGAGACGGGAAAATCGCGCACCGGGAGCGTCTCGCCGAGCACCACCGTGCTCACCTGGCCGCTGGCGAGATTGGTCTCGCTGCCGTCGCGCCGCTCGCGCACGGTCGCGGTCGAAGCCTCGACGCCCCAGACGAGCCGGTGCTCGGCGCTGCCGGCGGTGAAGCGCGAGGTCGCCGTCCACTCCCCGCCGAGCGTCTCCTCGCCGAGCTCGAACCGCCGCCGGCGCAGGGTCCGGTGCGGCGTGCGCGCGTCCGGTCCGCGCTCCTGCTGGGTCGCCTGCAAGGTGCTCGCGTCGCTCCAGTAGAGCCGGCCGCGGCCCTCCGCGAGCCCGCCGCCGCTGCCGGCAAACTGGTGCTGGAGAGAGACGCGCGAGCGCTCGGCGCGGTCGTGGGCGACGAGCCGCTCGGTGGTCGCGAACTGCGCCGGGCCGCGCTCCAGGTGATCGACGTCGGCCTCCACCGTGCGCTCCTCGCCGTCGACGGTGAGCTCGAGGAGGCCGTGATCGAGCGTGCGCACGAGGCGCAGGAAGCCGCTGCGGTGCTCGCTCGCGGCCGGATCGGGCGGCACGTCGCCGCGGTTGTCGAGCTCCTCGCCGGCACGCCGGACGAGCAGGCCGAGCGCCTGCCACTCGCCGCGCGCCGCGGCGCCGAGCAGGCTCGTGCGCAGCCCGCGGTCGCGGGAGTCGGCGCTCGCGCGCGCGCTCCACGCGCCGCCGGCGGCGCCGTCGAGGAAATCCGCCGGCGAGCGGGTGGTCAGCGCCACGACGCCGCCCAGGGCGGCGCTGCCGTGCGGCGCCGAGGCCGGGCCGCGCAGGATCTCGACCGAGCGCAGGAGCTCTGGCTCGAAGAGGCCGCGCCCGGCGTCGGCGAAGCTGCCCACCGCGAAGGCGGCGGGAGCCGGCACGCCGTCGAGCTCGACCGACACCCGATCGCCGTCGATGCCGCGCACGCGAAAGCCGGCGAAGCCGAAGCGCCCCGCCTGGCCGGTCGCCGACACGCCGGGCTCGTAGCGCACGGCGTCCTCCGCTCCCTGCACCAGCCGGCGGTCCATCTCTTCGCGGCCGACGACCGTGGCCGTGCCGGCGATCTCGCCGACGCGCTCTTCGACCTTGCTGGCGACGACCGTGACGACGTCGAAGATCTCGGCGGCGCCGCCGCTGGGCTCGACAGCGGGACCGTCCGCGCGCGCCGCCGCGGCGAGCAGCTCGGCCGCGATCAGGAAGTGGCGCGGCCACCGCGAGGACCTCATGCTGCGAGCATCGCCCGCGCCGCTCGCCACGGACATGACGGCCGTCACCTCGACCGCCGTCACCCTACTCGATCGCGCGCGGCGGCCGCTGCAGCGCGATGACGCCGATCACTCCGCCCAGCGCCAGGAAGGCGCCGACGAGCTGGCTCGGTGCCAGACGCTCGCCGAGCAGGACGACGCCCAAGGCCATGGTGACGACGACATTGAGCTGCAGGACGACGCCGGCCTGGAGATTGGTTACCCACCGGTAGGCGTGCGTCATGAGCAGCTGCGCCGCCACCGAGGTGCCGCCGACGACCGCGAGCAGCGCCCACTCGCGCGCGTCGGGCCAGCGCCAGCCAGCGAGCGCGAAGGGCGCCGTCAGCGCGGCGCCGCAGAGCGAGAACGAGGCGTAGATCGACCACGAACTCTCGCTGCGCCGCGCGGCGCGGATCGCCGCCACCGCTGCACCGGCGAGGATCGCGGACAGCAGCGCGACGCCCTCCCAGAGGCCGATCCGGAACCCCGCTGCCGGCTGAGCCAGCGCTCCGGAAGCGAGCGCCATGCCGACGAGGGCGACCGCGAACGGCGCCGCAACGAGCGGCCGCGCGCGCTCGCCGAGAAAGAGCGCGGCGCACAGCACCGCCCACACCGGCGAGGTCGAATTGAGCAGCGTCGCCAGGCTCACCGGGATCCGCTCGATGGCGAGGAAGTAGAGCAGCACCGCGACGCCGCCGAAGAGGCCGCGATAGGCGAGCAGGTCGAGGCGCTCGAAGCGACCGGCGCGGCGGGCCAGGGCCGGGCTGGCGAAGGGCGCCAGCATGACGAGGAAGCGGACGAAGGCGATCTGGCCGCCGGGCAGGGTGCGCGCGGCGAGCTTGGCCGCGCACGCCATGGCCGAGAAGCAGAGCGCCGCGAGCAGCAGGAGGACCAGAGGGCTCCGCGGCGCGGGCATCGTGGCATCCTCCCACGCCATCTCGTCCGCCCGAATCGCCGGCTGAGGGGGCGCGGAGCCGAGGCGTCACGGTTGCGACTCGATCGAAAACACGATCGCCCACGGCGCCGGCTGCGCCGTGGGCGATGTGGCTACGCGCCGCGTCGCGACCGACTCGAAGTCGGCAGCGGCCGCTCGCCGGGTCCAGCTCTCAGATCGTGCAGCCGCCGCAGTAGCAGCAATTCTGACCGACGAAGGCGCCGAAGTAGCTCAGGTCGCAGGATGTGCAGGGCCCGCCGTCCGTGAAGTCCCCGTGCTTGCAATGAGCAGCGGCGTTCGCGCCATTGCTCGACACTTCGATGATGTGATACTCCGGCAGGTAGTCGTCGAGGTCCGGATTGTGGTGGCAGATGAGGACCGGGTTCTTGGCCTCGTCGGTGACCGCGCTCAAGCCGGGATTCTCGGTCACCGTCGGCGTCGTCGTCGTGCCGTCCTGCGAGCAGGCGATCACCGCAGCGAGAACGACCACGAGACCCAAGCCGAGAAGAATCTTCTTCATCACCATCTCCCCCTTCGTCGTGGCATCGAGGCGGCGCCGCGCTCGAGCCGGTGTCGCCCTCTCGGACGCCGAGTCGCTCGGATTCGGGCCGATTGTGCCAGAGCGAGGACGGCTCCGCAAGTCACCTCTCCACCCCGGCGGGAGCCGGCCGGGCCGGGGGGTCGCGGTAGGCCCCGGGGGGCGGGCCGGGCCACCATTCGGTGACGAGCCAGCGCGCGACTCTCCATTGCGGCAGCTCCTCCCTCTCGTCGACGAGCCGCGTGCGGGCCGGAGGCCCCCCTCGCGCCTCGATCCGCCGTTCCTGCCGGATCTGCGCGTAGAGGTTCGGCCAACGCATCACGAGGGCACCCATGGCGTGGGCGGCGACGCTCGCCGTCGCCAGCAGCCCCACCGCGAGGCCGGCCGCGACGCGGCGCGCGGTCGATCGCGGCCGGCCGTGGGCCGCCTCGCGGGCGCGGCGCCAGGCGTGCGCGCCCAGCCAGGCGAAGCAGGGTGTCAGCTCGGCGAAGAACCGTTGCCCGAGCGTCCCCGCCGGCATTCCCCAGACGGCGTAGAGGGCGAGATGGGCGATCACGACGGCGAGAGCGAGGCCGGCGAACGGCCGCCGCTCGCGCGCGATCCCGTGGACGAGGAGAGCGAGGACGACGGCGGCGAGGATCGGGGCGAAGACGAAGACCCCGGAGCGCTCCGAGAAGAGCAGCCGGTACAGCTCCACCCACGCCGAACGCCGGCTGGCGCCCTTCTCCAGGACGCGGGCGTAGATCGGCACGTAGCTGCTCCACAGGATCTTGGCGAGGAGCAGGTAGCCGGCGAACGCGGCCGCGCCGGTGAGCGCCAGGCGCGTCCGGGCGGCACGGTGGCGGAGAGCGACGAAGATCGCGATCGGCGCCGCCACCAACGCCGCGGTCGGCCGCGACCAGAAGGCGGCGCTGACGAGCAGTGCCAGGAGCACTGGCCGCCGCCGCTCGCCGTCCTCCCAGCGCAGCAGCTCGAGCAGCGCGAGGGCGACCCAGGCCGCGGTCCAGGTGTGCGGCCAGAGGGTGCGCGAAGCGCTGCTCCACAGCGGGCTGCCGAGCCCGGCGACGAGGGCGACGGTGGCGGCCGGGCCGAGCGGCAGCTCGCGCAGCGCCAGCCGGTGCACGGCGAGCACCGTGAGCGCCGTGACCAGCGCCGCGAGGAGCGCCTGCAGCCGCAGCTCGCGATCCCGCAAGTAGATCCCGTCGGCGCCGAGAGTCGAGCCGCCCGCCAGCCGCGCCGCGGCGACGAACGGCAGCGAAAAGAGCGGCGTCCCCGGCGGATAGCGATAGATGATCCGGCCGTCCGGCAGCGGCTCGAGCTGCCAGAGGTGGCGCTGGAACTCCGCTCCCGCGTGCGAGCGCCGCAGGTCCTCCTCGAGCTCGTCGTCGAGCAGGGGCGCGAGATCCCAGCTGCCGCGGGTGAGCAGCGCCTCGCTCGTGAGCAGCGCGAATCGGGAGTCGTAGAGCGCGTGCTGGGGCGAGCGCACGTAGACGGCTGCCAACGCCGCGACGCCGAGCGCGCCCGCGAGCCACGAGAAGGCTCGCGAGCGGCGAGCGGCATCGTCGGAGGTCGTCATTCGTCGGAGGACGCAGGGAGGTCGTGGCGTGCGGGGAGATCCGACGACGAAGGTCGAACGAGCCGATCGTCCGCGCCGCGGAGCGCCGCCCGCGGCTTGCCGGTCAGCGAGTGTACACCCCGCCGGCGCCCGATCGCCGCAGCCCAGCCCGCGGCGCACCTGCGCTCGCCGTCCGACGGCTTGCTGCAGAATCGCGGCGCCGTGATCGCCTTCGCGACGCTCGTGCTCGGCCTGGTCACCGGCGAGGTGCGAGTGGATCTGCTCGTCGCCGACGCCGTCGCCGCCGTCGAGCTGCGGCTCGACGGCGAGCTCTGCGAGCGGCGCGAGCGCCCGCCGTGGAGCCTCGGGTGCGACCTCGGCGCCGAGCTCGCGCCGCACCGCTTGACCGCGCTCGCCTTCGACGCGGCCGGCGCCGAGCTCGGCCGTGCCGAGCAGACGCTCAACGCCGACGCGCGCGACGCCGGGATCTCGCTGGTGCTCGACCGTGCCGCCGACGGCCGGCCGCTGCTGCGCATCGCCGCGGCGAGCCCCGCCGGCGCGCCGCGCGAGGTCGCCGTCGCCGTCGACGGCGTCCCGCTTCCGGTCACCGACCTCTCGCTCGTCGCCCTGCCGGCGCTCGACCTCGCTCAGCCCCACCTCGTGCGCGTCGAGGCGAGGTGGAGCGAGCGCGTGACGGCGGCGGTCGACGCGGTGCTCGGCGGCGAGCACGGCGGGGAGCTGGCGACCGAGCTCACCGCCGTCCCGGTGCGCAGCCACGGCCGCCGGGCGCCGGCGCCGGCCGAGCTCGCCGGCGCTCTGCGCAGCGGCGGTCGGCCGCTGTCGGTCGCCGCGGTCGACGCCGGCCGCGGCGAGCTCTGGGTGGTGACCGACCCGCGCGTGCTGCCGCTGCTCGCCCGGCGCGTGCCCGGGGCGCGCGCCCGCACCTCGATCGGCGGCCTCGACTGGCGCTTCGTCGGCATGCTGGGGCACGGCGACGACCTCCGCCTGGTCTGGCCGTGGCCACAGCGGCAGGAGGTCGACGGCCGGCCGTACGAGCTTTTCCTCCCCTCGCCGGCGATGGCGGCGCGCGAGGGCGGCGTCCCCTGGCTCCTCTACCGCGCCCGTCTGCCGCCGCTCGGCGTCGGCCCGCCGCGTCTCGCCGACGCGGCAGCGGTGGCCGGGATGGCGCTCGCCGCGGGCGAGCGGCGGCGCGCCCTGCTCGTCCTGCTCGACGGCGCGCCGCGCGACGAGGGCCAGCTCGAGCCCGCCGCCGTCCGCCGCTATCTCGAGCGCCTGCGCGTGCCGCTCTACGTCTGGCGGCTCGAGCGCTGGCGCGGCGCGGCGCCCGATCCGTGGGCGCCCGCGCGCGGGATCGCCAACAGCAGGGAGCTCCTGCTGGCGCTCGACGAGGTCGCCGCGGAGCTGCGGCGGCAGCGCGTCGCCTGGGTCCACGGCTCGTTTCTCCCCACCGAGATCGAGACCGCCGGCGAGCTCGCGCTGACCGGGCCGGCCGGCGCCGGGGCCGGTGCCTCGCCGCTCGTCGCTGACGAGGAGGGAGACGCCGCGCGGGACCTCGAGGCGGCAGCGCTCGCCGAGGCTCTGGCGCGCGAGGCGGCGGCGCGACGCACGGCGCTCGAAGCGGCGCTCGCCGGCGGCGAGCGCGGCGCGGCGCGCGGCGTCGAGCTGCGGCTCGCCTCCGGCACCGGCGTCTCCGTCGGCGAGCTCGAGCGCACGGTGAGCGAGGGCGCGCGACGCTGGGAGGAGCTCACCGCGATCCGCCTGCCGGCGCTCGACGGCACCGTTCTCGCCGTGGTTGCCCACCTCGACGAGCATCCGGCGCTCGCCCGCCGGGTCGCCGGGCTCGCGGCGCGCGGCCACGCGGCGTTCGGCGCCGCGGTGCTCGAGGTCGGCGGGCGCTCGGCGGACGAGGTCGAGGCCCTCGCACTGCACGAGCTGGCCCACCTGCTCGCCGAGCGCGTGTTCGCGCGGCCACTCCCGGTCTGGCTCGAGGAGGGCCTCGCCGAGCACCTCGCGCGCCGCCGGCTCGACGCCGCGGACGGGCTCCCTGCGCGGCGAGGCGAGATCGTCGTCGAGCGCGACGTTCGCGGCGTGGTGACGCACGCGCGCGGCCCGCTCGCCGATCTGTCAGCACTCGCTCGCGCCGCCGAGCGCGGCGAGCTCGAGGCGCTCGCGGATTGGACCGGTCTGTCGTGGCGCGAGTTCGTGGATCCCGAGCGCCGGGGGCGCCACTACGCGCTCGCCGGCGAGCTCGTCGGCTTCCTCCTCGCGACCGACGCCGAGCGCGCCGGCCGCTTCCGCAACGTCCTCGCTCGCGCCGCTGGAGATCCCGAGCTCGACGTCGAGAGCGAGCTCGCCGCCGCCCTCGGCGACGCCGCGGCGCTCGACGCCGCCTTCCGCGCCTGGCTCCGGGCCGAGCGCGACCAGCTCGTCACTTCGGTCCGGTAAGGAGAGACGAGCGCTCCCTAGCGGGGCATCATTCCTTCTCCCGCTTCGCGCTGTCGGGGACGAAGTTGATGGTGACGCGGAACTCGACCTCGACCGGTCTGCCTTTCTCCATTGCCGGCTCGAAGCGCCACTGGCGCACGGCGGCGAGCGCCGCTTCGTCGAACGCCGGCGCCAGCCCGCGCTCGACGCGCGCGTCGCGCACGGCGCCGTCGGTGCCGACGCGCATCGCCACGACGACGACGCCCTGCAGCGGCTCCACGCCTTCGCCCCGCGGATAATCGGGCATGACGCGATCGACGAGCTTTGGCCGCACGATCTCCTCCGCGGCGGCGGCCTTCGCCGGCTCCGCGCCCGACTCCCAGAGCTCCGCTTCGACGACGACGAACAGGAGCAGCGAGCTCGACTCGCCCGCCACCGAGACGATCGCCTTTTCCCCCAGCCTCGCCGCCACGGTCGGCGCCGAGACGAGCTCGCCGTCGCGCGAGATGCGCACGTCGAAGGTCGCGACGTCGTGGGCGGCGTGCACCGCCACCTCGATCCGCCACAGCTGGTCGCCGACGCGCGACGTGCCCGAAAGCTCGCCGCCCTCGGCCGGCAGCCGCGCCGCCTGCCGCGTCACCTCGCTCAGCCCGCGCAGGGCGAAGAGGCGGCGGATCTCCGGGTTGTCGGAGTTCGGATCCCACTGCGACAGGTAGTCGGCCATCAGGCGCTCGCTCAGCACCTCGCCGATGTCGGGCAGCGGCGCGTCGCCGCGAGTGCCGACGACCAGGGCGAAGCGCACGGCGAGCTCGCCCGCCGAGCCGGCCGCGGCGAGCGGCGAAGCCGCGAGGATGAGGAGGACGAGGAGGGAGCGGACGGCGGCGGCGCGGATCATGTGGATCTCCGTTTCACGGCGTCGGGAGTGAGGGCGACGTAGAGCCGGGTGCCCGAGGCGAGCTCGATGACGATCAGGCGCGGCTCCGGCGCGGGCGCCGCGACGGTGGCCGGGCGCGCGGCGGCGAGATCGTCGCCGCCGCCGGAGGGTGCGAGGAGCGCGACGCCGAGAGCGACGAGGCCCACGGCGACCGCCGCCAGCGCCAAGCGGCGCGCCGGCGATCGAGACGGCACCCGCGAGGCCGTGCGGGCGCGGCGCGCCGCCTCGGCGGCGGAGCGCCGCGGCGGGCGATCGGCCCAGGCGTGCGCCCGGGCGCGGAACTGCAGATCGATCTCCTTCACGAGGGCCTCCTTCCGTAGTGCGAAGCGAGTTGCCGGCGCGCCAGCAGCCGGTGCACCCGCACCGTGGCTGGGGCGATGCCGAGCGCGGCGGCGGTCTCGGCGACGCTCGCGCCCTCGACCTCGGTCCAGTAGAAGACCGCGCGCTGGCGCGGCGAGAGCGCACGCAGCGCCGCGGCGACTTCGAGCCGGGCGGTCGCCTCGCCGCCCGCTGAAGAGCACGCCTCGGCCTCGCGCCAGTCGGCCGCCACCGCCCGTGCCCGCCGCCGGCGCGCCGCGCGCACCGCGTCGCGGACGAGGATGCGGCGCATCCAGGGCAGGAAGCGCTCGGGAGAGCGCAGGCCGCCCAGCCCGGTCCACACCTTGGCGAGGGTCTCCTGGGCCAGGTCCTCCGCCTCCTCGTCCGAGGCCTGCACGACGCGAGCGAGCCGCACCAGGCCCGGCCAGTGGCGCTCGACCAACCGGTCGAAGGCCTCGCCGTCGCCGCGCGCCGCCCGGCGCACCAGGTCAGCGTCGGCGTCGGCTGCGGTGGGAGTCTCGCCGGTCAGTACCAAGGCGATCTCTCGCGTCACGTTCCATTAGAGGCGCCCGGGGCGCGCTCCGTTTAGGGGCGCAGCGGCGGGCCGAGCTCAGCGCGCTCCGCCGCCGAGCCGCTCGCGCAGCCAGTCGGGCACCGGGCGCTTGGTGAAATCGTCCATGTCGACGAGCACGGTGACGATGCGCGCCTCGGTAGCAGGGTGCTCGACGCCGGCGTGCCAGAAGCGGTCGCGCCACTCGACCGAGGTCGAGCCGACCCTCGTCACCTCGACCTCGAGCTCGACGCGCTCGCCGTAGTGGATCGGCCGGCGGTGCTCCACCTCGGTGCGCACGGTCGGCAGGCCGAGGCGGTGCTCGAGCACCAATGTCGCATAGTCGATGCCGACGACGTCGCGGAAGTACTCCTCCATCCCACCGTGGCAGAAGTGGAGGTAGCGCGGGTAGTAGACGATGCCCGCGGAGTCGAAGTCGCCGAAGCGGAGGTCGAGCGGGAAACGGTGGCTCATCCCGGGCTCCTTCCCTTGCCGAGCTGGTACTGCCCCGGCCATGGCACGTCGACACCGTACGCCTCGGCGGCATGCAGGGTGAGGTAGGGATCGTAGAGGTGCGGGCGCGCCATCACCACGAGGTCGGCGCGCTCGGCGGCGAGCACGGTGTTGGCGTGATCCCAGCCCTGGATGGCGCCGACCGCCATCACCGGGATCCCCGCCTCGTAGCGCACCTTCTCGGCGAAAGGCACCTGGTACATGCGGCCGAACTCGGGCTCGGACTCCGGCACGTTGCCGGCGGTCGAGACGTCGACGAGGTCGCAGCCGCGCGCCTCGAGCTCGCGGGCGAAGACCACCGTCTCGCCGGAGGTGGTTCCGGCGCCCGCCTCCTCGAACCAGTCGGTCGCCGAGACGCGCACCGACATCGGCTTCGCCGCCGGCCAGGCGTCGCGCATCGCCGCGAATACCGCCAGCGGATAGCGCATCCGGTTCTCGAGCGAGCCGCCGTGGTCGTCGTCGCGGAAGTTGGCGAGCGGCGAGAGGAAGCTCGACAGCAGGTAGCCGTGCGCGCAGTGCAGCTCGAGCCAGTCGAAGCCGGCTTCGTCGGCCCAGCGCGTCGCGCGCACGAACTCGCCGCGCACGCGCTCCATGTCGGCGCGCGTCATGGCGCGCGGCACCGGCCAGCCGGGGTGATAGGGCACGGCCGAGGGGGCGAGCGTCCCCCAGGCGCCCTCCGCGGGCGCGAGGGGCACGTCGGCCATCGACCAGTCATGCCGCATCGAGCCCTTGCGGCCGGCATGGGCGAGCTGCAGGCCGATTGGCGTTCCGGCATGCGCGTGCACGAACTCGACGATGCGATGCCAGGCCGTGACGTGCTCGCGCGCGTACATGCCGGCACAGCCGAGCGTGATCCTCCCCGCGGCGGAGACGTCGGTCATCTCGGCGATGACGAGGCCCGCCCCGCCCACGGCGCGCGAGCCGAGGTGCACCAGGTGCCAGTCGTTCGGCTCCCCGTCCACCGCCGAGTACTGGCACATCGGCGAGACGACGATCCGGTTGCGCAGGGTCAACCCCCGCACCCGACACGGCGTGAAGATCGGCGGCGCCGCCGCGACGTCGTCCCCGCGGGCACCCTCGCCCGAGTTTTCCTCCCTTCTATGGAAGTCTTTCGCTTCTCGTCTTTCAGTTGGTGAAAAAGAAAGCGTCTCGTCGCCGTGCGCGGCGCGGTACCAGTGGTCGACCTCGGCGACGAGAGCGGGGTCGCGCTGGCGCAGGTTGTCGTAGGTGATCCGCTTCGAGCGGCTCATCAGGTTGAAGGTGAAGGCGAGCGGATGCTGCCGCCGGTAGCGCCGCGCCTGCTCGAACCAGCGGCGCGAGGTCTGGGCGGCGCGCTGCAGCTTGGCGACGTCGAGGCGGCGGCCCTCCTCGTAGGCGGCGAGGGCGCGCGGCACGTCGACGAGGCCGTGCTCGCGGAACGCGGCGACGAGGGCGATCGAGTCCTCCATCGCCAGCTTGGTGCCCGAGCCGATCGAGAAGTGGGCCGTGTGCGCCGCGTCGCCGATCAGGACCACGTTCTCGTGCCGCCAGCTCTCACAGACGACGGTCGGGAAGCGGCGCCAGAGCGAGCGATTGGCGAGCAGGCGATGGCCGTCGAGCTGGTCGCGGAAGATCCGCTCGCAGATCGCGACCGTGTCCACCTCGCTCGCCGCGGCGAGGCCGGCGGCGCGCCAGGCCGCCTCGTCGGTCTCGACGATGAAGGTCGACCGTCCCTCGGCGTACGGATAGGCATGGGCCTGGAAGAGACCGTGCGGCGTCTCGACGAAGAGGAAGGTGAAGGCGTCGAGCGGCCGCGTCGTCCCGAGCCAGGAGAAACGGCTTTCGCCGAGCTCGACGCGCGGCCGGATGCTCACGGCGAAGCGCTCGCGCAGCAGGGAGTTGACGCCGTCGCAGGCGACCACCAGATCGGCGGCGCCGAGGAGCGACTCGGGGTCGGCGACTTCCTCCTCGAAGCGCAGCTCGCAGCCGAGGCGGGCCGCCCGCCGCTGCAGGATCGCGAGCAGCGACGTGCGCGCGATGGCCGCGAAGCCGTGCCCCGTCGACGTCGTCCAGGCGTCGCGAAAGAGAGTCCGGATGTCGCTCCACCAGCGGAAGCGGGCGCGGATCTCGGCGGCGCTCTCGGGATCGGCGTCGTCCAGGAAGGAGAGCGTCTCGTCGGAGAAGACGACGCCGAAGCCGAAGGTGTCGTCCGGCCGGTTGCGCTCGCGGATGGTGATGGCGACGGCGGGGTACGCCATCTTCATCAGGATCCCGAAATAGAGACCCGCCGGTCCCCCGCCCACGACCTCGATGCGCATTGGCGCGGCATTCTACGGGTGAAGCGATCGAGCGCGCCGGCTTCGGCTACGCTTCCGAGCCGTGGATGGCGCCTGGATCGTCGTCGCGCTCGAGCTGCTCTGGATCCTCGGCGTCGCGTCCTGGCTGGCGCTCGAGAAGCGCTCGCCGGAGGCGACGCTGGCCTGGATCGTCGTGCTCGGCTTCCTGCCCGTCGTCGGCGTCCCGATCTATCTGCTGATCGGACCCCGGCGGCTCGACCGCAAACGGCTGCGCTACGGCGACCTGCGGCTCCAGCTGGCGGCGCAGATCTGTCAGCTCGAACGCGGAGTCGCACTGCCGCCCGACGTCCTGCGCCAAGTGCGCCTCGGCCTGCACCTCGACGAGGCGCCGGTGTCGACCGCCGCCGAGATCGAGCTCTTCGTCGACGGCCGTTCCGCGTTCGCCGCGCTCGCGGCCGGCATCGAGAGCGCCCGCCGCCATGTCCATCTCGAGACCTACATTTACGATCCCGACGCGACCGGCCGGCGCCTCCTCGAGCTCCTCGCCGAGCGGGCCCGCGCCGGCGTGCGCGTCCGGCTCCTGGTCGACGATGTCGGCGCGCGCGCCGGCGCCCGCTTCTTCGCCCCGCTCGTCGCCGCCGGTGGCCAAGTCGCCCGCTTCAACCCGCCGCGATTCCCACTGCCTTGGCGGCGATGGATCGACTTTCGCACCCACCGCAAGATCGCGGTGATCGACGGCCACGAGGGCTTTCTCGGCGGCATGAACGTCTCCGACAGCCAGACCGTCGGCGCTCGCGGCGCGCCGCCGTGGCGCGACACCCACTTGCGGCTGCGCGGCGACGCCGTGCGTGCGCTGCAGCGGGCCTTCCTCGAGAACTGGCACTTCGGCGCCGGCCCCGGCCCGGCCGGCCTCGACGACCTCCCGCCGTCGCCGCCCGGTCCGCACCGGCTGCAGATCCTGCGCTCCGGACCGGACCGCGAGGTCCATCCGATCCACGAGTTCCTCTTCGCGGCGATCGCCGGCGCCGACGAGCGCGTCTGGGCGACCACCGCCTACCTGGTGCCCGACGAGCCGCTGCTCGTCGCCCTGCGCTCCGCCGCGCACCGCGGCGTCGACGTTCGGCTCCTGGTGCCCGAGCGCGGCGATTCGCGCTTCGTCGCCGCCGCCGCGCGCTCGTACTTCGAGAATCTGCTGCTCTCGGGCGTGCGCATCTGGGAGTATGGACCGGCGATCCTGCACGCCAAGACGATGGTGGTCGATCGCGAGCTCGCCGTGGTCGGCAGCGGCAACCTCGACATCCGCAGCTTCCGCCTGAACTTCGAGATCGCCGCCGCGATCTACGGCACGGCCGCCGCCGACCACCTCGCCGCGATCTTCGAGCGCGATCTCACGAGCGCCCGGCCGGTCTCGGCCGCCCGTCTCGCCGCCCGCCCGCTCGGCCCGCGCCTGCTCGACGCCGGCGCCCGTCTCTTCGCCAGCCTCCTCTGAGGGGAGGTGCGCGAGCGCCGCTAGCGCCGACCCGTCCAGCCCGGGCCGCGGACGGCGCGGCCGGGGGTGGCGCCGGTCGGCTCGCCTGCGGCGAGCACCTGTTCGCCGTTGACGAAGACGTGCACCATGCCGGTCGCGAAGCGTTGCGGCGCGTCGAAGGTGGCGTGGTCCTGGATCTTCGCGGCATCGAAGATCGCGACGTCAGCGAACATGCCGGGCTCGAGGCGGCCGCGGTCGCGGATCTTCAGGTGCTCGCACGGCATCGAAGTGAGCCGGCGGATCGCCTCCGCGAGAGGGATCAGACCGCGATCTCGCGCGTAGTGCCCGAGCACGCGCGCGAAGTTGCCGTAGGCGCGCGGGTGCGGCATCCCCTCGAGGAAGATCCCTTCCGGCGCCTGCGAGTCGGCGTCGCTGCCGAAGCTCACCCACGGCAGCCGGACCTGGCGCTCGATGTTCGTCTCGTCCATCAGGAAATAGGCGACTTCGACGCGGGAGCCGTCCTCGATCACGAGGTCGATGGCGGCGTCGGCCGGGCTCTGGCCGCGCTCCCGGGCGACCTCGGCGAGGGTCCTGCCGGTGTGGCGGCGCAGCTCGGAGTTCTTGAAGTAGAGGAGCTTGACGCCCTCCGCGCCGGCGGCGAGGAGGAGGTTCTCCCACTCGTCGGTCGCCGCCGTCATCTCGGCGCGCACCTTGGCGCGGATCGCCGCATCCTGCAGCCGCGCGCGCCACCTCTCGAAGCCGCCCTCCTGCACCCACGGCGGCATCGCGGCGTCGAGGCCCGTGGCGCCGGCCGGGTAGGTGTACATGTCGGCCGTGATGCGCAGCCCCTCGCCGCGCGCGCTCTCGATTCTGTCGATCACCGCGTCGAGCTTGCCCCAGTTGTCGCGGCCGGCGAGCTTCAAGTGGTAGACCTCGGCCGGCGCCCCCGCGCGCCGCGCGATCTCGACCAGCTCGTCGACCGCCTCGAGCACGCGGTTGCCTTCGCTCCTCATGTGCGAGATGTACATTCCGCCGTAGGGCGCCGCGGCGCGCACCAGCTCGACCAGCTCGTCGGTCGCGGCGTAGAAAGCCGGCGCGTAGATGAGTGACGAGCCGACACCGAGCGCGCCCTCCTCCATCGCCCGCCGCACCAGCGCCCGCATCCGTTCCAGCTCGTCCTCGTTCGGCGGCCGGTTCTCGTAGCCGAGCTCGTGGATGCGCAGCGTGGTGGCACCGACGAAGCTGGCGATATTGGGAGCGATGCCGCGCCGCTCGAGCCAGTCGAGGTACTCGCCGAGAGTCGTCCACTCGATCGAGTACTTGAACGAGGTCTGCTGGCTCTCGGCGTAGGCCCTCATCTGGTCGGTCAGCGGTCCCATCGACCAGCCCTCGCCGAAAACCTCGAGGGTGACGCCTTGGCGGATGTCGGAGAGCGAGCGCGGGTCGACGATGAGCGAATCGACGGCCCAGGAGAGCATGTTGACGAAGCCCGGTGCGACCGCCAGGCCGCGCACGTCGAGGTCGCGCTCGCCGGTCGACCAGGCGAGGTCGCCGACCGCCGCGATGCGGTTGCCGCGGATCGCGACGTCAGCCGAGACCGGCGGCCGGCCGCTGCCGTCGTAGACGGTGCCGCCGCGCAGCACGAGATCGAAATCGGCGGCGGCGAGCGGCGCTGCCGTGCCGAGCGCGGCAGCGACGGCGGCGCGCCGCGTGCGTCTCCAGTCGACGATCATCTCGTCCTCCTCGTCGGAGGGCGATCTTACGACGCGTCTCAGGCCGGGATCTTGAGCACCAGCAACGTCAAGTCGTCTTCGCGCGGGCTGTCGCCAGCGAAACGCTCGAGCTCGGCGAGGACGCGGTCGCGGACGACGCCGGCGCCGTTGCCGGCGGCCGCGGCCAGCGTGCGCTCGACGCGATCGAAGCCGAAGTGCTCGTCCGAGCCCTCGCGGCGCGCCTCGACCAGCCCGTCGCTGCACAGGAAGATGACGTCGCCCGGCCCGAGCTTCGAGAGGCGCGAGACGACCTCGAGCTGGGGCCGCACGCCGAGCGGATAGGCGATCGACTCCAGGCTCTCCACCTTGCCGTCGGGTGTCACCCGGTAAGGGAACAGATGGCCAGCGCTGGCGAACTCGATCTCGCGCCGCACCGGATCGACGAGCGCGTAGCAGAGCGTGGCGAGAAGGCGCTTGCGCGCGCTCTGGAAGACCATCCGGTTGAGGGTCGCGAACACCGACTCGACGCGCGGATCGAACGAGACCTGGACGGCGAGGGCGGATTTCGCCATCGCCATGACGAGACCCGAGCTGACGCCGTGGCCGGCGACGTCGCCCACCGCCACGGCGAGCCGGCCGTCGTCGAGCGCCAGCACGTCGTAGAAATCGCCGCCGACTTCGGTCGCCGGCAGGTAGGTGTGCGCCAGCTCGACGCCGGCGAGCTGCGACGGCAGCTGCGGCAGGATCGACGACTGGATGTTGCGTGCCGTCTCGAGCTCGACTCTCTGGCGCTCGCGCTCGGCGATGCGCCGCACGTGCGGCGGCACGTCCTCGTACTTGTAGACGAACTCGCGGTCGCTGGTCAGCGAGCGCAGCGAGACCAGGCACGGCACCGCCGCCGCGAGCACCGCGACGCCGCCGGCGAGCTGCAGACGCGTCGAGTCGGCGAGCAGGAACGGCATCGCCGAGAGCGTCGCCTGGGCGGTGAACGAGGCGACGGTCGAAGTGAGGAAGTCCCAGCGCAGGAAGGCGAAGACGAGGAAACCGGAGCACAACAGGCTGACCGGGAACGACGCCGACATCGGCACCATGGCGAGCGGGCCCCAGAAGATGAGGCCGGCGATCGCCGCGGCGAGCGCGCCTCCCGCCCACACGCCGAGTCGCCGGACGAGCAGCGGCACCAGGAAGAGGCGGCCGAAGAGCTCGGTGTAGAGCGTGAAGGCGACGAGGAAGAGCACCAGCGCGATCCCCGGCGCCGGCGCGCTCTCCCACCACGGGCCGAGGTGCATCGACGCCGAGGGCCGGCCCAACCTCTCCGGCAGGACGAGCGCCGGCAGGAGCAGCAACACGGCGAGCGCGACGCCGAGCGTCAGCCCGCGCAGCGACGCGACCGCGACCGTGCGGTTGCGCCAGTCGCGGCGGAAGAGGGCGTCGAACGCCGCCAGCTTGTGGCCCCAGCGCTCGCGGCAGACCGACTCCCCCACCGACCAACTCAGCGCCGAGATCAGCGCCTGCGGCAGAAAGTAGATGAAGAGCATCTGCGCGCCCCAGATCATCGCCGTCTGCTCGCGGGTGAGCGGCCCGAAGCTCCACCCCTGGGTAGCGCCGCGCGCCACCAGCGGCACCATCACCACGCCGGCCGCCATGGTGACGAGGAAAATGCGCAGCGAGCGATCGACGCCCACCACGCCCTCGTGGTACTTGCGTACGAAGACGACGCCGACGATCGGCAGCAGGATGAAGATGGTGAAGAACCGCATGTTGCCGACGAGCACGAAAGGCTGGAACAGCGCATCGATCTGGTCGCGCCCCGGATCCTCGTACCAGCGCGAGATGCCGGCGAGCCGGTCGCCGGCGAAGCTCACTTCCAGGCCGTAGGCGAGCCGCGGCCCGAGCACCTGCTCGCGCTCGCGATAGCGCACCGTGGTGTCGGTGCGCGCGAGCTGATCCTGGGTCTTCACCTCCGGCGCCTCGAAGCGGCCGAGGTCGATGCCGCGCTCGCGCAGGAACTCCTCGGCCCGCTGCCGCGCGTCGCCGGCGGCGATCGACGGCATCTCCTGCTCGCGCGGCAGGCGCAGGCGCAGGTCGAGAACGTCGCCGTCGGGCGCGATGCGAGCCTGGTACGACCATTCGTTGGTGCGCCGGCCCGGCGCGTAGACAGTGACCTCCCACGAGACGATCGATTGCCCGAGCGCCGTGCTGGTGACCCGGCGCGCCAGCGAGCCGTCCTGCTCGGTGAGCAGCCGGAACTCGAGCATCGGATCGCCGTCGAGCTTGGTGACGACGTAGGCGTCGGCAGGCAGCTCGCCGAGCGCGCCGAGCTCGGCGCGGGCGATCGACTCGGCCTCGCCGGCGGTCACGCTCCAGCCCGGCAGCAGCAGCGGAAAGGCGCGCGGGAAGGTCCACGCCAGGACGACCCCAGCGAGGACCAGGAGCGCCAGCCAGGCGAGCGGGGCGCGCAGGCGTCTCATCGTCGACAGTGCCTCCGGAGGTTGATACGCGGGGCGGGCGGAGCGGTTGCGGCAAGCTAGCACAGCCTGCCGTGCTAGCCTGCGCCGCAATGGATTCCGAAGCCCTGCTGGGGGCGGCGCGCGAAGCCCGCCGGCGCGCCTACGCTCCGTTCAGCGGCTTCGCCGTGGGTGCCGCGATCCTCGCCGCCGACGGCCGCGTCTTCACCGGCTGCAATGTCGAGAACCGCTCTTTCGGCCTCTCGCTCTGCGCCGAGCGCGCCGCGGTCGCCGCCGCCGTCGCCGCCGGATCGCGGCAGTTCTCCGCCGTGGCGGTGGTCACCGACGCCGAGCCGCCCGCCGCCCCGTGCGGCCTCTGCCGCGAGACGCTCGCCGAGTTCTGCGGCCCCGAGCTGCCGATCCACCTCGGCGGCGCCGACGGCTCGCGCCGCGACACCACCTTGGGCGAGCTCTTCCCGGAACCTTTCGTCTTCCGTCGCTGACGGTCGCGGCCGTCGTGCGGCCGCTTCAAGCCTCGCGATCGAGGCCGGTGTCGTCCCACGCCGAGGGGTCGTCGAGCGGCTCCAGGTGAGTGAAAACGGTGGCGGCAGGGAGGGCGCGGCGGACGTCGGCCTCGATCGCTTCGAGCAGCTCGTGACCGCGGTGCACGCTCCACTCTCCCGGCACCAGGACGTGGAACGAGACGAACCGTCGCGCCCCCGACTGCCGGGTGCGCAGCGCGTGCATCTGAACGCCGGCTGCGAGATGCGGCTCGACGGCGGCGAGCAGGGCGCGGCGCTCGTCCTCGGGCAGCGCCGTGTCCATCAGGCCGAGCACCGAGCGGCGGACGATGCCGAAGCCGGTGCGCAAGATGTTGGCGGCGACGGCGAGCGCGACGATCGGATCGAGCCAGAGCTGCCCGGTGAACGCGACGGCGACCAATCCAGCGATCACGCCGCCGGAGGTCCACACGTCGGTGAGCAGATGGCGGGCATTGGCCTCGAGCGTGATCGAGCGGTGGCGCCTGCCGCCACGCAGGATGAAGAGCGCCGCGACCAGGTTCGAGAGCGCCGCCGCCAGGGAGACCGCGAGACCGACGCCGAGCTGCTCGAGTGGCCGCGGCGAGACCAGGCGGCCGACCGCGGCGAGCGTGATGCCGAAGGCGGCGAGCACGATCAGCGCGCCCTCGAAGGCGCTGGCGAAGTACTCGGCCTTGGAGTGGCCGTAGGCGTGATCCTCGTCGGCCGGGCGCGTCGCGACGCGCAGCATCCACAGCGCCATCACGGCGCCGGCGAGGTTGACCAGCGACTCGGCGGCATCCGAGAGCAGGCCGACCGAGCCGGTCAGCGCCCATGCCGCGCTCTTGAGCGCGATCGTCGCCACCGCCGCCGCCACCGACAGCGCCGCGTAACGATGCGGAGCGGCGGCGGCCGCAGCGCGCGCCGCGACGCTCGTCACGCCGCCTTCGCGCGTCGAGTCGGGACCGGCTCGTTGGCGCCCACGGTGGGAATCCTACGCGGAGGGCGGCGCGAGCTCGGCCCGCAGCTGCTGCGCGAGCACCGCCGGGCTGTCGGCGCCCGGCGCTCCGGCCAGCTCGGCACGCTCCTCGGCCCGCGCGAAGCCCCAGCGCGCGAAGCGGAACGCGCAGCCGGCGGCGGCGGCCGTGCGGGCGTCGATGCGGCTGTCGCCGACGAGCACGAGCTCGGCGGGAACGATTCCGTGGCGCGCGCAGACGGCGATCAGGCCCTCGGGATCCGGCTTGCGCGTCGCCAGCGTGTCGCCGCCGACGAGCGGATCGAACAGCCCGGCCCAGCCGAGGTGCTCGACGATCCGGCGGCTGAAGCGCTCGGGCTTGTTGGTGACGAGGGCGAGCGGCACTCGCGCCGCGAGCGCGCGCAACGCCTCGTCGATGCCCGCGAACGGCCGCGTCCGGCGCGTGCACTCGCTCTCGTAATGGAGAAAGAAGCGGTCGAACGCGCGGGCGAGAAGATCGTCGGCGGGGTCGCCGCCGAGCGCCCGGCGCACCAGGTTGCGCGCCCCCTCTCCCACCATGCCGAGAATCTCGTCGACGGCGAGCTCCCCGAGGCCGAGGTCGCGGCGCACCCGGTTGATCGCCGCCGCCAAGTCGTGGCGCGAATCGACGAGCGTGCCGTCGAGATCGAAGGCGATCGCCCGGACGCGGGCGGCGGTCATCCCTCGGCTTCGAACTCGGCGACGACGCGCGCGGGGAGGATCCCCGCCTCGTGCCCGCGGTCGAGGAGGAGCTGCACCGCCCGCCGGCCCGCCTCGCCGTACGCCCGAGTCCACTCGTTGACGTACATGCCGACGAAGCGGTCCGCGCGCACCGGATCGGCGGCGATCTCGCGCGCGTACTCGACGGCGTAGCCGAGCGCCTCGTCGCGGTGGTCGAGCGCATAGGCGATCGATTGGCCGAGCAGGCGGCAGAGCCGTCGCCGGAGCGCCGGCTCGAGGTCCTTGCGGATGCCGTTGCCGCCGAGCGGCAACGGCCCGCCGGTCTCCTCCTTCCACCAGGCGCCGAGATCGACCAGCGCGCGGAAGCCCTCGTCCTGCCAGGTGAGCTGCCCCTCGTGGATGACGACGCCAGCGTCAGCGCGGCCGGAGGCGACGGCGGCGAAGATCTCGTCGAACGGCACGACGATCGTCTTCACCGCCGGCTGCCAGAGCCGCAGCGCCAGGTGCGCCGTGGTGAGCTCGCCGGGGATTGCGGTCACGAGCTCGGGTAAATCGTCGCGCGCAATCTCGCGCCGCGCGATCACCACCGGTCCGTAACCGTCGCCGAACGAGGCGCCCGAGGGCATGATGACGTAGCGGTCGCGCAGGTGGGCGTAAGCGTGAAAGGAGAACGCGGTGATCTCGTAGGTGGCGTCGAATGCCGCCCGGTTGAGCGTCTCGATGTCGGCGAGAACGTGCGAGATCTCGAGCCCGGCGGTGTCGAGCCGCCCCTGGGTCAGGGCGTAGAACATGAAGGCGTCGTCGGAGTCGGGACTGTGCGCGATGCGAACCGGGAGCGTCACCGGGTCACCTGGCGAGCGCCAGCCGGCAGATCTCGTCGCAGAGCGCTGCGAAGTCGATCCCCTCGACCGCCGCCGACTGCGGCAGCAGGCTGGTGCGGGTCATGCCGGGCAGCGTGTTGGCCTCGAGCACGCGGGGCTCCTCGTCCGCGTCGAGACGGAAGTCGACGCGCGAGAAGTCGCGCAGCTCGAGCGTGCGGTGGGTGGCGAGAGCGAGCTCGCGCAGCCGCCCGGCGAGGGCCGGCGGGATCTCGGCCGGGAAGGTCTCGCGCGTCATCCCCGGCGTGTACTTGCACTCGTAGTCGAAGATCTCGTGGCGGGGAACGATCTCGCCCACGCCCAGCGCCCGCCCGCCGACGACGCCCACCGTGAACTCGCGCCCAGGCAGGAAGCGCTCGACCAGCACCTCGGCGTCGACGGCGCGCGCCGCCGCGATCGCCGGTGCGAGCTCGTCGGGGTCGTGCGCCACCGAGATGCCGACCGACGATCCCGCGTTCGACGGCTTGACGATGCGCGGCCAGCCGAGCTCGTCGAGCTCGGCGGCCGTCGCCGGCAGCCGCACCCAACCGGCGGTCGGGATCCCCGCGTCGCGCAGCAGGCGGTTGGCGACCAGCTTGTGCATCGCCAGGCCGCTCGCGAGCGAACCGGAACCGGTGAAGCGCAGCCGCGCGAGCTCGAGCAGCGCCTGCAGCTGCCCGCCCTCGACGGCGCCGCCGTGCAGCACCAAGAAGAGGAGGTCGAAGCCGCGTACGGCCTCACTGGCGACGAGCGCCGGCAAGCTCTCGCGCGCCGCGAGCGCGGCGAGCTCGGCGGCGGACGGCGGCTCGCGGTCGACCGCCGGGTCGAGCAGCGCCGCCTCGCGCGCGGCGTCGAGCCACCCCTCGACGGTGTCGACGACGGTCACCTGGTGGCCGAGCCCGCGCAGCGCCGGGGCCACCTGCGAGGCGCCGGCGAGCGCGACGTCGCGCTCGGGCGTCGAGCCGCCGGTCAGGAGAGCGATGCGGGCCACGGTCGCGCGCCTACTCGTACTGGATGAAGCCGGGGGCGAGGATGCCGTCCGGGTCCCAGCGCTTCTTGGCGGCGCAGAGGCGCTCCCACGTCGCGTCGCCGAAGTGCGCCCGCCAGCGCTCGGGCGTGTCGAAGGTGATGTAGCCCGAGAGGTAGCGCTTGCCGCCGTAAGCGATCGACAGCTCCGAGGCCAGGTCGAGCTGCGTCAGCATCTCGTCGAGCTTCGAACGGTGCACCGAGCCGAGGATCCCCCAGCCGAGCACTCGCTCGCCGCCCGGATGCTTGAACAGCGGCACTGCGGAGGTAGCGGTGCGCGCCGGCCAGAGCAGCACGTGGCCGCCGGGTCCGAGGGCGCCGGGCGGCAGGTTCGCGAGGATCGTCTCGATGTACTCCCGGGCCGTCTCCCAGGGCAGCGTCGTCTCCATCCACGGGTGCGGCTGCTCCCAGTAGCCGGTGAGCTTCCACGCCTCGAACATCGGCTCCATGCGGCGGGCGAAGTCGAGCGCGGTGACGTCCTGCGTGTGCGCGTGACGCCAGGGCGAGAGCGGCGCGAGCACCGCGGCGTCGTCGGGCTCGGCGCCGGGCCCGTACTCGACGGTGAGGAACATCGGATAGAGCCACAACGCCTGGCCGATCATCCCCTTGCCGAGCTCGAGCCCCTCGCCGATCTTCTTGAAGCCGAGCGGTGCCGGCGAGCAGATGCCGCCGGCGGTGGCGAAGGTCGGGTTGGCCGGGTCGAGCACCTTCTCGGCATCGGCCATCCACCTACCGAGGTCATCGTAGACCAGCGTGTACATGCGCACCATCGGCTCGCAGCAGCGCAGCCGCGTGCGCACCCGGGTGATCACCGCGACCTGTCCGAGGCCACCGCGCACCGTGTCGAAGAGCTCCGGCTCCTTCTCGCGCGAGCAGACGTGGATCTCGCCGTCGCCGGTGACGCACTCGATCTCGAGCGCGTTGTCGGCCTGCGTGCCGGCGCGGAAGGAAGCGACGCCGAGGCCGGCGACCGAGGTCGTCCCCGACACCGTCACCGACAGGTTGTTGGTCAGCACCGGCGGCAGCAGCCCCTTCTGCGTCGCGACGATGACGAGATCGCGCCAGACGACGCCCGCCTCGCAGTCGGCCCAGCCTTCGCGCTCGTTCACCTCGAGGATTCGGTTCATCGCCAACGTGTCGAGGAGCAACCCCGGGGTCAGCGACTGGCCGCTCTGCGTGTGCCCCATGCTGCGCGGCGCGATCGGGATCCGGTGCTCGCGGCAGAAGCGGATGGCGACCGCGATCTCCTCGGCCGAGTGGCAGCG
>DASWJT010000060.1:0-1963 GCA_036397015.1 Thermoanaerobaculia bacterium
TTGCACGCGCTCTTCCGCGCCCTGGCCACCGCCGAGGCGAGCCCGGCCGAGCTGCTCGAGCGCGCCAATCGGCAGTTCGCCGAGGCGACCGCCGCGGCGAGCTACGCCACCTTCGCCGCCCTGCGGCTCGCCGCCGACGGCCGCGTCGATCTCGCCAACGCCGGGCACCCGCGGCCGCTGCTCGCCGACGCCCGCGGCGTGCGGCCGGTCGAGGGCGGCGGCCTGCCGCTCGGCCTCTTCGCCGGCTCGCGCTACACCGGTCACGAGCTGCGCCTGGCGCCGGGCGAGACGTTGCTCCTCTACACCGACGGCTGGACCGAGGCCGAGCGCGACGGCGAGGAGTACGGCATCGGCCGCGCCGCCGCCGCCTTGCGCCGCGCCGCCCGGCGCCCGCTCGACGAGCTGCTCGCCGCGTGCCGCGCCGACCTCGAGGCCTTCCTCGCCGGCACGCCGCGCAGCGACGACTTCACGTTGCTCGCGCTGCGCCGATCGCCGGTCGCAACGCCCGGCTGATCGCCCATCGGCAGCGCGCCGCGGACCTGCTACGCTCGGCGGCTGCAACTCCGATCGCCACCCCGGCGCCGGCCGGCGCTCGCCGATCCCGTCGCTTCGTCGAAGAAGGAGGGCTTCGCATGGTCTCGATCGTCGCGTTGTGGATGCCGATCGTCGTCTCCGCCGTTTTCGTCTTCGTGGTCAGCGCGGTGATGCACATGGCGCTGAAGTACCACAAGGCGGACTACGCCAACCTTCCGGACGAGGAGCGCCAGATCGCCGAGCTGCGCGGGCTGGCGCCCGGCTACTACGTCTTCCCGCACTGCGCCGACCCGAGCCAGATGAGCTCGCCCGAGATGCAGGCGAAGTACAAGCGGGGGCCGGTCGGCACGCTCGCCGTCCTCGACGGGCCGCCGGCGATGCCGAAGCTGCTCGGGCTGTGGTTCGTCTACTGCCTGCTGGTCAGCCTCTTCGCCGGCTACCTCGGCGGACGCACGCTCGGCGCCGGAGCCGACTACCTCGCGGTCTTCCGTGTCGTCGGTGCGTCGTCGTTCATGGCCTACGGACTGGCGAACCTGGTCGACTCGATCTGGAAGGGGATGCCGTGGAGCAACACGCTCCGCGCCACGATCGACGGCCTCGTCTACGCGCTGGTGACCGCCGGCGCCTTCGGCTGGCTCTGGCCGCGCTGAGCCGCCGCGCGGCGGTTGCGCCGCGGTGCGTTCGTCGAGGCTGCCGGCCGTGACCGCCGCGTCGCCCTGGCGCAGCGTCCGGCGCTGGCTCCTCGTGCCGTGGACGCTGGTCGTCTTCTTCCCGCTGGTGATCGTGACCACGATCCTCTGGGGTTTTCTCGCCGTCGCCCTCTCGCTCGTCGACCGGCGGCTCGGTTTCTACGCCGGGACGATCTGGGCGTGGTGCCTCGTCCACGCGAGCTTCGTGCGCGTGCGCGTCGAGGGACGCGAGCACCTGCGGCCGGGGACGTCGTACGTGCTCCTCGCCAACCACCAGGGGAACTACGACATCCTGGCGCTCTACGGCTTCCTCGGCAGGCAGTTCCGCTGGGTGATCAAGGAGGAGCTGCGCAAGGTGCCGTTCCTCGGCTGGGGCTGCGCCGCGATCGGTCACATCTTCGTCGATCGCAGCGATTCGCGCCGCGCTCTCGCCAGCCTCGAGGCGGCCAAGCCGCGTCTCGCCGGCGGCGTCTCCGTCGTCTTCTTCCCCGAGGGCACGCGCAGCTCCGACGGCACGCTCGGGCGCTTCAAGAAGGGCGGCTTCGTGATGGCGCGGCAGCTCGGCCTCGAGATCGTGCCGGTCGCCATCGCCGGCTCCTACGCGGTGCTACCCAAGGGCTGCCTCTTTCCGCAGCCGGGCACCATCCGCGTGCGCATCCACCCGCCGCTCGCAGCGAGCGAACACCCCGACGAGGCCGCGCTCGTCGCGCGTGTCCGCGACACGATCGCCGCCGGCCTCG
>DASWJT010000061.1:0-3733 GCA_036397015.1 Thermoanaerobaculia bacterium
ATCGACGGCATCGTCCGGCTCAGCTCGCCACGAAGCGGACGCGGTCGCCGGGAGCGAAGCGCGCCGGCGGATCGGCGGCGGGATCGAAGAGCCGCTCGCCGGTGCGGCCGAGCAGGCGCCAGCCGCCGGGCGTCGCGCTCGGATAGACGCCGGCAAACGGCCCGGCGATCGCCACCGAGCCCGCCGGAACCGAGGTGCGCGGCGCGGCGAGCCGCGCCACCTCGAGCTCTCGCGGCAGCCCGATCAGGTACGGGAAGCCGGGCGAGAAGCCGACGAAAGCGACCGTGTACTCGGCGGCGCAGAAGCCCGCAACGATTTCGTCCTCCTGCAGGCCGACCTCGCGCGCCACGCTCGGCAGATCCGGACCGTTCTCGTGCCCGAAGGCGACGTCGATCGAGTGAGCCCGACCGCTCGAGAAGCTTTCATCGAAGGGAAAGACCTGCAGGACTTCGTCGAGCCGAGCGACCGTCGCCTCGACCTCGCGCGCGGCGCACGAATCGTCGAAGCGGAGGAGCAAATTGCCAGCGCCCAAGATCCACTCCCCCTTCACTGGAAGCCTTTCGTCTTTCTCTTCGTCTTCGTGTCTGCACGTGTCGTGTTCTTGGTTGCGATGACGGCCTCGGCCGGCTCTCGATTCACCGGCCGCGGTGGCGTCGCCCGGTGGCGCTGCGCGCCGGAGGCGCGCGGCGACGGCGTGGGCGCGGGCGACGGCACGGGCGAGATCGGCGTCGGTGAAGCGGACGAGGAGCGCCCGCTCCGCGACGCGCACGACCTCGTGGCCGCCAGCGCTCACCGGTCGAGCTCCTCGAGCTCGAGGCCGCGGGTTTCGGGCAGGAGGCCGACGACGAGCGCGCCGACGACGAAGAACGCCGCCGTGGCGCCGAGCGCAGCGGCGAGGCCGCGGGCGTCGGCGAGGGCGCCGATGGTGGCCGGCGCGAAGGCCGAGAGGGCGCGCCCCGAGTTGTAGCAGAAGCCCTGCGCGGTGCCGCGGATCGAGGTCGGGAAGAGCTCGGCGAGCTGGGCGCCGAAGAGGCTGAAGTAGCCGTGCCCGAAGAAGCCGAGCGCCGGAGCGAGGGCGAGCAGCGCCCACGGCTGGCGCACCAGCTCGCCGTAGGCGAGGACCAGCGACGCGGCGGCGATCAGGTAGGCGGCGAAGCTCTTGCGGCGGCCGAAGCGGTCGGCGGCGTAGCCGAAGGAGAGATAGCCGGCGAAGGCGCCGAGCTGCATCGGCACGATCCAGCCGGTCGAACGCACCAGGCCCAGACCGGCGCCGCCCTGCTCGATCGGCGCGGCGAGAAACGACGGGATCCAGGTGAAGAGGCCCCAGTAGCCGAACATCACCGCCGCGGCGAGCGTCGTGGCGATCGCGGCGCGCGCCGCGAGAGGGGCGCGGAAGAGCGCCGACCACCCGGCGCTCCGGTGCATAGCGCCCGCAGCGGCGTCGCCACCGGCGCCGGCGCGCTGGTACGCCGCGGGCTCCTCGAGGCGGCGCCGGATCCAGACGACGAGCAGGGCGGGCGCGACGCCGAAGGCGAAGAGCGCGCGCCAGCCGAGCCACGGCAGGACGATGCCCGCCACCAGCGTCGCCAGCAGATAGCCGATCGCCCAGCCCGACTGCATGAGGCCGATCGCCTTGCCGCGATGGGCCGCCGGCACGCTCTCCGCCACCAGCACGGCACCCGCCGACCACTCGCCGCCCAGCCCGAGCCCGAGGATCGTGCGCCAGGCGAGCAGCTGGAGCGCGCTCTGCGACGTGGCGCTGCCGAGCGAAGCGAACGAGAAGACGAGCACCGTGAGCGCCAGCGCCCGCGTGCGGCCGAAGCGATCGGCGAGGCGGCCGAACCAGACTCCGCCGACCGCCGAGGAGAGCAGCGCCACCGTCACCAGCAGGCCGGCCTGCCGGGCGTCGAGTGCGAACTCGGCCCGCAACGCCGGGATGGCCAGCAAGAAGAAGACGAAATCCATGGCGTCGAGAGTCCAGCCGGCGAACGCCGCGACCAGCGCGCGCCGCCCGGCGGGCGAAACCTCGCGCAGCCAGGAGAGAAAGCCGGGCAAGCGCGCGGCTCAGGCGGGCGGCGACCAGCTCTCGCCCGGGGCGAGCGCCACGACGCGCGTCGGGCTACCCTGGTCGTGCAGCGCGCGCGCGAGGTCGGCTGGCGTGCCGGTGAGCAGCGGGAAGGTGCCGTGATGGATCGGGATCACCCACTGCACGTGGGTCAGGCGGCAGGCGCGCGCCGCCTGCTCGGGATCCATCGTGAAATGGTTACCGATCGGCAGGAAGGCGATCTCGGGGCGCCAGAGGTCGCCGACGAGCGACATGTCCGAGAACAGGCCCGTGTCGCCGGAGTGGTAGAAGGTGCAGCCGCCGGGCAGCTTGACGACGAAGCCGGTGGCGACGCCGCCGTAGATGATGCGTCCGTCGCCGTCGATGAAGCTCGAGGTGTGGTCGGCGCGCACCTGGGTGACGCGGATGCCGTCGATCTCCTGCGTGCCGCCGATGTTCATGCCGCTCGTCCGCCGGACGCCCTGTGAGGCGATCCAGCCGCAGAGGTCGTAGCCCGCCACGACCAGGGCATCGAAGCGCTTGGCGAGCGGCACGACGTCGGCCATGTGGTCGTCGTGGGCGTGGGTGACGAGAATGACGTCGAGACGGTCGAAAGTGACTCCCTTCGGCGCCGCAGGATTGCCGGTCAGCCACGGATCGACGACCAGCACGCGGCCGTCGGGCAGGTCGCAGCGCACGCAGGCGTGTCCGAGGAAGGTGAACTGCGCTCTGCGGGGCTCGGCCATCGGCATTCCTCCTCGCGCGCTCGCGGGTCGCGGCGCCATCCTAACTCTCGACGATAGGATCCGCCGCCGGAGGGAACGAACGATGATGACCTGGCCGCACGCCCTGCTCCTCGTCCACGTGCTGTCGGCGCTCTGGCTTTCGGCCGCCGCCTTCGGTGGCACGGTCGTGCGCGCCGCCGGCAAGCGTGCCCCGGACCTCGCCGGCAAGGTCGGCGCGCTGCGCATCGCGCACCGGCTGGCCAGCGTCTTCGGCCTGCCGGGCTCGATCCTCGCCGGGCTGACCGGCCTTCTGCTGCTCTTCTACGGGCCGGTTCCGTGGGGGCTGAAGCCGGGCTGGGTGCACGCCTCGATCGGCCTCTGGTTCGTGCTGCTCGGACTCAATCTCTTCTACAACTTCCCGCGCCTCGCCAGGACGCTCGCCGCCGCCGAGGCCTCGCTCGCCGCCGGCGCGCCGAGCGACGAGCTCGAGCGGCTGACGGCGTCGAAGGCGCCCGGCATCATCGCCGACTTGACCGCCCTCGGCGTCGTGATCTTCGTCGTCCTCATGGTGATGAAGCCGTTCTAGCGCTCTTCCCAGTCGAAAAAGTAATCCGCGTTGGAGAGCTCCGGCTGCTCCGCCGCCGGTGCGGCGGGAGTCGTCGCTTCACCCGGCGTTCCCCCGCGCTCGACGAGCGCGAGCTGCCGCTCGAGATCCGCGGTCTCGCGCTCCCAGTGGTCGGCGTCCGCGAACTGCGGCCAGGTGCGCGGAAAGATGGGATCGTGCCAGCGCCGCACCACCCACGCCGCGTAATGCGCCAGCCTGAGCCCGCGCAGCGCCTCGACGAGCGCGAGCTCGCCGCGGTCGAAGTCGCGGAAGGTCGCGTAGCCGGCGAGGAGCTCCGCGCGCAGCGCCTCGCTCTCGCGGTCGCGCCCGGGCAGCGCCAGCCAGAGATCCTGCACCGCG
>DASWJT010000062.1:0-69436 GCA_036397015.1 Thermoanaerobaculia bacterium
CCGCCGACGAGGACGTTGCGGTGCAGCTGCTCGAGCCGGTCGCGGTTGAAGAAGCGCGCGCGCCAGTGCTCGCCGAGGGCGGCGAGCAGCGTCTCCTGATCGTAGTAGTGCGGCGGGAAGGCGGCGCCGACCGCGGCGATCCTCATCGACGGAACTCCTCGCGCCATGAGTTCCCCGGCCGCGGCGGGCGGTTCAAGGCTTCTGCCAGCGGGCGATCGCCCCCACGGCGAGCCCCGCCGCCGGCAGCGCCACGAGCCCGATGCGGGCGAGCTGCCAGAACGGCGCGGTCGGCAGGCGCGTCAGCGTGGCGACGGCGAGCACGAGGAGCGGCCCGCGGAAGAGCCAGGCGGCGAGCCCGGCGGCGAGGCCGTCGAGCAGAGCAGAGCCCGAGCGGCCCTCGACGAGGAGGAAGAGGGCGACGAGGGCGACCGCCTCGAAGAGCGCCCCGCCGAGCTGCAGCGCGACCGGCAGCGGTACCGTGCGCGCCACCCCGCGGGCGGCGAGCGGCGAGCGGTCGGGGCCGAGATCGAGCGCCGTGGCGGAGGCGGCGACGCCGGCGAGCACGAGGAGCGCGACCGGCACGGCGAGCGCCAGGAAGCGGAGCACGGGAGGGATCTTAGCGCCGCGCCGGCGGCCGGGGCACGGCGGATGATCTAGACTCGCGCGGCCTTCATGACCGCGCCGCCGCTCGCTTCGCTCCTCGCCGCCCTCGGCGCGCTCGCCGCCTTCGAGATCGGCTACCTCCTCTACCGCCGCCGCTTCCCGCGCCTGCTCGAGCGGTTGCGCTATCAGGCCTGGGCGCTCGCGGTGGCCGGCTTCGTGCTGCTGCGCGTCGGCTACGGACCGATCGCCCAGGGCACCTCGCCGGCGGCCTGGGTGCGCTTCTTCGCCGTCGTGCTCACCGTCTACCAGAGCTACCGCATCGCGGCGCGCCTCTGGCTGTCGCAGTTGCGCGACGAGCGCGGCCGGTCGGCGGTGCCGAAGCTGGTGCGCGACCTGCTCGGCTGGCTGGTGGCCTTCCTCGTCGTCGTCGTCGCCGGCCAGGCCGTGCTCGGCTTCGACTACGCGAAGTTCCTGCTGCCCTCGGCGGTGGTCTCCGCCGTGCTCGGCTTCGCGCTCCAGGACGTGCTCAAGAACGTCTTCGCCGGCCTCGCTCTGCAGCTCGAGGCGCCGTTCGAGACCGGCGACTGGCTGGTGATCGATGGCGAGCCGCGGCAGGTGCTCGAG
Organism: Thermoanaerobaculia bacterium; assembly: GCA_036397015.1. Taxonomy (GTDB): domain Bacteria; phylum Acidobacteriota; class Thermoanaerobaculia; order Multivoradales; family JAGPDF01; genus JACTMI01. The sequence goes on from DASWJT010000062.1 coordinate 1,228, forward strand.
ATGTCGTGGCGCGCGACGCACCTGCGCAACTCCCTCGGCGTCGATTTTCGCGAGCCGAACGCCAATCTCGCCAACGCCCGCATTCAGAATCTCGGCTCGGGCGCGATGCCGATGGGCTTCGAGATCGAAGTTAACGTCGCCTACGGCGTGCCGCCGCGGCGAGTCGCCGAGGCGCTCGAGGTGGCGGCGCGCAGCAGCTCGCAGGTCGCCGAGAGCCCGCCGCCGTTCGGCGTGCTCACCGCCTTCGGCGAGTCGGGCATCGTCTACCGCGTGCGCTTCTGGTCGCGCCAGGTGGGCGGCATCACGCGGCTGCTCGCCGAAGTCCGCTCGCGCGTCTGGTACGAGCTCAAGCGCCAGGGCTTCACGATCCCCTTCCCGCTGCGAACGGTCGAGTACGCCTCGTCGCGCGAGCTCGCCGAGGAGCAGGCGGCCGCCCATCGCCGGCGCGGCGAGGAACTCTTCGCCCGCGTGCAGGTGCTGGCGGCGCTGCCCGTCGAGGTGCGCGCGCAGCTCGCCGAGAAGGCGACGCTCCGCCACTACGACGCCGGCGAGGAGCTGGTCGTCGAGGGCGACCAGGGCGGCTCGCTCTTCGTGCTCGCGCGCGGGCAGGTGAGCGTCAGCAAGTCGGGCAGCGAGATCGGCACCACCAGCGTGTCGCTGGCGATGCTCGGGCCGGGGGAGTGCTTCGGCGAGATGTCGCTGCTGACCGGCGCGCCGCGCTCGGCGACGGTCACCGCGCAGGACGCGGTCGAGGCGCTGGTGCTCGACCGCGACGCCCTGGCGCCGATCCTCCACGGCGACCCGACGCTCGCCGATACGCTCTCGCACGTGCTCGCCGCGCGCGTCGCCGCCACCATCGACCGCTTCGAGAGCCGGCGCGGCGAGCTCGCGCGGCCGCGCGCCGTCGAGCAGAGCTCGATCCTGCAGAAGATCCGCGGCTTCTTCGGCCTCGGCGACTGAAGGGAGCGCCTGCGCGGCGTGTTGCCGTGCTACCCTGCGCGCGAATTGGAGCCTTCGCAGTCGGCAGTGCGCGGACTCGACCTGGGACGCTCTGAACGTCCAGCGGGCCGCCGGGGGGCGTCGAATGACGAAGCCCAGGAGCCACGAGGTCACGCGGATCCTCGAGGCGATCTCGGCCGGCGAGGAGGGAGCCGGCGCCGAGCTGTTCGAGACCGTCTACGAAGAGCTGCGCGGCATCGCCCGGGCGTACATGGCGCGCGAGCGCGCGAATCACACACTGCAGCCGACCGCAGTCGTTCACGAGGCGTACCTGCGCTTGCTCGCTGCAAGCGCGCCCCGCTGGCAGAGTCGCGCGCACTTCTTCTCCGCCGCCGCCGAGGCGATGCGCCGCATCCTCGTCGACCATGCGCGCCGCAAGCTGAGCCGCAAGCGCGGTGGTGACTGGCGGCGGGTCGAATCTCGGGAGATCGCCGAGCCCGACGGCGAGCTGGTCGACCTGCTGGCTCTCGACCAGGCCCTCGGGCGCCTCGAAGCACACGACGCGAATCTCGCGCGCGTCGTCAAGCTGCGGTATTTCGCCGGCTTGAGCGTCGAGGACACGGCGCGGACCCTGGACCAGTCGCCGCGCACCGTCAACCGCTCGTGGACCGCCGCCCGCGCGTGGTTGCGACGCGAGCTGGCGAGGGACGGCAGGGCGCGCTCCGAGAGCGATCCGAGGTGAGCGCGGCGGAGTCGGGCGGACGCTGGCAAAGGGTGTGGGAGATCTTCCACCGGGTGGTCGAGAGCGCGCCGGCGGAGCGGACGAGCGAGCTCGAACGAGCGTGCGGCAGCGATGCGGAGCTGCGGCGAGAGGTCGAGGAGCTGCTCACCGCGCACGAGAGCGGCTCGCCGGTGCTCGACCGGCCCCCGCCGGTGAACGGCTTGCCGGCGCTGCTCGACGGGTCGACGAGCGACGGCGCGACGTATCTCGCCGCGGGCACCGTGCTGGCCGGTCGCTTCGGGATCGTGCGGCTGCTCGGCGTCGGCGGCATGGGCGAGGTCTACGAGGTGAGAGACCGCGAGCTCGGCAGCCGGGTGGCCGTCAAGCTCCTGCCGCTGGAGCGGGCGGCGAGCCCGTCTGCGCTGGCACGGTTTCGCCACGAGATCCTGCTGGCCCAGAAGGTCACGCACCGCAACGTCTGCCGCGTCTACGACCTCGTGCGCGACGGCGAGCGGAGCTTCCTGACCATGGAGCTGCTCGCAGGCGAAACGCTCGCCGTGCGACTTGAGAGGGCCGGACGCATGGATCTCGACGAGGCCCGCGCGATCCTCGAGCAGATCGTCGCGGGACTCGAGGCGGCGCACGCGATCGGCGTCGTGCACCGGGATCTGAAACCGTCCAACGTCGTGCTGGTCGACGAGGACGGCGGCCGACGCGTCGTGGTCACCGATTTCGGGTTGGCCACCTCGTCGTCGGCGACCGCGGACGGGCTCAAGCTGACGCGCACCGGCGAGATCGTCGGCACGCTCGGCTACATGGCCCCGGAGCAGCTCGAGGGCGGCGGGATCGGTCCGTGGACCGACGTCTACGCGCTCGGCTTGCTGGCCTTCGAGATGGTGACCGGGCGTCCGCCGTTCGCCGGCGGCAGCGCGTTCTCGGTGGCGCGCCAGCGGCTCGAGGGGCCGGCGCCGTCGCCGCGGCGCGCCCGCCCCGATCTCGATCCGGAGTGGGAAGCGGCGATCCTGCGCTGCCTCGAGCGGCGGCCCGCCGAGCGCTTCCAGCATCCACGCGAGATGCTCGGCGCCCTCCTCGAGCCGACGATCGAGCTCGCACCGGCGCCCCGATCGCGCCGAGGCAAGGGGTGGCGGAGAACGACGGCGTGGGTGGGGCTCGGAGTCGCGGTCGGCCTCGTGCTGTACTGGTCGGCGCGAACGCTGCGGCGCGAGCCCGCGGCGGCGGAAGCTCCCCCGGCGAGCGTGAGCCCCCTTGCTCCGGCGATCCGGCCGATGGTGCTCGTCGGGGCGCTGGACAACCGCACCGGAAACGCTGCGCTCGACGGCGTCCTCGCTGCCGCGCTCACTCACGAGCTCGCCGACTCGACGTTCGTCGGCGTGGCCTCGAGCGTGCGAGTGCAGGACGTCCTGCGACTCATGCGCGAGCCCACCGACGTGGCGCTGGACGCCACGCTCGCCCGCCAGGTCGCGCTGCGCGACGGCGCCATCGCCGCCGTCGTCACGGGAGAGATCGAAGGCGTGGGCGACGGCGTCGTCGTGCGCGCCCGTCTCGTCGCTCCCCACGACGGCGAGCAGCTCGCCAGCTGGTCGGAGCAGTCCGGCACCGCGGTCGCCGAGATCCAGTCCGCCCTCGCCCGGATCGCGCGTGGCGTGAGGGAGGAGCTGGGCGAGAGTCTCGGCCGGGTCGCTGCCGGCGGCGAAGCGCCCGAGAGAGTCACCACGCCGTCGTGGCGGGCGTTACGTCTCTTCGACGAGGCTGAGGCGGTCATCGCGCGATTCAACCTCGAGGCCACGGCGGAAGAGCTGTTGCGCGAGGCGATCCGCGAGGATCCGAGCTTCGCCTCGGCCCACATCTTTCTCGCCCACGCGCTCTTCAACCAGGGACGCCCTCGCGAAGAGGTCCTCGCGGCAGCCGAGCGGGCGATGGCGCTCGCCGACGAGGTGAGCGACCGCGAGCGCTTCTTCGTCCGCGGCAGCTACTTCTTCTTCCAGGGCGACGCCGAGCGGTCGCGGGCCAATTACGAGGCGCTGCTGCGGCTGCATCCCGACCACTACTGGGCGAATAGCAACTTGGCGGGTTTGCTCGGTCCGACGCCCGGCATCCCGTACATGGTGCGCAAGGGGCAGTCGCGCCCACACGACCTCGACGCCAACTGGGACGCGGCGCACGCGCTGGCGATCGTCGGCGGCCACCTCGAGGAGGCGCAGCCTTTCGTCGACCGCATCGTCGCGCTGGCGCAGGTCGAGATCCAGCGGTTGCAGGACTACGAGGCAGCCTGGGGACGACAGTGGAGCGCGCACCGGAGCTGGCTCGCCGGCGACCTCGAGGGAGCGCGTGCGGAGCTCGACCACTTGGCTACGGCGCTTGAGCGGCAGACCGGGAACGAGGCGTTCTGGACGCGGACCCTGCTCGTTCACGCCTATCGGACGCTGGGCATGGCGCGCCGCGCCCGGGAGCTCGTGCTGCTGCCCCAGCTCGGCGGGCAGCGGAGGTTCTTGAGCGGCCTCGACGCGTTCCTGAGCGGCGATTCCGACGGCACCCGCCGGGGCCTCGCGGACCTCGAGCGGAGTGGCTCGTGGCCGGGATGGACGCTACTGGAGGATCCGCTGCGCGTCGCCGGGCTGGCGCGCCGCGGCGCGGTCGACGAGGCGCGCCGGGTCGCCGACGAGTTTCCACGTACCGTGCAGAAGAACCTCGTCCCCGAGTTCGAAGAGGGCCCGGGCACGCTCGCGGCACTGATGGCGGCCGAGCTCGATCTCGCCGCCGGGCGGGCGGAGGCCGCCGTCCGCGCCCTCGAGGCGATCCTCGGCCTCGATTGGGAGCACTACGGCGTGGCCTACCACCTCACCGCCCAGGCGCTGGCACTGGCGTATCGGCGGCTCGGTCGCGCCGAAGAGGCGGTCGTGGTGCTCGAGCGAGCCGTCGCCAAGCGGGCGCGCAGCTACCCGCTGGGCCGCGAGCTCTCGCTGGCGACTCAGCTCGGCTTGGCCGAGCTCGAGCACGAGCTCGGGCATGTCGAGAAGGCGAGGCGCCTCGAAGCCGAGCTCGCCGAGCTCGCGCGCCTCGCCGATCCCGACTTCTGGCTCCGGCGCCGGCTCGCAGCGCGAACAGGCAACTGAGACGAAACACGGCGGAGAGCAAGATCCTCTCCGCCGTGGCGTCGTGCGCCGCCGCGTCGCAGGATTCGAGCTACTGCAGCACCTCGACCGTGAGCTCGAACGGCATCAGGTAGATGCCGGCGAGCTCGCTGCCGCCGGGCAGCGTGGCGCAGGCCGTGCCGGTGCGGTCGGCGCTCACCCGCCACGAGCGGTCGCCGGTGCGGGTGACGGTGACGTAGTTGCTCTTGTTCTTGCACGGGGTCTTGCCGCCGAGGCTGGAGTTGAAGTCGACGAAGCCCGGCCCGCGGCCGTCGTCGAGGTCGTAGTAGACGCGTGCCGGGGCGTAGATCGTCGTCCCCACCGACATGCCCCACAGCCCGTCAGCCTGCACGTTGTCCGCATCGACCTTGATGGCCGAGTTGCCGACGATCGCGGCGGCGAAGGGCGGGTTGCAGCCGCCGCCGACGCACTCGGCGAAGTCGAGCCAGAGGCCGCGTGGCGACCTGGCGAGCCGCAGCCAGAGGTTGCCGTAGTTGGCCTTCGAGCCGAGGAACGCCTCGACTCCGTCGGCGCCATCGACGAAGGGCGTCTGGTTGTCGCTGCCGATCCGATCGTCGCCGAGCGCGTCGCGGAAGGTGACCGTGACCGGCGTGATACCGCCGGACGAGCCGTCGCCGGGTCCGCCCGAGCCCTTGCCCTTTCCGGCGAGAGCCGGCGAGGCGCTGGCCAGCACGACGGCGACGACCGTCGCCAGGATCCATCGGGTGGTCTGTCGCATCGCTTCCCCCTCCTTTCGGGTGACATCGGAAGCACGCGTTCGCCGCCGTGGTCCCGCTGTCGACTCTCCATGCGTAAGGGAGGGGGAAAACGCGCCAAGCCCGGCCGCCGCTCGAGGCCTCAGCGCAGCAGCCGCAGGTAGCGGGCGAGCCAGCGCCGCGTGGCCGGCGTCAGCCGCCGTCGGTTCCACTGGTCGGCGGCTTGGCGCAGCGCCTCGGCGCGCGTCGGGTAGGGGTGGATGACGTTGGCGAGCGCGCCGAGCGGCAGCCGGCCGGCCATCGCCACCGAGACTTCGGAGACGAGCTCGCCGGCGCCGTGGCCGACGATCGTCGCGCCGCGAATGGCACCCGTCTTCGCCTCGACGACGATGCGCACCGAGCCCTCCGTTTCGCCCTCGAGCCGCGCCCGGTCCACCTCGGCGAACGGAATCTCGACGACCGCCAGCCGGCGGCCGGACGCCGCTGCTTCTTCCGGCGACACCCCGACCTGCGCCAGCTCGGGATCGGTGTAGGTGACGCGCGGCACGCCGTCGAGCCGCGCCCGCTTCTTGAAGCGCGGGAAGAGCGCGTTCTGGATGGCGACGCGGGCGGCGGCGTCGGCGGCGTGGGTGAACTGCCACGGCGAGGCGACGTCGCCGGCGGCGAGGACGCGCGGGTTCGACGTCCGGAGATAGGCGTCGACCTCGACACCCTGCTGGCCGTGGCGCACTCCGGCGGCGTCGAGGCCGAGCCCGTCGACGTTCGGCCGGCGGCCGATCGCGACGAGGATCTCGTCGACCTCGAGCGTCTCCTCGCCGCCACCCGCGGCGAGCGTCGCCCGGCGCGCCGCGCCCGCGCGCCCGACGCGCGCGAGTCCGGTCGCGAGGCGCAGCTCGACGCCGTCGCGCGCGAGCGCGGCGGCGACCGTCGCGGCGGCGTCTGCGTCCTCGCGCGGCAGCGCGCGCGACGCGATGTCGATCATCGTCACGCGCGAGCCGAAGCGGGCGAACGCCTGCGCCAGCTCGCAGCCGATCGGCCCGGCGCCGACGACGAGCAACCGCGCCGGCAAGCGCTCGAGGTTGAAGACTGTCTCGTTGGTCAGGAAGCCCGCCTCGGCGAGGCCGGGGATCTCGGGCACGAAGGGGCGCGCGCCGGTCGCCACGACGGCGCGCGCGAAGCGCAGCACCGCATCGCCGACGGCGATCTCGCGCGGCGAGCGGAAGCGCGCCGCGCCGAGGAAGACGTCGACGCCGAGCGCGCGGAAGCGCTCCGCCGAGTCGTGGGGCGCGAGCGACGCCCGGATCCGCCGCATGCGCTCCATGACGGCGGCGAAGTCGACCGCCGTCGCGTGGCCGCCGAGGAGCCCGCGCTCGCTGCCGCGTCGCGCCTCGGCGGCGGCGTGGGCGCTCGCCAGGAGCGCCTTCGACGGCACGCAGCCGACGTTCAGGCAGTCGCCGCCCATCAGCCCGCGCTCGACCAGAGCGACGCGCGCGCCCAAGCCGGCGGCGCCGGCGGCGGTGACGAGGCCCGCCGTGCCGGCGCCGACGACGACGAGGTGGTACCTCCTGCGCGGCTCGGGATTCTTCCAGCCGTGCGGATGGACGAGCTCGACGAGCGCCCGGTCGTGCGGCGAGGCGGTGAGCTCGAAGCGGCTCACGAGGCGTCCCGGGCGGCGTCCGTGTCGAGCTCGCAGCGAGTGAGGACGCGCCGCGCGCGGCGCACGAGGAGCGCGAGCGCGGCGAGCACGAGCGCGAAGACGCCGACCAGCGCCCACGGCACCCGCCCCTCGGCGAGGCCGCGCGTCAGCGCGTCGGCGCCGACGACGTAGAGCACGGTGCCGGGGAGGATGCAGACGAACGACCAGGCGAGGTAGGTGCGGAACGCCACGCAGGTCAAGCCGAAGCCGTAGTTGAGCACGCTGAACGGGAAGATCGGCACGAGCCGGGTGAGCGCGACGACGAGGGCGCCGTGCCGCTCGGTGAGCGCGTCGAGGCGGCGAAAGCGCTCGTTGTCGCCGAGCCAGGCGGTGACCGCGTCGCGCGCGAACCAGCGCGAGAGGGCGAACGACGCCGCGGCGGCGAGCGTGGCGCCGACGACGACCGTGGCGACGCCGACCACCGAGCCGAACATCGCCCCGGCGGCGACGGTGAGGAGCGACGCCGGCACCGCCAGCGTAGCCGCCACGGCGTAGACGAGAGCGAAGACGAGCGGCCCGGCAGGCCCGAGGCCGCCGATCCACGCGCGCAGCTCGCCGATGCGCTCGCCCAACCCCAAAGCCGGCGCGGCGAGCGTCATCGCCGTGATCCCCGCGACGAGGACGAGCGGCCGCAGCCAGGGGCGCGGCGAGGCGGCCGCGGCGGGCGCTGTGCGCGAGGGATCGTCGGGTGTCATCGGGTCTCGGCGGCAGTATGGACGAAGGTGGGGCTCGCGAGCGAGGCGACGGAGCGGGTGCGAGCCCGCTCCCCTCGCTGAGGACCGTACGCGCGGGAGCGCCGCGGAGGATGGGGCGCCGCTCCTGCTAACCTGCGCGCTCCGGCGCTCGACCGGGCGCGACGCGGGCGCCGGAGCGCATCTCCCTCATGAGCGAACCCGCCACCGCCCGCCGCCTGCCGATCCGCACCGACGGCGCGCCCGACTTCGACGCGGTGCTCGCGGCGCAGCGGATCGCGCCGCTCGGCCGGCGGCGGGTGACGACGCTGCAGGTGAACGTCGGGCGCCTGTGCAATCTCGCCTGTCACCATTGCCATGTCGAAGCCGGTCCCAATCGTCGCGAGGCCCTCGACGCGCGGACGGCCGACCGGCTGCTCGAGCTGCTCGCGGCGAGCCCGGCGGTCGAGCTCGTCGACCTGACCGGCGGCGCGCCGGAGATGAATCCGCACTTCCGCCGGCTGGCGCTCGAGGCGCGGCGGATGGGCCGGCGCGTCATCGACCGCTGCAACCTGACGATCCTCGGCGAGGCGGGCTTCGAGGAGCTCGCGGATCTTCTCGCCGAGCACGAAATCGAAGTCGTCGCCAGCCTGCCGTGCTACACCGAGGAAAACGTCGACCGCCAGCGCGGGCGTGGCACGTTCGACGGCAGCCTCGCGGCGCTCAGGCGGCTGAACTCGCTCGGCTACGGCCGCCCGGGCTCGCCGCTCCGGCTCGACCTCGTCTACAACCCGCTCGGGCCGTCGCTGCCGCCAGCGCAGGCGGCGCTCGAGCGCGACTACAAACGCGAGCTCGGCGAGCGCTTCGGCATCGAATTCCATCGCCTGCTGACGATCACCAACATGCCGATCCGCCGCTTCGCCGACGATCTCGCGCGACGCGGCAAGACGGCCGAGTACATGGCGCTCCTCGTCAACCACTTCAACCCGGCGACGGTCAGCGGCCTGATGTGCCGCTCGCAGGTGAGCGTCGACTGGGAGGGGCGGCTCTACGACTGCGACTTCAATCTGATGCTCGACCTGCCGCTGCCGGTGGCCGCGCCGGGCGGGCGGCCGACGATCTGGGACGTCGCGCGCCTCCACGATCTCGACGGCACCCCGATCGCCACGGCGGGCCACTGCTTCGGCTGCACCGCGGGCGCCGGCTCGAGCTGCTCGGGAGCGCTCGTCTGAGCCCCCGCATTCCGCTCCTCGTCTTCGCCAAGCCGCCGCGCTCGGGCGTCGCCAAGACTCGGCTCGCCGAGGCACTGGGCAACGACGGCGCGGCCGAGCTCGCGCGCGCCCTCTTCACCGACGCCTGGCGCACCGCGCGCTCGTGCCGCTGGGCGCAGCCGATCCTCGTCACGCCCGAGCCCGACGCGGCGGAGTGGCGCGGCACGCCCGCGCGCGAGCGCTGGGCGCAGGGCGACGGCGACCTGGGTGCCCGCATCGCGCGCGCCGTGCGGCGGGCGCTCGACAGCGGAGCGCCGGCGGCGATCGTCGTCGGCAGCGACGTCCCCGGTCTCTCGGCGGAGCGGCTGGCTGCGGCGCGCGACGCGCTCGCCGTGGGCGACGCGGTGCTCGGCCCGAGCCGCGACGGCGGCTACGACTTGATCGGCCTCAGGCGCTGTCCGCCCGACCTGCTCGACGGCCTGCCGTGGAGCTCGGCAGCGACACTCGCGCGCACCGAGCAGCGCCTCGTCGAGCGCGGCTTTCACGTCGAGCGGCTGCCCGAGACGTTCGACGTCGATCGCGTCGAGGATCTCGAGCCGCTGCGGCGGGCCCTGGCGGCCGGCGAGATCGCGGCGCCGGCGACGGCGCGCGCGCTCGCGGCGCTCGCCCCGGCGCCGCCGCGGATCTCGATCGTGATGCCGGTCGTGGACGAGGCGGCGCGCATCGAGCGTCAGCTCGGCGCCGTCGTCGGCCGCGGCGGCTGGCACGAGGTCGTCGTCGTCGATGGCGGCAGCGCCGACGGCACCGCCGAGCTCGCGCGGAAAGTCGAAGGCGTCCGGGTGATCGCGTCGGCGCGCGGGCGCGGCGCGCAGCTGAACCGCGGCGCGGCGGCGGCGACGGGCGAGGTGCTGCTCTTCCTGCACGCCGACGTCGAGCTCCCCGCCGACGCACGGGAGCGGATCGCGTCGGCGCTCGCCGATCCCGAGGTCGTCGCCGGCGCCTTCCGCACCTGGACGGTGGACGAGGGGCGCAGCCCGCGGCTCGCGCCGTGGCTCCACCTGGGCGACCTGCGCTCGCGCTACTCGCGGCTGCCCTACGGCGATCAGGCGCTCTTCGTGCGCGCCGCCGTCTTCCGCCGCGTCGGCGGCTATCCCGAGCAGCCGCTGATGGAAGATCTCGAGCTCGCCCGCCGGCTGCGGCGCGCGGGGCGCATCCGCATCGTCCCGGCGCGGGTGCGCGTCTCCGGGCGCCGCTTCCTCGCCCGCCCGCTCTACTACTTCCTGCTCGTCAACTTCATGCCGCTGCTCTACGCCTGCGGCGTGTCGCCCGTCCGCCTGACGCGGCTCTACGGCGACCCGCGCTGAGCGCCGGCGCTGCGGCCGCGGCGAGGCAACACGCGATCGCGAACGCCGACACTGCGGTTTGCCGGTGGCGCCGCGGAGTCGTCGAAGTGGAGGAGAATGGCTCTCGTCGCGGGCGGCCGCGGCGGGGAGCTCGCGGCGCCGAGAACGAAATGGGGGAACCGATGCACGAGGCGAGCTCGCATCTCACCCGGCGGCTGCGCGTGGTCTCTCTGGCGATCGCCGCCGTGGCGACGGGGATCCCGGCGCAGAGTCCCATTCCCGACCGGTTCACCAACCTCGAGGTGCTGCCGAAAGAGATCTCCCGCCGTGAGCTCGTCGACACCATGAAGGGCTTCACGTTTGCGCTCGGCGTCGAGTGTCAGCACTGCCACGCCCCCAAGCCGGGAGCCGATCCCGAGAGTGGTCGCCTCGAGGACCTCGACTTCCCGTCCGATGCGCGCGAAGCGAAGCGGACTGCGCGCGTCATGCTGCGCATGGTGCGCGCGATCAACGCGGATCACCTCGCCGAGCTACCGGAGGTGGACCGGCTCGCCGTCACCTGCGCCACCTGTCACCGCGGCGTCACGCGCCCCGAGCCGATCGAGGCGATCGTCGAACGCACGCTCGCGGAGGGCGGCGCGGAGGACGCGACGGTGGCCTACCGGGACCTGCGCGCCGAGCACTACGGCTCGGCGGCCTACGACTTCTCCGAATGGCCGCTCGATACCTTGGGCGAGCGCCTCCTCGAGCGCGGCACGCCGGGCGATGCGGCGGCGGTGCTGCGACTGAATGGCGAGTTTCATCCCGACTCGGGATGGCTCGCCTACCTGCTCGGCGAAGCCGAGCTCGCCGCCGGAGACCGCGAGGCGGCGCGCGCCGCATTCGTCCGCGCGCTCGAGATCGAACCCCGCAACACGCGGGCGAAGAAGCGTCTCGAGGAGCTGACCGGCGACGCGTCGCCGTAGAGGGGCGCCGTCGAAGGGACAGGCCGAGGTCGCGCCGGCGACGAGCTTTCCCCTCCCGACACGGAGCGCGGCGGCACCGCTCAGCGGCAGAGGCGTGCCAAGTCGCTCGGCTGGTGGACGATGACGCGGTGGCTCGAGTCGACGGTGACGTAGCCCTTGCTGCGGAAATCGACCATCACCTGGTTGACCCTCTCGCGCGAGGCGCCGACGAGCTCGGCCAGGTCGGACTGGGTCAAGCGCAGCGGCACCAGGGTGCCGTCGCCCGTGTCGCGGCCGTAGCGGTCGGCGAAAGCCAGCAGCTGGCGCGCCAGGCGCCCGGCGACGTCGAGCGAGGAGAGCGACTGGATCTGCTCGTTGGCCATGCGCAGGCGGCTGGCCAGCAGCTTGACCAGGTTCTGCGCGAACTCGTTCGAGTTCTTGAGCAGGTCCTGGAAGGCGGCGCGATCCATCCACAACAGCGTGCACTTTTCCATCGTCATGACGTTGGCCGAACGTCCGGCGGAGTCGACGAGGCTCATCTCGCCGACGGTGTCGCCGGCGCCGAGGAAGGCGAGGATGACCTCGCGCCCGTCGACCTGCTCGATCAGGATCTTCACCGTCCCCTCGAGGATGACGTAGACGACCTCGCCGGGCTGCTCGGCGGTGATCATGTTCGTCCCGGCGGGGACCGTCTTCTTGCGCAGCACCTCGGTGAGGCGTTTCAGGCGCTCGGGCGGCAGGCCGCGGAAGAGCGAAAGCTCCGCGAGCGCGCTGGCGTCGATGGTCAACGACACGTTCTCCTCCTCACCCTTCTCCTCTTCCTCCCTGCGGCGCGCCGATTCTATGCGCTGGCGATGCGCAATGCGGCCCGGCGATTGACTTTTTAATAAATAACTGTTTATCTATTCACATGGGACGGCGGCCGCGGGTCGATCGCCAAGAGGTGCTGGCAGCCGCGCGCGAGGTCTTCGGCGCGCGCGGCTTCGACGGCGCGACGCTGGCGGCGATCGCCGCCAAGGTCGGTTTGAGCCCGGCGGCGCTGCTGCGTCACGCTCCTACCAAGCAGGAGCTCTTCGAGGCCGCCTTCGCCGGCGACCGCGGCGAGATCCGGCTGCCGATCGAGTTCCTCGCCGGCGTCGACGCGGCGGCAGCCGATCCCGCCAAGGTGCTGCGCCGCGTCGCCGAGGCCCTGGTGCCGTTCCTCGAGCGCATCGTCGGCGAGACGGTGGCGCTGTGGCTGCGCTCGAACGCCCTCGCCGTCGAGGACCCCGGGCGGCTGCCGCTGCTCTTCGATCGCGCGCGCCGGCCGACGCCGCCGCAGCGGGCGCTGGTCCTGATCGAGAACTATCTGCGCCGCGCCGCGCGTGCGCGCCGGCTGCGCGTCAAGGACCCGCGCGCGGCGGCGATCGGCCTGCTCGGTGCGCTGCACTCCTACGTGCTCCTCCATCGCGTGGCGCGGGCGATCGACCCGCCGCTCGCGCTCGGCCGCTATCTCGACACCGTCATCGACGTCTGGCTCGCCGGGCTCGCCGCGCGCGGCCCGAAGGAGAGATCGTGATGCGCTCGCTCGCCGCCCTCGCCGTGCTCCCTCTCGCGCTCGCCGCCTGCGAGGGCGGCGAAAACCGTCCGCTGGTGCTCGCCGGCACGCTCGAAGCGCGCACGGCGGAGGTCGGCTCGCTCGTCGGCGGGCGCGTCCTGCGCGTCGCGGTCGACGAGGGGACCGAGGTCGCCGCCGGCGAGCTCCTGGTCGAGCTCGAGACCGATCTCGTCGACCGCGAGGTCGACGGCGCGCGCGAGCAGCTCGCCGCCGCCGCCGCGCGTGTCGCCGCCGCCGAGGCGCGACTCGCCGAGGCGCTCGCCGGGCCGCGCGTCGAGGCGGTCGAGCGGGCGCGCATCGAGTGGGAGGCGGCGAAGACCGACTTGCGGCGCGCCGCGGCGCTCCACGGCGAGGGCGTCGTCGATGCCTCCAACTACGACCGCGCGCAGGTGCGCGAGGCGACGGCGCGGCAGAGCTTCGAGGAAGCCGAGCGTGGCACGCGGCGCGAAGCGATCGACGCGGCGCGCGCCGCGCTCGCGGTCGAGCAGGCGGCGCGCGAGGCCGCCGCGGCCGGGCTCGCGCTCGCCGAGCGGCGGCGCGCGGAGCTGCGCATCGCGGCGCCCGCCGCCGGCCGCGTCGAGGCGATCGACCTCCGGCCCGGCGATCTCGTCGCCGCCGGGCAGCCGGTCGCGCGGATCCTCGAGCGCGGCGAGCTGTGGGCGCGGGTCTACGTCCCGGAGCCGAGCCTCGCCCGCGTGCGCGTCGGCCAGCGCGCGCTGGTGCGCGTCGACACCTTTCCGGAGCGCGACTTCGCGGGCCGGGTGGTCGAGATCCGTCACACGGCGGAGTATCTGCCGCGCAACGTGCAGACCCTCGATCAGCGCAGCGACCAGGTCTTCGCCGTCAAGGTCGCGCTCGACGCGGCTGATGAGCTGCGGCCCGGCATGGCGGCGTTCGTGACGCTCGTCGAGGGCGCGGAGGGCGGCGGATGAGCGACGCCGGTCTCGGCATCGAGGCGCGCGGCGTCTCGCGCGACTTCGGCGCCTTCCGCGCCCTCGACCGCGTCTCGCTCGCGGTCGCCCGCGGCGAGATCTTCGGCCTGCTCGGTCCCAACGGCTCCGGCAAGTCGACGCTGATCCGAATCCTCTGCGGCCTGCTCGGGCCGAGCGAGGGCGGCGGCACCGTCGACGGCCTCGACGTCGTCGCCGACTCCGAGGCGATTCGGCGCCGCATCGGCTACGTGCCGCAGCGCTTCTCGCTCTACGAGGATCTCTCGGTCGAGGAGAACCTCGACTTCTTCTCGGCGGTTTACGGGCTCACCGGCCGACGCCGGATCGAGCGCCGCGAGTGGGCGGTCGAGCTCACCGCGCTCGCTCCGTACCGGCGCCGGTTGGCCGGCCAGCTCTCGGGCGGCTGGAAGCAGCGGCTCTCGCTCGCCGCCGCGCTGATGCACGAGCCGCGCGTGCTCTTCCTCGACGAGCCCACGGCCGGCATCGATCCGGTCGCCCGGCGCGAGCTCTGGAACCTGCTCTTCACGCTCGCCGGCGAGGGTGTGACGCTGCTCGTCACGACCCACTACATGGACGAGGCGGAGCGCTGCGGCACGGTGGCCTATCTCTATCTCTCGAAGCTGCTCGTCGCGGGCCGGCCCGACGAGCTCCTCGCCCTGCCCGCGGTGACGCCGGCCGGCACGCGCCGGGTCGAGGCGGCGTGCGCGCAGGGCGCGGCGGCGGTGATGAGCGCCGCGCGCGCGCTGCCCTACGTGCTCGAGGTCACCATCTTCGGCAACGCGCTCCACCTGCTGGTCGGCGGCGAGGTCGACGACGCGGGCGTCGTCGCCGACCTCGAGCGCGCGAGCGGCGCGCGCGTCGACGTGCGGCCGATCGCGCCCTCGCTCGAGGACGTCTTCGTGCGCCTGACGCGCGCGCAGCAAGAGGCGAACAACGCCGGGCGCGGGAGGGCGGCGTGAGGGGGCTCTGGGCGGTGCTCCGCAAGGAGGCGCTGCAGATGACGCGCGACCGCGCGACGCTCTTCTTCGCGCTCTTCATTCCGGTCTTCCAGCTCGTCCTCTTCGGTACCATCGACACGACGGTCGAGCGCGTGCCGACTGTCGTGCTCGACCTGTCGCGCACGCAGGCGAGCCGGGCGCTCGTCGACGATCTCGTGAACACCAGCCTGTTCGCAGTCGTCGGCCAGGTCGACTCCCGCTCCCAGCTGCGCCGGGAGATCGTCGCCGGCCACGCCCAGGTCGGCTTCGAGATCCCGCCCGAGTTCGCGCGCCGGCGCCTGGCCGGCGAGAGCGCCGACTTCCTCGTCCTCATCGACGGCTCGGACTCGACCGTCTCGTCGCAGACGCTGTCGGCGGCCACCGGCCTCGCGCTCACCCGCTCGCTCGAGGCGGCGCTCAGCGCCGCGCGGCTCTCAGAGCCGGCGCTCAGGCCGCACCCGGTGATGCTCTTCAACCCCGACTCGCGCAGCGCGAACCTGCTCGTGCCCGGCCTGGTGGCGATCCTGATCACCTTCTCGGCCACCATCCTGGCCGCCTTCGCCATCGTGCGCGAGCGCGAGCGCGGCACGCTCGAGCAGCTCATGGTGACGCCGGTCTCGCCGCTCGCGGTGGTGGTCGGCAAGCTGGTGCCCTACCTCGGGCTCGCCTACGTCCAGCTCGCCATCATCCTGATCCTGATGACGACCGTCTTCCGGGTGCCGATCCACGGCAGCCTCGCGCTCCTGCTCGCGCTCTCGGTGATCTACCTCTGCGCACTCCTCGCGCTCGGCCTGCTCATCTCCTCGCGCGCCAAGACGCAGGCCGAGGCGATCCAGATGGCGATGGGGATCATGCTCCCTTCGGTGATGCTCTCCGGCTACATCTTTCCGCTCTCCTCTCTTCCGGGGCCGATCCGCGCCCTGTCGCAGGTCATCCCGGCCACCCACTACATCGCCATCTCGCGCGGCATCGTGCTCCGCGCGGCGAGCTTCGGCGATCTCTGGGAGCACGTCGCGGCGCTCGCCGCGATCGCCACCGTGCTGGTTGCGCTCTCGGCGCGCGCCTTCAAGAAGACGATCGGCTAGCCCTCGCGGCGAGGTAGTCGACGATCGGCGCGAAAGCGGCGGCGAGCGACTCCGACTCGCCGTCCCAGCGGCGCCAGTAGACGGCGAGCGGCGTTTCCTCGCGCTGGATGCGGACGGTGACGTCGCCCTCGGCCGTCGTGCCCTCCGGCTTCCAGTCCTCGCCGCGGGCGGCGCGCGCGGCGGCGAGGAGCTCGCGGGCACGCGCGTCGTCGCCCCCGCGCCAGGCGACGAAGGCGCCGAGGAAGAGGCCGTCGACGGCGCGCGGGTTGCTGCGGCAGGCGAGGGCGAACTGGCGCCCGGCCTCGGCCGTCCTCCCGCGCAGCAGCGAGATCTCGCCGAGCAGGAGCATGCCGCCCGAGTCTTCGCCGTTGATCTCGACGGCGCGCGCGGCGGCGGCCTCGGCGGCGTCGAGATCGGCGGCGGAGACGGCGGTCGCGGCGGCGAACGCCGCCCACTGCCGGTGGGCGCGCAGGCTCATCGGCGCGCGCCGCCGCATCTCGTCGAGCTCGGCGAGCGCGCCGGCGGCGTCGCCTCGGGCCCACAGACAGTGGGCGAGGTAGTAGCGCGCGTCCTCGTGGCCGGAGTCGAGCTCGAGGGCGCGGCGGAAGCGCTCGGCCGCCTTTCCGCAATCGCGGTCGCGCTTCAGCGCGTCCATGCCGGCGCGGTGGGTCGCCCAGAACTCGAGCACCTGCTCGCGGCCGAGCGCGGAGCTCGCCGGCGCCGCGGCTGCGGCCGGCGAGAGGGCGCTCAGGCGGCGCGCCTCCGTCTCGCCCTGGGTGAGCTCCCAGAGCGCCCCGGCGTCGACGGCGCCGTAGATGGCGAGATCGCCGTCGGGCCAGCGCACCTCGATCCGCTCCGCGCGCTCCGCCCCACCGAGGCCGAAGTGCAGGGTGCGCGTCGACTGCGAGAGATACGAGACGCCGGTCACCGAGCGGCGGAGCGGCGCGCCCCCGACCCAGGCGACGACGGTGGCACCCTCGGCCCGCCCGAAGCCGCCGAGCGGCAGCCGCTGGCGCAGGCGCAGCTCGAACGCACGGCCCTGCGGCGTGTCGTTGCGCAGCAGCTGGACGCCGCCGTCCAAGTGGACGACGAGGAGGTCGAGATCGCCGTCCCGGTCGTAGTCGGAGACCGCCAGGCCGCGGCCGACGCGGCGCGGGGCGAGCGCCGGCACGCGCGGGGCGAGATCGTGGAAGCGCTCGCCGCGCGCGCTCCACAGCAGGAACGGCGCCTGCGGCACGAGCCGCTGCGGATCTTCGGTCGCCTCGATCGTGCTGCCGTTGGTGACGGCGACATCCAGCCAGCCATCGGCGTCGAAGTCGAGCATCTCCGTGCCCCAGCCGACCATCGGCAGCGAGATCTGGCCGACCCCCAGGGGAGCCGAGAGGTCCGAGAAGGTGAGCCGGGCGGCCGGATCGCGGTCGGCGAGAAGCCCGCGCGCGGCGTCGAGCGCTCGTCCCTGGCGCAGCCGGGAGTCGTAGAAGGCGTTCTCCTGCGCCAGCCAGTGGGTGACGAACAGGTCGTCGTCGCCGTCGCGATCGCGGTCGCCGACCGCGAGCCCCATCGCGCCGCGGTAGTCGGCGACCCAGGCGGCGAGCCCGGCGTCTTCGAAGGTGTCGCCGCGATTCAAGAAGAGCGCGTTGTCGGAGATGTCGTTGGCGACGTAGAGGTCGAGCCGCCCGTCGTCGTCGAGGTCGTGCCAGAGGGCGCTCAGGCTGCGGCCGGCGGGATTCGAGACGCCCCACTCCACGGCGACTTCGTCGAAGGTGCCGTCGCCCCGGTTCTCGAGCAGGAGGTTCGACTCGGGCTCGTAGGAGGCGGGATTGAGCGTGTAGGGCGTGGCCTTGCCGTACTGCTGCGTCACCCGTCGCTCGCCCGGCGGCGGCGGCAAGTAGCGCACGTAGCCGCAGACGTAGAGGTCGAGGTCGCCGTCGCGGTCGAAGTCGCCCCAGGCGAGGCCGGCCCAGTAGCCGTCGCGCTCGACGAAGCGCGCGTCGGGCTCGAAGCGCCCGCCGCCCGCGTTGCGGAAGAGCCGCAGGGCGCGATAGCCCGACACGGCGAGGTCGAGGTCGCCGTCGCCGTCGGCGTCGCCCCAGGCGGCGCCCATGCCAACGATGCGGGTCGCGGGAAAGGTCTCGACGCGCCGGAACGTTCCGGCGCCGGAATTCTCGTAGAGCATCGACTCGGCCCAGCGCTCGGGCGGCGCCGAGAGGGCGCCGCCGGCGGCGACGAGGAAGAGGTCGTCGTCGCCGTCGCCGTCGAAGTCGCCCCAGGCGGCGCCCGAGCCCATGTCCTCGGGCAGCTGCGAGGTGCGCTCGCCCGCGAAGGTGCGGAAGCCGTCGAGGCCCGCCGCCGCGGTCGCGTCGGTGAAGTCGGGCGTGGGCGCCTCGGCGGGCACGTCGTGCGCCAGCCGGGTGGTGATGTCGGGCAGTGCCTCGCCCGGGCGCCGCACCTCGGGGCGCGAGGCGCGCCAGGCGAGGACGCCGCCGACGAGCGCGACGGCCCCGGCCGCCGCGAGCAGGCCGGCGGCGCGGCGCAGACGCCGGCGGCGCCGGCCGAACGGGTTGCCGGTCGCGCTCGGCCCCCGGCGCGCGGCGCGGTTCGCCTCGCGGTCCGGGGCAGCCGAGCCGTCTCGGGCCGGGGGGGCGGGGGCCAAACCTCTAGCCGCCGAGCCGCGCGACCGCGGGCGTCGGGGTCGCCGCGCCGGATGCCGACACCGCGACGGTGGCGGTGGCGCGCGTCATCTCGACGACCGGCGCCGTCAGCCCCGAGTCCTCGCCGAGCAGGAAGTTGATGAGGAACTGATCGACCTTGCGATAGAGCAGCGCCGCCTCGACCCGATAGTGCCCCGGCGCCGGCAGCTCGACGTCGATCTGCTGCACCCGCTCGCCCTCGCCCGTCCAGGTCGGCAGCTCACCCAACTGCGGCGCGCGCGTCGCCGGGCAGTCGACGAGGTACTCGACGGTGTCGGAGTAGCCGGGGAAGAGCGCACGCCGGTAGCGTACGCCGACCATCTCCCAGAGATTGTGGCGGTCGATCAGGTTGCCGTACTGGTCGACCGGCTCGGCCTTGAACAGGAAGCTGCCGGGCTCGATGAAGTGGCGCTGGTCGCGGGTGCCGGAGGAGAAGACGCGGGTGCCGTGCTCGTCGACGACGTGCAGCTCGACCCAGCTCTGGATGATGTCGAGCGGCCCGGTCGGGAAGTCGTGGCCGACCTTGTTGGCGGTGAGCACGATGCGGACCGGCAGCTTGGCGCCCGCCTGCGCGCTCGCGGGCAGCTCGAGCGCCAGGTCGACGACGGGCCCCTCTCGCCACTTCTCGCGGATCTCGGGGATCACGGTCCTGCCTTGGAGCCACTGCTCGGTGAGCTCGACCTGCTTCTCCCAGCCGTCGAGCGCGAGCAGCTTCGGCACCAGGGTGTTGGCGGCGATGAAGCGGTGGCTGCGGTGCTTGGCGTCGCCGGGGCTGCGGTTGTAATCCGCGGCGTCGCCGCGCGCCGGATCGGTCGAGGCGACGAGCGGCATGTGGCACTCGCGGCACTCGACGGTGCGCGCCGGGTCGCCCTCGACGAACCAGTGGCTCGCCTTCCAGTTGTCGTACTGGTTCTGCAGCTGCACCCAGCCGACGCGGTTGACCTCCTGGTCGATGAACTGCTTGTGGCAGGCGGCGCAGTACTCGGGCGCCTTGTACATGCGCTTCGAGAGCTTGGCGTGCTCGTCGGGGTAGGTGCGGACGAGGAAGTCGCTCGTCCGCTTGCGGAGGCCTTCGCTCTGCCACTGCCAGAGGTAGGCGGCGGGCTGCGTCATCACGTAGTTGGCGTTGCCTTGCAGGTCGGTCTCGCGGATGGCGTGGCAGCTCAGGCAGGAGACGCCCTCGTCGAAGCCGTGCTGGCCGGTCAGGTCGTCGGCGAAGACGGTCTTGGCGCCCGAGAAGAGCGAGATCGGATCGTGGCAGCCGCCGCAATAGCGCGTCGAATCGGGGCCGTTCTGCTCGGCCATCACGCTCTGCACCTTCTGGAAGAGCGGATCCATGGCGGCGTAGCGGTGCGCGCTCGGCGTCCACTCCTCGAGGATCTGCGCGTGGCAGCCCGCCGTGCCGCAGCTCTTCGAGTTCGCCAGCGAGTCGGCGTCGAGGGCGCCGCCCGTCGCGGTCACCGCCAGGCTGGGGGCGAACGGTCGGTCCTCGCCGTAGGGGAAGCTGTAATCGGCGGGGAACTCGTTGACGTAGCTCTGCCCGGGATAGCGGGCGTGGGCGCCGAAGACGACGAGCGCGACGAGCACCAGGGCGCTGCCGCTCCACGCCGCCGCGGCGAGCGCCGGGCGGGCCACCTTCTCGGCCTTGCCGCGCGCGAGGACGAGGACGACGTGCAGCGCCGTGGCGGCGAGCACCGCCCAGGTGCTCCACAGGTGCACCTGGCGCCAGGCCGGCGACATGCGCGTCTGGAAGAGACCCTGCCAAGTCACCACCAGACCCGAGAGCGAGCAGACGAGGAGAGCGACGCCGGCGACGTAGCCGAGCAGCACGGAGTCCGAGAAGTTGTAGCGCTTGTAGTCGAGCCAGTGGATGGCGGTGTACCAGGTGAGCGGCACGACGACCACGAGCCCGAGGAGCGTGTGCACCAGGAGCCCCCACTGGACCGTGCCGTGGAACGGCGCGAAGGTGACGAGCAGGCCGGTGGCGATCTCGATTCCGAGCGCCGCGAGGGCCAGCCGGGTCCAGGCGGAGGACCAGCCGGTGCGAAGGGTTGCCGTCGAATTCGCCACGAACACCTCCCCGGCGCCCGGGACCGCTGCCCGACCCCGTTGCGCGTTCGTCGATGGGCCTGCTCGCCGGCAGCATTCCCGGCCCGGTCCGCAGCGGCAACACCCGAACGGGTGGGGGAAGGCGCGCTCGTTCCGTTCTCGGCGGACCGCTCTGCCCGGCGCCTAGGGCGAGCCGCTCGCGACCCGCACGCGCACGTCGACCGCGCACGAGCCCTCGCCGGGGGGCTTGGCGAGGAACGGGTTGACGTCGAGCTCGACGATCTCGGGGAAGCTTCGCGCCAGCCCGGCCATGCGGCAGAGGGCATCGGCGAGGAGCTCGCGGTCGGCCGCCGGCTCGCCGCGCACGCCGGCGAGGAGCGCCGCGCCGCGAATGCCGTCGACGAGCGCGCGCGCCTCGTCGGTGGCGAGCGGGGGCACGCCGAAGCGGACGTCGCGGAAGACCTCGACGTACTTGCCGCCGAGACCGAAGGCGACGAGCGGTCCCCACTTGGGATCGGTCGAGACGCCGAGCAGCGTCTCGTGGCCGCCCTTCGCCATGCGCTGGACGAGGAAGCCGGCCGGCGCGAGCCCCGCCGCGCGCGCGCGGCCGGCCAGAGCGTCGAGGGCACGGCGGAGCTCCTCCTCGCCGGCGAGATCGAGCGCGATCGCCCCGAGCTCGCTCTTGTGCACGAGCCCCGGCGCGATCAGCTTCGCCACCACCGGAAAGCCGAGCTCCCTGGCCGCCCGGAGGGCCGCGTCTCTTCCAACCACCACCCGCCACGGCACGACCGGCACGCCGATCGCGGCGAGCAGGCCGAAGGCGCTCGCGGGCGGCAGGTAGCCGTCGTCGGCCGCGGTGGCGAGCAAAGCGCGGATCCTCGCCGCGTCGAAGCCGAACTCGAGCGGCGCCCCCTCCGCCGGCCGCCGCCGCCACTCGGCGTAGCGCGCGAGCTTGGAGAGCGCCCGCGCCGCCGGCTCGGGAAACCGGTAGACGGGCGGCAGGTCGAGGCGCCCGCGCAGGCCGTCGTAGAACGCCTCGGTCGCCATCATCACTGCCAGCACCGGCTTGGCCCGCTCGCCGCGGCGCTCGCGGGCGATGCGGCCGACCTCCTCCAAGATCTCGCGCGGATCGGAGAGCAGCGGCGTGACGTTGATGACGAGCGCCGCGTCGACACCGGGGTCATCGAGCACGGCGGCGAGAGTCCGGCCGTACTCGGGGACGTCGGCCGAGGCGATCATGTCGATCGGATTGGCGAGCGAGGCGGTCGCCGGCAGCACCTGGCGCAGGGCGGCGACGGTCGCCGCGGCGAGGTCGGCCATCTTGAGCCCGAGGTTGACGCAGGCGTCGGTGGCCATGATGCCGGGGCCGCCGGCGTTGGTGACGATCGCCACCCTCCGGCCGGCGGGAAGCGGCGAGCGGTCGAAGGCACGCGCGGTGTCGAAGAGCTCCTCGATGGTGTCGGCGCGCACGACGCCGCACTGCTCGAGGAAGGCCGAGATAGTGACGTCGGCGCCGGCCAAGGCACCGGTGTGCGAGCTGGCGGCGCGCGCCCCCTCGGCGGTGCGCCCGCTCTTGACGACGAGGATCGGCTTCTTGCGGCCCACCCGCTTCGCGATCTCGGTGAACTTGCGCGGGTTGCCGAAGCTCTCGAGATACATCGCGATCACCCGCGTCGCCGGGTCGTCCTCCCAGTGCTCGACCAAGTCGTTGCCCGAGACGTCGGCCTTGTTGCCCATCGAGGCGAACTGGGTCAGCCCCACGCCGAGCGACTCGGCGACGTTCAGGATCGCCACACCGAGCGCCCCCGACTGGCTGACGAAACCGACCGATCCCCAGGCGGCGGGGGTCGGCGAGAACGTGGCGTTCAACGACACCGCCGGGTCGGCGTTGATGACGCCCATGCAGTTGGGCCCGATCAGCCGCGCGCCGGCGGCGCGCACTCGATCCCGCAAGCGACGCTCCGCCGCGCGCCCCTCCTCGCCCGTCTCCCCGAAACCAGCGGTGATGACGACGAAACCGCGCACGCCGCACGCGAGGCCCTCGTCGACGATCGGCTCGACCAGTGGCCTGGGCACGACGACCATCGCCAGGTCGACCGGGTCGGGAATGGCGGCGAGCGTCGGATAGCACTTGAGCGAGTGGATCGATTCGGCCTTCGGGTTGACCGGGAAGATGGTGCCGGCGAACTGGCTGGCGACCAAGTTGTGCACGATCGCCCAGCCGATCGACTCGCGCGAGCGCGAGGCGCCGACGACCGCGACCGAGCGGGGCGAGAAGATCGACTGGAGCGAGCGGCCCATGCCCGGAACGCTATCGCGGCGAGCGGCGGCGGGGCCGACGCCGCGGGGTGGGGGATCAGCTCGCGGGCGCCAGCACGCGCAGCCGGCGCGAGGAGAGGCGGAGCTCGCACGGCGGCGCCGCGGTGAACGGGTCGCCGTCGCCCTGGAGCTCGAGCCGGTCCGGGGCGACGAGGCGGACGCGCTCGATGCGGCGGAGCTCGACGTCGGGGCGGGAGGTGTGGCGGCCGCGGACGAGGTCGAGGGCAAAGCCGAGGGCGGCCGCCCGTGTCCTGCCGCGAAACAACAGGAGATCGAGCCGCCGATCGTCCGGGCGCGCCGCCGGCGCGATGCGGTAGGCGCCGGCGTACTCGGCGAGGTTGGCGACGACGAAGCCGGTCGCCGTCGTCGGTTCGCTGTCGACTTCGAGCAGGAAGCGCGAAAAGCGGTAGCGCGTCCACTCGCGCAAGCCCGTCCAGGCGACGGCGAGCTTGCCGAAGCGGCGCTTCCACCGCGGGTCGACCGCCGCCATCACCCGGGCGTCGAGCCCGCCGGAGACCTGCATCAGGAAGAAGATGTCTTCGCCGGCGCGGCCGACGTCGAGCTCGCGCGGCGGCGCGGCGGCGAGCGCGCGCGCGGCGGCGACCGGATCGGCGGGCAGACCCAGGGCGCGGGCGACGACGTTGGTCGTACCGCCCGGCAGCGGGCCGAGCGCGGTGGCGCTGCCGAGCAGCTCGCCGGCGGCGTTGCGGAGCGAGCCGTCGCCGCCCAGGACGAAGAGCGCGTCGAGGCCCTCGCCGGCGGCGCGGCGGGCGTGCGCGCGCCCCGCGTCGGGGGTGGCGCTCGGCACGATCTCGAGGGCGTAGGCGCCAGCGAGCTCGCTGGCGATGCGCTCGACGAGGCGCGCGCCCGTCCCGCGGCCGGCGGCGGGATTGCAGAGGAGAGCCGCGCGCCGCCTCACCGTGCGAACGAGGTCACGACTCGAAGAGCTTGCCGGTCGCCTGGCTGCCCGCCGGCGGCGGGTAGCCCAGGTGCTCGTAGGCGCGACGCGTCGCCACGCGGCCGCGCGGCGTGCGCTGCAGGAAGCCCATCTGCAGCAGGTACGGCTCGTAGAGGTCCTCGAGCGTGCCGCGGTCCTCGCTGACGGCGGCGGCGATCGCCTGGATGCCGGCGGGACCGCCGTCGTAGACCTCGATCAGGGTGGTGAGGATGCGGCGGTCGAGCTCGTCGAAGCCGTGCTCGTCGACTTCGAGCGCGGCGAGCGCGCGGCGCGCAATTTCGCGATCGATTCTCCCCGTGCCGACCACTTGGGCGTAGTCGCGCACGCGCCGCAGCAAGCGATTGGCAATCCGCGGCGTGCCGCGGCTGCGCGTCGCGATCTCCTCGAGCCCCGTCGCCTCGGCCTCGACGCCGAGGATGCCGGCCGACCGCGCGGCGATGCGCGCCAGCTCGGCGTCGGGGTAGAAGCTCAGCCGGTGGACGATGCCGAAGCGCGAGCGCAGCGGCGCCGAGATCAAGCCCGCGCGAGTCGTCGCGCCGACCAGGGTGAAGCGCGGCAAGTCGATCTTGACCGTGCGCGCCGCCGGCCCTTGGCCGAGCACGAGGTCGAGCTTGTAGTCCTCGAGCGCCGGGTAGAGGATCTCCTCGACGGCGCTCCCCAAACGGTGGATCTCGTCGACGAAGAGCACCTCGCCCGGCTGCAGATTGGTCAGGATCGCGGCGAGGTCGCCGGCGCGCTCGAGCACCGGACCCGAAGTGGTGCGCAGCGGTGCCGCCATCTCGCGCGCCAGGATGTGGGCGAGCGTCGTCTTGCCGAGCCCCGGCGGTCCGGAGAGTAGGACGTGGTCGAGCGGCTCGCCGCGCTCGCGCGCCGCGCGCACGAAGATCCGCAAGTTCTCGACGATGCGCTCCTGGCCGACATACTCGCCGATCGTGCGCGGCCGGAGCGTGCGCTCGACGCCGGCCTCGTCGTCGGTCGGCTCGCCAGTCAGCAGGTGCTCGGAGCACATGAAGGCGATTCTAGTCGCCCGCGGGGCGTCGGCTCGGCCCGCGGCTCATCGCACGGCCGACCAGATCGGGACGTGCCAGACGAAATAGCGCCCGGGATCGCGGATGGTGGCGATCATCTCGTCGAAGTGGGCGACCGCCTCGCGTTCGTCGATCGCGGTCTCGGCGCCGATCGAGGGGGCGAATCCGTCGCGCCAGGCGACCATCATGCGCGCCAGCGTCTCGCGCTCCGAGCGCACGGTGTCGATCGTCAAGTAGTCGACGGCGATGGCGCGGGCGCCGGCGCTGCGCAGCAGGCCGAGCATCTTGCGTCCGACGCGCAGCTCGGTGCCGACCGCGGCGCCGAAGGCGACCGCGCCGCGGTGCCAGAAGTCGTCGGGGTCGCGCGCGCCGGGCTCGGCGTGCAGCATGTGGTAGTCCTCGGCGAGGATGTGCAGGCGGCCGCCGGGGCGCGTCACGCGCACGAGCTCGCGGACGACGGCGGTGGCGTCGGGCACCACTTGCACCATGTGGCGGCAGACGACGAGGTCGTGCGAGGCGTCGCCGGCGGCGAGGGCCGTGGCGTCGCCGAGCTCGAATCGCAGCCGCGGGCCGTAGCCGGCGGAGCGGCGGCGCGCTTGCTCGAGATGACTCACGAGGAGATCGACGCCGGTGACCTCGGCCTGAGGGTAGAGCGCCGCCAGCCGGTGGGTGATCTCGCCGGTGCCGCAGCCGACGTCGAGGATGCGCAGCGCTCCGGAGAGGCCGTAGCGGCGAAAGAGCGCCTCCTCCTGCGGCCAGAGCAGCTCGGCCTGGGCCGAGAGCGTGCGCACCATCGACTCGTCGGCCATCTCGGCGTGCTGCGGGTTGCGTGCGTCGCGCGGGCGGCTCATGGCGGGCTCCGGACCTCTCTACGCCGGCGGATCGGCCAGCGGATCGACCGTGCGCAGCGCCGGGAAGCGCAGGAAGTCGGCGTCGTGGGTGGCGAGCGTGGCGCCGTGCTCGAGGGCGAGGGCGGCGACGAGAGCGTCGGCGACGAATGGGCCGCGCGCGTTCGAGCTCTCGAGCAGCGGCCGCGCGATCGACCAGAAGCGCTCGCCCGGCTCGAGCCGGGTGACCATCGGCCGCGCCAGCCAGGAGTCGACGATCGCGGTCGCCTCGTCGATCGCGTAAGGCGAAGGGAAGACCGCGCGATGGGTGGCGAGGCGGAGGAAGGCGCCGAGCGAGCTCGAGGCAAGGCCGACCGGCTCGGGGCGAGAGAGGCGCTCCTCGAGCCAGGCCTTGGCGCGCTCGTGCTCCGGCGCGCTCGCGTTGTAGGCGTAGAGCAGCAGGTTCGAGTCGACGAGGATCACCGGTGGCCGGGGCCTTCCGCGACCTCGAGCAGGTCGCTGACGTTCGAGTAGTCGAGCCCGGGCACGAGGCCGAGAGCCCGGGCGCGAACGACGAACGGCTCGATCCGCGCCGCCTGTCGGCGCTGCGCGAAGCCGGCGCGCAAGGTCTCGTTGAGCGTCCGCTTCAACCCCCTGCCGCTTTCGCGCATGGCGCGCTCGAGCTGGGCGGCGACGTCGTCGTCGAGGGTGACTGTGGTTCGCATCATCATGATGATCGCCTGAAAGCATCATGATGTCAAGCCCCAGAATGCCGGGTCTCGACGAATCGGCTGGCACCTCGCAGGCAGCGCCTCGCGGGCAGCTCGCGGCGGCGGCTAGGATCGCGGTCGATGCGGATCGTCTCGCTCGTCCCCAATGCCACCGAGATCCTCTTCGCCCTGGGAGCCGGCGGCGAGCTCGTCGGCGTCTCGCACGAGTGCGACCATCCGCTGGCGGCGCGCGAGCTGCCGGCGCTGACCGGCAGTGCGCTCGCGCCCGGGCTCGCGGCGGCGGCGGTGGACGCCGCGGTCTCGGCGCAGCTCGCCTCGGGCCGCAGCCTCTACACGCTCGACGAGGCGCGGCTCGCCGAGCTCGCCCCCGACCTCCTCTTCACCCAGGAGCTCTGTCCGGTCTGCGCCGTTTCGAGCGAGCAGGTGGGCGCTGCCGTGGCGCCGATGCCGGCCTGCCCCGAGGTCGTGTCGCTCGACCCCGAGCGACTCGAGGACGTGCTCGCCGACATCCTGCGCGTCGGCGCGCGCGTCGGCCGCCGGGCGGCGGCGGAGCGGCTGGTCGACGCGCTGCGCGTCCGGCTCGCGCGCGTCGAGCGCCGCCTGCGCGGCCGGCCGCGACCGAGCGTCGTGGCGCTCGAGTGGCTCGACCCGCCGTTTCTCGCCGGCCACTGGGTGCCGCAGATGCTGGCGATCGCCGGCGGCCGCGACCCGTTCGACGTCGCCCCCGGCGAGCGCTCCCGCCGCGCGACCTGGGACGAGCTCGCCGCCGCCGATCCCGATTGGATCGTCGCCATGCCGTGCGGCTTCGACGCCGCCGGCGCGCGCGCCGAGATCGCCAAGCTCGCCGCTCGCGAGGAGTGGACGTCGCTGCGCGCCGTGCGCGAGCGCCGCGTCGCCGCCGTCGACGCCAACGGCTGCTGGAGCCGCCCCGGGCCGCGCCTGGTCGACGGGGTCGAGACGCTCGCCACGCTGCTCCACTCCGGCTAACGCGGCCGGCCCCCGGACCGCGGCCGCGCCTCAGGCGCTCGGCGCCCCCGCGGCGAATCGCGCCAGCCGAAAGCGCGCGATATCGTGCGCCGTCTCGCCGCGTTCGACGAGATCGGCGACGATCTCGCCGACCACCGGCGCGAACTTGAAGCCGTGCCCGGAACAGGGCGAGACGAGGAGCACCTGCGGCGCATCGGGATGGCGATCGATCACGAAGTGCTCGTCGGGCGTGTTCGTGAACAGGCACGGTTTGGCGTCGAGGAGCGCGCCGTCGGCGGCCGGGAAGTAGCGCGCCACGGCGCCGCGCAGCGCCCGCTCGTCGTCGTCGCGGCAGACGCGCTCCATCGTCTCGGGATCGACGCGCTCGCCGAGGTGGTGGTACTTGCCGATCTTGAGGCCGGGCGCGGCGTGCTCGGGGAAGCCGTAGAAGCGCCCCTCCTCGGCGTCGAGCACGAAGACGGGGAAGCGCTCGGGCGCGAACGGCGCGCGGTCGGCGACGGCGAACCAGCCGAGCACCTGCCGCTCGGGGACGAGCAGCGGGGCGAGCGACGGCACGAGCGCCGGCAGCCAGGCGCCGGCGGCGAGCACGAGCTGCTCCGCCTCGTAGGCCGCGCGCTCGGTGACGACGCGCACGCCGTGGCTCGTCGCCGCCCACTCGCGCACGCGCTCGCCGCAGCGCAGCTCGGCGCCGGCGGCCGCGGCGCGCGCGGCGTGCGCCGCGACCGCGCGCTCGGCGGCGAGGAAGCCGCCGTCGGGCTGGAGGATGGCGCGGGCGTCCGGCGCCGGTCGCCACGCCGGCACGCGCCGGGCGAGCGCGGCCGCGTCGAGCACCTCGTGCGACAGGGCGTGCTGGCGACAGGCGGCGAGCGAACCCGCGAAGACCTCGCTCCCCTCGGGCCCGACGTCGAGCGCGCCGGTCACGTGCAGCAGCCGCTCGCCGGCTGCCGACTCGAGCTCGCGCCAGAGCTCGAAGGCCCGCCGCACGAGCGGCACGTAGCTCGGATGCTCGAAGTAGGCGAGCCGGATGATGCGCGTCAGCCCGTGCGAGGAGCCGCGCTCGTGGCCGAGCTCGAAGCGCTCGAGGGCGAGCACCCGCTGCCCGCGTGCGGCGAGATGGGCCGCCGCGGCACTCCCCATGGCGCCGAGGCCGACGACGATGACGTCGGAGACCATCGGGCGGCATCGTAGCCCGCGCCGGGCGGCAGCGGGGCGGCGTCCCCGAAACAAAATCGACCGTCGAACGTCTTTCCCCTTGACAATCGACAGGAGATGGCGAAGTCTCTTGTCGACAGACTAGGGGGGACGATGATCGACAGCCGCAGCGATCTCCTGCCGGGCACGCTCGACCTGCTCGTCCTGCGCACGCTGCAGAGCGGACCGCGCCACGGTTGGGCCATCTCGCAGCGCATCGAGCAGCTCTCCGACGCGGTGTTGGTGGTCACGCAGGGCTCGCTCTATCCCGCGCTCTACCGGCTCGAGGAGCAGGGCCTGATCGAGGCCGAGTGGGGCAGTTCGGAGAACAACCGCCGTGCCAAGTACTACCGCCTGACCCGCGCCGGCAGGAAGCGGCTGGCGAACGAGACGGAGAACTGGGAGCGCCTCTCCGCGGCGGTCGCTCGCGTGCTCGCCGCCACGTGAGGCGGAAGACGCCATGACGATCTTCCACCGCCTGAGGTTCCGCTGGCGCGCGCTCGTCGGGCGCCGCCGCCTGGAAGAGGAGATGCGCGAGGAGCTCGCTCGGCACCTCGAGCAGGCGGTCGCGCGACAGATCGAGCGCGGCCTCGCTCCGCAGGCGGCGCGGCGCGCGGCGCGACTCGAGTTCGGCAGTCCCGATGTCGTCGCCGAGGAGTGCCGCGAGTCTTGGGGGGTGCGCCTCGTCGACGAGCTGCGCGGCGACCTGCGGCTCGGCCTGCGCAGCCTGCGCCGCAGCCCCGGCTACGCGCTCGCCGTGGTCTCGACGCTCGGTCTCGGCATCGGCGCCAACACGGCGGTGTTCTCGGTCGTGCGCGGCGTGCTGCTGCGGCCGCTTCCGTACGACGGCGGCGAGCGTCTGGTGGCGCTCCGCCAGTCGGCGCCGCAGCTCGGCGCGACCGACCTCGGCTTCTCCGTGCTCGAGCTCGACGACTACCGCCGGCAGCTCGAGCGGGTCGAGGCGGTGGTCGAGTACCACTCGATGAACTTCACGCTGCTCGGCGGCGACGAGCCGCTGCGCGTGCAGACCGGCGTGGTGTCGGCGAACTACTTCGACATGCTCGGGGTCGAGCCGCTGCTCGGACGCACCTTCCTCCCTGACGAGGACGAGCTCGGCGCCGAGGCCGTGCTGGTGCTCTCGCACCGCTTCTGGCGCGCGGCCTACGGCGGCGACCCGACGGTCGTCGGCCGCCACTTCCAGATGAACGACCGCCCGCACACGGTGGTCGGCGTGCTGCCGCCGCTGCCCTCTTATCCCGACGCCAACGACGTCTACATGCCGGCGTCCGCCTGTCCGTTCCGCAGCGACCCGGACTCGCTCGCGCGCCGCGAGGCGCGGGCGGTGACGGCCTTCGCCAAGCTGGCGCCGGGCGCGACGCTCGCGCAGGCGACGAGCGAGGCGAACGGTCTGCTGGCGAGGCTGCGAGCGGAGTTCGCGGCGGCGTATCCGCAGACCGAGACCATCGGCATCGAGCTCTCGCCGGTGGGCGACGAGATGACGCGCGGCGCGCGCCGGACCTTCCTGCTGCTGCTCGCCACGGTCGGGCTGATCCTGCTCGTCGCCTGCGCCAACGTCGCCAACCTGGCGCTGGCGCGCCTCTCCGACCGCGGCCACGAGCTGGCACTGCGCACCGCGCTCGGCGGCGGACGGCGACGGCTCTTGCGCCAGCTGGTGACGGAGAGCACACTGCTGGCGTTTCTCGGCGGTGTCCTCGGCCTGCTCCTGGCGTGGGCCGCGCGGGGGCTGCTGGTGAGCTTCGCGGCGCGCTTCAGCGTGCGGGCCGAGGAGATCGCGATCGACGCCACGGTCTTCGCCTTCACGTTCGTCGTCGCCGCCGTCACCGGGCTCGTCTTCGGCTCGCTGCCCGGGCTGCCGGGCACCGACGCGCCGGCGCGGGCGCTGATGGCGGAGGGGGCGCGGTCGACCGGCACCCGGCACCGACGCAGACTGCGCCAGTCGCTCGTCGTCGGCCAGCTCGCGCTGTCGTTCGTGCTCCTGGTCGTCGCTTCGCTCGCGCTGCGCAGCCTGTGGCGGTTGAACGGCGTCGACGCCGGCTTCGAGAGCGAGAACGTCTTGACGGCGCAGATCCATCTCAACTGGTCGACCTACACCCTCGACGCGCACCGCCTCGATCGCGAGCGCGTGGCGGCTTTCCACGATCGTCTCGCCACGGAGCTGCGCGCCGTGCCCGGCGTCGTCGAAGTGGGGAACGCGTGGACGTTTCCCCTCAACGCGGGCTTCGCCAACAGCGGGCAATTCGAGATCGAGGGTCGCACGAGCGAGGAGCGGGCGCCGATGGTGGCGACCCAGATCGGCGCCAGCCGCGCGTACTTCGAGGCGGTCGGCGTGCCGTTGCTCCGCGGCGACGGCTTTCGCGGCGACGAGCGGGGCGAGGAGCCACGCGTGACGCTGGTCAACCGGGAATTCGCTCGCCGCTACTTCCCGAACGAGGATCCGCTCGGCGAGCGGATCTCGGGCAACGGCGGCAGGAGCTGGCGAACCATCATCGGCATCGTCGGCGACGTGCGCCAGAGCGACCTGCGAGAGGAAGCCGAGCCGACGACTTACCTGCCGTTCACCGAGTTCCCCGGCTTCTCGTCGTCGATCTTCGTGCGCACGCTCGGCGAGCCGCTCCTGCTCGAGCGGGAGCTGCGCCGCCGGGTGCTGGTGGCGGATGCGCAGGCTGCCATCTCCGGTGTCGAGACGCTCGAGCAAGTGCGCTCCGCCGCGCTCGCGCCCACCGCGCTCGTCACCCGGCTGCTCGCCCTGTTCGCCGGCGTCGCCCTCTTCATCAGCGCCACGGGCCTGGGCGGCGTGCTGGCGTACTCGGTCGCGCAGCGAACGCGCGAGATCGGCGTGCGCATGGCGCTCGGCGCCGACCCGCGCCGCGTCCTCGGCGAGATCGTCGGCGAAGGGCTGCGCACCACCGTCGTCGGTCTCGCGCTCGGGCTCGTCGCGGCGCTCGCGGTCGCGCGCCTGATGACCGGGCTGCTCTACGGCGTCTCGCCCGCCGACCTCGTCTGCCTCGTCGCCTCGGCGGCGACGCTGCTCGCGACCTCCTTCGTCGCCTGCCTGCTGCCCGGCCGCCGCGCCCTCGCGGTCGAGCCGATGCACGCGCTGCGCGTCTAGAAGTTCCCGGCGGGGTCGCGCCGGAGGTATACGATCCCGCCTCGAATGCACGCGTCGGTGCTCAGCTGCGCTCGTGTCGCCGCGGCGCGGGGTCTCGCCGCGCTGCCTCCCGTGCTCCTCGCGATCGCGCTGTGCGCCTGCCGCGACGCGGCGCCGGTCGAGAAGAGCGAAGCCGACGCTGAGAGCGAGCGCATCGCGCAGCTCTCGGCGCTCGCCTATCTCGGCTCCGTCGCCGAGGAGCGGCGGGCGGAGAGCCGCGGCGTCGTCGTGCTCGACCGCGAGCGCACGCAGCCGGGGATCACGGCCTTCGGCGGCCGACACGGCCCGCCCGCGGGCTACTTCTTCGATCGCGAGGGCCGGGAGCTGGCCCGCTACTCGACGCGGCCCGAGCCGGGCAACAGCCTGCTGTGGATGGAGCCGACGCGGGACGGCCAGCTCCTCGTCTCCGGCCGCGGCTACGTGGCGAAGACCACCTGGGCCGGCGAGATTCTCTGGCAGGCGGAGCCGCGCCAGTACCACCACGGATTCGACCAGGCGCCGGACGGCCGCGTCTTCGCCATGGCGCACGAGCTCCGCGCCGTCGACTTCGCCGGCCGCGAGATCACGATCTCCGACGATCTCGTCGTCGAGCTCTCCTCCGCCGGCGCCACGCTCGGGACGATCTCGATCCTCGATCTGCTCGGAGCGGCGGCGATCCCGCGACGGATGCTCGAGCTCGCGGCGGCGGCCGCGGACGGCTCCGCCGCCTCGGGCGCCGAGCTCGAGGGCGAGCTCGCGGTCGACCATCCTTGGGACGTCTTCCACCTCAACTCGGTCGAGGTGCTGACGCGCGATCTCGCCGTCGCTCGCCGCGGCGACCTCCTCGTCAGCCTGCGCACGCTGAATCTGGTGCTCGTGATCGGGCTCGACCCCGTCGGCGTGCGCTGGCAGTGGGGAAAGGGTCGCAAGCTCCTCGACCGCCCGCACGCGCCGCGGGCTCTCGCGAACGGCAACCTGCTCGTCTTCGACAACGGCTGGCGCCGCGGCTCCTCGCGCCTCGTCGAGGTCGAGCCGCGCTCCGGACGCATCGTCTGGAAGTACGTGGCGGATCCGCCGGAGTCGTTCTACACGCGCCGCGGCGGCATGGCGCAGCCGCTCGCGAACGGCAACCTGTTGGTGACCGAGAGCGACTCCGGACGGCTGTTCGAGCTCACCCGCGGCGGCGAGATCGTCTGGGAGTTCTGGAATCCGATCTTCGCGCCGGCGAAGGCGGGCGAAGCGCCGAAGCGCAAGACGATCTATCGCGCCTGGCGCTGGTCGGCCGAGGAGCTGCGCCCGGCGGCGCTGCCGAAGGCGCTGCGCAGAGCGCTCCCGGCGCACGGCTAGCCGGCGCCGGGAGCTCCGCCGGTGGCGGCGGCCTCAGGCCCGCCAGCGCCAGCCCGGGCCCTCGGGCCCGAGGCCGAGCAGGTCGAGCAGGCGCTGCGCGTAGGCCTCGAGGAAGCGCTCCATTGATTCGCCGCCGACGTAGAAGGCGGGGATCGGCGGCGCGACGATCGCGCCGGCGTAGGTGAGGGCGCGCAGATTCTCGAGGTGGACGAGCGCGAGCGGCGTCTCGCGGAAGCCGAGGACGAGCGGCCAGCGCTCCTTGAGCGCCACGGCGCCGGCGCGATGGACGAGGGTGTCGGAGAGGCCGGTGGCGAGGGCGCCGACGGTGCCGGCGCTCGCCGGCAGGACGACGGTGCCGGCGAGCCGGTGCGAGCCCGATGCGAGCGGCGCGTCGAGCTCGTTGTCGCGGTGGATCGCGACCTTGGCGCGGCCGGTGGCATCGAGGCCGGCGGCCTCGAGGAGGGCCTCGGCGCCGGTGCGGTCCCGTCCGAGCTCGTGCGCGAGCACCTGACTGGCGCCCTTCGAGACGACGAGGTGGATGCGCTCGACGGCGGCGTGGCGCGCGAGGACGCCGAGGAAGCTCCGCGGCAGGAGCATCCCCGAAGCGCCGGTGACGAGCAGAGCGACGGGCGCGGACATGGCGGCGATCCTACGCGGCTTCGGGCGCGCGGCCGAGATCGGCAGCGGCCGTCCGCTCGTGCCGGAACAGAGCGAGCGCGAGCGCGAGCGGTGCGAAAACGGGAACGCCGAGGCCGGCGAGCTGCGCCGTCGCCGGGCTCGTCTCGAGGCCGCCGGCGATGCCGTCGGCGAAGTGGAGCGCGAGCGCGGCGAGCACGACGAGGGCCGTCTCGGAGCGGCGGATCGACCGACCGGGCGCGAGGGACCGGCGCCGCACGGCGAGGTCGATCGCCATCGCCTGCAGCGGCAAGGTCAGCACGAGCGAGTGGCTCCACAGCGCCGGCGCCGCCAGGGTCATGCCGGCGATCGCCGCGATCGCCAGCATCCGCGGCGACCGCGGCGCGCGCCGCGCCCAGAGCACGGTCGCTGCACCGACGGCGGCGGCGACGACGAGGGGCGTCACCGGCAGGCCGGCGATCCGCAGCCAGCGATAGAGGGAGAGCGAGCGGCGCAGCGGCCAGTCCCCGAGCGCTCGGCCCGCCTCCAGGTACTCCCCGAGATGCGCCGTCGTCAGCATCGCCGCGGCGAAGAGGGCGAGGCCGAGCCCGCCGGCGACCAGGTGACGCCGCCCGCCGCCGGCCGGTCGGTGAAGGGCGAGCACGGCGAGCCCGACGGGGGCGATCGGCTTGACGAGCGCGCTGGCGCCGAGCAGCGCGCCGCCACCGACGGGCTGTCGCGGCCAGGCGAAGAGCGCGACGAGAATCGAGCCGACGACGGCGAAGGAGAGATTGCCGCTGGTGAAGCCGTGGGCGAGCGCCGGGGGCGCGAGCACGAGGTAAATGACGCCGGTCGCGAATGCGGCAGGGACTGCGAGGGTGGTCAGCCGCAGGGCGATCCACAGCGCCGCGACGAGACCGATCAGGTTGGCGAAGCGCAGCGCCGCGAGCAGGCGATCCGGTCCGGCGGCGGCGAGCGCCGCGGCGCCGAGGCGCGCAAAGGTGGGCGGATAGTAGTAGCCGCGTCCGTCGGGCGACGGCCGATAGAGAGAGTCGCCCGCGGCGTAAGCGCGGAACGCCTCGAGGTAGACGAGCTCGTCGGCGAGCGGCCGCGGCGAGAGCAGCGCGCCGTGGAAGCGGACGAGCGCCACGAGCGAGAGCGCGGCGAGCGCCGCGGCGTGCACGAAGACACGGTCGCCGGAGTGGACGTAGGAGACGGCCTCTTCGGCCGAAACGGGACGGAGCATGCGGCGAAGCCTAGCCGAGCGCGGCGGAGGACGAACGGGCGCGGCGTACCGACGGCGGCGGCAGAGCCGCGGTCACTGCCGAGCCGGCGGTGTCTTTCCTAGGCGTCTCAGACGTCGAGCTTCTGCCTGGCGGCGCGCACCAGCGTCCAGCACAGTGCGGAGAAAGCGACGATGCTGATGAAGTCGGCGGTGGCGCCGAGGTGCTCCCAGCCGCGGATGCCGACGGCGTCGAGAATCCAGTTCGCGACGCTCACGTGCCCGGTGGCGGTCGCCTTTGGAATGCCCTGCAGCGCGGCGATGAGGACGCCGGTCAGCGCGCCGCCGGCGACGAGGCCGGTGGCGTAGAGCATGCCGGAGGAGAGCTCCGACTCCTCGCCCTCCTTCTTGCGCTCGAGGATGCCGCGAATGCCGCCGCCGATGGCGATCGGCAGCGTCGTCGACAGCGGCAGGTAGAGGCCGACCGCGAACGACAGCGACTTGACGCCGCACAGCTCGATCACCACCGCGATCGCCATGCCGGCGAAGATGAGGCCCCAGGGCAAATCCTGGGCAAGCAGGCCCTTGATGATGGTGGCCATCAGGATCGCCTGTGGCGCCGGGTAGTCGTCGGAGCCGATGGCGTGCTGGACGCCCGCCAGCCGCTGCGAGCCGTCGATGATGTCCATGGTAAAGCCGACCGCGAAGACCGAGGCGAGGACGCCGATGATGAGGCCGACCTGCTGCCAGATCGGCGTCGCGCCGACGAGGTAGCCGGTCTTCAGATCCTGCGAGGTGTTGCCGGCGTTCGCCGCCGCGATGCAGACCAGGGCGCCGACGCAGAGCGCCAACGACTGGTAGACGGCGCCGGTCCAGCCGAGGCCGACGAAGATCAGGCAGGTCGCCATCAGAGTGGCGATCGTCATGCCCGAGATCGGATTCGACGACGAGCCGATGATGCCGACGATGCGCGAGGAGACAGTGACGAAGAAGAAGCCGAAGACGACCACCATCAGGCCCATGAGGAGCTTGGGCAGGAAACCCGACCCCGGCAGCTGCGGCAGGAGCGCGATGATCGCCACCAGGGCGAGCGAACCGAAAACCACGTACTTGATCGAAAGGTCGCGCTCGGTGCGGGTCGGCAGCACACCGGACTTCAGGTCTTTCAGGCTCTTGAAGCTCTCGCGGAAGGCGGCGACGATCGTCGGCAGGGTCTTGATCAGCGTGATGAGGCCGGCCGCCGCCACCGCCCCGGCGCCGATGAAGCGCACATAGCCGACGCGGATCTGGCCAGCGCTCATCTCGGAGATGAGCTGGTTGCCCGGCTTGAGCACGGTCGGCAGCGCGTCGCCGAAGATGGCGATGAGCGGCACCAGGACGAGCTGCGAGAGGACGCCGCCGGCGACCAGCACGCCGGCGATGCGCGGGCCGATGATGTAGCCGACGCCGAGGTACTCGGGCGTCACGTCGCAGTTGACGGTGGCGCGCGGAAAGGCCGAGTCGCGCGCCGAGCTCCACGTCGGCGTCTCCTTCCACAGGCCGAGGATCGACATCGGCATGCGGTAGAGGGCGGCGATGCCGAGGCCGGCGAAGACCTTCTTCGCCAGATTGCCGCCCCGCTCGCCGGCGATCAGGACGTCGGCCGCCGCGGTGCCCTCCGGGTACGGCAGCACGCCGTGCTCCTGCACGATCAGCGCGCGCCGGAGCGGCACCATGAAGAGCACGCCGAGCGTGCCGCCGATGCCGGCCAGCCAGAAGATGTTCCAGTAGGTGAAGAACTGCTCGCCTCCCTCGAGGAAGATGAGCGCCGGGATGGTGAAGACGACGCCGGCGGCGATCGACTCGCCGGCCGAGCCGATCGTCTGCACGATGTTGTTCTCGAGGATGGTCGAGCCGAAGCGGCGGAGCACGGCGATGGCGAGCACCGCGATCGGAATCGAAGCGGTCACGGTCAGGCCGGCCGTCAGTGCCAGGTAGACGGTCGAGGCGCCGAAGACGATGCCGAAGAACGCTCCCAGGACGATCGCCCGGGCAGTGAACTCGGGAACGATCGTCGAGGCCGGGATGAACGGCTCGAACTTCTTCTGCGGCGCTGCGGACATCGGCTCTCCTCCTCGGGAAGGCGTCGATCGGAGCGGCGTGTCGGGGGCTCGCGGGATGGTATGACGCGGTCCCCGGCGAGGCAAGCCGGGCGAGGGATCGCCGCCGGGCGAGCGTCCAACGCTCGCGGGCCGGCCGCTGCCCGCCGAGTCGTGCCCGGAGCGGAAGGGTTGGCGCGACGGGCCGCCACTGTGATGCGATGGTCGAGGGCCGGCCGGAGAGCGGGACGGGAGCGCGATGGCGAGCGGGAGCAGCGACGAGCGGCGCCTGGTGCGCCGGATGTGCGCCGGAGACGAAGAGGCCTTCGATCATTTCGCGACGACCTACGTCCCCGGTCTCTACCGCTTCGCCGCGACGCGGCTGACCCGCGAGCTCGACCTGGTCCCGGACCTCGTGCAGACCGCGCTCGCCAAGGCGATCGACCGGCTCGACGGCTTCCGCGGCGACTCGCCCCTGTTCACCTGGCTCTGCGCCTGCTTGAAGAACGAGATCGCCAGTCACTTCCGGCGCGCCGGCCGCCGGCCGGTCGAAGTCGAGCTCGACGCCGCTGCCACGGCGGGCGCCGTCGTCGCCGCCATCGCCGAGGCGCCGGAAGCGGAAGATCGCCTGCTGCGCCTCGAGTCGGCCGAGCTCGTGCACGCCGCGCTCGACGCCTTGCCGGAGCGCTACGCGCGAGCGCTCGAATGGAAGTACCTCGAGGGCGGTTCGGTCGCCGAGATCGCGGCGCGGCTCGGCGTCACCGAGAAGGCGGCCGAGTCGCTGCTCGGCCGCGCCCGCGCGGCGTTTCGCGACGCCTACATGCATCTGGATGGGCTGCCCGCCGCTGCCTTCGCCGCGGCGGCGCCGGCCGGAGCGGAGACCGCATCATGAGCCCGATCGACGGAAACCCCCTGCACCGCCCGCACGCCGAGCGCGACGAGGAAGAGCACGTGGCGCGCCTGATCATGGCCGCCGGACCGCCGCCGCCGACGCCCGAGCTCGACATCGCGCGCCTGCAGGAGGCGGCGCGCTCGCAGTGGCGGCGCCGCTACGCCTGGCGCCGGCGCGAGCGCGTCGTGCGGCGCTGGCAGATCGCCGCCGCCGCGGCGCTCGTCGTCGCGGTCGCCCTCGTGCTGTGGTCGCGGACGGGCGCGCCGGCGAGGTCGCCGGGACCGGTGCTCGCCGCGATCGAGCAGGTCGTGGGCGACGTGCAAGTGCTCGGCGCAGCGGGGAGCACCGGGCGGCCGGCACTCGGCACGCCGCTCGCGCCGGGCACGGTGCTGCGCACGGCGGCGGGCGGGGCGGCGCCCGGCCGCGTCGCGCTGCGCTGGTCGGACGGCCGTTCGCTGCGCCTCGACGCGGGCAGCGAGCTCGTGCTCGTCGCCGCGAACCGCGTCGCGCTCGTGCGCGGCGGCGTCTATCTCGATTCCGACGGCCGCACGGCGGGCGAGAGCCCGACGGTGGAGACGCCGCGCGGACGCTTCCGCGAGATCGGCACCCAATTCGAGGTGCGCGTCGAAGAGGGCGAGGCCCCGAGCGTGCGGCTGCGCGTGCGCGAGGGCGTGGTGGCTTGGCGTGACGACGGCCGGGCGGCGACCGCCGAGGCGGGCGTCGAGCTCGCGCTCGGCGCCGACGGCTCGCTCCGGCGCGACCTCGTGGCGCCGTACGGCGCCGATTGGGCGTGGGTCCTCGCCGCCGCGCCGGCGCCGACGATCGAGGGCTGGCCGCTCGAACGCTTTCTCGCCTGGTACGGGCGCGAGAGCGGCTTCGTGGTGCGCTACGCCGACGAAGAGAGCCGGGCGCTGGCGGCGACGGTGGTGGTGCACGGCTCGGTCGCGCACCTGAGTCCGGACGAGGCCCTCGCCGTGGTCTTGGCCAGCAGCGGCTTTTCGACCCGCATCGAGGGCGGCGCGCTGGTCGCCGACGCGGTGGCCGGCGCGCGGCCGTAAGCGCGGCTCAGAACTCCCAGGCGAAGCCGGCCGAGGCGACGAAGCCCGGCCAGCGCTCGCGGTCGAAGACCAGGGCTTCCTCGTCCTCGTCGAGCTCGACCGAGAAGCCGGCGTCGTTCTCGCGTCCGAGCAGGTTCTGCGCGTCGAGATAGAGCGCCAGTCGGCCGCCGCGTACGGCGAAGGCGCGCGCCAGGCGCAGGTCGAAGCGGAGGTAGTCGTCGAGCCGCTCGCCGTTCAAAGGGCCGAGCACCGGCACGAGCTCGCTCTCGCCCTCGTCGTCCTCGCTCTCGGCGAGAGCGATCGCCGTGGTCGGGCGGCCGGTGTGGAAGAGGCCGGCGAGGTCGAGCGACCAGCCGCGAGCGAGCTCGAGGTGGAGATCGAAGTTGAGCGTGTGGCGCTGGTCGACGAGCCGTGGCACCCAGGCGCCGTCGATCGAGTCCTCGCTCCGCGCGTAGGCGTAATCGAGCCAGCCCTGGACGCGCTCGCTGAGCTCGGCCCGCACGAACAGCTCGACGCCTTCGGCGCGCGAGCGCTCGGGCGCGAAGCGGTAGCGATCGGTCTCGCCCTCGGGGAAGGCGTCGAACGGCTCGAAGAGGTTCTCGTAACGCGGCCGCGGATCGTCGACCGCGCGGCGATAGAGCTCGACGCGCAGCGCGGTCGGGCCGACGCGCGCCGGGGGCTCGAAACTCTTCTCGTAGCCGACCACCCAGTGCTCGGAGCGCTCGCGGCGGTGGAAGGCGAGCTCGCCGTCCTCGACGGCGAGCTCGTACGGCCGCTGGCCCTGCGCGTAGCGGCCCCAGGCCAACCGCAACAAGTGGCCGGGCCGGAGGGACCAGGCGAGGTGGGCGCGCGGGCTGGTGACCGAGTCGGAGACGAGCGAATGCTCGTCGTAGCGCACGCCGAGCTCGACGGTGAGGGACGCGCCGATGCGCCAGCGGTCGGAGAGGAAGAAACCGACGTGGTCATCCGCGAAGCCGCGGTCGAGCGCCGTCACGGGATCGCTCGTCGCCGTGCGCACGAGCGCCAGCGGCGTGTCGAACTCGCGGGCGGCGAAGTAGTCGAAGTCGCTCGTGAAGCGGCGCGCGAGCCCGCCGAGCTTGAGATGGTGGTCCGAGCCGAGCTGCGCGTTCCACGTCTGTTGCAGCGAGACGACGCGACTCTCGCGCCGGTCGAGGACGTCGATCGCCTTCTCGGCGTCGCGCTCGACGGCGCGGCGATCGCGGTCGCCACGGCTCCACGACAGGGCGGAGTCGACGAAGATCCGCTCGCCGACGATCGCCTGGTGGGTGAGCCAGAGATAGGCGACGTCGTAGTCGGTGTCGACCGTTTTCGCTTCCTCGTCGCCGGGCTCGACGAGATCGTAGCGGTCGCCGGCGGTGAGCAGGTTGAGCCGCGCCGACTGCCGCTCGCCGAAGCGGCGGTCGAGGCGGCCGAAGACGTCCCAGTATTCGGGCTGCTCGCGATCGAGGATCTCGCGCGCCAGCTCGCCGGTGCCGTGGCGGCCGTGCACGAGCCAGCCCCCCTCGCCGCCGGCGAGCGGGCGCGAGGCGCCGAGCTCGACGGCGAGCAGGCTGGCGGCCAATCGGTAACGACCCGGCTCGGGCGGCGGCGCGGTCGACAGCTCGAGCACTCCGCCCATGCGGTCGCCGTAGTCGGCGGCGAAAGCGCCGGTCGACAGGTGGACGCCGGTCAAGTTGGAGGCGGCGACCAGCGACAGCGCGTTGTCGAAGTCGTGCAGGTGAAACGCCTCGTAGAGCTCCTGGCCGTCGAGCAGCACGAGCACCTCGTCGCGCCGGCCGCCGCGCACGTGGAATTGCGCGGTGACGTCGTTCGACGCCACGCCGGGCAGGATCTCGAGCGCGCGCAGCACGTCGTTGCCGAGGTGCGGCAGCGAGAGGATCTCCTCGCGGCCGAGATTGACCACCGACGCCGGCTCGTCGCGCAAGATCGCGGCCCGGCTCGGGTGGACGACGATCTCGTCGCCGGCGAACGGCGCCGGCGTCAGCCACGGCGCGAGCTCGGTGGTCTCGCCGGCGAGCGCGACGACGCCGGCCACCGTCTCGATGACGAAGCCGGGACGGCGCAGCTCGAGCTCGTAGACGCCGGGGCGCAGGCCATCGATGCGAAAAGCACCGTCCGCGGCGGTGACCGTCTCGACGCCACTCTCGGCGACGCCAACGACGACGCCGGCGAGCGGCGCGCCGGCCTGCCGCGAACGGACGACGCCCGAGATCGCGGCCGGCTCGATCGCTTCGGCATGCGCCGCGCCGATCACCAGACTGCCGCCGGCGCCGGCGACGGCGACCAGGCCATAGGGCGCCAGGAGCTCGTCGAGGATCGCCCGCGCCGTCTCGCCGGCGGGCGTCGCGGCGACCGTCATCGCCGGCAGGACGACGCGGCTCGAGAAGACGAGCGGCAGTCCGCGCGCGGCGAGCTCGGCCAGTGCCTCGGTGAGCGGCTGCCCGGCGAGGATGGGGCGCGGCTCGCGAGCCGCCTCGGCGAGGAGCGGCGTCGCCACAGCCAGGAGGAGCGCCGCAGCGAGACTCCCCAACGAACGGAGCGGCCGCGCGCGGCGGTGGGCGATCATCGCGGTGCGTCGTCGCCCAGCGCCTTCGCCGCTCGCGTTCCGTGGAGTGGCGCGAGGGATTCGGCAGCCCGCGACGTCCAAGCGACTGTAGCAGCAACGCGCCGGCAGGGCGTCGCGACGTGGTCGCCGCCACGGTCCGCCGGCGCCGGCCACCACCCGGATCGCCCGCCGGCGATCCCGACGAAAGGAGAGCCCATGCAGCCCGCATCCTCACCCCCGTCCCGCCGCCGCGCCCTCGCCGTCGCGGCGACCGCGCTCGTCGCCGCCCTCGCCGTGACCGGCGGCGCGCACGCCGGCAAGTCGAAGACCGAGAGCCAGCAGCTCCCCTACACCAGCGACTTCCGGCTCGGCGACTGCGCCTTCGAGAACGACGACACCGCCGACGGCCTCGGCAACCCGTACTTCCCGCTCGTACCCGGCCACTGGCTGCGGCTCGAGGGCGAGGAACAGGGGGAGGAGATCGTGCTCGAGATCACGGTGTGCGACGACGCCTGCGATGGCGCCGGCTACGGGATCGCCGGCGACGGCACCAAGGTCGTCGACGGCGTCACCACGCGCGTCGTCCGCGAGATGGAATGGGAGGGCGGCGAGCTCGTCGAGGTGTCGTGGAACTATTTCGCGCGCTGCACCCGCAACGGCGGCGTCTTCTACTTCGGCGAGGATGTCGACGACTACGAGGAGGGCGAGATCTCCGGCCACGGCGGGGCGTGGCAAGCGGGAGTCGAGGGCGCGGCGGCCGGGCTCGTCATGCCGGGCAACTTCGTCATCGGCTCGCGCTACTTCCAGGAGGTCGCGCCGGGGGTGGCGCTCGACCGCGGCGACAACACCGCGGACGACCTGGTCCTCTCCCTCGAGGCATTCGAAGATCCGTTCACCGACTGCGTCGAGGTGACCGAGTCGAGTGGTCTCGCGGCGAGTGACAAGAGCCTCAAGCGCTACTGCCCGTGGGTCGGAATGGTGGTCGACGACGCGCTCTCGTTGGTCGATTACTCCACGCCGTAAGCGGTCTCCTGGGCCGCCGGGCCGGCGCGGCGGCCGCAGTGCGGAAGCGGCGCCGCGCCCGACCCCAGCCCGGCGCGCCGGCTCTCTGCTAAGATCGACACTCCTCAGCCGGCGCGCCTTCGCGCCGCGTCCGCCCCACCCGCAGGACCCTGAAGGAGTCCGAACCGATGAACCCGAACGATTTTCCGGCGGTGCGCCCGTGAGCCCTTGGTGGCTGCGCCCGCCCGGTGACGAGAGCGACGAGGCCGGCGCCGAGCGCCAGCGGCCGCCGGCGCCCGGCACCGCCGACCCAGCCCCGGCGTCGATCGCCGACCTCCTCGCCGGCGAACCGGCGCCCGGCGCCGGCGAGGCGCCCGACGACGAGGCCGGCGCCGAGCGCGCCGAGGAAAACGGCAAGGCGGAGAGCGAGGAGGCCCCGCGCAGTAGGCGCCGTCGCCGCCGTCGCCCCCGCCGCAGCGTCGCCGCCAGCGACGACGCCACGGCGCGCCGCGCGCCGGCCCCCGACGAGGACGACGACGAGGACGACGACGAGGGCGACGACTA
The DNA here is from genome assembly GCA_036397015.1 of Thermoanaerobaculia bacterium. Lineage (GTDB taxonomy): Bacteria > Acidobacteriota > Thermoanaerobaculia > Multivoradales > JAGPDF01 > JACTMI01. The sequence goes on from DASWJT010000062.1 coordinate 44,502, forward strand.
CGAGAATCTGGCGCGCGAGATTCTCGGCTCCTTGCCGGTCGCCAGCAGCGGCCCACGCCCCTCGAGCGAGCCCGAGGAGCGCAAGATCGCCATTTTCTGCGACCTCGAGAACGTCGCCCTCGGCGTCCGCGATTCCGAGGTCAAGCGCTTCGACATCCAGCTCGTCCTCGAGCGTCTGCTCGAGAAGGGCAAGATCATCGTCAAGCGCGCCTACGCCGACTGGGAGCGCTACAGCGAGTTCAAGATCGCCTTCCACGAGTCGGCGATCGAGCTGATCGACATCCCGCAGCGGCGCTATACGGGCAAGAACTCGGCCGACATCAAGATGGTGGTCGATGCCATGGACCTCTGCTACGCCAAGGAGCACCTCGACACCTTCGTCGTGCTCTCCGGCGACTCCGACTTCTCGCCCCTGGTCTCCAAGCTCAAGGAGAACAACAAGTACGTCATCGGCATCGGCGTCAAGAACTCGTCGTCGAACCTGCTGATCGACAACTGCGACGAGTTCATCTTCTACGAGGACGTCTGGCGCGACCGCGAGAAGGGCCCCGAGCTCACCGGCCTGACCAAGAAGAAGGCCGAGGTCTTCACCCTCCTGATCGACGCCATCGTCGCGCTGCAGCGCGAGAACAAGGACGTCTTCTGGGGCTCGCTCATCAAGCAGACGATGCAGCGCAAGAAGCCGTCGTTCAACGAGGGCTACTACGGCTACTCGACGTTCACCGAGCTGCTGCAGGACGCCGAGCGCCACCAGATCGTCAAGCTCAGGAAGGACCAGCGCTCGGGCACCGTCGTCGTCTCCGGCTTCGCCAAGCGGAAGTAGCGGCGCGGCGGCTGGCGCGGGCTGCTGCTGGGCCGCCTTTCGCGCCCGGGAGGCGGGCCGCGGTTCGTCTCAGGCGGCGTCGGCGCGGCCGAGCGCGGCTTCGACGCGCGCGATCGCCGGCGCGATCTCGTCGACGCCGATGGCGCCCACCGAGAGGCGGAACCAGCCGTTCGCGTTGCCGGTGCCGAAGGCGTGGAACGGCACGACGGCGAAGCCGGCCTCGTTGAGCAGGAACTGGCGAATGCCGCGGTTGTCGCCGAAGCGCGCGACGAGGTCGAAGTGCGCCGAGAGGTAGAGCGCACCGGCCGGCGGCAGATGACGCACCGGCAGGCCGGCGGCGGCGAGCGCGCGCAGGCCGGCGTCGAGCGCCGCGAGGCGCCGGTCGATTCGCTCGCGCACCTCGGCGGCCAGCCGCAGGCCGACCGCCGGGTCGGCGAGGATCGCCGTGGTGCCGAGCTGCTCCGGCTTCGGCGCCCAGGCGCCGACGTGGCCGAGCAGGTCGCGCATGCGGAGGGCGACGTGCGGCGGCGCGACGGCCCAGCCGACGCGCAGCCCGGTGGCCGCGAACGCCTTGCTGATGCCGTCGACGAAGATCGTGTACGGCGCCACCTCCGGCACGAGCTCGACGGGCGTGGCGTGCGGCGCGTTCTCGGCGGCGAGCAGCCAGTAGATCTGGTCGTAGAGGAGGTAGAGCGGCTTGCGGCCCGCGCCGCGGCGCCGGTTCTCCTCCACCACGAGACGGGCGATGGCGGCGAGCTGCTCGCGGCGAAAGCCCGAACCAGCGGGGTTGAGCGGGCTGTTGAGCGCGAGGAGCACCGCGTCGCCCAAGTTGGGCGCGAGCTGGTCGGCAGTGGGCAGGAAGCCGTTCTCGGCGCGAGTTTCGACCGCCACGCCGTGGGCGCCGACGAGATGGCAGTAGTGGTTGTTGTTCCACGACGGGACCGGATAGACGACCGTCTCGCCGGGGTCGACGATCGCCTGGTAGGCGCCCCAGATCACCGGCCGCGCGCCGCCGGCGACGAGAATCGACTCGAGCGGATAGTCGAGGCTCAGGACCTCCCGGTAGAAGCCGCGAATCGCCTCGCGCAACTCGGGCACGCCGTCGGCCGGCGGGTAGTTGGTCTGGCCGCTGGCGAGCGCGGCGGCGATCGCCGACTCGAGCTCGCGCGGGATGCGGAACTGTGCGGGCGCGAAGTCGCCGACGGTGAGATTGAGCACCGGGCGGCCCGTCGCCTGGAGCTCGCGCACCTCGCGCGCGATGCGCAGGATCTCGGAGCCGACGAGGCCGGAGACCATGCGGCCGAGACCCACGGCCGGGTCGGCGGTCGGAGCGAGCGAGAGCGGCGCGGCGGTCGTCGTCATCGTCGAGACTCCTCGGTCGTGGGGAGCGCGGAGCGCTCCGCCTAGGATAACCGACCCCGCGTCGACGTGCCGTCGCTGCACAATCGGCTGGACTCTTGACAGCCTCCGGCACGGAGCGTACCTTGGGGTTCGCGAGTTGAACGACGACGGAGGTCTCGATGACGACGCCACCGGACCACCGACAGCCCCCGAGGCGCGGATCTCGTCCGCGAATCGGGGGCCCACCGGCGGACCGCTAGGCCGAGCCGATCGACCCGACGGCGACGACACGTCGCCACGGGCACCGCACCCGAGGGGGAAGGGAGCCGGGGCGGTCCGAGAGCAGGAGCGAAGGGAGGTCGCGAGGCCTCCCTTTTTTCGTTTTCGGATCCTTCTCGCCGCCGCGCCGTGGCGCTCGCCGGAAGGGCGCGCCGCCGCCGGCCCGTGGCCTTGACAGCTCGCGCCGATTGTGGTTGACTAGTCAATAATTGACGTCGCGTCTACATCGAGGCGCGAGGAAGGGGGCGTCATGGACTCGACGCGAGCGATTCCCGGGCTCCACCACGTCACGGCCATTTCGGGGCCGGCGCAGGAGAATCTCGATTTCTACGCCGGCGTGCTCGGCATGCGGCTGGTCAAGAAGAGCGTCAACCAGGACGATCCAGGGACTTACCACCTCTTCTATGCCGACGCGGCGGGACACCCGGGAACCGACCTGACTTTCTTCCCGTGGGAGCGCATGGCGCCGGCACGGCGCGGCCACGGCCTGGCGAGCGAGGTCTCGCTGGCGGTTCCCCCCGGCAGCCTCGACTGGTGGCGGGCGCGGCTCGAGCGCTACGGCGCCGAGATCACCGCCGCCGAAGAGCGCTTCGGCGAGCGTACGCTCGCGCTCGTCGATCCGCACCGCATGCCGCTCGCGCTCGTCGAGAGCGCGAGCGCGCTCGCCCGGCCGTTCGAGCCATGGACGCTTTCCCCGGCGCCAGCCGAGCGGCAGATCCGCGGTCTCGAGGGGGCGCGTGCGCGCGAAAGAGACATCGAGCGCACGACGCGCTTCCTCGCCGACGGGATGGGCTTCCGCCGGCTCGGCAGCGAGCGCGGCTGGGAGCGCTGGGCGACGGGAGAGGGCGGCTCGGGCAGCTGGATCGACCTGCGGCAGGCGGCCGACGAGCCGCGCGGCGCGTGGGGCACGGGGGCGATCCACCACCTGGCGTGGCGGGTCGACGACGACGCCCATCAGGCCGAGGCGCGCGCGCGCGTCGAATCGGCTGGCACCTCGCCGACGCCGGTCATCGACCGATTCTGGTTCCGCTCGGTCTACTTCAAGGAGCCTGGCGGCGTGCTCTTCGAGCTCGCCACCAACGGCCCCGGCTTCGCCGTCGACGAGGCGCCGGAGCATCTCGGCGAGGCGCTCGTCCTGCCGCCCTGGCTCGAGCCGCACCGCGCCGAGATCGAGGGCGCGCTGGCGCCGCTCGAGCCGGCGGTGGCGGAGCGCGCTTGAGGCTGCACGAGGGCGAGCCGACGCTCACGGCCGGAGCGCCGCTGGGCGCGGCGCGCGCCGCGGTCGTCGCGCTGCACGGCCGCGGCGCCGGCGCCGCGGACATCCTCGCCCTGGCGGCCGCCGAGCTCGCCGCCCCCGGCGTCGCCCTGCTCGCGCCGCAGGCGCGCCACTCGACTTGGTACCCGCAGAGCTTCCTCTCACCGCTCGCGGCGAACGAGCCATGGCTCGGCTCGGCGCTCGCGCGCGTCGCCGCGCTCGTCGCCGCGATCGAGCGCGCCGGCGTCGCGGCCGAGCGGCTGGTGCTCTTCGGTTTCTCGCAGGGGGCCTGTCTGGCGAGCGAGTTCGTGGCGCGAAATCCGCGGCGCTACGGCGGGCTCATCGCGGCGACCGGCGGCCGGATCGGACCGCCGGGGACGCGCTTCGCGGCCGCGGGCGATCTCGCCGGCGCGCCGGTGCACCTCTCGGCGGGGGATCCCGACCCGCACGTGCCGTGGAGCCGCGTCGAGGAGACGGCCGCGAACCTGCGCGCGATGGGCGCCGAGGTCACGACGCGCCGCGAGCCGGGTTTCCCCCACGCCGTGCACCCCGAAGCGATCGATTTCGCGCGGCGCGCGCTCGCCCGGCTCGCCTAGCGACTAGAGATGCCACCAGACGAGGCGCGTGACGCCTCCGTCGGCAGCGAGCGAGAAGCGCAAATAGACCGTCGCCCGCTCGTGCGTGGCGCGGAAGAGCGGCGACGGCTCGTCGTCGAGCGTCGCCGAGCGCACGAGCGCGAAGCGCACGAGCGCGCCGAAGCGCCCGGCGCGGCCGGCGAGCCCGCCGGCGCCTTCCCAGGCGGTCGAGCGGAAGGGCGCGGCGTAGCGGTCGAGAGCGGGCCGGCCGGCGAGAAGCTCGCCGTAGGCGGCCGCGAAGCGCTCGACGAGCGCCGTCTCGCCGTCGGTTTCGGGCAGCTGGTCGAGGGCGAGCTCGGGCTCGACGAGGCCGGCGACCGCGATCGCCAGGCTCACCGGATCGCTCCCCATCGGATGCTCGAGGTTGGTGAAGACGACGACCGCGAGCCGCCGCGCCGGGAAGCGCGCGAAACCGACGCCGCTGTGGCCCGAGTGCAGCACCATCTTCTCGCCGAGCAGATCGTCGAGGCCGACGCCGAGCCCGTAGCGGCTCCACTGGAAGGCCTCGCCGGCGGCGCGCCCGTCGGCGAGGCGCACCGGGGTCGCCATCTCGGCGACGCTCGCCGCGGCGAGAGGCGCGCCGCGGTCGAGCGCCGCGAGCCAACGCGCGAAATCGCCCACCGTCATGCCGAGATCGCTGTAGAGCGGGCCGAAGTCGACGTCGAGCCGCCGGTCGCGCACGAGGCGGCCCTCGCGGTCGAAGGTGTACGGCGCGACGCGGCCGGGCACCAGCGCCGAGGGCGAGAGCGAGACGACGCTCGACATGCCGGCCGGCGCGAAGAGCTCGCGGCGCACGAACTCCCACCACGGCTCGCCCACGGCCGCCTCGGTGGCGAGCTGGGCGAGGAAGAGGCCGCCATCGGAGTAGTGGAAGCGATGGCCGGGCGGCGCGAGCGGCGCGAGAGCGCGCACGGTCGCGAGCAGCTGCGCGGTCGTGTAGTCGCTGAAGGCGCGCCCCTCGAAGCTGCCCGCGACCTCGTCCGGCAGGCCCGAGGTGTGCGAGAGCAGGTGGCGGAGGGTGACGCCGGGCAGGTCGATCTCGACCCACTTCGAGACCGCGTCGTCGAGCGAGAGCCTGCCGAGCTCGGCCGCCTCGAGGACCCCGGCGGCGGTCAGCTGCTTGTCGAGCGAGGCGATGGCGAAGACCGAGCCCTCGCCGACGGGTGCCGGGGTCTCGACGTTGGCGAGGCCGTAGTAGCGCTCCTCGATCGCCTCGCCGCGCACCACCGCCAGCGCCAGGCCGGGGATCGTGCGCAGCGCGATCTCGCGGCGCAGATAGTCGTCGATCGCGTCGGCCCGCAGCGTCGCCGCGAGGAGGAGGAGGAGAATGGGGACAGGCACCCTTTTCCGTCGCAGTGGCCTGACGAGTTTGCGGCGACGGAGGAAAAGGGTGCCTGTCCCCATTTTCAGGTGCGCCGCAGGTAGCCCCAGCTGAACAGGCGGTCGGAGTCCTCGCTCCAGCGGTCGCCGATGTCGTCGCGGTAGTACATGTTGGGGATCAGGATGTTCTTGACCCGCGAGTAGGCCTGCTGCTGCGCCGCCTTCATCGTCGAACCGGTGCCGACGACGGTGAGCACGACGCCCGAGGTGCCGGCGACCAGCCACTGGCCGTTGACCAGCTTCGCATCCTCGATGTGGATGCCGTCGGCGGACGGGCGTTTGAAGTAGATGACGGCGTCCTTCGACAGCGACTCGAAAGTCCCCGGATCGTCGAAGGGGTAGGGCGGCACGATGACCCGCACGCCGACCTGGTAGCCGCTCTTGGTCTTGAGCTTGACCTCCTCGCCGCGGGCGAGCTCGGCGAGGAACTGGCCGATCGGCGTCGTCATCCCCTCCTGCTGGATGAAGATCGTCGGGTAGCCGAAGCGGGCGGTGAACTCGAGCGGGTAGATGCCGTTCGAGTTGACGATGCAATTGAGATCGACGTAGCCGACGTAGCGCTCGCGCGCGAGCATCGGCTCCATCTTGGCGAGCGTCTGGAAGAAGAGCCGGTTGGGCTCGGTCCAGAACATCGTCGTCCCCATCTCGCCCGTCGACGGGCCGAGGTTCTGGGGGAAGAGCTTCTTGTGCTCGAAGTTGATGTTGATCGGGGTGACGAAGCGCGCGCCGTTGAAGAACGCGCCGACCGCCACTTCGACGCCCGCCACGCGCCGCTGCAGCTGGAAGACCGGGATCTGCGCCGCGATCGCCTTCTTGTACGCCTCGAGCACGTCGGCGACGTCGTGGCCGTCGTCCTCCTCGCCGACGAAGAGGCGCCGTTTGACGTTCTGCGCCTCGCCCGAGGGCTTGATCACGTAGCGCATCGGGTTCTGGCGCACGAACTCGATCGCCTCGTCGAAGTCGGTGAACTCGCGGTAGGGGATGATGTTGACGCCGGCCTTCTTCAATTCCTCCTGGCCGAAGCTGCGATCGTCCTCGAGCCGGTCGGTGTACTCGCTGCCGCCGACCACCGCCTTGCCCTGGCGGCGCAGCGCCTCGGCCTTGGCGCCCTGGCCGAGCGTGTCGTCGAAGACGACGACATCGGCCCACTCGACGTGCGCCTCCCAGTCGTCGACCTTGGGCACGAAGCCGTCGGCGATGTCGCTCTCGTCGGCGGCGCCGATCCAGTAGCGCACCTCGTGGCCCTCCTTGACCGCTTGCCACGCGATGTCGCCGATCAAGCCCGCGAGCGAGACGAAGAGGAAGCGTTGCGGGTCCATGGCGCGGCCGGAATCTTGCCACGAAGCCGCCGATGCGGTCACAATCGAGCCCGAGCGACGGCGATTGGCGGAGAAGCGGAATGGCGAGCAATCTCGTGGTGGTGGGCTACCGGGACGGACGGCGCGAGAAGGGCAGCACCTTCGACTTCGTGCCGACCAAGGGGATCTTCCATCTCGAGTCAATCGAGGGCGGCATGCGCGAGATCCAGGTCGCCGACTTGAAGGCGATCTTCTTCGTCCGCGACCTGGCCGGCGATCCGAATCGCCAGAATCGCAACGAGTTCGACGTCAACCGGTCGCTGCACGGGCGGCGGATCCGCGTCGAGTTCCTGGACGGCGAGCTGCTGGTCGGCACCACGCAGGGCTACCAGCCGGAGCGCGTCGGTTTCTTCGTCGCACCGGCCGACCACGAGGCGAACCACGAGCGCGTCTTCGTCGTCCGCGCCGCGACGCGCGCGGTGACGCTGTTCTGAGTCGCGACGGACGCCGCGGCGATAGAATCCGCCCGATGCGCGCCGCGATCGATCCCTCTTCGTTCCCGGAGCCGCTCCGCCCGTTGGCGGAGAAGGTGCGCGCCGGCGTGCGCCTCGACGCCGGCGACGCCCTGCGCTGCCTGACCACGCCGCACGTCCTCCACCTCGGCCGGCTGGCCGACGCCGTGCGCCGCGAGCTCCACGGCGACGTGGCGTACTACAACGTCAACCGCCACATCAACCCGACCAACGTCTGCGTCTACACCTACAACTGCAAGTTCTGCTCGTTCGCGGCATTGAAGGACGAGCCCCACGCCTGGCAGATGTCGCTCGAGGAGGTGTGGAAGAACGCGGCCGAGCAGGGCGGCAACGAGGTGAGCGAGTTCCACATCGTCGGCGGCCTGCACCCGGACCTCGACATGAGCTGGTACGAGGAGATGCTGCGCGGCCTGCGGGAGCGCTTTCCGCGCGCGCACCTGAAGGCCTTCACCGCCATCGAGATCGGCTGGTTCGCCAAGCGCGAGAAGCTCGCGATCCGTGAGGTGCTCGAGCGGCTGGTGGCGGCGGGGCTGGGGAGCCTGCCCGGCGGCGGCGCCGAGATCTTCCACCCCGAGGTGCGCGAGGTGATCTGCGACGGCAAGCTCGACGCCGACGAGTGGATCGAGGTCCACCGCGTGGCGCACGGGATGGGATTGAAGTCGAACTGCACGATGCTCTACGGCCACGTCGAGAAGCCGGAGCACTGCGTCGACCACCTGCTCCGCCTGCGCGCGTTGCAGGACGAGACGGGCGGCTTCAACGCCTTCATCCCGCTCGCCTACCACCCGGAGAACAATTACCTCGGCCTCAAGTACCACACCACCGGCCTCGACGACCTCCGGCACCTGGCGACCGCGCGCCTGGTGCTCGACAACATCCCGCACCTCAAGGCCTACTGGGTGATGATCACGCCCAAGCTCGCCCAGGTGGCGCTTTCTTTCGGCGCCGACGACCTGGACGGCACGGTGGTGCGCGAGACGATCTACCACATGGCAGGCGCCGAGACGGCGCAGGCGCTGCCGGTCGCCGAGCTCGAGCGCGTCATCCGCCTCGCCGGCTTCCGCCCGGTCGAGCGCGACACCCTCTACAACCCCATCCACCGCGCCGCCTGAAACGAAGCGGGCGGCCCGCAGGCCGCCCGCCGGCACGCCGCGCAGGCGTGCGCCCCGCCCTCAGAAGCGCGTCGTGTAGCGCAGGCCGAACTCGCTCGCGTCGTTGCTCAGCATGACGAGGATGTAGTCGCCCAGGTTGAGCCGAGCATTGTCGTAGCGCTCGTCGGTGACATTGCGGCCGTAGGCCCCCAGCGACCAGCGGTCGTCGGAGGAGTGGTAGGTGACGTTGGCGTTGACCAGCTCGCGGCTGTCGATCTTGGTGAAGCGGCCGGGATCCGCCGTCGGCTCGCCGAACATCTCGTCGCGGAACGAGTAGTCGACGCGGAACGACACCCGGCCGCCGCCCACGCTGCGCACGAGCTCGGGGCTGATCGAGGCGGTGATCTCCGGCGTCAGCGGCGCGACGGCGACCGGGTCGTCGACGTCGATGTCGATGTAGCCGAGGCTCGTGTGGACGAAGAAGCCGCGGCCGGCGTGCCAGGAGCCCTCCCACTCGACGCCCCACGAGTCCTGGTCGACGATGATGTCGCGGGTGTCGAAGCCGGCGGCGGTGGTGGTCGACACCTGGTAGGGCAGGTCGGAGTACTCGGTGTAGAAAAGCGCGACGCTCATCAGCAGGTTGTCGAGAAGTCGGCCCTTGTAGCCGACCTCGTAGTTGACCGCGGTGATCGGGTCGCTGGCGACGAAGCAGTTGGGCTGGCTGACGTTGCCGGGCTGGGTGAAGTCGAGGAAGTCGAACAGGCAGTATGGACGCGCCGGGAACCGGCCCGACTGGTAGCCGCTCTGGATGGCGCCGTAGACGGTCATGCCGCTCTCGAGCTCGTGCGTCAGCGCGAGCTCCCCGCTGACCTCGGACCAGTCGTCGTCGGCCGCGGTGTCGATGAGGCCGTCGTTGATATTGATGGCCGCGCGCTTGTCGTCCTGGGTGTAGCGCAGACCACCGGAGACGCGCGTCTTGTCGCTGATGGCGTAGCCGACATTGCCGTAAATCGCCCGGCTCTCGACGTCCTGGCTCAGCGTGAACGCCCCGAGACCGCCGAGGAAGACCGTCGGGCGCTGGTCGTTGATGCCGTCCTCCTCGAAGTAGTAGAGGCCGGCGACGTAGTCCCAGGCGCCCATTTCGCCCGAGAGCTGGAGCTCGACCGAGGTCTGGTCGGCCTCGCCGGTCTCGGGGAAGGCGAGGAAGTTGTCGAAGAAGGCGTCGTCGTCGAGGCCGGCCTCGTACTCGGAGTGGCGGTCGCTCACCAGCACCTTCGCGCGCAGGCGCTCGGAGACCGCCCAATCGGCAGTAATCGCCAGGCCGCGCGCCTCGTTGGTGACCCGCGTCTGGTCGACGTTGCCGGTGTTGTTGTCGTACGGGTCGCTGGCGGTGTCCGAGTTGCGGTAGCCGGAGCCGAAGACGGCGCCGTTCGGCACCTCGTCGATCAGCGTGTCGTAGGGCCGCAGGCCGCCGTCGCCCTGGTTGGCGTCGCCGGTGACGACGAGCGAGAAGTCGTCCGACGGGGTCCACTTGACGCCCACGCGGGTGGCGATCTCCTCGAGCTCGCCGACCTCGACGTCGGCGTTGGGCAGGTTGCGGAACTCGCCGAGCCCGTCGCGGCGGGTGTAGGCGCCGGTGGCGACCACCGACCACCGGTCGTCGAGCTTGCGGTTGGTGTAGAGATCGGCGCCCCAGCGGCCGCGGGAGCCGCCCTCGACCGTCACCTCGCTGACCTCCTCACTGCCCGGCGCCTTGGTGATGATGTTGATCGCGCCGCCGATCGAGTTGCGACCGTAGAGCGTCCCCTGCGGGCCGCGCAGCACCTCGACGCGCTCGATGTTCTGCAAGTTCCAGTTCTGGCCGACCTGGCGGCCGAGGTAGACGCCGTCGACGTAGACGCTGACGCCGGGGTCGGTCGTGATCAGGTGATCTTGCAGGCCGATGCCGCGGATGAAGGGGTTCGACGACGAGGTGTGCCCGGCGGAGAACTGCGTGACGTTCAAGTTGGGCACGAACTTGCCGATGTCGACGAGGTCGACGATGCCCTGCTGCACCATCTCCTCGCCGGAGAAGGCGGTCACCGACACCGGCACGTCGTAGATGTCCTCCTCCCGCTTCTTGGCGGTGACGGTGGTGGTCTCTTCGAAGGTCCGCTCGGCGTCGTCCTCGGCGGAGGTCGCCTCGCCGGCGGCGGGCGCGGCGCCTTCCTCCTCCTCCGCCGAGCTCGCGGCGGGCGCGAGCAGCGCCAGCGAGCAAGCCACGGCGATCGTCGTGCGCATCAGCAGCTCTCTGCGGAACATGGTCCCCTCCTTGGCGGCATCGGAGGCGCCGCCGCGGGCCGCTCACCGACGCGCGCGGTCGGTCCGACGGCCAGCGGCGGGATCGCCCGGCGGCCAGCGCCGCCGAGGCGGTCCGGGCGCGCTCCCGCGACCTCTCGATGAACCCCGAACAGCGGATGGAATCTACGCCCTTCGCCGCAGCCGGCGCAATGGCGCGTGCGTCGCCGGCCGCTGTGCTAGCCTCGCCGCCGTCCTCGTGGACATCGCGCGGTGGCCGAGTCGCTCCCTTTCCGATACCTCGCCGTCGACGGCCCGATCGGCGTCGGCAAGACCTCGCTGGTCGACCGGCTGGTGCGCCGCTTCGAGGCGGTCAAGGTGCTCGAGGACGTCGAGAACCCCTTTCTGCCCGACTTCTACCAGGACCGCGCCGGAGCCGCCTTCCAGACCCAGATGTACTTCCTGCTCTCGCGCTACAAGCAGCAGCAGGAGGTCGTGCAGCAGGAGCTCTTCCACCGCCTGGTGATCGCGGATTACACCTTTCCCAAGGACCGCATCTTCGCCTACCTGACCCTGGGCGACGACGAGCTCGCGCTCTACGACAAGCTCTACGCGACGCTCGAGACGAACGTGCCGGTGCCCGACCTCGTCCTCTACCTCACCGCCGACGTCGACACCTGCATGGCGCGCATCCGCCGCCGCGCCCGCGGCTTCGAGCGCGACCTCTCCGAGGATTACATGGCCGAGCTGATCGAGGCCTACAACCACTACTTCCACTACTACAACCGCTCGCCGCTGCTGGTGGTCGACACCCGCCACATGAACCTGGTCTCGAAGGGCGAGGATTTCGACGAGCTCGTCGACCTGCTGCGCAAGCCGATCCGCGGCACCGAATACTTCGTCGCCGCAGGGAAGCGCTAGTCAGACGAGACCGAGCCGGCGCGCCATCTCGAGGTCGGTCTCGCGGTCCGCGAGCGGCGGCACGAAGAGGGTCGAGATCGCGGTGACCGGCGCCGACGCGAGCGCGCCCAAGCGCACGCGGACGATCTTGGGCCCGACGATGGGGAGCGTCGAGGCCTCGTAGACGACCACTTCGTGCTCGGCCGGGTACGTGTCGAGCAAGACCTCGGTCAGCACCTGCAGCCCGTCGCGGCTCCACAGCTCGGCCTCGCGGACATCCTCCACGCCGACGAGCCCGACCTGCCAGAGAACGAGCGCGGCAGTGGGATCGAAGCGGCGCCGGCGCAACAGGAAATCGGTCGCCTCGAAGCCCTGGCAGCCGACATCGCCGGGGTCGACGCCGAGGTCGGCGAAGAGGCAGTCCTCGGCCGAGACGCCCGGCAACATGCGTGCCGCGAAGCCCTCGGCGCGCGAGCGCCGGATGGCCTCGTGCGGCGGGTACGCGAAAACGCCGGGATGACCGTAGAAGATCGCGCACACGCGCCGCCCGCGCCGCACCGGCGCGAGGATGCGCTCGACCATCTCCTCGTACGAGTCGTCGCGCGACTTGCCGATCGCATAGGCGTCGGCGAGGTCTTCGGCGCGCGGCGCGATCTCGCGCAGCCACTCGCGAGTCAGGGGATCGGCGACGAGGAAGAACCGCTTCCCGGCCGCGCGGATCGCGCCGAGCGCGGCGGCGGTGGCGTGCGCCGGGCCGGCGATGCCGACGCCGACGACGTCGAGCGAGCCGCGGCGAGACGCGGATAGACTTGTTTCAGAGGGAGGAGGAGCCATGGCGAAGAGGGACGTCGTGCGGCTGCTGGTGCGTCTGTTCGGAGACCCCAAGCTGGCGGGGAAATTGGCGACGGCGAAGGCGGCGGAGAGGGCGCTCAAGAGCGCGGGGCTGTCGGCCAAGGAGCGCGCACTCGTCGCGTCGCGCGACGCCGACGCGATCCGCGACTATCTCGGCCGCGAGGGCGCCAAGGCGAACATCAAGACGAGAGCGGCGCTGCCCAATATCAAGACCAAGGCGGCGCTCCCGAACATCAAGACCAAGACCGCGCTGCCGAACATCAAGACCAAGTTCAAGAAGTAGCGGCGTGGCGCCCGCCGGGCCCGGCGCGGAGACTCTCATCCGCCCGTGCTCGGCAGCTTGAGGTCGGCGAGCAGGCGACGGAAAGTGGGCCGGTTGCGTAGCGGCGCCCAGCCCGGGTCCATCGCCAGCCAAACGAGCTCAGGATCACGCTCGCGATAGGCGCGCTCGAGCCACGCCTCGGCGGCGTCGAGCTCGCCGGCCGAGGCGAGCAGAGCGGCGCCGAGGCCGAGCGGCAGGCGCCGGGTGCGGGAGAGCTCCTCGGCGCGACGCCCGAGACGGCGGGCGATCTCCTCGTACGGCGTTCCGTCCGGCGCCGCGTCGAGCTCCGCCAAGAGTTCTTTCTCTTCCATCCCGAGCAGCCAGGCGCGCAACGCCTCGGTGCGCTGCGGCTCGCGGTCGAGCCGGTCGTAGATCACCCACAGCCCGGCGTGGGCATAGGGAAACGCCGCGTCGATCTCGAGCGCGCGCCGGAACGCCGCCTCAGCTTCGGCATAGCGGCGCTCGAAGAGCTCGAGATAGGCGAGGTCGCCGGCCGCCGCGGCCGAGAGCGGATCGAGCGCGATCGCGGTCCCGATCTGCGCTCGCGCCTCCGCGAAGCGGCCGAGGCTGGCGAGCAGACCCCAATACATGCGGCGCACGCGCGCGTCGTTGGGACCGAGCTCGATGGCCCGGCGCAGCTCCACTTCGGCGGCCGTCCAGTCCCAGCTGAAGTAGCGCAGATTCTCGCTCAGCAGGGCGTGCGCCTCCGCCGAGCCGGGATCGAGCTCGATGGCGCGGCGCGCCTCGACCTCCTGGCGCCCGGCGTTGGCGACGGGATCTTCGAACAGGTAGGCGAGGTAGCCGTAGGCGTCGGCGAGACCGACGTGCGCCAGAGCGAAAGTGGGATCGAGCGCGAGCGCCTGCTCGAAGTAGTCGCGGGCCTTGTGAACGGTCTCGGGACGGCCCTGGTCGACGAGATGGCGTCCACGCAGATAGGCGTCGTAGGCGGCGGGATCGACGGTGCGCACGGTCTGAAACCTCTCGGCGGCGGTGGGAGAGAGCTCGATGTGAAGAGCGGCGGCGACGGCGCGCGCCACCTCGGCGTGCAGCATCAGGACGTCGGCTCCGCCGCGGGCGAAGCTACCGCTCCACAGCTGCTGCTCGGGTCTGGGGCGGAAGAGCTGCGCCTGCAGGCGGTAGCCGTCGCCGTCCCGCCGCAGCGAGCCCTCGAGCACGTAGTCGACGCCGATCTCGGCGGCGATGTCGGGGAGACGCTTCTTCGAGTCTTTGTAATGCATCGCCGACTGGCGCGAGATGACGCGGATCGTGTCGATTCGCGCGATGGCGCCGATCAAGCCGTCGGTCATGCCGTCGACGACCCAGTCGGGCTCGGCGGAGTAGTTGGCGAGCGGCAGGACGGCGAGGGCGGGGATCTTCTCCTGCGGATTCGGCGCCGGAGCCGGCTCCGGCCGCAGCGCGAGCCACAGCGCGATGATCGCCGCGCTCCCGATCGCGGCGGCGATCGCCACCCGGCCCCGCCGCCACGGCAGGGGCGACGCGCGGCGCAATCCCGGCACCGCGAGCGACTTCGACGCCGGCAGCGCCGCGGTCTCGGAGTGGAAGAGCAGCTGTGCGGCCTCGAGCGCTTCGCGCACTTCGCCGGCCGAGGCGGGGCGGTCGTCCGGGTCCTTGGCGAGAAGAGCCTGGATCAGGTCGAGGATCTGCGGCGGCAGCTTGACGCCGGCGCCCTCCATCCGCCGTGGCGGGTCGCGCAGCACCGAGGTGATCACCTGCGCCGCGCTCTCGCCGGGGAACGGCATCGTGCCGGTCGCCATCTCGTAAAGCACGATGCCCAAGGCGAAGAGGTCGGTCCGCTGGTCGACCTTGCGGTTCTGCAGCTGCTCGGGCGACATGTAGTGGAGCGTGCCGACGGCCAGACCCTCCTGGGTGAGCGAAGTTTCCCGTGGCCGTGCCGCGGCGGGGAAGCTCTCGCTGTCGAAGCTCCGGGCGAGACCGAAGTCCACCACCTTGATCCGCCCGTCGGGGCCGAGCAGCACGTTCGAAGGCTTCAGGTCGCGGTGCACGATGCCGTGGCGGTGCGCCTCCTCGAGCGCCGCAGCGACGCCGATGCCGATGCGCAGGACCTCGGAGGCGGCGAGCGGGCCGCTCTGCAGCAGCTCGTCGAGCGTGCGACCCGCGACGTACTCCATGGCCAGGAAGCGCTGGCCGTCGGCCTCCTCGACGGCGTAGAGGGTGACGATGTTGGGGTGGTTCAGGGCCGCCACCGAGCGCGCCTCGCGCTCGAAGCGGGCGCGCCTCTCGGGCGAGCCGGCGACGTCGTCGCGCAGCAGCTTGATTGCCACCCGGCGGCCGAGCTCGAGGTCCTCGGCCAGCCAGACGACGCCCATGCCGCCGGTGCCGAGGCGGTCCAGGATCTTGTAGTGGCCGAGCGTGCGACCGATCATGGTCTGCGCGGAACCCGCCTTTCGCGAAGGGTTTGGGCCCGGAGTTGGACGGACTGCGTTGGCGACATTCTAGGGCGAGTCGCCGCCCCCGTTCGCCGACCGGCCGGGCGGGCGAGGGGGCGGCGAGGCGCGGCGGCCGATCTGGTAACATCGCGCTCGACTGCTGGGATCCCGTGGAGTCGTGCGGGACCGAGACGGTAAGAGAAGCTCGCCTTGCGAGGGCGGCCTGCGCCGGGGCGCGATCGGAGCTGCGGATCCGACGCGCACCCGAGGAGAGTTCGGCCGAGACCTACGCCCGGAGGCGCCGCGAAACCCTTCCGTCCCACATCGAAACGGAAGGGTTTTTTCGTTGCGGGAGGCGCCGATGGCTACCACTTCGAAGAAGATCACCGTCCCGTGGGTGCGCGAGGCCCCCTCGCGCGGCGACCGCCTGGTCATGCTGACCGCCTACGACTATCCGCAGGCGCGCATCGCCGATCAGGCGGGAGTCGACCTCGTGCTCGTCGGCGACTCGCTCGCCATGGTCGTCCTCGGCCACGCCGACACCCTGTCGGTGACCCTGGACGAGATGCTCCACCACGTCCGCGCGGCGCGCCGCGGCACGCAGCGCGCCCTCCTCGTCGCCGACATGCCATACGGCTCGTTTCATCTCGGGCCCGAGCAAGCGGTCGCCAACGCGCTGCGCTTCGTCAAAGAGGCCGGTGCCCAGGCGGTCAAGATCGAGGGGGCGAGGGTCGACGTCGTGCGCGCGCTCGTCGACGCCGAGATCCCGGTGATGGGCCACGTCGGCCTGACGCCGCAGTCGATCCACCGCTTCGGCGGCTTCAAGGTGCAGGGGCGCGGCGCCGAGGCGCGCGAGGCGCTCCTCGCCGCGGCCGTGGCGCTCGAGGAGGCGGGGGCCTTCTCGGTGGTGCTCGAGTGCATCCCGACCGAGCTCGCGCGCGAGGTCGCGGAGCGGCTCGCGGTGCCGACGATCGGCATCGGCGCCGGCCCCCACTGCGACGGCCAAGTGCTCGTCTGGCACGACCTGCTCGGCATCGAGGAGCGCATCGCGCCGCGCTTCGTGCGTCGCTACGCGCAGTTGGGCGTCGCCACCCGCGAGGCGGTCGAGGCCTTCGCCGCCGACGTGCGCTCGGGCGCCTTCCCGGCGCCCGCGGAGAGCTTCGAGGATCCGACGGCGCCCAAGCCGCAGGGCCTGGACCGTCGCTACGGCGCATGATCCGGGCGGCGAGCGAGAAGGAGCTGCGGCAAGCCGTCGGCAAGTGGCGCGCCGCCGGCGAGCGGATCGGCTTCGTGCCGACCATGGGGGCGCTGCACGACGGGCACCTCTCGCTCGTCGCGCTGGCGAGAAAGCACGCCTCGCGCGTCGTCGTCTCGATCTTCGTCAACCCGCAGCAGTTCGATTCGGTCGACGACCTCGCGGGCTATCCGCGCACGCCGGAGGCCGACGCCGGGCGGCTCGCCGCCGCCGGCTGTGACCTCCTCTTCCTGCCCGAGGTCGAGACGATCTACCCGCCCGGCGCGTCGACCAGGGTGTGCGTCGAGGGACCGTCCGCCGGCTTCGAGGGCGACTGCCGTCCCAGCCACTTCGAGGGCGTCGCCACCGTGGTCACGGCGCTCTTCGGCCTCGTCCGCCCCGACGTCGCGGTCTTCGGCGAGAAGGACGCGCAGCAGCTCGCGGTCGTGCGCACGCTGGTGCGCGACCTCCATCTCGGCGTCGAGATCGTGCCCGGGCCGATCGTGCGCGAGCGCGACGGGCTCGCCATGTCGTCGCGCAACGTCCGCCTCGGCCGGGAGGAGCGGCGCGCCGCCACCGTGCTCGCGCGCGCGCTCGAGACGGCGCGCGCCGCCGTCGCCGCCGGCGAGCGCGCCGCCGACCGTGTCGCCGAGACGGTGCGGCGCGAGGTCGCCGCCGAGCCGCTCGTCGCGCTCGAGTACGTCGGCGCCGTCGCTGCCGACAGCTTCCACCCCGTCGATCCGCTCGCGGGCGAGGTCGTCGTCCCCCTCGCCGCCCGGGTCGGCACGACCCGGCTGCTCGACAACTTCCGCCTTCGCGTGGACTGAAAGGAATCCGGGACCATGCGCCGCACCCTGATGAAGTCGAAGATCCACCGCGCCGTCGTCACCGACGCGAATCTCCACTACCAAGGCTCGGTGACGCTCGATCCATTGCTCATGGAAGCGGCGGACATCCTCGAGCACGAGAGGATCGACGTGCTCGACATCTCGAACGGCAACCGCCTGACGACCTACGCCATCCCCGGCGCGCCGGGGCGCGGCGAGGTCTGCCTGAACGGCGCCGCCGCGCACCTCGTCTCGAAGGGCGACGTCGTCATCCTCGTCACCTACGCCGAGTACGACGAGGAGGAGGCGCGCCGGCACCGGCCGCGGGTCGTCTTCGTCGACGCCGTGAACCGCATCGTCGGCGCCGAGATCCCCGCGGCGCTCGCCGCGGCGCGCTGAGCGCCGGGATGCGGCGAGTGCCCGGGCTACAATCGCGGCGATGAGCTCCGCCACCGAATCGACGCCGGGAGCGAGCCTCGAGGTCGAGCCGCTCTCGATCGCCGGACGCAGCTTCCGCTCGCGCCTCATCCTCGGCACCGGCAAGTACGAGGACTTCGACACCATGGCCGCGGCGCTCGACGCCTCGGGCACCGAGATCGTCACGGTCGCGCTGCGGCGCGTCAACCTGGACGAGCTCGGCAAGGGGTCTCTCATCGACCGCATCGACCCCGCGCGCTACTTGCTGCTGCCCAACACCGCCGGCTGTTCCACCGCCGAGGAGGCGATCCGCACGGCGCGCCTGGCGCGCGAGCTCGGCGGCTGGGAATGGGTCAAGCTCGAGGTGATCGGCGACCCGAAGACCCTCTTCCCCGACACGCAGGCGACGCTCGCGGCGGCGAAGGTACTCGTCGCCGAAGGCTTCGTCGTTCTCCCCTACACCAACGACGACCCGATCGTCGCCCGCCGGCTGCAGGATCTCGGCTGCCCGGCGGTGATGCCGCTCGCGGCGCCGATCGGCTCGGGGATGGGCATCCGCAACCGGGCCAACCTGCGGATCATTCTGGAGCAGGCGACGGTGCCGGTCGTCGTCGACGCCGGCGTCGGCACCGCCTCCGACGCCGCCATCGCCATGGAGCTCGGCGCCGACGCCGTGCTGATGAACACCGCCGTCGCCGGGGCACGGGATCCCGTGCGCATGGCGCGCGCGATGCGTCTCGCCATCGAGGCCGGCTGGCTGGCGCGCCGCGCCGGGCGGATTCCGCGCCGGCTCTACGCCAGCGCCAGCTCGCCGGTCGACGGCCTCCTCGAGTAGCTCGACCGCTCAGGGCGCCGGCGCGCGCGTCTCCACCGGCCCCAGCCAGCGGTCGAGCCAGGCGAGCGCTTCGCGCGCCACGCTCGTCCTGTCGCTCGGCACGTGGCCGCCGTCGAAGGCGGCGATCTTCTTCTGGTCGGCCGGCGTGCCGAGCAGCCGCAGGAGCGGCTCCTGGTGGGTGGCGATCGGGCGCACGAAGTCGTCCTTGCCGGTGAGGAAGAGGGTCGGAACCGTCACTCGCGGCGCGAAGTTCACTGGATCGACCTCGGGCAGGAATCGACCCCCGGTGACGCCGCCGCCCAGGAAGAGGTTCACGCGGATGCGGGGCTCGACTGCGGTCAGCACGGGTCCCCACACGGCGCCGAGACTGAAGCCGTAAAAGGCAATCTTCTCGCGGTCGACGTCGGGGCGCGTCTCGAGATAGTCGATCGCGCGGCCGATCTCCTTGCTCCATTGCAGCACGAGGTCGCGACGCGCCTCCAGCGACCAATGCCAGCCGGGGAGGCGGCGCTCGTAGGTGTTCTGGTAGACGGGGAAGAGGATCGCGCGCCCGCCGCGGACGAAGTACTCGAACCACGGCAGGCCGTCGAGCGTCTGGCTCGAGGAGAGCCGCTCGGCCGGCGAGGGCGGGAAGTAGAGGACGACCTGGTAGGGCGGCGCGGCGTTTCTCGGCAGCAGGAGGTGCGCCGGCAGCCGCTCGCCGCCGTAGCCGGCGTCGAAGCTGACGCGCTCCCAGCGGTAGTGGGGAGAGACCTCGTCGACTCCGTCGACCGTCGCGCGCAGCTCGCCCCGGGGCCGGGAGAACAGACCGCGGTAAAGGGTGAAGGTCGCCTCGTCGACCGGCGTCCAGGTCGACGGATCGAGCGGACGTTCGACGAACGGCTCGCGGGCGGCGGCGGGGACCTCGCTTTCGAAGCGCGCGAGCCGCAGGCCGCGGTTCGCGTCGCGCTCGATCGGCGACACCGCCCCCGGCTCGGAGTAGGTGTAGTTCGGCTCGTTCCAAGCGCCGCCGGCGAGGTAGCGCTGCCCGCGCTCGCCGCCGGTCGCGGTCCACTCGAAGACATTGCCGGCCATGTCGTACGTGCCGTACGGGCCGACGGCGTGCGTCGAGCCGACCGGCACGGTTCCCGCGCCCGAGAAATTGCCGCGCTGCAGGATCTCGGCAAACTCCTGGGGCTGGGCGGCGAGGAACCAGTGGTGGAGCGTCGGCAGCTCGCCGCCCGCCCACCGCGCGTAGGCGTCGGCCTCGAACCAGCTCACGCCGCCGACGGGATGCTCGGCGAGGCCTTCGGGATAGGCGCCGAACCGCCAGGTTGAGGGTCCTGGGCGGCCGGTCGAGTCGACAAGGAGCGCCGAGGCCTCCTCCCAGATCAGCCTGCGGTCGCCGTCCTCGATCGGTTCTCGCCAGAGCGAGCGGTCGCGATAGCCGCCGGCGTCGACGAAGCGCTGGAACTCGCGGTTCGTGACCTCGAAGCGGCCGAGCCAGAAGGCGCCGAGGTCCAGCGCCGCATCCTGATAGCCGCCGCGGCCCGCGGGGATGCGGACCATTCCCTCCGGCGCCGAGGCCTCGGGGACGAGCTCGAAGGCGAACGTCAAGGCCTCGTCGACGAGATCGACGTACGGCGCCCCCTCGGCCGCGGCGTAGCCGGCGAGCTCGGCGCGAAAGACGAGCGCCGACGCCGGCAGCCGGAGGCGCTCGATAGGCGCCGTGCCGAGCGGATGCCAGAGGTCGGGAGCGTCGAGGTATCCGCGGAACGAGACTCTCGCCCCCGGTGGCGTCGTCCGGATGGTGTACGGAAGGGTCGTTGACAGCATCAGCCGCTCGAGCTCGCGGTCGTTCGGCAGGTGCTCGGCCAGCTCGCGAACGAGCAGGTACGCCGCCACCAGGTCGTGACGCTCGACCAAGCGCTCGACCTCGGCGATCCGTGCACGCGCCCGCCGCTCGTCGCGCGCCCGGCCCGCCCACCAGGCGAGCAGTGCGACGGCGGCGACGAGCGCCGCCGCGAGGGGCAGCGCGACAGTTGGCCGGCGCAGCATGGTGAGCGCCGTCGCGCGCGGCGCGAAGAGCTCGGCGCGCAGCGCCACGAGCTCGGCGTGGAGCTCGGCGCCCGAGGCGCAGCGCGCCGTCGGGTCCTTGGCGAGGCAGCGCGCGACGATGCGCTCGAGCGCGGGCGGTACCTCGGCGCGCAGCCCACGCAGAGGTGCGGGCTCGTTCTTGACCACCGCGACGAGCTGGTCCATCGGCGCCTCGCCGGCGAACGGCCGGCGGCCGGCGAGCATCTCGTAGACGACGCAGCCGGCGGCGAAGACGTCGGAGCGGGCGTCGGCGGCGCGGCCGAGGGCCTGCTCGGGCGACATGTAGGCCGGCGTGCCGACGACCGCGCCCGTCATGGTCAGGCCGTCCGGAACGGTGGCGGCGGTGGGATCGACGTTGACGCCCGGGAGAGTGCGCGCCAGGCCGAAGTCGAGCAGCTTGAGCTGGCCCGAGGCGGTGACCATCAGGTTGCCGGGCTTGACATCGCGGTGGACGATGCCGGCGCGATGGGCGGCGGCGAGGGCGTCGGTGAGCTGGATCGCGAGCTCGAGCGCCTCGGCGATCGGCAGCGCGCCGCGGCCCAGCCGATCGTCGAGCGGCTCGCCGTCGACGAGCTCCATGGCGAGCAGATCGACCTCGCCCGTCGCGGTCGCCACGCGGTCGATGTCGAAGACGGTGACGATGTGCGGGTGATTGAGCGCCGAGGCCGCCTTTGCCTCGCGCACGAAGCGCTCGCGGCGCGAGGCGTCGCCGACCGCCTCGGGCGGCAGCACCTTGAGCGCCACCGGCCGCTCGAGCCGGGTGTCGAAGGCGCGGTAGACGACCCCCATGCCGCCGGCGCCGAGCTTGTCGCCCAGCCGGTAGCGCGAGAGGTCGGATCCGCTGGTCAGCTCCATGGCGCCCGCTTCCCTGTTCGGCAGCGATTCGAGTGTATCGCCGGAGCGGGGGCGCGACCGCGGCGCTGACGGCGCGCCGCGCTGCGGGTTGCCCGCCGCCGGCGCGATCCGTTAGTCTTCCGCGTCCGGCAGGGCCGTGCAGCCATAGCTCAACTGGATAGAGCGACAGACTACGGATCTGTAGGTTGGGGGTTCGACTCCTCCTGGCTGCACCAGTTCCCGCCTCCGCCCGCCGCGCAGCGAGAGCTCGACAGGACGAAACAAAGAGGTTTCCGGTTCCGAGGGTCGGGGTTCGACGCCTCCCGGTGGCGCCAGCGGCTCGAGCGGGCGCCGGGCGGCGACTCCCGGGCGGTCAGCGCAGCGGGTGCTCGCCGGAGGCGAGCCTGAGATGGTGCCGCGAGCGCTCGGCTTCGTACCAGGCGATCGTCTTCTCGAGCCCCTCGCGGAAGCTGGTGCGGGCGCGGAAGCCGAAGCGCTCGCGGGCGCGGCTCGTGTCGAGCATGCGGCGCGGCTGGCCGTCGGGCTGGCTCGGGTCGAAGCGCAGCTCGCCGCGGAAGCCGACGAGCTCGGCGATCATCACCGCCAGGTCGCGGATCGAGATCTCCTGGCCGGCGCCGAGGTTGACCGGCTCGGGGTCGTCGTAGCGCTCGGCGGCGAGGAGGATGCCCTCGGCGGCGGCGTCGACGTAGAGGAACTCGCGCGTCGCGTTGCCGGTGCCCCAGACCTCGACGCTCGAGGCCCCGATGTCGCGCGCCTCGATCATCTTGCGGATGAGCGCCGGGATGACGTGCGAGCTGGCGGGGTCGAAGTTGTCGCCGGGACCGTAGAGGTTGACCGGCAGCAGGTAGATGCCGCGCAGGCCGTACTGGGCGCGGTAGGCCTGGAGCTGGACGAGGAGCGCGAGCTTGGCCAAGCCGTAGGGCGCGTTGGTCTCCTCCGGGTAGCCGCGGAAGAGCTCGGTCTCGCGGAACGGCACGGGCGTGAACTTCGGGTACGAACAGATCGTCCCCACCACCACCATCTTGCCGACGCCGGCGCGGCGGCCGTGCTCGATGAGATGGGCCCCCATCATCAGGTTGTCGTAGAAGTAGCGGCCCGGGTTCTCGCGGTTGGCGCCGATGCCGCCGACGACGGCGGCGAGGTGGATGACCACCGTCGGCCGGAGCTTGCCGTAGAGCCGCGCCACCGCGGCCGAGTCGGTGAGGTCGTAGTCGGCGCGGCCGAGAGCGAAGAGCTCGGCGGGCTCGACCGCCGCCAGCCGCGCGACGAGCTGCCGGCCGAGAAAGCCGGTGCCGCCGGTCACGGCGACGCGCTGGGCGCTCCAGAAGTCGCTCATGCGGTATACCCTTGGTTCTACAGCGTCTCTCGAACTGATATGCGATAGTAACGCAAAGATGGCCCCAGGGCACCGCGCCGCGAGGCGTCGCACGCCGCGCGCGCAAGTCCGAAGCTGGGCCCGCCGGGTTCGGGTCGAGCCGACAGGCCTTTCGGCACCGAGCCGCCGCGCCGATCATGACGCCCGCCCCGCCGCCTGAGCCCGCGACCGTTCCGGCCGCCGATTCGGCCGCCGCGGACGGGCCGCGCGTCTTCGTCGTCACCCCGTCGTTCAACCAGGCGCCCTACCTGCGCGCCACGATCGACTCGGTGCTGGCGCAGGACTACCCGCACCTCGACTACTTCGTGGCCGACGGCGGCTCCACCGACGGCTCGCTCGACATCCTGCGCGGCTACGGCGAGCGGCTGCGGTGGGTCTCGGCGCCGGACGGAGGGCAGGCGGCGGCGGTCGCCGACGCCTGGGCCTCCTCCGACGCGGAGATCGTCGCCTGGCTCAACAGCGACGATCTCTACCTGCCCCGCGCCGTCTCGCGCGCCGTGGCGCACCTCGAGGCCCACCCCGGCGCCGGCATGGTCTACGGCCGGGCGTGGTTCGTCGACGAGCTCGGCGAGAAGCTGCGCGAGTATCCGACCCGCCCGTTCGACGCCGAGCGGCTGCGCACCGAGTGCTTCGTCTGCCAGCCGGCGACCTTCCTGCGCCGGCGCGTCTTCGAGCACGTCGGGCTGCCCGACCGCGAGCTGCGCTACTGCATGGACTACGACCTGTGGATCCGCTTGAGCCAGCGCTTCGAGATGAGCTACCTCGACGAGCTCCTCGCCTGCTCGCGCGTCCACGAGGAGACCAAGAGCCAGCGCGAGCTCTCCGCGATGTTCGGCGAGATCGTCCGCGTCACGGAGCGGCGCTACGGCATCGCGCCGCGCAACTGGGCGGTGGCGCGCATGATCCACGCCTGCAAGTCGTGGATCGAGAGCCGCTGCGGCTGGCTGCCGCGGCGACTCAGGGATCGCCTGCAGGCCGCCATGGTCCAGCGCGAGGAGGCGCGCTACCTGGGCCCCCTCTACTCGGACGCCTGGGCGGGGACGGCGACGCTCGTCGAAGTCGAGCCCGGTGCCGACGGGCGCGTCGCGCTGCGCGCCGAGAGCCCGCACTGGCCCCACCGCGCGCCGCTCGAGATCACGGTCGAGTTCGAAGGCCGCGAGCTCCTGCGCCGCGTCGTCGCCGAGCGCGGCGCCTTCCCGCTCGAGCTCGCGATCCCGCTGCCGCTCGCGCCGGGCGAGAACCGGGCGACGGTGCTGCTCCGGGCGAACCGAACCTTCGTGCCGAAGCTGACCGGCTTCGCCCCCTGGGACGAGAGGCCGCTCTCGTTCATGGTGCGATGAGCGGCCCGGGGACGAGCTCGCCCGCCGTGCCGGAGGGCAGCCGCGCCCAGCGGCGCCGCGTCGCCTTCTTCTTCGACGACTACTTCGACCGCGACGCTCGGCTGCTCGAGGTCGGCCCGGGCGACGGCTGGCTCGGCGCTTATCTCGTGCACGCCGGGTTTCTCGGCTACCGGCGGCTCGCCGCGGCGCCGCCGGCCGACTACCTCGGCGAGCTCGGCGACTGGAGCGAGCTCGGCCTCGCGCCGGGGAGCTTCGAGATCGTGATCGCCTTCGACGGCCTGGCGGGGCGAAGGGAGTTCGCCAATTGCTTCGCGCTGCTCGTCCCCGGCGGCCGGCTCTTCCTCGTCGCGCCGCGGCCGGAGCGCCGCGGCCTGGCGCGGCGAATGACCCGGCTGGGGCTGCGGCGCGCGAACGCCGGCGACGCCGAACCGGTCGACCTGGCCGCGCTCGGCGGCTTTCGGCTGCGCAAGCGGCGGCGCGTCGGCCTCGTCGACGAGTGGCTGTCGCTCCAGAAACCGCTCGATTCGAGCAGCGAGCTGAGGATCGAGCCGTGAGCCGCATCCCCGTCTTCGCGCCGCGCCT
>DASWJT010000063.1:0-10245 GCA_036397015.1 Thermoanaerobaculia bacterium
GCGCCTCGGCCGCCTTCGCCCGCACCCGCCAGCTGTCATCGGCGAGCGCCTTGCGCAGCGCCGCGCGGCCGCGCGCGTCGCCGATCTCGCCGAGCGCCTCGGCGGCGGCCTCGCGCACGCGCCAGTCGGCGTCCTCGAGCCCGTCGGCGACGGCACCCACCTCGCGGCCGGAGCCCTCGTCGGCGAGCAGCTCGAGCGCCTCGACGCGCACCCGCGCGTCGGCGTCGTCGAGCGCCCGCGCCGCGATCGCGGCGGCGCCGGCGGCGTCGATCTCGTCGAGAGCGTCGAGCGCCGCGACGCGCACGCGCCAGCTCGGATCGGCGAGCGCGCGCTCGAGCGCCGGCAGCGCGGCGGCGGAGCCGATCTCGCCGAGCGCCTCGGCGGCGCTCTCGCGGACTCGCGCGTCGGCGTCGGCGAGGCGCGCGGCGATCGCCGTTTCTGCCGGCCGGTGCTCGAGCTCGCCGAGGGCGTCGAGCGCGGCGCGGCGCACCTCGGGCGCAGCGTCGTCGAGCAGGCGCACGAGCTCGCGCTCGGTGCCCGCCTCCTCGAGCTCGCCGAGAGCGCCGGCGGCCTGACGGCGCACCTCGGGCGAGGCATCGGCAAGGGCGGCGACGAGCGCCGCTCCGCCGCGCGGGTCGCGGCTCTCGCCCAGGGCCCAGGCTGCGTTCGCGCGCGCCGCCGGCGCGCCCGAGCGCAGCGTCCGCTGGAGCGCCGGGAAGCCGACCGGACCCATCTCGGCGAGCGCCGCGGCCGCTTCGAGGCCGGGGCTGGTGAGGACGGTGACGCGGCGCGGGCCCCAGCGGACGTCGCCGCGGCAGGCGAGATCGGCGACCTCGCGCTGGTCGGCGAGCACCGACTCGAGCGCGGCGATCGTCCCCGGCGCGGCGTCGCCGCGCTCGGCCAGCCGGCAGGCGGCCTCGGCGCGGGCGCGCGGGTCGGCGTGGGCCAGGGCGGCGAGGAGCGGCGCGAGACCGGCGCCGACCGGAGCGGCGCCGCAGGTCGGCGCCGCGGCGGCAGCGGCGAGGACGACGAGGGATGCGATCGGCACGAGGCGGTTCACGGGACCTCTCCCTTCTCGCCGCCCTCGGCGGCGACGGTGATGTCGGAGTCGTGCGTGCGGACGCGGATCTCGAAGTCGTCCGGTCCGGTCGAGCAGCGCAGCTGTCGATAGGGCTC
This sequence comes from Thermoanaerobaculia bacterium, assembly GCA_036397015.1. Lineage (GTDB taxonomy): Bacteria > Acidobacteriota > Thermoanaerobaculia > Multivoradales > JAGPDF01 > JACTMI01. The sequence continues at coordinate 1,177 of DASWJT010000063.1, forward strand.
GAAGCGCTCGCGGGTGAGCGGCGTGCCGGCACAGAAATCGCTCGCGATCTTGCCGGCGAAGCTCTGCAGCTCGAACGCGGCGCGCGTCGTGCGCGGGAGCGTCAGGCGCACGGGGCTCGAAAAAGTCTCGATCTCGATCTCGCCGCGCGGCGCGAGGGCGCCGCGGAAGGTGACCTTTCCGGTGGTGCTCTTGACCTGCAGCCGGGCGATGCGGTCGCCGGCGATGTCGACCGTGCCGCTCACCGTCTCGACGGCGGCCTCGCCGAGGGCCCCGGCGACCTGGATCGCGCCGCTGATGCTGGTGATTTCCACCGGCGCCCCGGCGGCCTGCACCTCGACGGACCCGGTCATCGTCTCGACGTCGATCTCGCTCGCCGGCCCGGCGACGCGGACGCGCCCGTTGACGGTTTCGATCTCGAGGCGCCCGCGCACGCCCTCGACGTCGACCGTCGCGTTGACCGTGCGGACCGAGACGCGGCAGCCGACCGGCACGGTGATCTCGAGCGTCGAGCGGAAGGCAGCGTCCTCGCCGGCGGCATGGAACCAGGCATCGGGGACGCTGACGGAGACCGACACGCCCTCCTTGTCGCCGTCGAGATCGAGACCCTCGGCGCCGGCGGCGAGCTGGCCGCGCACGAGGATCTCGGCGCGCTCCCAGCCGCGCACGGCGACGGCGCCGAAGTCGTTGCGCAAGTGGACCTCGCCGCGCGCCGGCGCCGGCCGCCGCCGCTCGATCTCGACCTGCGCGGCGGCGGCCGGGCCGAGGGCGACGGCGGCGAGGAGCACGTTGAAGACGATGCGGGTCATGGGCATCTCCGGAAGGATCAGAGCCGGGCAGCGAGACGGTTCGCCTGCCGCAGCAGGGCGATCTCGCGCTCGCGATAGGCGATGTAGGTGCGCGCCAGCGCCGCGTCGGCGGGGCGCTCGGCGAGCGCCGCCTCGATGTCGCCGAGGGCGCGCTCGATGGTCGCCAGATTGTCGAAGACGAGCCGGCGGGTCTCCGGCGGCAGCGCGTCGCGGCGAGCTTCGATGGCGCGGCGCAGCTCGGCGCCGATCGTCGACAGCTCGTCGGCGGTCTCGGTGTAGGCGGCGAGCCGGGCGCCCGCCGGCGCAGCGGCCGGACGCCACGCTTCCACGGCGGCGAAGCGCGGGTCGGGCGCCGCCAGCCGGCGGCCGGCGAGAGCGAGGCCGACGGCGACGAGCGCGAGCCCCGCGGCGAGCGCGAGCGGCCAGCGCGAGCGTCGCGGCGGCGCCAGGCGGGCGGCGATCTCCGGCCACAGGTCGCGCTCCGGCGCGCGCGCGGCGGGCAGCGAGCGCACGGCGGCGAGAACCCGCCGGTGTGCGGCGAGCTCGGCGGCGAGCGCGGGGTCGGCGGCAGCCGCCGCGTCGAGCTCGCGCTCCTCGGCGGCACTCGCGTCGCCGGCGAGCCAGCGCGAGAGGAGCTTCCGGTGGCGGGCATCGTGGTCGGTCATTGCAGGATCTCCCGCATGCGGCTGCGCGCTCGGTGCAGCTGCACCTTGCAGGCGCCGGGCGTGATCTCGAGCGCCTTCGCGATCTCGTCGTGGCGCAGCCCGTAAAGGTCGAAGAGGAGAAGGACCGCGCGCAGCCGCGGGGTGAGCGCGGCGAGAGCGCGGGCAAGGTCGAGCTTGAGGCCGGGCGCGCCGGCCGGCGTCACCGGTGCGCCGTCGTGGAGATCGACCGGCTCGTCGTGGGCGTCGCCGGGGCGCGCCGCGACCTCGACCCGGCGCAGGCGGCTGATCCACTCGTTGACCGCGACGCGCTTGAGCCAACGTCCGAAGTGGGCGACGCTGCGGAATCCCTCACGGTGCTGCCAGGCGCGGACGAAGGTCTCCTGCGTCAGCTCCTCGGCTTCGCTCGCCCGGCCCGTCAGGTGGAAAGCGAGCCCATAGAGCCTGCCACTGTGGCGGCGATAGAGCGTCTCGAAGGCGGACGTGTCGCCGCGCCGCAAGGCGCGCATCAGCCGCTCGTCCTCGAGCTCGGCCGGCAGCGCCACGGCGTCGGGTCGGTTCTCGCGATCTACCAAGGCGACGGTCACTGGGCTCCCTGGAGGAAGGAACGGGTGACCCGCCCGGAGGTTAGCGGAGGCCCGCGGTTCGCGCTCAGTGCCGGCGCGCCACGGCGCGGATGGCGATGCGGTCGATGAGCCCCGGCGCGACCAGGCGCACGAAACGCCCCACCTTGCCGCGCGCCGAGAGCAGTACCAGCCGCCGTCGCCGCCGGGCGGCGCGCAAGATGGCGGCGGCGCAGGCCACGGCGGTCAGGATCTTCGACTCCTGCATCGGGCTCGCGCCGAGCGGCCGGCCGTCGGGGCCGAGGGCGCGGCGGTGGATCTCGGAGACGACGAAGTCGGGGCAGACGAGCGTCACCGAGACGCCGGTGCCGGCGAGCTCGCAGCGCAACGAGTCGAAGAAGCCGTGCAACGCGTGCTTCGACGCCGCGTAACCGGTGCGCGTCGGCACGCCGGTCAGGCCGGCGAGGCTCGAGACGACGACGATGCGGGCCGCCGCCCGGAGGTGGGGGAGCGCGTACCAGGTGATCCACGCCGGGCCGAGATAGTTGACGCGCATCACCCGCTCGAGGACCGACGGATCGGCGAGCTCGTCGAGCCGCGCCCACATGTCCTGGCCGGCGTTGAGGATCAGGGCGTCGATGCCGCCGAACGCTTCGATCGTCCGGGCGACGAGTCGGTCGCAGTCCGTGCGCTCACCGACGTCGGTCGGTACGACGAGCGTCTCGGCGCCGCGCTCGCGGCAGAGGTGCGCCACCTGCTCGAGCTTCCCGGCGTCGCGTGCCGCGAGCACGAGCCGCGGGCGCTCGGCGGCGAGCTGGAGCGCGAGCTCGCGGCCGATGCCGACCGAGGCGCCGGTGAGGAGGATCGCTCTGCCGGTGAAGGCGCGGGGCCGGAGCACGGGCGGAGTCTAGGACACGAGCCGCGCGGCGGAGCCCGCGCCGAGGCGAGCCGAGTGGAGGCGCCGCGAGAATCGGGCTAGGCTGCTCGACCTTGCTTCCGGCCGCCTGGCGATCGCGTCTCGTCGGCGGCGCGAGCGCCGCGCTCGGGCTCGCCGCCGTCCTCACCTACGTCTTCTCGCCGCCGCGCGCCGTCGCGACCGGCGACGAGCGCGACTACCTGCGCGCGGCGGTGCACCTCGCGCGGAGCGGCGTGCACTCGCACGCGCCGACCGCGATCGACTCGCCGCCGCCCGACGCCTACCGTGAGCCCGGCTACCCGTTTCTCCTCGCCGCGGCCTGGCGCGGCCTCGGCGTCGCGCCCCCGGCGAGCGCGGCGCCGCCGCCGGCTCACGGCTCGCCGCAGGGGAGGGCGATCGGCGGGCTCGGCGGGCTCCTTCTCGCCGTGAGCGCGCTCGCGGCGGCGCTGGCCGCGGCGGGGGCGGGGGCCGACCGCGGCGGCGGCATGCTGGCTGCGGCGCTCGTCCTCGCGAGCCCGGCGCTGCGCCAGGCGGCGCTCGCGCCGGGATCGGAAGCGCTCGCGGCGGCGCTCGTCGCCCTCGCCGGCTTCGGGCTCGTGCGGGGCACGTCGCGGCCGAGCTTCGCCGGCAGCGCGCTCACCGGGCTCGCGGTCGGCCTCGCCGTGCTCACGCGCGGCGCCAGCGTCGTCCTCGTGCCGACCGGAGCGCTCGTCCTCGCTCTCCTGCCGCGGCGGGGGGAGCTCCGGCGGCGCCTTCTTCACGCCGCGCTCTTCGCGCTGCTCGCGCTCGCCCCGCCGGCCGCTTGGGGCGTGCGCAACTTGCGCGTGACCGGGCACTTCGTCCTCGCCGATCGGGGCGGCCAGGTGATGTGGACGCGCGCCGAGCTCGACCGCCAGCTCGCGCGCGAGAGCGCGCTCTCGGCGCTCTGCGCCTGGACTCCCGTCGACTCCGTGCGGCGCGCCGGCGAGCGGTGGTGGCCGCAAGCGAGCTGGCACCGCTACGAGTGGCGGGGCGAGGGCAACTTCTTCACCCGCTCGCTGCGGGCCTGGCACGCGGCGCGGCGCCCGCCGGCCGATCCACTCGCGGCCGACCGGCAGCTCGGCCGCCACGCGCTCGGCGAGTTCGCGGCGCACCCGCTGAGCCATCTCGCGGCGAGCCTGGCGGTCGGCTGGCGCGGCCTTTTCGCCGAGCGCTCGCCTGTGGCGCTCGTTCCCATCGACCTGGCCCTCCCGCTGGCGCTGCTCCTCGCCGGCGCGGTCGTGCGCGTGGCCTGGATCGCTCGCCGCGCCCGCCGGCCGGCAGCGCTCGCGCTGCTCGCCGTGCCGGCCGCTCTCTTCCTCTTCCACGCGCTGTTCACCGAGTTCCTGCCTCGCTTCGGCGCCCCCGCGCTGCCCCTCGTCTGGGCGGCCGTCGCGCTCGCGGTCGCGGACGGGTGGCAGCCGGAGGTCCCTTCGCGCGAAGGTGGTTCGAGCGAGGAACAGCGGCGCACGGCCGGCCGCGACGGCGCGCGAGAGCCGTGCGATTGATCGGCGCCGTGCGACGCTGGCGCGAGGCGGCGACGCGAGCGTGGAGCGGGCTCACGGCGAGCGGGCGCGCCGGCCCGTCCGGCGAGATCGCCAGGAGCCGCGGCCGGGTGGCGGCGGTGGCGGTCGGCCTCGCGGCGCTCGGGATCGTCGGCTGGACCTGGTTCGAGAACGCCTGGATCACCGACGACGCGTTCATCACGTTCCGCTCGATCGAGCAGCTGCTCGCGGGCAACGGCCTGCGCTTCAACGTCCACGAGCGCGTGCAGTCGTTCACCCATCCTCTGTGGCTCGCGGCGTTGCTCCCGTTGCGGCTCGCCGGCGTGCCGCTCCCCGCGGCCGCCCTCCTGCTCGGCGGGCTCGCCTTCGCCGGCGCGCTGATCGTGCTCGGGTGGCCGGTGCGCGACCGACCGCGCCGAGCGCTCGTCGCGGGCGTCGTCGTGCTCGCCTCGCGCACCTGGATCGACTTCTCGTCCTCGGGGCTCGAGACGCCGCTCTCCCTGCTGCTCGTCCTCGCCTTCGCGTGGGGGGTGCTGCGCACTGCGGCGGGCGACGGCGAGGGCGAGTCGACGACGCCGGTCGTTCTCACCGCCGCGTTGCTCCTGCTCACCCGGCTCGATCACGCGCCGTTCGTCGCGCCCGCCCTCGGGCTCGTCGTCGCGCGGCGGCGCCGGGCGAGCCGCGGGCGCTGGTGGCGGGAGCTCGCGGTCGGCCTGCTGCCGTTGGCCGTCTGGTCGGCCGCGGCGTTCCTCTACTACGGTTCCCCCTTGCCGAACACGGTGCACGCCAAGCTCGGCGCGGGCGTGCCGCGCTCCGAGCTGGTGCTGCAGGGCCTGCGCTATCTGGCGGTGACGGCGCGCTGGGATCTTCTGCTCGTGCCGATGCTCGGCGCCGCCGCCTGGGTGGCGTACCGCGGACGCGCCGCGGAGCGCGCGCTCGTCGCGGGAGTCGCGCTCCACCTCGGCTACGTCGTCGCGATCGGCGGCGATTTCATGGCGGGCCGCTTCCTCGTTCCGGCCGCGGCCGCGGCGCTCGCGCTCGTCGTCTGGCGTGCGCCCGACGCGATGCTGCTCGCCGGCGCGGCGCTCGCGGCCGCTCTGCTCGCCCTGTCGCCGCAGAGCGCCTTGCGCGCCGGTGCCGGCGCCGCTCCGGCGTGGCCGCGCGGAGCGGTCGGAAAAGCTGGGGTCGTCGACGAGAAGGCGGATCGAGAGGGCTCGGAGTGGCTGCGCGATCGGTTCCGCGCCGGCTGGGGCCGGCCGATGAGCGAGCCGCTCGCCGCACCGCGCGTGGTCGGGACGCTCGGTCGGCCCGGGTACCGCGCGCATCCGCGACAGATCCTCGTCGACCGCTTCGCGCTCGCCGATCCATTTCTCGCGCGCCTTCGCTACGAGCCGCCGTGGCAGCCGGGGCATTTCCGGCGGCGACTCCCCGCGGGCTATCTCGAGAGCGTGGCGACCGGCGTCAATCATCTCGCCGATCCGCAGCTCGCGAGACTCTTCGACGAGGTTCGCGAGGTCGTCTCCGGCCCGCTCGGCGACCTCCATCGCCTCGGCCTCGCGGCGAGGCTCCTGCTGCCCCGGAGTCCCCGCGGCACGCCGCTCGATCGACGCTGTCCAGCGCTGCGCGTCGAGGCGCCGGGCGAGCCGGCCGCGCCGGCGTCGCGGCTCATCCGGCTCGACCTGCAGCTCTCCGTCGCGGGACGGCGGCTCGTCGCCCGCGGCGTCGCGCCCTTGGGCGAGCGGGCGGAGAAATGGCAAGTCGCGCTCGGCGTCTCGCCGCTTCCGGAGAGGAGCGGGATCCGCTGCCGGCCGGCGGGGGATCGGGCTCCGCTGGACATCGTGGTCGAGCTCGACTACGCCAGCGCGAGCGACGCGCGGGCGGCGCTGGCCAACGGGGTGCGAAGCGCCCTGACTCGGGCCGTCCGGAAGCCGGCGCCCGCGACCCCGCCCTGAAGGGCGCACGGCGGCGAACGACGGCCACTGCGGCGGAGCTGCGGGGCTTCCCGTGCTCCCGTTGAGCGGTTCATTCTGTGCTATGATCCGGATCGAAGGATGGAAATGTCGCCACCCCCCCTCGAACAATCCGTGGAGCCCCTGCTCGCCCGCCTCGGCTCGCTGGCCGATCCGGTGCGGCTGCGCCTGCTGGCGGTCCTCGAGCGGCACGAGCTCGGCGTCGGCGAGCTGGCGGGGATCCTCCAGCTGCCGCAGTCGAGCGTCTCCCGGCACCTCAAGGTGCTGGCGGAGCAGGGCTGGGTGGTGTCGCGGCAGGAGCGCACGGCAAACCTCTACTCGCTCGCCGACGGCGAGCTCGCCCCCGGCTCGCGCGCGCTCTGGGAGCTCGCCCGCGCCGAGATGGCGAGGTGGCCGGCGCTCGCGCACGACGAGCTCCGGCTCGAGCGACGGCTGGCCGAGCGCACGCACGGCGCGCGGAGCTACTACGCCGGCGTCGCCGAACGCTGGGAGGAGCTGCGCGGCGAGCTCTACGGCCGCCGCTTCACCGAGGCGGCCATCGCGGCGCTCGTGCCCAGCGACTGGGTGGTCGCCGACCTCGCCTGCGGCGCCGGCGACGTCGCGGTGCGACTCGCCCCGCGCGTGGCTCGCGTGATCGCGGTCGACGCCTCGCCCGAGATGCTGGCCACCGCCCGCCGGCGCGCCCGCGGTCTCGCCAACGTCGAGCTCCACGAGGCCGATCTCGCGGCGCTGCCGCTCGCCGACGCCGCGGTCGACGCGGCGCTCCTCGTCCTCGCGCTCACCCACGTCGCGGCGCCGGCGGTGGCGCTCGCCGAGATGGCGCGCATCCTCCGGCCCGGCGGCCGCGCCGTAGTCGTCGATCTGCTGCGGCACGATCGCGACGAGTTCCGGCGCGAGATGGGGCAGCTGCGCAACGGCTTCGCCGCCGATGAGCTCGCCGGGCTGCTCTCGGGCGCGGGGCTGGCGGACATCGACTGCTCGCCGCTGCCGCCGGAGGCCGAGGCGAAGGGACCCGCGCTGCTCCTCGCGACGGGGACGAAGCCTGCGGCGCCCGCGGCCGCGGCGCGCCGGCGCCCGGCTCGGAGGTCACGATGATTTCCCGATCCTTCCCTTCGATCGAAGTGTTCAATTCTGAAGCTTGCTTCTCATCACCGACCAGAAAGAGGACACGATGACCACCGCAGCCAGCGAGAAGAAGCTCGACTTTTCCGTCAAGGACCTCGCACTCGCCGAGTGGGGGCGCAAGGAGATCCGCCTCGCCGAGCAGGAGATGCCGGGCCTGATGGCCGTCCGCGAGGAGTACGCCGCCCGCCGGCCGCTCGCCGGCCAGCGCGTCATGGGGTCGCTGCACATGACGATCCAGACCGCCGTCCTCATCGAGACATTGAAGGCGCTGGGCGCCGAGGTGCGCTGGGTGTCGTGCAACATCTTCTCGACCCAGGACCACGCGGCGGCCGCCGTCGCGGTCGGCCCCGACGGCACGCCCGCGGACCCGCGGGGAGTGCCGGTCTTCGCCTACAAGGGCGAGTCGCTCGCGGAGTACTGGGAGTTCACCTCGCGCGGCCTCGACTTCGGCGACGGCCGGGGACCGACGCTCCTCGTCGACGACGGCGGCGACGCGACGCTGCTCGTCCACAAGGGATGGCAGTACGAGTCGAGCGGTAGCGTTCCGAATCCGGAACTCGCCGAGAGCGAGGAGCTCGCCGTCGTCCTGGCGCTGCTCGCCAGGATCCAGCGCCAGGATCCCGAGCGCTGGCACCGCATCGTGCCGGCGATCCACGGCGTCTCCGAGGAGACCACCACCGGCGTCCACCGCCTCTACGAGATGGAGCGGGCTGGCACGCTCCTCTTTCCGGCGATCAACGTCAACGACTCGGTGACCAAGTCGAAGTTCGACAACCTCTACGGCTGTCGCCACTCGATCGTCGACGGCCTGAATCGCGCCACTGACGTCATGCTCGCCGGCAAGGTCGCCGTCGTCTGCGGCTACGGCGAGGTGGGCAAGGGCTGCGCCCAAGCGCTGCGCGGCCAAGGCGCGCGCGTCGTCGTCACCGAGATCGACCCGATCTGCGCCCTGCAGGCGGCGATGGAGGGCTACGAAGTCGCCACCGTCGACGACGTCGTCTCGACTGCCGACGTCTTCGTCACCGCCACCGGCAGCTTCGACGTCGTCACCGCGGCGCACATGGCGCGGATGAAGGACAAGGCGATCGTCGGCAACATCGGCCACTTCGACAACGAGATCGACATGGCTGGGCTGAAGCGGGTGCCGGGAATCCGCAAGGCCAACGTCAAGCCGCAGTACGACGAGTGGATCTTCCCCGGCGGCAAGAGCGTGCTGGTCCTCGCCGAGGGGAGGCTCCTCAACCTCGGCTGCGCCACCGGCCACCCCAGCTTCGTGATGTCGGCCTCGTTCACCAACCAGGTCCTGGCCCAGCTCGACCTCGCCGCCAACCCGGGCAAGTACGAGCGCCAGGTCTACGTCCTGCCGAAGGCGCTCGACGAGGAGGTCGCGCGGCTCCACCTGGATCACCTGGGGGTCGAGCTGACCGAGATGAGCGAGAGCCAAGCCGAGTACATCGGCGTGCCGCTCGAGGGGCCGTACAAGCCCGAGCACTATCGGTATTG
>DASWJT010000064.1:0-35133 GCA_036397015.1 Thermoanaerobaculia bacterium
CCGTAGATGAGCGCCACGACCACCAGCGCCCAGAGCGCGAAGTTGGCGAGGAACGGCGCGTCGGTGAGGATCGTCTCGGTGGGGTTGCGCGGATCGTCGCTCTGGTGGGAGAGGTAGAGGAAGCGGAAGATGCCGTAGAGCACCATCGGCAGCGTCCAGATCAGGTGCGGCGTGCCGAGCCGCGCGGCGGTGTCGGGGTCGACCGTCCACAGCGCGTAGCAGACCACCGTCGAGGCGGTGACGACGTTCGTCATCTGGTCGAGGAAGTGCTCGCCGTAGTCCGCCAGCACCCGGCGCTGGTCGGCGGCGCCGGCGGCGAGGAGCGTGAGCTCGTGGCGGCGCTTCGCGAAGGCGAGGAAAAGGGCGAGGAACGAGCCGCACAGCACCAGCCAGCGCGAGATCGCGACGTCGATCGCCGCCGCGCCGCCGAGCACGCGGATCATGAAGCCGGCGGCGATCGACATGCTGTCGAGGATGACGATATGTTTGAGGGCAAAGGAGTAGAGCAGATTCAGCGCGACGTAGCTCGCGAGCGCCACCGCGAATCCCGCCCCGAGGGCGAGCGCCCCGGCGACGGCGGCGGTGCCGAGCGTCGCTGCGGCGGCCGCGGCGACGCCTGCCGGCAGCGAGCCGGCGGCGATCGGCCGTCGCGCCTTGAGCGGGTGGCGGCGGTCGGCCTCGCGATCGCGCAGATCGTTGACCAGGTAGATGGCGCTCGCCGCGGCGCAGAAGAGGGCGAAGGCGGCGAGGGCGCGGCCGAGCGTCGCCGGGTCGTCGGCGCGGTGCGCGAAGACGAGCGGCGCCAGCACGAAGAGGTTCTTCACCCACTGGGCGGGCCGGAGTGAGCGGACGAGCGCGACGAGCATGCGGCGCATTCTAAGCGCGGGTCTCCGGCCGGCCGTCGGCGGCGTGTGCGCTTCGCCGTGAAGCGCGCGGCGCTCGCGGCTCTGCCGGCGGTCGCGCTGCTCGCCTGGGTGATCGCGCCGCTCGCCGCGGGCGGGCGCACGCTCGTGCTGCGCGACGTGCTCAACACGCACCTCGCGCTGCGTGCCGGGCCGGCGGAGGCGCTGCGCGCGCTCGAGCTGCCGCTCGTCGATCCGCTGCGCGGCGGCGGCCAGCCGGCGCTCGGCAACGCCAACGCGGTGCTCTTCTATCCCGACAACCTGCTGCTCCTCGCGAGCTCGACCGTCTGGCAGCTCAACGCGCACTTCTGGCTGCACTGGCTCGCCGCGTTCGCCGCCATGTACTGGCTGGCGCGGCGCTGGGGCGCCTCGCCGGCGGGCGCGGCCGCGGCGGCAGCGGCCTACGGCTTCTCGGGCTACTTCCTCTCGCAGCTCAATCTCTACAACGCCGTCGCCGCCGCGGCGCTCGCGCCGGCGCTCGCCGCGGCCCTGCTCGCGGCGGCGGGCCCCTGGGCGCGGCGGCGGCGGGCCGCTGCCGCCGGTCTCCTCTGGGCGCTCGTCGTCCTCGGCGGCGATCCGCTCCTGGCCGCGCTGGCGCTCGCCTTCGCGCTGGCCGTGGCACTGGCGCGGTACGGCCGCAGGGCGCTGAGTGGAGCGGTCGTCGTCGCGCTCCTCGCCGGCACGCTCGTCGCGGCGCCGCAGTGGGTCGAGACGGCGCGCATCTGGGAGCAGTCGTACCGCGGCTTCCTCGGCGGCGCGCCGGGCGGCGGCGTGCGCGGGCCCGAGGCGCTCGTCGAGCTCGCCGTGCCGCTCTTCTTCGGCTCGCCGGAGCGCGGCGTCTTCTGGTCGCAGGCGCATTTCGGCGGCTTCCCGCCGCTCGACTTCGCGCTCTACCCGGGCTTCGTCGCGGTGCTCCTCGCCGCGCTCGCCGGCGCGCCGCGCCGGCGCGAGGCGCGCGCCGCGCTCGCGCTCGCCCTCGCCGGCGCCGCCGTCGCCTACTCGGGGACAGTCGCCGGCGGCGCCGCGCTGCGCGCGCTGACCGGCGGGGTCTTCCGCTATCCCGACAAGCTCCTGCTCTGGCCGGCGCTCGCCGCGAGCCTCGCCGCGGGCCTCGGCCTCGATCGCGTGCTGCGGGGCGAGCTCTCGCGCCGCGTGCGGGCGGCAGCTGCGGCGCTCGTCGTCGGACTGGTGGCGGCGGCGCTGCTCTGGGCGCTCGACGTGGCGCCCGGCCGGGCTCTCGCCGGCGTCTTCTCGCGCGCCGCGGCGTCGCCCGCGGTCGCCGCGCTCGAGAGCACGCGCTGGGCGGGCGGCACCCTCGCCGGCGCGGCGACGCTCGCGGCGGCGCTCGCCCTCGTGCGGCGCGGACGCGCGCGGCCGGCAGCGGTGGCTGCGGCGCTCGTCGGCCTGCACGCCGCGACGCAGCTCGCCCTGCTCGCGCCGCTCGTGCTCACCGACGAGGCGGCGCGCTATCGCACGCCGCCGCCGCTCGCCGCGCGGCTGCCGGCGGCGGCGCCGCTGGTCCACGGCGGCTACGATGGCCTGTTCGGCGCGGCGGGAGCGGCGCGGGCGACCGGGCGCGACGAGGACGGCGTCGCCGGCTATCTGGCGCTCTCGCGCGCGGCGCACGCCGAGCTCTACGGCGGCAGCGCGCGGCTCGCCGGCCGGCGCTTCGAGCTCGATCCGTCGCCCGAGGGGCTGTCGCACTTCACGCTGCACGCCGCCGCGCAGTGGATGCGCCGCGCCGGCGACCGGGAGCGCGTCGCGCTGCTCGCCGCGACGGGCGTCGAGCGGCTCCTCCTCCCGCGCCCGCTCGCCGACGAGGCGCTCGTCGGCGCGCGGCTCGTGGCCGAGGTGCCGCCGGCGCGCGGCGCACGTGCTCTCCGGATCTACGCCGTCGAGCCGACGCTGCCGCCGGCCGTGCTGGCGGGCGAGGTCGTGCCGGCGCCGCACCTCGGCGCGGCGCTCGCGGCGCTCGCGGCGCCGGGGTTCGATCCGGCCCGCACCGCGGTGGTGGCCGGAGCCGGAGCGGTGCGCGCCGCGCCGCCGGGAACGGTCGAGCTCGCGCGCGACGAGCGCGAGCGCGTCGAGCTCGTCGCGACGTCGGAGGCGGGCGGCGTCCTCGTGCTGCGCCGCGCCTACCTTCCCCTCTGGCGGGCGACGATCGACGGCCGGCCGGCGACGCCGACCATCGCGCAGGCCACCCGCCTCGCTCTCGAGCTGCCGCCGGGGCGGCACGAGGTGCGGCTGTGGATCCCGCGCCGGCCGCTCCGGCTGGCGCTCGCGACGAGCCTCGCCGGCGCTGCCGCGCTGCTTGCGCTGGCGGCGTGGCCGGCGCCGCGGCGGGCGGCGGCGTGAGCCGCTGGCCGTCGCTCGCCGCGGCGGCCCGCGCCGCGCGCCCCGCTCCGTTCGAGCTGTGGACCGTGGGCGGCGCCGTGGCGACGATCGCCCTGCTGCGCGCGCGCGGCCTCGACTACGGCTGGAACACGGTGGCGCACACCTTCCCGGCGCTGCTCGCGGCGCTGCCGCGGCTGCTCGCCGTCGGCCTGGCGCTCAATCTCGTCGCCGCGCGGCTCGGCGGCGAGCGGTGGCGCGATTACCTGCGCGGCATCGCGAGCGGACGGTGGGCTCTCGGATGGGCGCGGCTGTGGCTGATGGTGGCGGTGCAGATCTACGCCTACATGTGGCTCAAGGTGTCGATTCCGCTCGTCAACGCGCGGCTGTGGGACGGCGAGCTCTGGCGGCTCGACCGACTGCTCCACTTCGGCGTCTCGCCGACCGTGCTGGCGATCGAGCTCGCCGCCGGCACGCCGCTGGCGCGCGCCATCGACGTCCTCTACGGGCTGTGGATCCCGTCCGTCCCGCTCGTCTTCGCCTACGTCTTCTGCTGGCGCGAAGCGGCGCCGCGCCGGCACCTGGCGCTGGCGAGCGCGGCGCTGTGGACGCTCGGCGCCTGGATGTATTTCGCGCTGCCGGCGGTGGGACCGTGCTACGCCTCGCCCGACGTCATGGCGCCGGTCGCCGCCGACATGCCGACGGCGGTCGGCACGCAGCGGGCGCTGTGGCAGAACTACCTCGGCATGGTGCGCAGCCGCGGCGCTCAGCCCGACCACTTCCAGCCGATGTTCGGCGTCGCGGCGATGCCCAGCCTGCACGTCGGCGCCTACGTTCTGTTCGCGCTCTGGTCGCGCCGCCACGCGCGGCGCTGGCAGCTCTTCTGGTGGCTCGCCACCGGCGTCATCTTCTGCGGCTCGCTCGCCACCGGCTGGCACTACGCCGTCGACGGCTACGCCGGCGCGCTCCTCGCCTGGCTGGCCATCCGCATCGCGGATCGTTTCGAGCCGGTGGAGAGGGGCGAGACCGAGCCGAGAGAAAGCCCGGTGCTAGCATCGCCGGCCGCATGCCCGAGGTCGAGCGGCGCCGATTCCGCAAGGTCCTGATCGCCAACCGCGGCGAGATCGCCGTACGCATCCTGCGCGCCCTGCGCGAGCTCGATATCCGCGGTGCCGTGATCTACTCCGACGCCGACCGCGAGTCGCTCGCCGTGCTCTCCGCCGACGAGGCCCACCGCATCGGAGCGCCGCCCTCGGCCGAGAGCTACCTCAGGATGGAGGCCATCGTCGAGCTCGCCGTCGAGATCGGCGCCGACGCCATCCACCCGGGCTACGGCTTCCTCGCCGAGCGCGCCGAGCTCTCGGCGCTCTGCCGCGAGCGCGGCGTCGTCTTCGTCGGCCCCTCGCCCGAGGCGATCGCGGCGTTGGGCTCGAAGACCGAGGCACGGCGACGGATGATAGACGCCGGCGTGCCGGTGGTGCCCGGCTCCGCGGGGGCGCTCGACGACCTCGACGCGGCGCGCGAAGCGGCGGCGCGCGCGGGCTATCCGGTGATCCTCAAGGCCTCGGCCGGTGGCGGCGGCAAGGGCATGCGCGTCGTGCGCGGCGAGCGCGAGCTCGGCGAGGCGTTCCGCCTGGCGCGCGCCGAGGCACGATCGGCCTTCGGCGACGACGCGGTCTTCCTCGAGAAGTTCGTCGTCGAGCCGCGCCACGTCGAGATCCAGCTGCTCGGCGACCTCGACGGCAAGGTCGTCTCGCTCGGCGAGCGCGAGTGCTCGCTGCAGCGGCGCCACCAGAAGGTGGTCGAGGAGGCGCCGTCGACGGCGGTCTCGCCCGAGCTCCGGCGGCGGATGGGCGAGGCCGCGGTGGCGGCGGCGAGGGCGGTCGGCTACTCGAACGCCGGCACCTGCGAGTTCCTGCTCGCGCGCTCGGGGGAGTTCTATTTCCTGGAGATGAACACGCGCCTCCAGGTCGAGCATCCGGTGACCGAGATGGTGACCGGCCTCGACCTGGTCGTCGCCCAGCTGCGCATCGCCCAGGGCGAGCCGCTGGGGCCCGAGTTCGACGGCGTCGAGCCCCTCGGCCACGCCGTCGAGGTGCGGCTCTACGCCGAGGATCCCTACAACCGCTTCGCGCCGTCGCCGGGACGCATCGCCTGGCTGCGCCTGCCGCAGGGCCCGGGCGTGCGCAACGACGCGGGCGTCTACGGCGGCTGCGAGGTGCCGATCGACTACGATCCGATGCTCGCCAAGCTGATCGTCTGGGGGCGGGACCGGGCGGAGGCCCTGCGTCGCCTCGGTCGCGCTCTCGACGAGCTGAGGGTCGAGGGCATTCGCACCAACGCACCGCTGTTCGAGGCGCTGCTCGCCGACGACGAGTTCCGGCGCGGCGAGTTCGACATCCACTGGCTGGATCGCAAGCTGGCCGCCGGCGAGCTGGTGCCGCCGGAGCGCGGCGCCGGCTCGGACGTACCGATCTTGGCCGCCGCCATCGAGCACTTCGATCGCGCCCAGCGCACCGCGGCGCAGCCGAACGGCGCGCCGCATCGCGCGGCGTGGACCGGCGCCGCCCGGCGCGCGGCGCTGAGGAGCACGAGGTGGAGCTGATCGCGCGCAGCGGCGAGCGGGTCGAGCGCGTCTCGGTCGAGCGCGACGGCACCTGCTACCGCATCCGCGTCGGCGAGCGGGAGCATCGCGTCGAGAGCCGCGCGCTGGGGCCGTTCGTGCGCAGCCTGCTCGTCAACGCCGAGAGCCACGAGACCGCGGTCTTCCGGTTGCCCGGCGGCGCCTGGCGCGTCGGCTGGCGCGGGCGCAGCCACCGCGTCGAGCTCGTCGATCCGCTCACCCACCTCGCCGAGGAGGCGCACGGCGACTCCGGACGCAAGGGCAGGCAAGTGATCTCCGCCTACATGCCGGGCCGCGTCGTCACGGTGTCCGTCGCCGAGGGCGAAGCCGTCGAGGCCGGCGCGCCGCTCGTCGTGCTCGAGGCGATGAAGATGCAGAACGAGATCCAGGCCGAGCGCGCCGGCACGGTGCGCAAGCTCCACGTCGCCGCCGGCCAGGCGGTCGAAGGCGGGGATCCGCTCGTCGAGCTCGAGTGATGGCGTCCGAGGCGCGCCGGCCGTGGCACCAGCGGCTCGCCGGCGCGCGGCCGTACCGCTTCGAGGTTCTGACCTACGGCGGCGCCCTGGTCACCCTTCTCTTCCTGCGCTCGCGCGGCCTGCACTACGGCTGGAACACGATCTCGCACACCTTCGTCTCGGTGCTGTGGACACTGCCGATGATGCTGGTGCTGGGCGTGGCGCTGCGCGCGCTGGCCGAGCGCCTGACCGGCTCGCCAGTGCGGCCCTACCGGCGCGCGGTGGCGAGCTGGCCCTGGTTCGTGCTCTGGCTGCGCGTCATCGGTGGCTTCGTCGGCTATATCTACGCCTACACCTGGCTCAAGGTGTCGGTGCCGCTGCTGCGCACCGACATCTTCGACTTCGAGCTCTGGCGGCTCGACCGCTTCCTGCACTTCGGCGTCTCGCCGACGGTGCTCGCGATCGAGCTGGTCGCCGGCACGCCGCTGGCGTGGTGGGTCGACCGCTACTACGGGTACTGGCTCTACGTGGTGCCGTTGTGGACCGCCTACGTCTACGCCTGGACGCGCGACGACGCGCGTCGCAACTTCGCCTTCGGCGCTTCGCTGATGTGGATTGCCGGCGCGTGGATCTACTACGCCGTGCCGGCGGTCGGCCCGTGCTACTGGTCGCCCGACATCGTGGCGCCGATCCAGGAGCAGATGCCGCTCGCCGCCGGCACGCAGTGGAACCTGTGGCAGCAGTACCGCGGCATGCTCGAGAGCCGCGGCGGCGTTCTACGCGTGTTCTCCCCCGCCCTCGGCGTGGCGGCGCTGCCCAGCCTGCACGTCGCCGCGTTCGTCTATTTCACTCTCTGGTCTCGACGCTACGCCCGCCGTTGGTACCGGCCGTGGATCGTCGCCTCGGCGCTCGTCTTCTTCGGTTCGCTGGCGACCGGCTGGCACTACGCGATCGACGGCTACGTCGGGGCGCTGCTCGCCTGGCTGGCATTCCGCGCCGCCGAGCGGCTCGAACCGGCCGCGCGGGCGACGGCCGGTGGCGCTGAAGGCGAGCAGTGATGAGCGCGAGCAATGTGCCGCGCCGCAGGCGCGAGAGGATCTCGGCCATTCGCCTCCATCCTTTCGAGATCGTGTCGTTCGGCGCGGCGGCCGTGGCGATCGCGTTCCTGCGTTCCTACGAGCTCGACTACGGCTGGAACACCATCGCGTTCACGATCGGAGAGCTCGCCCACCGGATTCCGCTGATGCTGGTGGTCGGCGTTGCGCTGCGGGCGATCGCGACGTGGATCGTCGGCGAGCCGGTCGGCGCCTACCTGCGCTCGGTCGCCCGTCCGCGCTGGCTCGTCGAGTGGCTTCGTCTCGTCGCGGCCTTCGTGGCGTACATCTACGCCTACCTGTGGCTCAAGGTGTCGATTCCCCTGCTGCGCCTGGATCTGTTCGACGCCGAGATCTGGCGGATCGATCGCTGGCTGCACGTGGGCGTCTCGCCGACGGTGTTCGCCATCGAACTGGTGGCGAACACGCCTCTGGCGTGGGCCATCGACCGCTACTACGCGTACTGGATCATCGTCATTCCGGTGTGGACGGCGTACGTCTATGCCGCGACCGGCGACAGCGAGCGGCGCCACTTCGCCCTCGGAGTCGCGATGCTGTGGGTCGCCGGTTCCTGGATCTACTTTCTGGTTCCCGCGGTCGGCCCCTGCTTCTGGTCGGAGGACTTCCTGGCGCCGGTGCGCGAGCAGATGCCGCTCGTCGCCAACACGCAGGCGGCGCTCTGGGTGCAGTACCGAAACCTCGCCGCGAGCGAGGGACGGACGATGCTGCTCCTGTCGCCGGCCCTCGGCGTGGCGGCGATGCCGAGCCTGCACGTCGGCGCCTACGTCTTCTTCGCGCTGTGGGCGAAGCGCCATGCGCGGCGCTGGTACCGAGTGTGGATCCTCGCCGCGGTCCTCGTCTTCTTCGGCTCGCTCGCCACCGCCTGGCATTACGCCGTCGACGGCTACGTCGGGGCCCTGCTCGCCTGGGCCGCGGTTCGGGTCGCCGACCGCCTCGAACCGGCGGCAGGCGAGAACCCTCCGGCGAGCTCGACCGAGGCGCCCGAGAGCGGCGCCGAGGCGGCGACGGGAGGTGCCCCCTGATCCGGCGCGCGCTGTTGCGGCCGCTCCCGTTCGAGCTCTTCACCTACGGGGCGACGCTCACCGCCGTCGCCTACCTGCGCTGGCGCGGCCTGCGCATGGACTGGCGCACCGTGGAGTTCATGGCCGGGCCGATGCTCGCACAGCTGCCGCGCGCGCTGGCGATCGGGCTCGTTCTGCACGCCGTCGTGCTCGCGCTCCGCCGCGAGTGGCCGGGAGAGTGGTTGCGCGCCGTCGCCACGCCCGCCTCACTGGTCGTCTGGCTGCGCGTCTGGCTGGCGACCATGGCGATGACCTACACCTACTCCTGGCTCAAGGTCTCGGTGCCGCTGCTGCGCTGGAGCGTGCTCGATCCGACGCTCTGGCAGCTCGACCGCTTCGTGCACTTCGGCCTCTCGCCGTCGATCTTCGCCGCCGAGCTGGTGGCGGGGACGCCGGTGGCGGGCTGGCTCGACCGCTGGTATGCGCTCTGGCTGACGACGGTGACCGGCATGCTCGCCTACGTCTTCCTGCACCCGCGGCTCGATCTCAGGCGCCACTTCGCCTTCGCCTGCGCCGCGCTGTGGATCACCGGCGCCGCGCTCTATTTCGCTCTCCCGGCGATCGGCCCCTGCTACGCCTTCGAGGAGCTCTTCCGCGAGGTGCGGACCGAGATGCCGCGCGCCGCCGCGGCGCAGGCGACGCTGTGGGAGAACTACGCGCGGCTCGTCGCCGGGCGCGACGGCAGCTTGAAGCAGTTCAATCCCTACCTGGGCGTCGGCGCGCTGCCCAGCCTGCACGTCGGCGCGCAAGTGCTCTTCGCGCTGTGGGCGCGGCGCCACGCCCGGCGGCTCTTCGTGCCGCTCGCCGCCGCCGCGGCGCTCACCTTCCTCGCCTCGCTGGCGAGCGGCTGGCACTACGCGGTCGACGGCTACCTCGGAGCGCTGCTCGCGATCGCCGCGCTCGCCGCCGCCGACCGTTGCGAGCCGCTGGCAGAGGCGAATCGGGGAGCGGTCGCGGCGCCTCCGCGAGCGTCCTCGACGTGATCCGCCGCGCCATGTTCGCGACGGCGCGGCTCGAAGTCGTCGTGTTGGCGACCGCGGCGGTCGCCATCGTCTTTCTGCGTTGGCACGGCGTGCGGCTGGGCCGGGGCACGGTCGAGATCCTGGTCGGCACCATGCTGGCGCGATGGCCGGGCGTGCTGCTCGCCGGGGCCGTGCTCCAGGCGGCGGCCCACCTGCTCGGCCGGCGGTCGCTGGTCGGCTGGGTCCGCGGCTTCGTGACGGGGAGCTCGCTCGTCGCGTTCGGGCGCGCGTGGCTGGCTCTCGCCGTGATGAGCTGCGTCTACTTCGGGCTCAAGATCGCCGTGCCGCTCACCAACCCGGCGCTGTGGGACGGCGAGCTGTGGGCGCTCGACCGCTTCCTTCACTTCGGGGTCTCGCCCTCGATCTTCGCCGTCGAGCTCTTCGCCGGCACGCCGCTCGTCGCCTGGATCGACTACTGGTACCTCCTCTGGCTGACGACGATCGTGGTCACGCAGGCGTACGTTCTCCTCGATCCCGTCCGCGAGAGGCGTGTGCACTTCGCCCTCGCCTGCGTCCTGCTCTGGCTCGGCGCGGCGTGGGTCTACGTCGCGCTGCCCGCGCTGGGCCCGTGCTACTTCGTGCCCGAGGTCTTCGACGCGGTGCGCGAGTCGATGCCCGGGGCGCGGCTGATCCAGCAGAGTCTGTGGACGACCTACGCGCAGGTGCTCGCCGCGCGCGGCTCCGGCGCGGCGCTCGAAATCAACCCGTTCCTCGCCGTGGCGGCGCTGCCCTCGGTCCACGTCGGGGCGCACTTCATGTTCACGCTGTGGGCTCGCCGCCACGCGCCGCGGCTGTGGCCCGTCTTCGCCGTCGCGACCGCGCTCACCTTCGTCGGCTCGCTCCTCACCGGCTGGCACTACGCGGTCGACGCCTACCTCGGCATGCTGCTCGCCTGGGGCGCCGTCCGCGTCGCCGACCGCTGGGCGCCGGTGCCGGTCTCAGCCGCGCCGCCGCTCGGGGGCCAGCGCGCTCGCCAGCAGCAGGCCGGCGACCAGGGAGACGGCGATGAGCAGCATGCGGAAGGCGGCCTCGACGCCGAGCACGACGTCGCGCTCGAGCAGCGAGGCGAGGCTGCGATAACCGATCGCGCCGGGGACGAGGAGCAGGATCGCGGGCACCAGCGGCAGCGTCGAGGGGCGGCCGGTGCGGCGCTCGTAGAAGCTGCTCGCGAGCCCGATGGCGAGAGCGCCGAGGAAGGTGCCGAGCTCGGGTGAGAGCCAGACGGCGCCGAGACGTCCGCCCTGGTAGCCGACGACGCCGATGAGCAGGACCCACGGCGCCGCCGAGAGCGGGGCGCGGAAGAGCACGGTGAGCGCGAGCGGCGCCACGGCGAGGGCGACGAGCTCGGTCCACGGGGGAGCGCTCGACGGGACGACGACGGCGGCGGCGCCGAAGGCGAGCTCGCCGAGGCGGCTGCCGAGGGCGGTGCCGAAGGTGAGCGTCAGAAAGACGACGAGGGCGCTCGCGAAGCGCGCCGTGCCGGCCGACAGGTGGCGCAGCGCGAGCTCGGAGAGCGCCACGGTCAAGGTGAATCCCGGGATCAGGACGATGATGCCGGCGAGCGTCGCGACATAGATCGAGAGCGGCGGCCAGGCGACGGCGGCACCGGTGGCGAGGAAGGCGGCGAGGGCGGCGGCGAGCGGCTCGAGCAGCCGCGAGCTCCGCCGCCGCCGCTCGAGTTGCCGCGCGAGCACGCCGGTCGTGAGCCCGAGCGCGGCGCCTACCGCGATCTCGCGCGGCCCGCCGCCCAGGAAGACCGCCGTCGCGCCCGAGGAGACGCCCCACGAAAGATGTACGAGCCACGCCGGATAGGGCGCCGGCCGTTTCGCCATCGCGGCCACCTGCTCGAGGGCGGCGGCCGGTGCGAGGGCGCCGTCGGCGATGCGGTCGAGCAGGTCGGCGAGGGCGGCGAGCCGGCCGAGGTCGACGCTCGCCGGCTCGACGCGCTCGAGGTGCGTGCGCTGCTCGGCGCCCTCGCCGAAGGCGAAGAAGAGCGAGGTCGGTGTGGAGAAAAACTGCGCAGCGAGCCCGAGGCGTGCCGCGACGCGGCCGAGCGCCTCCTCGAGCTGCGGCGTTGGATAGCCGGTCTCGTGGAGGGCGCGGCCGAGGCGAATGAGCAGATCGAGGCCGGCAGTCGAAGCGGTGGCAGTGGACGTCACGGCGACCCCGGCGAGGCGGCGGCCAGCCTAGCAAACGCAGCGCGGCCGGCCGGCGAGTGCGTAGACTCCGCCGGATGGACGCGGCGCCGCCCCTGGTCGAGATCGCCCGTGCCCTCGCCGGGAGCGTTCCGTTCCGCGCCCTCTCGACGGCGGTCGCGCGCGGCCGCGGCGTCGCCACGCGACTTCCCCCGGGCGCGGCGGCGTGGGTCGGCGAGCAGCTGCGGGCCGAGCTCGGGCGGCCGCTGCTCGTCGTCGTGCCGCACGAGTCGGAGGCGCGTGCCTGGCTCGAGGGAGCGCGCCTCGTCGCGGGCAGTGAGACGACGGTTCACTTCCCGGCCCCGTCGCTCTCGCCGTACCAGGAGATCGATGCCTCCCTCGGCGTGCGCGCCGAGGAGGTGGTGGCACTCGCGCGGGCGGCGGCCGGCGTGGCCACGTCGCTGGTGGCGACGCCGCGCGCGCTCTTCCGGCGGTTGCCCGAGCCGGCGCGCTTGGCCGGGATCGAGCTCGTGCGCGGCGGCGAGATCGACGCCGACGAGCTGGCGCACCGACTCGCCGCCCTCGGTTATCGGCGCGTCGATCTCGTCGACGAGCCGGGCGATTTCGCGGTGCGCGGCGAGGTCGTCGATCTGTGGCCGGCGGGCGAGAGCGCTCCCGTGCGGCTCGACCGCTTCGGCGACGAGATCGAGAGCCTGCGGCAGTTCGATGTCGAGACGCAGCGCTCGGCGGAGGAGCTCGCGACGGCGCGCGTCCTGCCCCTGGCGCTCTTCCCCGCCGACGCCGGAGCGGCGCGCCGTCTGGCACGAGCGCTGATGGCGCTCGTCGACGAGAGCGACGAGGGCGAGAGCGCGGAGCTCGTCGCGGCGCTCGAGGAGGGGCGGGGTTTCCCCGGCTGGGAGAACTTCCTGCCGCTCGCCGAGCCGGCGACGCGGACACTCGCCGAGGTGATGCCCGGCGCGCTCGTCGCCGTCTACGACCCGGGAGCGGTGGCGGCGGAGGTCGAGCAGCACGCGGCGCGTCTCGCCGACGAGCTCGCCGCGCGGCGCGCGCACGGCCGCTTCGCCGTGGCGCCGGAGCTCGTCGAGCACCCCGTCGCGGCGGTGCGCGCGCTGCTCGCCCGCGCCGAGTGGCTGGTCGAGCCGCTCGCCGGGCGCGACGCCGTCGATTTCGGAGCCGCCCCGAGCGAGCTCTTCCACGGCCAGCTGCCCCGCTTTCCGCAGGAGGTTGCGGGGGCGCGCTGGCGCGGCGAGCGCGTGCTGCTGGTCGCCGCCGAGGAGCGCTTCGCCGCCCTGGGCGAGCTGCTCGCGGCGCGCGGCGTCGCGCCCGACGCGCGCGGCGTCGAGCTCGTCGCCGGCGAGCTCGAGCGCGGCTTCCGGCTGCCGGCCGCGGGCGCCGTGATCTACGGCGAGGCGCAGCTGCTGACGCGCGCGCGCGGCGAGACGCGGCGGGCGCGCAGCAGGTTCGGCCCCTTCGTCTCCGGCCTGCGCGACCTGCGTCTCGGCGACTACGTCGTGCACGCCGATCACGGCATCGGCCAGTTCGTCGGGCTACGCACGGTGGCCGCCGCGGCCCCCGAGGTCGAGCTGCCGCCGATCCTGCGCGGCGGCGCGCCGCCGGCGGCGCCCGAGAGCGAGGCGGTCGAGATCGCCTACGCCGGCGCCAGGCGGCTCTTCGTGCCCATCGATCGCCTGCATCTGGTGCAGAAGTACGGCGGCATTGAAGGCATCGCGCCGCGCCTCGACCAGCTCGGCGGCACGTCGTGGAACCGCACCAAATCGCGGGTCAAGCGCGCGCTCGAGGAGATGGCCGACGAGCTGCTCAAGCTCTACGCCGAGCGCCAGCTGGCGCGCGCGCCAATCCTCGCCGGCGACACCGATCTCGAGCGCCAGTTCGCCGCGGCCTTCCCCTACGAGGAGACGCCGGACCAGGCCGAGGCGATCGCCACCATCCTCGCCGACCTCGAGAAGAGCCGGCCGATGGATCGCCTGCTCGTCGGCGACGTCGGCTTCGGCAAGACCGAAGTGGCGATGCGGGCGGCTTTTCGCGCCGTCGACTCCGGCTACCAGGTGGCGGTGCTGGCGCCGACGACGATCCTCGCCGACCAACACCTCGAGACCTTCGCCGAGCGCTTCGAAGGCTTCGCCGTCATCGTCGAGCGCATCTCGCGGCTGCGCACCGGCAAGGACCTGGCCGAGCTCAGGGAGCGCGTCGCGCAGGGCAAGATCGACATTCTGATCGGCACCCACCGCGTGCTCTCGCGCGACATCGGCTTCCGGCGCCTCGGGCTGCTCGTCGTCGACGAGGAGCAGCGCTTCGGCGTCGCCCAGAAGGAGCGCCTGAAGCAGTTCAAGCGCGACGTCCACGTGCTGGCGATGACAGCGACGCCGCTGCCGCGCACGCTCCAGCTCTCGCTCGCCGGCGTGCGCGACATCTCGGTGATCGAGACGCCGCCCAAGGACCGCATGGCGGTGGAGACTGCCGTGCTGCCGTACTCGGACGAGCTCGTGCGCGAGGCGATCGAGTTCGAGCTCTCGCGCGGCGGCCAGGTCTACTACGTCGACAACCGCGTCGAGTCGATCGAGGAGCGTGCCGTGCACCTGCGCGAGCTGGTGCCCGGGCTGCGCATCACGGTCGGCCACGGCCAGCTCGACGAGCACGAGCTCTACCGCCGCATGCACGCCTTCACGGCGCGCGAGCACGACTTGCTGCTGGCCACGACCATCATCGAGAACGGCATCGACATCCCGTCGGTCAACACCATGATCGTGCACCGCGCCGACCGCTTCGGGCTGGCCCAGCTCTACCAGCTGCGCGGCCGCGTCGGGCGGAGCCGCGAGCTCGGCTACTGCTACCTGCTGGTGCCATCCGACCGCACGCTGGCGCCCGACGCGCGCAAGCGGCTCGAGGCGCTGCGCGACTTCACCGAGCTCGGCGCCGGCTTCCGCATCGCGGCGCGCGACCTCGAGATCCGCGGCGCGGGGAATCTCCTCGGCGCCGAGCAGAGCGGGCACATCGCCGAGCTCGGCATCGAGACCTACCTGCGCATGCTCGAGGAGACGGTGCGCGAGCTCAAGGGCGAGGCGGCGGCGGAGGGGCCGTCGACGGCGCTCGACCTGCCGGTGCCGGTGGCCATCCCGCGCAGCTACATCGCCGACGAGAACCTGCGCCTCGAGATCTACCGCAAGCTCGCCGCCGCCGAGGCGCCGCGCGAGGAGCTCCTCGCCGAGCTCGCCGACCGCTTCGGCCGGCCGCCGGCGGCGGTCGAGATGCTGCTCGATCTCGCGGCCCTGAAGCGCGACGCCGAGCGGCTGCGCATCCAGTCGATCTCGGCCGGCGCCGGCCGGCTCACCTTCCGGCTGCGGCGCGACTCGCGCGTCGACGTCGACCAGCTCATCCGCTTCGTCTCCGAGCGCCGCGGCTCCAGCTTCAGCCCATCGGGCGTGCTGACCCTGCCGCTCGCCGCCGGCGAGAGCGTGCTCGACGCGGCGTCCTCGACGCTGCGGGGGATCGCGCCGTGAGGCGGCGCCGAGCGTGCGCGGCGGTGCTGCTCGGCGCGGCGCTCGCGTGCGGCGGCGAGCCGCACCTCGTCGGCCCCGACGTCATCGCGCGCATCGACGCGGAGGAGATCGCGCACGCCCGGTTCAGCAGCTATCTGCAGTCGAACCTCGGCGAGCCCGGGGGCGCGCTCGAGAGCGAGGCGCTGTCGAGCCTGCTCGACCGCTTCCTCGACGAGCTGTTGCTCGTGCGCCTGGCCGGCGACCGCGCTCTGGTGGCCGGGGTGCCGTCGGCGGCCGAGGCGGTCGAGGCCCTGTTGCGCTCCGATCCCGCGCCGCCAATCACGGAAACCGCGATCGTCTCCTACTTCGCCGCGCACGCCGACGAGCTGCGCGAGCCCGAGAAGGTCGTGCTGCGCGTCATCCGCACCGAGGAGCGGGCGGCGGCCGAGCGCGCGCGCCGCGAGCTCGCCGCGGGCGCCGATTTCGCGGTGGTGGCGCGGCGGTTGTCGATCGACCCGGCCGCCGCGCAGGGCGGTGCGCAAGGCGCACTCGGGCGCGACGATCTGCCGACGGCTCTGGCCGACGCGGCCTTCCGGCTGGCACCGGGCCGCGTGTCGGAAATCCTCTCGACACCCTCCGGCTTCTACCTCCTGCGCGTCGACGAGCGTCTGCCCGAAAGGGTGCCGGCGCTCGACGAAGTGCGCGACGAGATCCGCCGCCGGCTGGTGGGCGCGCGCGCCGACCGCGCGCTCGAGCGCTTCGTCGCCGAGGCGCGGAGCCGGTATGCTGTGCAGGTGTTCGACCGCAACCTTCCCTTCGTCTACAGCGGGCAATTCCCCGTCTCGAGGCCGTATGAGAATCGCTAGCGCGCTCGCGCCCGCGCTCGCCCTCCTCGTCGGCGCCGCCGCGGCGGGCGAGGAGATCAACCGCGTCGTGCTGCGCGTCAACGACCGCATCGCCACCCTGCACGAATACGAGGAGCGCCGGGAGTCGCGGCTCGCGGCGCTCGCCTCCGCCTCGGAGCTCGCGGTCGAGGAGCGCCGTCGTCTCGCCGCCGAGGCCGGCAGAGCCACGATGCGCGAGCTCTTTGAGGAGCTCCTCATTCTCTCTCGCGCGCAGCAGCTGCACGTCGAGGCGACGCCCGCCAAGGTCGACCGCGCCGTCGACCAAGCGCGCCGTCGCTTCGGCTTCGAGTCCGACGAGGAGCTCGCCGAAGCGCTTTCCCGCTCGGGCGGCACGATGACGGAGTTCCGCGACCGCATGGCACGCAACATTCTCTTTTCCGAAGTGGTGCAGAAGGAGGTCACGCCGCACGTCGAGGTCGACGACGAGGAGGTCGCGCGCTACTGGCGCGACCACCCGGAGGAGTTCGCCGTGCCCGAGCGGCGCCAGGTGCGCGAGGCGGTGGTGCGCGACGACGGCGGGCGACCGCCGGCCGAGCGCGCGGAGCTGGCGCGGCGCATCCGCGACGCGCTCGTCGCCGGAAGATCGCTCGCGGAGGCCGTCGCCGAAGCAGGCGCCGGCGAGGGCGACGTGCTGGTGCTCGATCACGAGTGGATCGAGCGCGGGACGCTCGACGCGACGCTCGAAGCGGCGGTTTGGGAGCTCGCCGCCGGCGGCGTCGCCGGCCCGCTGCCGGCGCGCGGTGGGCTGCACGTGCTGCACCTCGTCGCGGTCGAGCCGGCCGGCCAGAAGCCGCTCGAGAGCGTGCGAGAGCAGGTCCTCGCCCGTCTGCGCGAGGTGCGGTTCGAGGCCGAGAGCCGCGAATTCCTCGACGAGCTGGCGCGCAGCGCCTACGTCGTCGAGCGCCTGCCCGAGGACGCCGTCGGCTACCGCGACGTGGCTCCTGTGGAGCGCGATCCGCTGCGCGAGCTGCTGCGCGGCGCGGCGCCGGAGGAGCGGCCGCAGACGCCCGCGGAGGCGCCCGAGGACGCTGCGGGCGCGCCGCCTCCTTCGGCGTAAACCGAGCGCAAACGAAGCGGGCCTCGGCGCCTCCCGGATCCCCTCCCGCGCCGCCGCCGTGAAGCCCTGATTTCACGCCGATCCCGGAGTGTTTCGAAGTGGTGGGAAAAAATGGACAAAAGTGGAAATTCTCTCTACACTCGCCGCATTCCTGACCGGTTTGACAGGAGCGAAGGATGTTCCGGGGGAGCAGGGTTGCCACCATCGACGACAAGGGGCGCCTCAAGGTGCCGACGGAGTTCCGCCGTCTGCTCGAGGAGCGCTACGGCGCGGAGTTCTTCGCCACCTCGGTACGCGGCGACAAGGCGCTCGTCTACCCGCTGCCCGTCTGGGAGGAGATCGAAGCGCGACTGGCGGCGATGCCATCGACCGATCCCACGCGCCAGCGCTTCCTCGAGCGCGTCAACTACTTCGGCGCGCAGGTGAGCCTCGACGCGCAGGGGCGGCTGCTCCTGCCGCCGATCCTGCGCGAGCGCGCCGCGATGACCGGCGAGGTCGTGGTCAGCGCGCACATCGATCACCTCGAAGTGTGGAACCGCGAGCGCCTCGAGCACCGCTTCGACGAGAACCCGTTCGACGACGACGACTTCCGCGCCCTCGCCGAGCGCGGCATCTGATCTCGGTGAGCGCTTGGATGCCGTCCATCTGCCGGTCCTCCGCCGCGAAGCGCTCGACTGGCTCGCCGTCGAGCGCGGCGGGCTCTATGTCGACGCGACGCTCGGCCTCGGCGGCCACGCCGAGGCGATCCTCGACGCTGCGAGCGCGACGCGCGTCGTCGGCATCGACCGCGATCCGCAGGCGCGCTCGCTCGCCGCGCGGCGCCTCGAGCGCTTCGGCGACCGCGTCGAGATCCACGCTGGCGACTTCGCCGCGCTCGGCGACGTCCTGGCGGGCAGGAGCGCGGCGGGCGTGCTCGCCGATCTCGGCGTCTCGTCGCTGCAGCTCGACCGCGCCGAGCGCGGCTTCTCGTTCCGACGCGACGGGCCCCTCGACATGCGCATGGCGGACAGCGGCGAGTCGGCAGCCGAGCTCTTGAACCGCAGCACGGAGGCGGAATTGACGACGATCTTTCGTCAGCTGGGAGAGGAGCCGGAGGCGAGGCGCGTCGCCCGCGCCGTCGTCGCAGCGCGCCGTGACGGGCCGATCGAGACCACCGGCGAGCTGGCCGAGGTCGTGCGCCACGCCAAACGCGCGCGGCCGGCACGCATCGATCCCGCGACGCGCGTCTTCCAGGCGCTGCGCATCGCCGTCAACCGCGAGCTCGATTCGCTCGCCGAGTTGCTCGACTGCGCCGTCGACCTGCTCGACCGCGACGGGCGCCTGGTGGTCATCTCCTACCACTCGCTCGAGGACCGCATCGTCAAGAACCGCCTGCGCGATCTCGCGCGCGGCGAGTCCGATCCGGTGACCGGCCGCACGCGCTCGGAGACGCGCGTGCTCGAGCTGCTCACGCGCAAGCCGGTCACGCCCTCGGCCGGCGAGATCGCCGCCAACCCGCGGGCCCGCTCCGCCCGCTTGCGCGCGGCGAGGAGGCTTTGAGCCCTTGCCCGGCGCCTACGCCGTCCGGCGTCCGGTCGTCAACGCCTATCTCGTGCGCCAGCGGGACCGCCGCCGCCTGCGCGAGCTGGCGGCGGTGGTCGCTGCGGTCGTGCCGCTGGCGGTGGCGCTGCTCGGCTACACCTGGCTGCAGCTCGAGACGCTGCGCGTCGGCTACCGCGTCGAGGCGCTCGAGCAGCGCGCTCACAAGCTCGTGCAGATCGAGCGCCAGCTGCGGCTGGAGGCGGCGCACCTGGCGCACCCGGAGCGGCTCGCCGCGCGCGCCGAGCGCGAGCTCGGCCTCGCACCGCCGGCGGTCGAGCAGGTGATCTTCCTCGAGGAGACGCGGTGAAGCGCCGGGTCGCCTGGCTCGCCGCGCTGTTCGTTCTCTGGGTCGCCGCCATCGGCGCCCGCCTGTGGAGCCTGCAGGTCGCGCAGCACGACGAGTTCGTGCGCCGCGCCGAGCGCCAGCAGCAGCGAGTCATCGAGCTCGATCCACCGCGCGGCACGATCTTCGACGCGCGCGGCCGCGAGCTGGCGGTGTCGGTGGAGGTCGAATCCGCCTTCGCCGTGCCGCGCGAGATCGTCGACCGCACCGGTACCGCGGCACGGCTCGCCCGGCTGCTCGACGTCGATCGTGTCCGGCTCGAGCGCGCGCTCGGCCAGGACCGCGAGTTCGTGTGGATCGCGCGCAAGCTCGATCCGCCGGTGGCGCGCGCGGTGAAGATGCTGGCGCTGCCCGGCGTCTACTTCCTCGAGGAGAGCAAGCGCTACTACCCGATGCGGCAGCTCGGCGCGCAGGTGCTCGGCTTCGTCGGCACCGACAACCACGGCCTCGCCGGCCTGGAGGCCAACTACGAGCGCGTGGTGGCCGGCAAGCCGGGCCGGCGCACCGTGCTGCGCGACGCCCGCCGCGGCTCGGCGCTGCCGCCAGGGCTGCCCGCCGCCGAGCCGGTGCCCGGCGCCGACCTCGTGCTCACCCTCGACTCGGCCCTGCAGCAGATCGCCGAGGAGGAGCTCGAGCGCGCCGTAGCGACGCGGCGCGCCCAGAGCGGCAGCGTCGTGCTGCTCGACCCGGCGACCGGCGCCGTGCTGGCGATGGCCTCGCGCCCGACGTTCGACCCCAACGCCTTCCGCGACGCCGACGAGGCGGCGCTGCGCAATCGGCCGATCCAGGACGCCTACGAGCCCGGCTCGACCTTCAAGATGGTGACCGCGGCGGCGGCACTCGAGCAGGGCGTCGTGTCGCCTGCCGATCGCTTCGACTGCGAGCACGGCGCCATCGTGCTCGCCGGCGTGCGCATCGCCGACCACAAGTCGTTCGGCAATCTCTCCTTTCGCGAGATCATCGCCAAGAGCTCGAACGTCGGTACCATCAAGACGGCGCTGCGCGTGCCGACGAAGGACTTCCACGACACCATCCGTGCCTTCGGCTTCGGCCGCGCGACCGGCGTCGATCTGCCGGGCGAGAGCGCGGGCCTGCTCATGCCGCTCGAGCGCTGGCCGGCGCTCGCCAAGGCTTACATCGCCTTCGGACAGGGCATCGCGGTGACGCCGTTGCAGCTCGCTTCGGCGTTCGCGGCGGTGGCGAACGGCGGCCGCCTGGTCGAGCCCTACATCGTCGACGAGATCCGCTCGCCGGAGGGCACGACGCGCCCGCATCCGGCGCCGGTGGTGCGCGGCGAGCCGGTCTCGCCGCGCACCGTCGCGACGCTGCGCGAGCTGCTCGCCGGCGTCACCGTCGAGGGCGGCACCGGACGGGCGGCGGCGGTGCCCGGCTACTCGGTCGCCGGCAAGACCGGCACGGCGCAGAAGGCGATGCCCGGCCGCGGCTACCTTGCCGACGAGTTCGTCGCCAGTTTCGTCGGCTGGGCGCCGGTCGCGCAGCCCGTCTTCGTCGGCGTCGTCGTGCTCGACGATCCGCAAGGCGGCTACCACGGCGGCGAAGTGGCGGCGCCCGTCTTCGGCGCCATCGCGCGCCGCGTCCTGGTGGCGCGCCACGTGCGGCCGCATCGCGAGCGTCCGGAGCGCTGGCCGTTCGAGCCCGAGCCCGAGCGCGAGCGCAGCGAGGGCGGGCAGGTCGCCGCCATCGACGAGGCTCCCGTCGCTGCGCCGGAGCCGCCGCCGCCGGGCACGCTGCCGGATTTCGCCGGGCGCACGGCGCGCGAGGCGGTGGCGGTGGCGACGCGCCTCGAGCTCGTTCCGGTGCTGCGCGGGCGCGGCGTGGTGGTGCGGCAGAATCCACCGCCCGGCAGCGCCGTGCCCGCGCCCGGTGGCCGCGTCTTGCTCGAGCTCGACACCGGGGCCGGGGGATGAAGCTCTCCTCGCTCGTCGGCGGCCTGCCGCTCACCGGAGACCTCGGGACCGACCCCGAGGTCTTCGCCGTTCGGCACGACTCGCGCGCGGTCGCGCCCGGGGATCTGTTCGTCGCCTGGCGGGGCGCCCGGCACGACGGCGCGGCCTTCGCCGGCGAGGCGCTCGCCCGCGGCGCCGTCGCTGTCGTCGCCGATCGTGCGCGGCCGGCGGAGCTCGCGGCGACGCCCGCGGCCGCTGCGCCCTGGCTCGTCGCCGCGGCGCCGCGCGCGCTGCTCGCAGCGCTCGCGGCGCGCCTCTACGGCCGGCCCGATCGCGAGCTGCGCGTGGTCGGCGTCACCGGCACCAACGGCAAGTCGACGACGGTCGAGCTCGTCGCCGCGATGCTCGACGCGGCCGGCGTCGCCTGTGCGCGGCTCGGCACGCTCGGCGCGCGCTTTCCCGGCTTCACCGGCGCGGCGAGCGAGCGCACGACGCCCGAGGCGTCGGACCTCTACCGCCTGCTCGTCGAGCTGCGCGGCGCCGGCGCCGCGGCGGTGGCGATGGAGGTCTCGTCGCATGCCCTGGCGCAGGGGCGCGTCGCCGGCGTCGAGTACGACGTCGCCGTCTTCACCAACCTGTCGCGTGACCACTTCGACTTCCACGCCGGCTTCGACGACTACTTCGCCGCCAAGGCGAAGCTCTTCGAGCAGCTCAAGGCGGGTGGCCGCGCTGTCGTCAATGTCGCCGACGAGCACGGACGCGAGCTGCGCGCGCGGCTGCCCGCCGCACTCGGCTTCGGGCGCGGCGGCGAGGTCGCCGCCGCCGACGTGCGGCTCGACCGGCGCGGCATCCGCGGCGAGATCGTGACGCCGCGCGGGACGCTCGCCTTCGACTCGCCGCTGCTCGGCCGCTACAACCTCGACAACCTGCTCGCGGCGGTGGCGGTGGGCGAGGCGCTCGAGCTGGCGCCGGCGGCGATCGTCGAGGGCATCGCGCGCACCCGGCCGCTGCCCGGCCGCATGGAGCCGGTCGAGGTCGGCCAGGGCTTTCCGGTGATGGTCGACTACGCGCACACCGACGCCGCGCTCGAGGCGGCGATCCGCGCCGTCAAGGAGCTCGCGGGGACGCGCGTCGTCGTCGTCTTCGGCTGCGGCGGCGATCGCGATCCGGGCAAGCGCGCGCACATGGGCCGGGTGGCGGGCGCGCTCGCCGAGCTGCCGATCGTCACCTCCGACAATCCGCGCAGCGAGGATCCGCTGGCAATCATCGCCGCCATCGAAGAGGGCCTGCGCGCCTCCGGCAACACGCGCTACCGCGTCGTTCCCGACCGCCGCGAGGCGATCCGCCGCGCCGTGGCGATCGGCGCCGGCGAGGGCTGGGCGGTGTTGGTGGCCGGCAAGGGCCACGAGCGCGAGCAGATCGTCGGCGACCGGCGGCTGCCGTTCTCGGACCGCGAGGAGCTCGAGCGCGTGCTCGTCGAGCGCGCCGCCGCGGCGGCGGGACGCTGACCGGTGCTCTACCACCTGCTCTTCCCGCTCCGCGAGCTCTTCGCGCCGTTCAACGTCGTGCGCTACCTGACTTTTCGCACCGCGGCGGCGGTGGTGACGGCGCTCGTGCTGTCGCTGCTCTGCGGTCCCTGGTTCGTGAGCAAGCTGCGCCAGCTCGCGATCGGGCAGAACATCCGCGAGGTGGGCCCGCAGACCCACCAGGTCAAGGCCGGCACGCCGACGATGGGCGGTCTCCTCATCCTCTTCGCCTGGCTCGCCTCGACGCTGCTGTGGGCCAACCTCTCGAACGCCTTCGTGTGGATGGCGATCGGAGTCACCGTCGGCTTCGGCGGCATCGGCTTCCTCGACGACATCCTCAAGGTGCGCCGCCGCCGCAATCTCGGCCTGACGGCGCGCGCCAAGTTCCTCTCGCTCGTGGCGGTGGCGCTCGCCGCCGGGCTGCTGCTGCCGCGCCTGCCAGCGGCGCAGCCGTTCTCGCCGACCCTCGCCTTCCCGTTCTTCAAGGACCTGATCGTCGATCTGGGCACGCTCTACGTGCCGTTCGTCGTCTTCGTGCTCGTCGGCGCCTCGAACGCGGTCAATCTGACCGACGGTCTCGACGGCTTGGCGATCGGCGCCGCCGGCATCGCCGCCGGCACCTACGCCGTCTTCTGCTACGCCGCCGGCAACCGCATCGTCGCCGGCTACCTGCAGATCCCCTCGGTGCCGGGCGTCGGCGAGGTGACGGTCTTCTGTGGCGCGCTGGTCGGCGCCGCGCTCGGCTTCCTGTGGTTCAACGCCCACCCGGCCGAGGTCTTCATGGGCGACGTCGGCTCGCTGGCGTTGGGCGGCGGCATCACGATCGTGGCGCTGATGACCAAGCAGGAGCTACTGCTGGCTGTCGTCGGCGGCCTCTTCGTGCTCGAGGCGCTGTCGGTGATCGTGCAGGTCGGCTCGTTCAAGCTGCGCGGCCGGCGCGTCCTGCGCATGGCGCCGCTGCACCACCACTTCGAGCTCTCGGGCTGGGCCGAGCCCAAGATCATCGTGCGCTTCTGGATCCTCGCCATCCTCTTCTCGCTGGTCGCGCTATCGACCCTCAAGCTGCGATGAGTCCGCTCTCTCCGCTTTCCCGTTGGCGGCGCGTCTACGTCCTCGGCCTCGGGCTCTCGGGCACGGCGGCGGCGCGCCTGCTGCGTCGGCACGGCGTCGCGGTGGTGGCGTCGGATCGGCGCGCGGCGAGCGAGCTCGACTTGGGCGAGCTGGCGACGGATGCCGCCGTCGAGCTGCGCCTCGGCCACGACGAGCGCGTGCTGCCGCCGGCGGTCGACCTCGTCGTGGCCAGCCCGGGTGTCGCGCCCACGCATCCGTTGCTCGTCGCGGCGCGCGCGGCCGGCGTCGAGGTGCTCGGCGAGGTCGATCTCGCCGCTCTCGTCGTCGACGGACCGGTGGCGGCGATCACGGGCTCGAACGGCAAGTCGACGACGACGGCGATGACCGGCGCGCTCGTCGCCGGCGCCGGCCTGCCGGTCGAGGTGTGCGGCAACATCGGCAAGCCGCTGGCGAGCGTCGTCGAGGGCGCCCCAGGCCGCTTCTTCGTCGTCGAGCTGTCGAGCTTCCAGCTCGAGAGCCTGCGGCACCTGCGGCCGCGAGCGGCGGCGCTGCTCAACCTCTCGCCCGACCACCTCGATCGCCACCGCGATCTCGCCGGCTATCTCGCCGCCAAGCGCCGCATCTTCTCCGGCCAGCAGACCGACGACGTGGCGGTGCTCAACGCCGACGATGCGCCGGTCTTCGCCACGCTCGTGCCCGGCCGCCGGCGTCTGTTCTCGTGGCGCGGCGCGGTCGACGACGGCTGCTGGCTCGACGGCGACGTCGTGCGCGAGCGCGACGCTCGGGGCGAGGGCGAGCTCTTCCGCGCCTCCGACGTCGCCCTGCCCGGCCCGCACAACCTCGAGAACGCCATGGCGGCGGCGCTCCTGGCGCTGGCACTCGGCGTCTCGCGCGCCACCATCCCGGCGTCGCTGCGCGGCTTCCGCGGCCTGCCGCACCGGCTCGAGCGCGTCGGCGAGCGCGACGGCGTCGCTTTCTACGACGATTCGAAGGGCACCAACGTCGCCGCCACGGCGCGCTCGCTCGAAAGCTTCGCTGACGCGAGCGTTCATCTCGTGCTCGGCGGCCGCAACAAGGGAGCGGACTTCCGGTTCCTGCGCGAGGTGGTGGGGCGCAAGGCGAAGCGCGTCTACCTGATCGGCGAAGCGGCGCCGGAGCTGGCCCAGGCGCTCGCCGGCAGCGCCGACCTGGTGGCGAGCGGCACGCTCGCGGCGGCGGTCGAGGAGGCGGCCTCGCGCGCGCACGCCGGCGAGTCGGTGGTGCTGTCGCCGGCCTGCGCCAGCTTCGACCAGTTCCGCGATTTCGCCGACCGCGGCCGCACCTTCCAGCGCCTGGTGCGCGAAGTCGCCGGCGCGACGGCGGCGGGGAGGCGCGATGGCTAGGAAGCTCGCCTTCGACCGCGTGCTGTTCACCGTCATCGTGCTGCTCGTGCTGCTCGGTCTGGTGATGGTCTACTCGGCCTCGGCGCCGATGGCGCGCGCGCAGGGGCGCGCCTTCAATCCCTTCCTCGTCCGCCAGCTGATGGCTGCGGCGGTCGGACTCGGGGCGATGTTCGTCGTCATGCACGTCGACTATCGCCAGCTCAAGCGCCGCGGCGTGGTGATGGCGCTGCTCGGGACCGTGCTCGTCCTCCTCGTCGTCGTGCTCTTCGGGCCCGAGCTCAACTCGACGCGCCGTTGGCTGTTCGTCGCCGGCGTCTCGATCCAGCCCGCCGAGCTCGCCAAGCTGGCGCTGGTGCCGTTCGTCGCCTACCTGCTCGACCGCGCCTATCGCCCCGACCGCGAGGAGCGCGGCGCGGCGACGGTCAACCGCCGCGAGACGCTGCTGCCGGTCGCCGTCGCCACCGGCGCCGTCGCCGGCCTGGTCGTGCTGCAGCCCGACCTCGGCACGGCGGTGCTGATCGTCGCCACGGTGGCGACGCTGCTCTTCTTGGGCGGCCTCGCCTGGCGCTCGATCCTGCTCGCGGGCGCGATCCTCGTGCCGCTCGGCGCGGCGCTCGTGCTGGCGGCGCCCTACCGGCGGGCGCGGCTGTTCGCCTTCCTCGATCCGGAGCGCGATCCGCTCGGCTCCGGCTTCCAGGCGCTGCAGTCGCTGATCGCCATCGGCTCGGGCGGCGTCACCGGCCTGGGGCCGGGAGAGAGCGTGCAGAAGCTCTACTTCCTGCCCTATCCGCACTCCGACTTCATCTTCTCGATCGTCGCCGAGGAGCTGGGACTGCTCGGCGCCCTGGCGCTCCTCGTCCTCTTCGCGCTGCTGTTCTGGCGCGGCGTGCGCGCCGGCTCGAAGGCACCGGACCCCTTCGGCCGCTTCCTCGGCTGGGGCTTCGCCTCGATGCTGGCGCTGCAGGCGCTGATCAACATTTCGGTGGCGCTCGCGCTGCTGCCGACGAAGGGCATTCCGTTGCCGTTCATCTCCTACGGCGGCTCGTCGCTGGTCGTCTCGCTGGCGGCCTGCGGCGTGCTGCTCAACGTGTCGCAACATGACGGATGAGCGTGGCGCACCCGTTCCCGCTCCGCACGTGCTGCTCTCCGGCGGAGGGTCGGGCGGGCATGTCTTCCCGGCGCTGGCGGTGGGCGACGAGCTCGCCCGCCGGGGGTGGCGCGTGAGCTTCGCGGGCAATCCGGCGGGCATGGAGAGCGCCCTCGTCGCGGCGCGCGGCGTCGAGTTCGTGCCGCTCGCGGCGCGGCCGGTGGTCGGCCGCTCGGCGCCGGCGCGGCTGCGCGCGGCGGTGACGCTGGCGCGCTCGGCGCGGCGGGCGCGCGGTTGGGTGAAACGCGAGGCCGTCGCAGTCGTCGTCGGCACCGGCGGCTACGCCTCGGTACCGGCGGTGGTGGGCGGCCGCTGGGCGCGGCGGCCGGTCCTGCTCGTCGAACCCAACGCGCGCGCCGGCGCTGCCAACCGCTGGCTGTCGCGCCTCGCCACGGCGGCGGCGGTCGCCTACCCGGAGACGGCGCTCGAGCTGCGCTGCGCGAGCTTCGTCGCCGGCGTGCCCGTGCGCGCCGACTTCTTCGCCGTGCCGGCGTTGGCCGCCGCGGCGCCGCCGCGCCTGCTCGTGCTCGGCGGCAGCCAGGGCGCGCAGCGGCTCAATCGCGCCTTGCCGCGGGCGCTCGCGCCGCTCGTCGCCGAGCGGCCGGAGCTCACCGTCCTGCATCAGTGCGGCGAGCGCAATCTCACCGAGACCGCGGCCGCCTGGGAAGCGACGGGGATCGCCGCCGCGCGTCGCGAAGTGGTCGCCTTCGTCGACGACGTGGCGGCGGCGATGGCGCGCGCGACGCTCGTCGTCACGCGGGCCGGCGCCATCACCCTGGCCGAGATCTGCGCCGCCGGCAGGCCGTCGCTGCTCGTGCCCCTCGCGCTCGCCGGCGGGCACCAGGGCGCCAACGCCCGCGCCCTCGCCGCCGCCGGCGCGGCGCTCGTCGTCGACGAGAGCGCGGCGACGGCGGCGGCGCTCGGCGCCGCGATCGGCGACCTCCTCGCCGACCCGGCGCGCCTCGCGGCGATGGCGGCGGCGGCGCGGCAGCTGGCGCGGCCGGGGGCGGCGGCGGCGATCGCCGACCGCGTCGTCCGCCTGGCGGAGGCCCGCCGATGATGTTCCACCGCTTCGCCGGCCTGCGGCGCACGCACTTCGTCGGCATCGGCGGCGCCGGCATGAGCGGCATCGCCGAGGTGCTGGCGCAGTACGAGCTCGAGGTGAGCGGCTGCGACCTCGCCGCGAGCGAAACGACCGCGCGCCTCGAGCGGCTCGGCGTGCGCGTCGCGCGCGGCCACTCGCCGGACCACCTCGAGGGCGTCGACCTCGTGGTCGTCTCCTCGGCGATCGAGGCCGACAACCCGGAGGTGCGCGCCGCGCGCGAGCGCGGCATCCCGGTCGTCCGCCGCGCCGAGATGCTCGCCGAGCTGATGCGCTTGAAGTACGGCATCGCAGTGGCCGGGACGCACGGCAAGACCACCACCACCTCGCTCGTCGGCGCCATCCTCGTCGAGGCGGGGCTCGATCCGACCGTCATCGTCGGCGGCCGGCTGCGCGTCTCCGGCACCGGCGCCCGGCTCGGTCAGAGCGACTACATGGTGGTCGAGGCCGACGAGTTCGACAGGAGCTTCCTCACCCTGGCGCCGATCCTGGCGGTGGTGACCTCGATCGACCGCGACCACCTGGACACCTATGCGGACCTCGGCGAGATCCGCGACGCCTTCCACGCCTTCGCGAGCCGCGTGCCGTTCTTCGGCCAGGTGATCGCCTGCGCCGACGACCCCAACGTGCGCGAGCTCGTGCCCCAGCTCGCCGAGCGCCGCGTGCTCACCTACGGGCTCGATGGCGACTGGGATCTGGTCGGCACGGCGCTCGCGACCGATCCGGCGGGCAGCCGCTTTGCCGTGCGCCACCGCTCGCGCGGCGAGCTCGGGCGGGTGTCGATCCCCCTGCCCGGCCTCCACAACGTGCGCAACGCGCTCGCCGCGATCGGCGTCGGACTGGCCCTCGGCGTCGCCTTCTCGACCGTCGAGAGGGCGCTCGCCGGCTTCGGCGGCGTGCACCGGCGCTTCGAGCGGCTGGGCACCTGGCACGGCGCCGAGGTGGTCGACGACTACGCCCACCATCCGACCGAGGTGGCGGCGACGCTCGCCGCCGCGCGCCAGGTCTATCCGCGCCGCGCCATCCACGCCGTCTTCCAGCCCCATCTCTACTCACGCACACGCGATCTGGCGGGCGAGTTCGGCCGCGCCCTGCTCGCCGCCGATCGCGTCGTGGTGACCGACGTCTATGCATCGCGCGAGGAGCCGATTCCCGGCGTCAGCGGCGAGCTGGTGGCGGCGGCGACGCGCGCCGCCGGCCACGGCCGGGTCGACTACTGCGCCGAGTGGCGGGACGCCACGGCGCTCCTCGCCGACCTCGGCGAAGGCGACGTCCTGCTCACCCTCGGCGCCGGCGACGTCTACCGGCTGGCGCACGAGCTCGTCTCCGGGAGAGCGGCGTGAGGGCGCTCGAGCCGATCGGCGCCGACGCCAAGGTGCTGCCGTTCCGGCGTCCGCCGGCGGCGGTGCGGGTGCGGCGGCGCAGCCGCTGGCGGGTGCTGGCCGCGCCGCTCGCGAGAGCCGTCTTCCTCTTCGGCGCGCCGGTCGGGATCGTCGCCTGGCTGCTCACGGCGCCGACCTTCGCCTTCGCGCGCGTCGAGGTCGAGGGCGCGCGCTTCGTCGAGCTGGAGTGGGTCGAGCACAGCGTGGCGCCGCTCGTCGGCGAGAACATCTGGCGGTTGTCGCTGCCGGCAGTCGAGCGCCTGGTGCTCGGCAATCCGTGGGTGGCAGCGGCGAAGATCGAGAAGCGCCCGCCCGACGCGCTGCATGTCGAGCTCGTCGAGCGCCGGCCGGGCGCCCTCCTGCGCACGCAGGAGGGCCTGGTGGTGCTCGACGAGGCGGGGCGACCGATCGCGCCCTGGGAGCCGCGGTACGGCGGCGGCGGCCTGCTGATCGTCAGCCTCGGCGCCGCCTCCAAGGTCGATCTCGGCGGTGCGCTCGCCATCGCCGACGAGCTCGAACGCGCGGCGCCGGCGTGGGGGCGCACGCTCTCCGAAGTGGTGGTGCTCGGCGACGACGAGTTCCGCCTCTACCTCGGCGCCGTCAAGTACCCGCTCGCCGTGCGCGCCGGCACGCTCGCCGCGCGCCTGCCGGCCTTCGCCGCGCTCCTGCCCGAGCTCGAGCGCCGCTATGCGGCGATCGCTCAGGTGGATCTCCGCTTCTCACGTCGCATCGTTTTTCAACCAATCGCAGAGAGGTCTTGAGAATGGCCAAGATGGACGACTACGTGGTAGGCATCGACGTCGGCTCTTCGAAGGTGTCGGTGCTCATCGCCAAGCGCGACGCGCGCGGCGAGCTCGCGATCGCCGGCCGCGGCTCGGCGCCCAACCGCGGCACCCGGCGCGGCAACATCGTCAACCTGGAGGCGACGGTCGAGGCGCTCAAGGCGGCGACCGAGGAAGCCGAGGTCATGGCCGGCGTCGAGATCGCGCGCGCCTGGGTCGGCATCGCCGGCGCCGACGTGCGCTCGATCAACGTGCGCGGCATGGTGTCGGTCGCGCGCAAGGATCGCGAGATCACGCGCCAGGACATTCAGCGCGCCCTCGACGCCGCGCAATCGGCGGCGCTGCCGTCGGATCGCGAGATCCTGCACGCACTGCCGCAGGAGTTCGTCGTCGACGAGCAGGGCGGCATCTCCGATCCACTCGGCATGCTCGGCTCGCGGCTCGAAGTGCAGGCGCACCTGGTGACCGGTCAGACAGCGCGCTCGCGCACGCTGCTGACCTGCGTCAACCGCGCCGGCATCGAGGTCGCCGAGATGCTCTTCGAGCCGCTGGCGGTCGGGGAGGCGGCGCTGACGCCGGACGAGAAGGATCTCGGCGTGCTCTTGGTCGACGTCGGCTCGGGGACGACCGGCTGGGCGCTCTACGAGGACGGCGAGCCGAGTCACTCGGGGGTGCTGCCGGTCGGCGCCGGACATTTCACCAACGACCTCGCCATGGTGCTGCGCACGCCCTACGCCGAGGCCGAGAAGATCAAGCTCAAGGACGGCTGCTGCCTGCGCTCGCTGGTCGACGACGAGGAGGGCATCTCGGTGCCGGCGGTGGCGGGTGGCGCGCCCCGGGTCGTGCCGCGCCACGAGGTGTGCGAGATCCTGCAGCCCCGCGCCGAGGAGCTGCTCGTCCTGCTGCGCGAGGAGCTCGCGCGCAGCGGCTGGGACGGCAACCTGCGCGGCGGCGTCGTGCTGACCGGCGGTGGCGCCCAGCTCGAGGGCCTGCTCGAGCTGGCGGCGCAGGTCTTCGACTC
This sequence comes from Thermoanaerobaculia bacterium, assembly GCA_036397015.1. Lineage (GTDB taxonomy): Bacteria > Acidobacteriota > Thermoanaerobaculia > Multivoradales > JAGPDF01 > JACTMI01. The sequence goes on from DASWJT010000064.1 coordinate 30,369, forward strand.
GAGCGTGCGCTACGGCCTGCCGCAGGGCCTCGGCGGCCTAGTCGACGTGCTCACCTCGCCGGCGTGGACGACCGCCGCCGGCATGGTGCGGTGGGGAGCGGTCTCGGAATCGCAATCGACGCGCCCGGCGCGCTTCGCCGGCCAGCGCATGAAGAGCTGGATGGGCAGCCTGAAAAACGCCTTCTCGGACTTGCTCTGAGCCGCTACCAACGAAACCCCTTAGGGAGGAGCCAGATGATCCTGTTCGACGACCACGACCAGCCGCGCAAGGGAGCGAAGCCGCGGGCGACGCCCGACATCGTGCCGGCGAAGATCAAGGTGATCGGCGTCGGCGGCGGCGGCGGCAACGCCGTCAACCGCATGATCGCCGCCAACCTGCGCGGCATCGAATTCGTCGCCGCCAACACCGACGTGCAGGCGCTCTCGAAGTGCCAGGCGGCCATCAAGCTGCAGCTCGGCGCGCAGATCACGCGCGGCCTGGGGGCCGGCGCCGATCCCGAAATCGGCAGGAAGGCGGCGCTCGAAGATACCGACAAGATCCTCGAGATCCTCGACGGCGCCGACATGATCTTCCTCACCGCCGGCATGGGCGGCGGCACCGGCACCGGCGCGCTGCCGATCCTCGCCTCGCTCGCCGCCGAGATCGGCGCCCTCACCGTGGCGGTGGTGACCAAACCGTTCGGCTTCGAGGGCCGGCGGCGGATGGCGCACGCCGAGAGCGGCATCGAGGAGCTGCGCGGCGCCGTCGACACGCTCATCTCCATTCCCAACGAGCGGCTCTTGAACTTCGTCGAGCGCGGCACGCCGCTCGCCGAGGCCTTCCGCATCGCCGACGACGTGCTGCGCCAGGCGGTGCAGGGCATCTCGGACCTGATCACCGTGCCGGGCGAGGTCAACGTCGACTTCGCCGACGTCAGGTCGATCATGAGCGGCATGGGCATGGCGCTGATGGGCACCGGCATCGCCAAGGGCGAGAACCGGGCGCTCGAGGCGGCGCAGCGCGCGATCTCTTCGCCGCTCCTCGAGGAGACCTCGATCGAGGGCGCCAAGGGCGTGCTGATCAACATCTCGGGCGGCAAGGACCTAGCGTTGCACGAGGTCGCCGAGGCGGCGCGCGTCATCCAGAGCGCCGTCGATCCGGACGCCAACATCATCACCGGCATGGTCATCGACGAGCACCTCGAGGACGAAATGAAGGTCACCGTCATCGCCACCGGGTTCCGCTATACGGGCGAGACGATCGACTTGGCGGCGCCGGCGCGGACGGCGCCGGCGGTCGTGTCGCGCGCCGCCGGTCCGCAGCCGTTGCGCGCGGCGCCGGAGCCGCCGGCCGAGCCGCAGCCGACGACCGAGCGCGTGCCCTTCTACCGCAAGGTGCTCGCCGGCGCGACGCGCTCCGACGATCCCAACGGCTTCGGGCCCAACTGGTCGAACGTCGACGACTACGACATCCCGACGATCCTGCGCAAGCAGATGGACTAGCGCCGGCGGCTGCTAGGCTCGCCGCATGCGCTTGCGCAGCGTCGCCGAGCGTCGCTGGTGGACGGCCGCGGCGGCGGCGGTGGGGGCGATCTACGCCTCGCTCTATCCGCTGCAGTTCGTGCTCGACGCCCTGCGCGAGCGCAACCTGCTGCGCAAGTCGATCGCTGCGGCGGGCGTCGTCGTCGCGCTGGGCGTCGGCGGCGGGCTGGCGCGCCGCGCGGCGGGCTGGCGCGAGTGGGCGGCGCTCGCTTGCTGCGCCGCCGTTTACGCCCTCGTCGCCTCGCGCTTCGAAGTCGTCCAGGAACGCATCCACCTGCTCGAGTACGGCGTCGTCGCGCTTCTCGCGCTCGCCGCGCTCGAGGCGCGCGCGGCGGCCGGCGGCGCGTTCGACGCCGTGCGGCCGGCGATCGCGGCCGCGGCGCTGACGGCCGCTGTCGGTTGGCTCGACGAGGGGATCCAGGGGCTGCTGCCCAACCGTTACTACGACCTGCGCGACGTGGCGCTCAACGCCGGGGCCGGAGTCCTGGCGCTCGGCGCGCTCGAGCTTCTGCGCCGCGCGCGGCGAGCCGACGTCGACGCGAGGGCGAGCTGATGGAGGAGCAGGCCCTCCTCCTGCGCTTGGCGGTCGCCGCCCTCGGCGGCCTCGCCGTCGGCATCGAGCGCGAATGGTCGGCCGGGCGCGACGAGCCCCATACGCGGTTCGGTGGCGTGCGCACGTTTCTCCTGCTCGGTCTGCTCGGCGGGCTCGGCGGCCAGTGGATCGCGGTCGACGTGCGTCTCGCCGCCGTCGTTCTCGGCGGCGCGGCCCTGCTCGTCGCCGTCGCCTACCTGGTGAGCGCCTGGCGCGGCACGATCGACGCCACCACCGAGGTCGCCGGCCTCGTCGTCGTCGCCGCCGGCGCGCTCGCCGGCGGCGGGCGGCTGACGGTGGCGAGCGCGGTCTTCGCCGGCGCGGCGCTGGTGCTGATCGAGAAGAGCCGCATGCACGCGGCGGTGGCCAAGATCCAGTCGCAGGAGCTCGAGGCGGCGGCGCGCTTCGCAGTGCTGGCGCTCGTCGTGCTGCCGCTGCTCCCCAACGAGCCGATCACCTGGCTCGGCGGCCTCGCGCCGCGCCAGCTGTGGGGAATCGTCCTGCTCTTCGCCGGCCTGTCGTTCGCCGGCTACCTGGCGCTGCGTCTCGCCGGCGCCCGCCGCGGCTACGGCTGGGCCGGGCTGCTCGGCGGCGTCGTGTCGTCGACCGCGGTGACGATCAGCTTCGCGCGCGAGAGCCGCGAGCGCCCAGCCGCGGCGATGCCGCTCGCCGGCGGCGTGCTCGCGGCGGCCGCCGTGCTCCCGGTGCGGGTGACGGTGCTTTCGGCCGTTCTCCACTTCGATCTGGCGCTCGCGCTCCTGCCGGTGCTGGCGGTGCCGGTGGCGCTCGGCGCCGTCGCCGTGGCGCGCGGCCTCTTCGCCGGCGCTGCGGACGGCGAGGTCGGCGAACAGCTGGTGCCGAAGAATCCGCTGCGGCTGCTGGCGGCGCTCCAGATGACGGTGTTCTTCGCCGCGGTGCTGGCGGTGCTGGCGACGATCCGCGACCGCTTCGGCGCCTCGGGCCTGCTCTCGGGCGCGGCGATCCTCGGATTGGCCGACCTCGACGCGCTCACCTATTCGATGAACCGGCTGGCGGCGACCGGCACGCCAGTGGCGACGGCGGTGCGCGCCCTGCTCGTCGGCCTGGTCGCCAACTCGCTGTTCAAGCTCGCCGCCGCGGCGGCCCTCGGCACGGCGCGCTTCCGCCGCATCGCCGGGCTCGGCCTCGCCCTCTACGCGCTCGCCTTCGGGCTCGGCTTGCTCCTCGCCGGGCGCTGACGGACTCGACGCTGCGGCCCAGCCGCGGCGACGGCTCTCGATCGGCGGGGGCCAGCCGGTAGACTGCGCCGTCCGCATGACGGCTTTCGAGATCTCGGTCCGCGTTTTCTTGCAGCTCGCGGTGGTCCTCGCCGCGTGCCGGTTGGTCGGTCGGCTGGTGAGCCCCTTCGGTCAGCCGCAGGTGGTGGCCGAGATGATCACCGGCGTGCTGCTCGGCCCGTCGCTGCTCGGCCTCGTCGCGCCGCGCACCCAGGAGTGGCTCTTCCCGCCGCCGACCAAGCCGGTCATCTACGTGCTGGCGCAGATCGGCCTCGCCCTCTACATGTTCCTCGTCGGTCTCGAGTTCGATCTCGACCTCATCCGCCACCGCCTGCGCAGCGCGATCGCGGTCTCGTGGGCAGGGATCGCGACGCCGTTCCTGCTCGGCGCCGGGCTGGCGCTCGCGCTGCGCGACCGATTTCCGCTCTTCTCGCCGGGCGTCTCGGCGTTGCAGGCGCTGCTGTTCTTCGGCGCGGCTCTCTCCATCACCGCCTTCCCGATGCTGGCGCGGATCATTTACGAGCGGGGGCTCTCGGGCACCTCGCTCGGCACGCTGGCGCTCGCCGCCGGCTCGCTCGACGACGCCGCCGCATGGTGTCTGCTCGCCGTGGTCGTCTCGGGCTTCAGCGGCGATCCGTGGGTCGCCATCCTCGCCGTGGGCGGCGGAGCGGTCTACCTCTTCGCCATGTTCCTCGGCGGCCGGCGCTTGCTGGCGCGCTTCTACGCCTGGCTCGGCGCCAGCCCGGAGCGCGATGCGCAGGCGCTGCCGCTGACGCTCGCGCTGCTCGCGCTCGCCGCCTTCACGACGGACGCGTTGGGCATCTACGCCGTTTTCGGCGCTTTCGTGCTCGGCGCCTGCATGCCGCGCGGCGAGCTCCAGACGCGGCTCGAGACCCGGATCGGTCCGCTCACTACCGTCCTCCTGCTGCCGATCTTCTTCGTCAATTCGGGGCTGAACACCTCGATCGGGCTGCTCGACTCGTGGGCGATGTGGGGTGTCGCGCTCGTCGTTCTCGCCGCGGCGATCGCTGGCAAGGGACTGGCCTGCGGGGTCGCCGCCCGCCTCTGCGGCGAGACTCCGCGTGAGGCGGTGGCGATCGGCGCGCTGATGAACGCCCGCGGTCTGATGGAGCTGATTCTGCTCAACATCGCCTACGAGCGGGGCATCATTTCGCAGACGCTCTTCACCATCTTGGTGCTGATGGCGGTGGTCACGACGCTGATCGCCGTGCCGTTCTTCAACCGCGTCTACGGGCGCGAAGGGCTGCCGGCCGACGGGGCGGCGCGCGCCGTGGCGGCCGGGCCGTGAGCGCTGCCTCGCCGGGCGCACCACGGCCGCTCGACGGCGTCGTCGTGCTCGAGCTCGGCCAAATCCTGGCCGGCCCCTTCGCCGGGC
>DASWJT010000065.1:0-6645 GCA_036397015.1 Thermoanaerobaculia bacterium
AACTTGCCGAAGTAGCCGACGAGCTCGCCGATGCCGGTCGAATCGATGTAGTTGATGCGCGCCAGATCGACGAGGACGCTGGCGCCCTCCTCGGCGAGCAGCTTGTCGAGCGTCTGCGCCAGGAACTGCGCGCTCTCGCCCATCTTCACCACGCCCTCGACGCGCAGGACGGTGTGGGCGCCGTGGCTCGTTTTCTCGACGATCATCGCTTCGGCTCGCAGCGGCGGGACTCTAGCAAGCCCGCGCGCGCGGCGAAAGAACCAAGAGCGAGACGACGCGGGCTAGACTGCGCGCCATGCCGAATCCCGACCGCCGCCGTCGCGCCCGCGCTCCCTTCGCGCTCGTCGGCGCGCTGCTTTTCTTCGCCGCGACCGGCGAGCTCCGCGCCTTCGGCTTCGGCCTCTTCCAGCACGGCGGCCGGGGCGCGGCCCAGGCGGGCGCGCTGGTGGCGCGGGCCGACGATCCGTCGGCGGTGCGCTACGACCCGGCGGCGTTGGTCGACGTCGACGGCCTGGTGCTGCAGGCCGGGCTCGACTTCGCGGCCACCGACGTCGAGTTCTCGAGCGCGCTCTCCGGAACGGCCGACTCCGAGCACGAGATCCAGTTCACGCCCGCCGTCTACCTCGGCTGGCGGCGGCCCGACGCGCGCTGGGCCCTCGGCCTCGCCGTCGACTCTCCCTACTGGACGATCGACGAGTGGCCGGCAGGATTCGCGCTCGGCCGCTCCAGCCGCAAGAGCGAGGTGACGCTGCACGAGTTCCGCGTCGCGGCGGCGTGGGCCCTCGCCCCCGGCTGGAGCGCCGGCGCGGCGCTGCGCCACGTCACCGGCACGCGCCAGGAGACGGTCCTCGGCGAGTTCCCTCACCCGTCGGCGGCCGGCACCGTACCGCTCACCGCCGACGCCGAGTCGACGATCGACGGCAGCGGCTTCGCGCTCGCGCTGCGCCGCGCCGGCGAGCGCTGGGGCTGGGCGCTCCGCCTCGAGAGCGAGATCGAGCTCGAGGGCGAAGGCGATCTCGTCTTCCGCCCCGACGGCTTCCTGCCCGGCGATGTACCCGGCTTCGACTCTGTCTACTCGACGCGCGGCGTGACCCAGGAGTTCCTCCTGCCGCAGTCGGTCGCCGCCGGCGTCTGGATCGCGATCGGCGAGCGCACGCGCGTCGAGCTCGACGTCGAGCGCGCGCGCTGGTCGGCGCTCGAGCGCACCGCGGTGCGGCTCGCCGACGGCGGCGAGTTCGCCCCGCTCGGTTACGAGCGGCACTGGGACGACACCACTTCGCTGCGTCTGGGCGCCGAGCACCGCTTCGATTCGGGCTGGCGGCTCGCCGCCGGCGTCGCCCACGAGCCGTCGCCGGTCCCCGACGCGACGCGCGACTTCGCCTTTCCGCAGGGCGACGCGACCGTCTACTCCCTCGGCGGCGGCTACGACCTGCCGCGGATCGCGTTCGACTTCGGCTGGTCGCTGCACGATCACGATGCGGCCGCCGCGCCGGGTACCGAGATCGGCATTCCGTCGCGCCGCCCGCGCTTCACGGCGCGCGGCCAGGTCTTCGCCGTCTCCGCCCGCTGGCGCTTCGCCGCCGGCCGCTGAGCGCAGCTCAGTTCGGATCCGGGGCGGCCGCCGGGAGTGGCTCGAGCACGACGAGCTCGAGGCCGAGCCGCGGCAACGGGCGTTCGACGGCCGTGCGCCACCCGCCGCGCGAGCGGAGCTCGGCGAGCGCGGTCTCCTGCCAGGCGTTGTAGCGCCGGTAGTCGGCGTCGGCAGCGCGGCGGCTGCCCGGAGCCGGCGTCAGGGCGACCAGCCGTTCCGGCCGCTCGCGCGCGAGCCAGCGCTCGAGCCGGCTCGCGATCTCCTGCGGGCGCGAGCCGCCGTCGAGGCCGCGCAGCGGCTCGGCCCAGGCGCGATCAAAGCCGTGACCCCGCCACGTCTCCCACCGCACCGCGCTCTCGGAGAGCTCGTTGAAACCGCCGAGGAAGGCGACTCGTCGCGCCTCGCCCGCGGAGGCCCAGAAGGCGACCGCGGTCAGCGCCGGCAGCAGCTCGGGCGGCGCCGTCAGCAGGCAGTGGTCGTGCTCGAGGCGGGCGAGCGCACCGCCTCGCGAGGACGCGAAGAAGATTGCGCAAAGGGAGAGACCTGCGAGGGCAGAAGCCACGATGGGTCGCGCGAGAGCGCCGTACGGAAGCGCTCGCGAAACCAGACGCGCGAGGACGACGGCGGCGAGCAGGAAGAGCAGCGGCGCGACCGTGGCGAGGAAGCGGTCCTGCTTCAGCGGATGCAGCTCGAGGGCGATCGCGCCGACCGCCACGGCGAGGGCGAGCGCGCGAGAGCGATCACCCTTGCGAACGCTCGTCACGAGGCCTACGGCGGCCAGCGCGACGATCGCCCCGGCGAGCGCGCCGGGGGTCACGTAGTGCGCGAAGAGCGAGCGCGGATAGAAGGCGAGCGCCGAGGGCGAGAGCGCTGGGAGGTCACCCGGTCGATTGACCAGGAAGGCGATCACGCTGCGCGGATGGATCGGGCGCGGCGAGAGCGACCAGATCCACAGCGGCACGACGAGCAGCTCGACGAGCCCCCTCGCGGCCGGCGGCAGCCGGCCCAGCGCCCTGCCAGGTCGCGCCAGAGACTTCCAGTGAATGGAGAGCAGCGCGGCGGTCGCCACGACGAGGCATGCATAGAGAAAAATCCCGGGATTCTGCCCGATGGCGAGCGAGATCGCCGCAACACCGATCGCGATCGCGACCCACCGCGCCGGCGAGCGCCAGCCGCCGCGCACGATCCGCTCGCGGAGGTTGCGGGCGATCACCCCCCGCCGCTCGGGAGCCGCTTCGAGCACGGCGTGCAAGGCGAGCGCAGTCGCCCCTGACAGAAAGTAGTTGTACTTTGTCCACGAGAGGCCGAGCAGCAGCGCGCCAGTGACGCGCCAAGCGCCCAGCGCGCCGAGGCGGCGCGCCCGCAGGTAGGCGGCGAGGGCGGCGATGCCGAGCGCCGCGCCGGTGGTCTCGCGCAGGGAGACGGTGGCGAGGGCGCGCGGCAGCGGGCTCGAGAGCCAGAGCACGCCGGCGACGAGGCCGGCGGCGAGGCCGCGGCCGTCGCCGTCGATCTCGTGGCCGAGCCAGACGAGCAGCGCCGGCACCAGCGCGAAGGCGAGCGCCGGCAGCAGCGCCGCCGACTCGAACGAGCCGCCGGCGACGGCGACGAACGGCAGCAGCAGCAGCGAGAAGCCGAACGGCCAGGTGTCCTGCGCGTTGAGGCGGAGGACGAGCTCGCCGAGCCGGCCGTCGGCGAGCGCTGCCCACAGCTCGACCGCGCCCCACCCGTTGCCCGCCGCGTCCCACATCGGCAGCCGCTCGAGCGGAAAGGTGCGGACGAGCAGGTCGACCGCGACGCTCGCTCCGCCGGCCAGGGCGAGCCCCAGCGCGCCGACGAGACTCCATCGCCGCACGCGACTCATGCCGCCGGGCTCGCCCGCGCCACGTCGATCGCGAATCGCCGCCAGTGACTCACTCCTTCACTGGAAGCTTCTCGCTTCTAGACAGAAAGGAAATTCGCTGCTGTTCAGCCCACCGCGGCCCGAATCTCACACGACGACCGGGCGGCGAGCGAACATCCCCGGCGTGTAGGCGGTGATCTTGCCGGTGAAGGCGGAGGCGGCGACGGTCAACGGGCTCGCCAGCCAGAGCTTGCCGGGGCCGGAGCGCCCCTTGTAGTTGCGGTTGATTGCCGACACGGTGACCTGACCAGCCTCCTCGGAGACACCCGGGCCGCAGCCGATGCAGGCGCCGCATCCCGGCGAGATGATGCGCGCGCCGGCCCGCGCGAAGGTCTCGGCGAAACCGTGCTCGCGGATGAAGCGCTCGACCGCCTGCGAGCCGCACTGCAGGATGAACTCGACGCCCGGCGCGACGCGCAGGCCAGCGTCGACCGCCTCTTTGGTCACCTGGTGGTAGAAGAGCATGTCGTCGATCTTGCCGGCGGTGCAGCTGCCGGCGTAGGCGATGTCGATCCTCACTTCGCCGATCTCGGAGACCCGCCGGCCGTTGGTTGGATCGGACGGGATGCCGCGGTCGGGCTCGCCGGGATCGGCGACCATCGGCTCGATCGTCGCGAGATCGATCGCGTGCTCGCCGCCGCCGTAGAGCGCGTCGGGATCGGGCGCCACGGCGCGCGCCCGCATCGCCTCGACGTCGGCCCCCGGCCGCCACGCCGCGAGCCACTCGAAGGTCTTTTCGTCGGCGACGACCATGCCGCTGCGGGCCGAGCACTCGGTCGCCATGTTGGCGAGCGTGGCCCGCTCGTCCATGGACAGCGTCGAGACGCCGGGGCCGGTGAACTCCATCACCTGGTTGAGCGTCTTCTGCGGCCGCGCGTAATGGAGGAGGATGTGGAGCATCAGGTCCTTGGCGGTAACGTTCGGCGCCAGCCTCCCCTCGAGCTCGAAGCGGATCGACTCCGGGACCTCGACCATGGTGAAGCCGGCGTGGGCGAGCGCCGCGTACTCGGTGGCGCCGACGCCCCAGGTGAGCGCGTTGTTGGCGCCGCCCATGCAAGTGTGCGAGTCGGTGGCCTGCACGAAATCGCCCGGCTCGACCATCTCGACCCGCGCCACCTCGTGGCAGATGCCCGGGGAGACGCCGTCCACGGCCGAGAAGTCGCGCACGCCGGTGTGCGCCTGGAACTCGCGCTGCACCTGGCGCAGGATCTCGATCTTCGGCATGTAGCGGCGGATCGCCGCCACTTCGTCGGCGTAGATGAGGTGGTCCTCGAAGACCGCGAAGTCGCGCGGCCGCGCGAGGCGGTAGTCCGGGCCGTACTCCTCGCTGAGAAAGGCGTGCACTTGCGCGGTGGTGAATTCGTGCGAGTAGCCGCGGTCGACGCGGACCACGACCGAGTCGCCCGGCTTGACGTAGTGGACGCCGTCGTCGTCGCCGACCAGGTGGCAGGAGAGGATCTTCTCCGCCATCGTCATGGCGCGGGGCGGCGTGTCGATCGCCGGCAGATCTTCGCGGCCCTCCGCCACCGCCTTCGAGAAGGCGAAAAGGCCACCCCACTCGATGATGCGCCCGGTGATCGCGTCGCAGCCACGCGTGAACTCGGCGAACGGGATCTCCTCGCCGCGCTGCAGCCGCGCGAGCATGGCGTGGTCGCCCATCAGGGTGCCGAGGTTGATGTTGTTGCGCGCGTGGATGGGGGCGAACGAGGCGGCGACGGCGAGGCGGATGCCGGAGTATGCCTCGCACTGCGCCGCGGTCTCGCGCGAGGAGCCGACGCCCTTGCGCAAGCCGGAGACGATGACCTCGAAGCTGCCGTCGAGCAGCGCCCGCTCCGGGAAGAGCCGCTCGCCGGCGACGACGAGGCCGGCGTAGGCGTTCTTCGCGATCTCGTGCGGATCCCAGTCGAAGCAGACCCAGGCCGGCGTCATGGCGTCGGTGTTGATGTCGTCGAGCAGGTCGGCGACGTCGAGGTCCGCCATTCTCAGGTCGAGCTCGCCGGCGAGCTGGCGGCGAACGAGGTCGGGGTCCTTGGTGAGGAAGAGGACGCGCTTGCCGGGGGTCAGACGGAAGGTCGGGGGGCGTCGTTCCATGTCGGCGCGATCCTACCCTCGACGGCCGCGCCCTCGTCCGGCGGGCGGCCCGGCGCGTAAGCTCGGCAGGTGGAGACCTCGCGGCCGCCGCGCCTGTCGCTCGTCGTCCCGGCCTACAACGAGGAGCGCTACCTGCCGCGCCTGCTCGACTCGGTCGACGCGGCGCGCGCGACCTACGCCCGCGGGCCGCAGGCGGTCGAGGTCGTCGTCGCCGACAACGCCTCGACCGACGGCACCGCAGCGGTGGCCGCCGCGCGCGGCTGCACGGTGGTGCGCGTCGAGAAGCGCGCGATCGCCGCGGCGCGCAACGGCGGCGCCGCGGCCGCCCGCGGCGAGGTCCTCTGCTTCACCGACGCCGACGGACGCATCCACCCGCGCACTTTCGAGGCCGTCGACGCCGCGGTCGAGAGCGGCAGGGCGGTCGCGGGGGCGACCGGGGCCACTCTCGACCGCTGGACGCCGGGCCGGACGCTCTCGTTCGCGTTCCTGCTCCCCTTCGCCTGGATGACCGGCATGGACACCGGTGTCGTTTTCTGCCGTCGCGAGGACTTCCGCGCCGTCGGCGGCTACGACGAGTCGCGGCTCTACGCCGAGGACGTGATGCTGCTCTGGCAGCTCAAGCGACTCGGCCGTCGCGACGGCCGCCGGCTCGTCCGCCTGCGCGGGGTCAAGACGGTCGCGTCCACCCGGAAGTTCGACGAGCACGGCGAGTGGCACTACTTCACCGCGATGCCGGCTCTCGCCTGGTGCACGCTCTTCCGCAAGAGCGCCGCGACCGAGTTCGCCGAGCGCTACTGGTACCGGCCCGAGCGCTGAGCCGGCCGGCCCCGCGCACATCTCCCTCGGGTATCGTTCGACCGTGGACGCCGCCCGCGCCGTCGAGCTCTACGGTCGCCTCGTCGCCGCCGACACGACGAGCGCGCGCAGCAATCTCGCCGCGATCGCCATCCTGGAAGAGGCGCTCGACCGGCGCGCCGGCGCGGTGCGCCGCTTCCCTTCGCCCGACGGCGCCAAGGCCAGCCTCTTCGCCCGCCTCGGCCCCGAGGTCGATCCCGAGACGCGC
>DASWJT010000066.1:0-31233 GCA_036397015.1 Thermoanaerobaculia bacterium
CATCATCGATCAGGCCACCGCCCAGGGTGTCCCCTTCGCCAGGGAGTACGGGGGCTTGCTCGACAACCGCTCCTTCGGTGGCGCCCAGGTGTCGCGGACATTCTACGCGAGAGGCCAGACCGGCCAGCAGCTTCTGCTCGGCGCCTACCAGGCTCTGGCGCGGCAGGTCGACGCCGGCAAGGTGCGCATGTGGCCGCGCACCGAGATGCTCGACCTGGTGGTCGAGGACGGCCGCGCCGTCGGCATCGTCGCGCGCGATCTCGTCACCGGCGAGCTGCGCCGGTTCGCCGGCCACGCGGTGGTGCTCGCCACCGGCGGCTACGCCAACGTCTTCTACCTGTCGACCAACGCCAAGGGCTCGAACGCGACGGCGATCTGGCGCGCCCACAAGCGCGGCGCGCTGTTCGGCAACCCCTGCTTCACCCAGATCCACCCGACCTGCATCCCGGTATCGGGCGAGTACCAGTCGAAGCTGACGCTGATGTCGGAGTCACTGCGCAACGACGGGCGGATCTGGGTGCCGAGGTCGAAAGGCGACAGCCGCCGCGCGGCGGAGATCCCCGAGGGCGAGCGCGACTACTACCTCGAGCGCCGCTATCCGACCTTCGGCAATCTGGTGCCGCGCGACATCGCCTCGCGCGCCGCCAAGGCGGTGTGCGACGAGGGGCGCGGCGTCGGGCCGGGTGGCCTCGGCGTCTACCTCGATTTCGCCGATGCGATCCGCCGCCTCGGCCGCGCCAAGATCGAGGAGCGCTACGGCAACCTCTTCGAGATGTACGAGCGCATCACCGGCGAGGATCCGTACGCGGCGCCGATGCGCATCTACCCGGCGGTGCACTACACGATGGGCGGCCTGTGGGTCGACTACCACCTGATGTCGACGATCCCCGGCCTCTTCGTCCTCGGCGAGGCCAACTTCTCGGACCACGGCGCCAACCGCCTCGGCGCCTCGGCGCTGATGCAGGGACTGGCCGACGGCTACTTCGTCCTCCCGGCGACGATCGGGCACTACCTCGCCGGGCTGATGAGCGGCGGAGCGACGAGGCTCGACCCCGAGTCGGCGGCGTTCGGCGACGTCGAGCGCGGCGTCCGCGAGCGCGTCGAGCGGCTGCTCTCGATCCGCGGCAAGCGCACCGTCGACACTTTCCACCGCGAGCTCGGCCGCCTGCTGTGGGAGAAGTGCGGCATGCGCCGCACTGCCGCTGGGCTCGGCGAGGCGCTCGACGAGATCCCGCGCCTGCGCGAGCGGTTCTGGTCGGACGTCAACGTCCTCGGCGGCGGCGACGGGCTCAACCAGTCGCTTGAGAAGGCGGGGCGTGTCGCCGACTTCCTCGAGCTCGGCGACCTGCTGTGCCGCGACGCGCTGCACCGCGAGGAGTCGTGCGGCGGCCATTTCCGCGAGGAGCACCGGACCGCGGAGGGCGAGGCGCTGCGCGACGACGAGGGCTTCCGCTACGTCGCAGCCTGGGAGTGGGCCGGCGACGGCGAGGAGCCGCGCCTGCACAAGGAGGCGCTCGAGTTCGAGTCCGTCCACCTGGCGCAAAGGAGCTACAAGTGATGAAGCTCGCGCTCCACATCTGGCGCCAGCCGGGCCCGCGGGCGTCCGGGCGGCTGGTGCGCTACGAGGTGCCCGACGTCAGCCCCGACATGTCGTTCCTCGAGATGCTCGACGTGCTCAACGAGCGCCTGATCGAGCAGGGCGAAGAGCCGGTGGCCTTCGACCACGACTGCCGCGAGGGCATTTGCGGCAGCTGCGGCTTCGTCATCGACGGCGTGGCGCACGGGCCGCAGCAGGGAACGACGGTCTGTCAGCTGCACATGCGGCACTACCGCGACGGCGACGAGCTGACGCTCGAGCCGTGGCGGGCGCGAGCGTTCCCGGTGCTGCGCGACCTGGTGGTCGACCGCAGCGCCTTCGACCGCATCGTGCAGGCCGGCGGCTACATTTCGGTCAACACCGGCTCGGCGCCGGACGGCAACAGCCTGCCGGTGCCGAAGAACGACGCCGAGCTGGCGATGGACGCCGCGCAGTGCATCGGCTGTGGCGCCTGTGTCGCGCAGTGCCCGAACGGCGCTGCGCAGCTGTTCACCGCCGCCAAGGTCTCCCACCTCGCTCTGCTGCCGCAGGGGCAGCCCGAGCGCTGGCGCCGCGTCGACCGCATGGTCGCCCAGCTCGAGGCGGAGGTGTTCGGCAGCTGCACCAACTACGGCGAGTGCGAGGCGGTCTGTCCGAAGGGCATCCCGATCACCTTCATCGCCCGCCTGAACCGCGACTGGCTGCGCTCCGCCTTCCGCGCCGAGCCCGAGGCGGGGGGCGGCGGCGCCGGTTGAACGCCGCTGCAGCCGGCGCGCCGGGACCAAGCCGATGATCGCCGAGCGACCGGAGGAGTTTCGCGCCGCAGTGGGCCGGCTGCCGGACGAGCCGTGGTCGCGGGCGACCGCCGCGCGCGTGCTGCTGGTGCGCCCGGACGGTTTCCGGCTCGACGCCGACGCGCAGGCCGACAACGTCTACATGGCGGTCGACGACGTGCGCGAGGAGCGCGCGCTCGCCGAGCACCGCGCCCTCGCCGGCGCGCTCGCCGGCAGCGTGGACGTGGTGGAGTTCGCCGGCGACCCGGCGACGCCGGACGCCGTCTTCCCCAACAACGTCTTCGCCACCGCAGCCGGCCGCTTGATCGTCGGCCGGATGCGCCATCCGACGCGGCGCCGGGAGGCCGAGCGGGCGGACATCCGCCGTTATTTCACGGTCGGGCTCGGCTACGACGTCGTCGATCTCTCCGGCCGCGGCGACCTGGTCGCCGAGCTCACCGGCCCGCTGGTCGTCGACCGGCGGCGCGGCATCGGTTACTGCGGCCTCAGCGGGCGCTGCGATCGTGCCGGCGCGGCCGCGATGCACGCCGCCTTCGGCTTGCGTCTCACCTTCGTCTTCGCCCTGCGGCCGGAGGAGTACCACACCAACGTCGTCATGGCGGTGCTGGCCGGCCGTGCGCTCGTCGTCCACGCCGGTTCGTTCGTCGACGGGGAAGTGCCGCGGGCGATCGCCGAGGTCTACGGCGAGCGCGTCCTCTGGCTGAGCGCGGCGGAGAAGCACGCCTTCGTCGGCAACGCCATGGCGCTCGCCGAGGACGAGGTGTGGATGAGCTCGCGGGCCGAAGCGGCGCTGGCGCCGGAGCACCGCGCGGCGCTCGAGGCGTGGGGCTTCGGGATCCGCTCCGTGCCGCTCGCCGAGATCGAGAAGGCGGGCGGCAGCCTGCGTTGCTGCGTGGCCGAGATCTTCTGAGCCGTTGTCGCGTATGTTTCCACTGCGGGGGTGATGCGGCCGCCGGGAATCCCGGCGGGCAGCGGAGCGTTGTCGCTCGGGATCGCGTCTCGTCCGGTCCCGCCCCGCCTCGTCGGAGGACTCCGTGAATCGACCGCCCATTCTCGTCCCGTACCTCGCCCTCTCGCTCGCCGTGCTCGTCGGCTGCGGAGGGGGCGGCGCGCGGCAGGATTTCGCTCCGCCGCCCCCCGACGTCACGGTGGCGCGGCTCGCGGCGCGTACCGTCGCCGTGCCCTACGAATTCACCGCCCGCGTCGAGGGCTCGCGCGAGGTCGAGGTGCACGCGCGCGTGTCGGGCATCCTGCTGCGGCGCGCTTACGACGAGGGTCGCCCGGTGCGCCAGGGTCAGCTGCTCTTCGAGATCGATCCCGCGCCGTACCGCGCCGCGGCGCAGGCGGCGGCGGCGCAGGTCGCCGAGGCGGAGGCGAGGAGCGCGCGCGCCGAGCGCGAAGTCGCTCGCCTCGAGCCGCTGCTCGCCGTCCGGGCGACGAGCCAGAAGGCCTTCGACGACGCCGTCTCGGAGAGCGAGCAGGCCCGCGCCGGCGTGTTGCGGGTGCGCGCCGAGCTCGATCGCGCCGAGCTCGACCTCTCCTACACCCGCGTCGAGGCGCCGATCACGGGGCTGTCGGGCCGCGCCTCTTACTCCGAGGGCAGCCTGGTCGAGCCGGGGGACGAGAGCCTGCTCACTCGCATCTCGCGTGTCGAGCCGATCTGGGTGCGCTTCAGCATGGCGGACGTGACGTTGCTCGCGCTGCGCCGCGGCGTCGCCGAGGGCCGCCTGGTCGCCGCCTCGACGGCGGAGCTCGAGGTCGAGATCGTGCTCGGCGACGGCTCGGTCCACCCCGAGCGCGGCCGCGTCAACTTCTCCGACTCGCGCATCGATCCCGAGACGGGCGCCGTCGACCTGCGGGCCGAGGTGCCGAACGCGGGTCGCACGTTGCTGCCCGGCCAGTTCGTGCGCGCGCGCCTGCTCGGCGTGACGCGGCCGGACGCCATCCTGGTGCCGCAGCGCGCGGTCCTGCAGGGGCAGCAGGGCAAATTCGTCTACGTCGTCGACGCGAACGGCAGCGCCGAGATGCGGCCGGTCGAAGTCGGCGACTGGATCGGCGACGAGTGGGTGGTCGAGTCCGGGCTGTCCGCCAGCGAGCGGGTGGTGGTCGACGGTACGGTCAAAGTGCGGCCGGGCGCGGCGGTCCACGTCGTCGAAGCGGCAGCGTCCGCGGATTGACCGGGGGGCGCGATGTTCTCCCATTTCTTCATCCGCCGGCCGATCTTCGCCAGCGTCGTCTCGATCGTCATCGTGCTGGCCGGCCTGGCGGCGATCTTCAACCTGCCGGTGGCGCAGTACCCCGAGATCGCGCCGCCGGTGGTGACCATTACCGCCGTCTATCCGGGCGCGACGGCGGAGGCGCTGCAGCAGACCGTGGCGGCACCGATCGAAGAACAAGTCAACGGCGTCGAGGGGATGCTCTACGTCAACTCGATCTCGACCAGCGCCGGCGTCGTCAATACCAGCGTCACTTTCGAGGTCGGCACCGACCCCGATCTGGCGGCGGTCAACGTCGCCAATCGCGTGCGCCTCGCCGAGCCGCGCCTGCCCGAGGAGGTGCGCCGCAACGGCGTCACCGTGCAGAAGCAGAGCTCGAACTTCATTCAGCTGGTGACCCTGGTGTCGCCGGACGGCACCTTCGACTCGGTGCAGCTGTCGAATTACGCGACGATCAACCTGGTCGAGCCGCTGAAGCGCGTGCCCGGCGTCGGCAACGTCATCGTCTTCGGCGCCCGCGACTACGCGATGCGCATCTGGCTGCGGCCCGAGCTGCTGGCGGAATTCGGCCTGACGGTGGGCGACATCGCGAACGTGGTGCGCGAGCAGAACGCGCAGTACGCGGTGGGCAAGATCGGCCAGGAACCGTCCGCCGGCCAGGTGCAGCTCACCTACACCGTCAACGCCGAGGACCGGCTCAAGACGCCCGAGCAGTTCGCCGCCATCGTCGTTCGCGCCGACGCCGACGGGCGCGTGCTGCGCCTGGGCGACATCGCACGCGTCGAGCTCGGCGCCCGCGACTACGGCAGCGAAGCGCGGCTGAACGGGCGCGAAGCGGTCTTCCTCGGCGTCTTCCTGCAGCCGGGCGCCAATGCGCTCGCCACCGGCGACGGCGTCCAGGAGCGGGTCGCCGAGCTGGCGCGCTACTTCCCGGCGGGCATCGAGTACCAGCTGCCCTTCGACACGACGCGCTTCGTCGAGGTCTCGATCGAAGAAGTGGTGAAGACGCTCGCCGAGGCGATGCTCCTCGTCTTCCTGGTCGTCTATCTCTTCCTGCAGAGCTTCCGTGCCACGCTCATTCCGATGCTGGCGGTGCCGGTGTCGTTGATCGGCACCTTCGCCGGCATGTACGCCCTCGGCTTCTCGATCAACACTCTGACGCTGTTTGGCCTCGTACTTTCGATCGGCATCGTCGTCGACGACGCCATCGTCGTGCTCGAGAACACCGAGCGCCTGATGGCCGAGCGCGACCTGCCGGCGCGCACGGCGGCGTTCGAGTCGATGCACGAGGTCACCGCTCCGGTCGTGGCCATCGTGCTGGTGCTGGTCTCCGTCTTCGTTCCGGTGGCCTTCCTGGGCGGCCTCGCCGGACAGCTCTACCGGCAGTTCGCGATCACGGTTGCGATCTCGGTGGCGATCTCGGGGCTCGTCGCGCTGACCTTGACTCCGGCTCTCTGCGCTCTCGTGTTGCGCCAGCGCCGGGAGCCGGAGCGCGGTTTTTTCGCCCGCTTCAACCGCGCCTTCGCGGCCGGCCGGGGGCGCTACGTTCGCACCGTCGAGTGGATGCTCCGCCATCCGCGGCTCGGCGCCGGGTTGTTCGCCGGCGTCGTGCTCGCCGTCGTCGGCCTCTTCCGCGTCGTGCCCGGCTCGCTCGTCCCGCTCGAGGACCAAGGCTTCTACATCGTCGCCTCGCTGCTGCCGGAAGGAGCCTCGCTCGGCCGCACCCACGAGCACTCGGTGCGGCTCGAGAAACTGCTCATGGCCGACGCCGCGGTCGAGCACGTCGCCACCATCAACGGCATCGACTTCGTCGGCGGCGGCAACAAGAGCTCGGTGTCGACGATGTTCGTGGTGCTCCGGCGGTGGAGCGAGCGCACCGCGGCCGGCCTCGACATCGACTCGTCCATCGCCCGCTTCTACGGCCTGACGGCGGGGATGAAGGAGGCACTCGTCTTCGCCTTCAATCCACCGCCGATCCAGGGCCTGGGCTCGACCGGCGGATTCGAGGTGTACGTCCAGAACCGCGGCCTGGGAGGGACGCCGCGGCTCGCTCAGGTCACGCGCGAGCTCCTCGACGAGCTCAACAAGGACCCGCGGCTGCTCGGCGTGCGGACGCTGTTCAGCGCCGATTCGCCGCAGCTGCGGGTACGGCTCGACCGCGAGAAGGCGAGCGCCCTGGGCATCGGCGTCGACCAGGTCTTCGGCACGCTGCAGGCGGCGTTCGGCTCGCTCTACGTCAACGACTTCGACCGCGCCGGACGCGTCTACCGTGTCCAGCTCCAGGCCGACGCGCCGTACCGTGGGCGGCCGGATGATCTCGCCGCCTTCCACGTGCGCTCGAGCTCGGGGGCGATGGTGCCGCTCGCCTCCCTGCTCGAGCTCGACTTCGTCACCGGCGCCGAGACGCTCGAGCGCTTCAACCTCTATCCCTCGGTGAAGCTTCTCGGTGCGCCGGCGCCCGGCCGCAGCTCGGCCGAGGCCATCGCTGCCGTCGAGGAGCTCGCCCTTGCCAAGCTGCCGGCGGAGTTCGGCATCGCCTGGACCGGCACGGCCTACGAGGAGAAGAAAACGGGTGGAACGTCGGCGCAGGTCCTGGCGCTCGGCATCGTCTTCGTCTTCCTCATTCTGGCGGCTCAGTACGAGCGCTGGTCGCTGCCGGCGGCGGTGCTGCTGGCGGTGCCGTTCGGCTTCCTCGGTGCCCTGCTCGCCGTCTGGGCGCGCGGCATGCCGAACGACGTCTACTTCCAGATCGGGTTGGTGACGATGGTGGGGCTGGCGTCGAAGAACGCCATCCTGATCGTCGAGTTCGCGGCGCAGCAGCGGGCCAGGCGGCTGGCGGCGGTGGAGGCGGCGACGGAGGCGGCGAGGCTGCGCTTCCGGCCGATCCTGATGACCTCCTTCGCCTTCATCCTCGGCGTCACGCCGCTCGCCGTCTCGACCGGCGCCGGCGCCGCGGCGCGGCGCTCGATGGGCACCGGCGTGCTCGGCGGAATGGTCGCCGCCACGATGCTCGCGGTGGCTTTCGTGCCGCTGTTCTACCTCTGGCTCGCCGGGCGGGGCGAGGAGGGCGCCGAGGAAGAGTCGCGCCGCGCGGAGGAGGAGACGCTGCCCGGATTCGCCGTTCCCGAGTCGGTGGCGGCCGGCGAGAGGGGCGAGTCGTGAGGACGCCGCAACGGCTGCTCGCCGCCGCCCTCGCGCTCGCACTCGCCGGTTGCGCGACGGTCGGGCCCGACTACGAGCGGCCCGAGCTCCCGCTGCCGGAGTCGTTCTCCGCCCCCGCCGCCGCGCAGGCGGCGCCCGACGCCTGGTGGACGCTCTTTGGTGACGGCGACCTCGACCGTCTGGTCGAGGAGGCGCTGGCCGCGAACCAGGATCTGGCGGCCGCGGCGGCGCGGGTGGAGGAGGCGCGGGCGCTCGCCGGCGTGGCGCGCGCCGAGCGCTGGCCGCGGCTCGACGCCGGCGCGAGCGCCTCGTCGGCCAAGCTCTCGGCGGCGACACTCGGCTTGCCCGAGGAGTTCGAGGTCGAGTACGACGCCTATCGCGCCAATGCCAGCCTCTCGTTCGAGCTCGACTTCTGGGGCCGGCTGGCGCGCGCGCACGAGGCCGCCCGCGCCGAGCTGCTCGCGAGCGAGGAGGGCCGCCGGAATGTCCGGCTCGCCGTCGTCGCCGGCGTCGCCGGCGCCTGGTTCGATCTCGGCGCCTTCGATCGCCAGCTCGCGCTCTCCCGCTCGACGGTCGAGTCGCGACGCGAATCGGTGCGGCTGCAGCGGTTGCGATTCGAGGCGGGCACCATCTCGGAGCTCGACCTGTCGCAGGCGGAGGCCGAGCTCGCGGCCGCCGAGGCGGCCGTGCCGCAGCTCGAGCGGGCGGCGCGGCAGACCGCGAACCGGCTGGGCGTCCTGCTCGGCAGGTTCGGCGGCGAGGCGCCGCGCGGCGGCGCGAGCGGGGAGGCCGGGCTGCCGGCGGTGCCGGTGGGGCTGCCCTCCGACCTCCTCGCCCGCCGCCCCGACCTCGCGGCGGCGGAGCAGGCGCTGGTGGCCGCCAACGCCCGCATCGGCGTCGCCCGGGCCGCCCTCTTTCCGTCGATCTCGCTCACCGGCTCCGCCGGCTCGGAGAGCCGCGAGCTCGACGAACTCCTGAGCTCCGGCACCGGCGTCTGGCAGGTGGCGCTCGGGCTGCTGCAGCCGGTTTTTCACGGCGGCAAGCTCCGGCGCCAGGTCGCGGCGAGCGAGGCGCGGCAGCGCCAAGCGCTGGCGGCGTACGCGAAGGCGGTGCAGACGGCGCTCGCCGAGGTCGAGGACGCCCTCGTCGCCCGGCGTACGCTCGCCGCCGAGCGCGCCGCGCTCGGGCGACGGGCGGAGGCGCTCGGGCGGGCGCGCCGGCTCGCCACCCTGCGCTACGACGCGGGCGACGCCTCTTACCTCGAGGTGCTCGACGCCGAGCGCAACCTCTTCCGGGCCGAGCTCGAGCTGGTCGGCGCCGAGCGCGCCGAGGCGACCGCCGCCATCGCCCTGTTCCGGGCCCTGGGCGGCGGCTGGAAGGCGGCGGATCCGGCGCCCGACTGAGCGTCGCCGCCGCCACTCGCGTCGGTCCGCGCGCGGCGCTGGGGTAAGGTAGCAGCGCGACCGGAATCCGAGCGTTGACGCCAGGAGCGAGATCCGACGAAGAGCTCGCGGCGGCGGCGAGCCGCGGCTCGGAGGAGGCGTTCCGCGAGCTGGTCGAGCGTTTCGAGCGGCCGGTCTTCAGCCTCGCCCTGCGCATCGTGCGGCGGCCCGAGCTCGCCGAGGAGCTGGCGCAGGAGGCGTTCGTCAAGGCGTGGAGGGCGCTCGGCCGCTTCGACCCGAGCCGCAAGTTCTCGAGCTGGCTGTTCAAGATCGCCCACAACGCGGCGCTCGACGCCTTGCGCCGCCGCGGCGAGCCCGAGCTGTCGCTCGACGCCCCGGTGGGCGCGGGCGAGGAGCCGCGGCCGCTGCCGGCCGATCCGGCGGCCGAGAACCCGCTGGCGCGCGCCACCTCGCGCGCCGCCGGCCGCGCCCTCGCCACGGCGCTCGCCGGCCTGCGCGCCGAGTACCGGGAGATCCTCACCCTGCGCTTCGGGGAGGGCCTCTCGTACGATGAGATCGCCGAGGTCACGGGGGCGCCGCTCGGCACGGTCAAGGTCCACCTGCACCGGGCCCGCCACGAGCTGGCGCGCCGCATGCGCGAGCTGGGCTGGAGCCCCGAGGAGATCGGCCGGTGACGAAACCCGGAGGGCGCAGGCCGCGTAGGGCCGCACGGGAGACAGAGATGTTCGCGAGAGATCCGAGCGCAGCCTGGAGCCGGTTCCTCGCCGCGGAGGCGGCGGGACGGACCGACGAGGCCGAGGCGGCCCTCGCCGCCTGGTTCGAGGTCGCGCCGCGGCCGGCGCCGGGCCCCGGCTTCGCCGGGAGGGTCATGGCCCGCATCGCTCGCCGCTCGCTCTTCGCCCGCCGCCCGGTTCGCCTGGGCCTGGCGGCGGCTCTCGCCCTCGCCGCGCTGTCGGCGGCTCTGCTCGCGCCGATGGCGCTGCCACTCGCCGGCCTGGTGAGCGTGAGCGAGGTGATCCGTCTCGGTACCGGCGCCTTCGCGCGCCTCGCCGTACTGGTCGCGTCGGGCCTCTCCGGCTGGGAGATGCTCGCCGAGGTCGCTGGCGCCGTCGGCCGCGCCCTCGTCGCACCCGCCGCCTTGCCCTTCGTCGCGGCGCAGTTCGCCGTCGCGGCGCTCGCCCTGCGCGGCCTGCTTCACCTCGCTTCCTATCGAAGGAGATCGAACCATGCGGTTCTTCGCTGATCGTTTCGCCCGTCTCGCCGCCGTGGCCTGGCTCGTGGCCGCGGTCCTCACCGCCGCGCCCGCCGCGGCACAGGCCGCCGGAACCGGTGGCGACGAGCTCGGCGATCGGGTCTTCGAGCGCTTCGAGGTGCGCGACCTCGACGAGTCGATCCTGCTGCGGCCGCGCGCGGCGAGCGCCGAGGTGCGCTCGATCGAGATCACCGAGGACGACGAGCTGCTGATCAACGGGCGCGACGCCGACCGCGAGGAGCTCGACGAGCTGCTCGGCGGCGACGCCGGCCTGGTGCGGGAGCTGCTCGACCTCGATTCCGCGGCGCGCCGCGAGGCACTCGGCTTCTGGTCCGATCGCGCCGCCCGCCGGCGCCCGTCACGGAGCGGGCGCGTCGAAGTCGACGTGCCGGTCGGCGTCGGGCGCATCAAGGTGCGCGGCTCGGGCGACGACCGCGTCTCGATCGGCCGCTCGATCCGCGTCGCCAAGGGCGAGCGCGCCGGCGAAGTCGTCTGTGTCGGCTGCTCGGTCGACATCGAGGGCGAGGTCGACGACAACGCGGTCGCGGTGGGCGGCAGCGTGCGCGTCGCCGGCGTCGTCGGCGGCGACGCCGTCGCCGTCGGCGGCAGCGTCCTGGTCGAGGACGGCGGGCTGGTGGAGGGCGAAGGCGTCTCGATCGGCGGCAGCACCGAGACGCGCGGCAGCGGCGCGATCGAGGGCGACATCTCGTCGATCGGCATCGGTGGCCCCTGGCTCCACGGCTGGAGCGGCGGGTGGAGATCCCCGTGGAGCGCGTTCAGCGACTTCGGGCGGCTGGTCTCGGCGCTCGTGCGCACCGGCGTGCTGGCTCTGCTCGCCGTGCTCGGCGTGCTTCTCGCGCGCCCCGGCGTCGAGGTGGCGGCGGCGCGCGTCGCCAGCGAGCCGTGGAAGGCGGCCTTCGCCGGACTGCTCGCGCAGCTGCTCTTCCTGCCGGTGCTGATCCTCGTCGTCGTCGTGCTGGCGGTCTCGATCATCGGCATCCCGCTTCTGGTGCTGGTGCCGTTCGCCCTGTGCGCCCTGGTGGTCGCCAACTTCCTCGGCTACGTCGGCGTGGCGCGGATCCTCGGCGGCGGCGCCGAGCGCCAGCTCCGCTGGTCGGCGTCGAGCGTAGCGCTCTCGGTGGTGGTCGGTGTGGTGCTCATCCAGGGTCTTTCGCTCTTCGGCCGGGCCCTGTCACTGCCCGGCGGCTGGCTGGCGGTGCTCGGCTTCACGATCGTCGGCCTCGGCTTCTTCGTCAAGTACGTCGTCTGGACGATGGGCCTCGGCGCCATGACCCTGGCGGCGCTGTCGGGCGACTGGCGGCGGCCGCGCATGGCGAGCGCCGCGCTGCCGCCCCCGCCGGCCGTCGAGCCTCCCGAGCCGGGCGAACCCGAGGCGCCGCCGGCGGCGCCGCCGGACGAGACCGAGCGCGTCTGAGACGGAAAACAACGGTCCGCCGGCCCGGGAGTGGGGGGAGAGGTTGGTTGGGGACCGACCCCACCCCCGGGGCACGGCGGACCGGTGGCTCTTCGCGTCGCGCCCTCAGCGCTCGAGCAGCGTCACCGTGAGGAGCCCGAGCAGCGGATCGACGTGGACGCGCACGAGGCGCAGCTCCGCGCCGCCGGTCTGTCCGGCGGCGACCGTCTGCGGGCTCTCCGGATCTCCGCGCAGCACGCGCAGCGTGACGTCGAACTTCTCGCGACTCGGCGAGTCGAACTGGAGCGCGCGCGAGATGGAGACCTCGCGCGGCTTCAGCTCGGCGTCGCCGTTGAGCGCCGCACTGTAGTCGAAGGTCGCGCCGACGCCGGTCTCGCCGTTGTCGGCGTTGCGCACCGTGACCGCGCCCGAGGTCGAATCGATTGCCGCGACGAGCACGTGCAGCGGCGCCGCGAGCGTGCGATCGGAGTCGTTCTTCAGCTTGAGCTGGAACTGCGAGACGCCGTTCTTGTAGGTCAGTCCGCTCTCGATGAGCCGCACGAGGTCGGTGACGTCCTCGAGCGGGGGCGCGGGGTCGAACGCCGAGAGCAGACGCAGGCCGCCCGACTGGCGGGCGATGGTGCCGTAGGAGAGGAGGTCTTCGTCCTCGGCCACGGCATCGAGGTCGCAGCCGACGCAACCGTCGGCGTAGCCGACCAGGATGCGTCCTTCGTTGTCGATCGTGGCGTCGAAGAAATCGAGCAAGTTGCGATTGTCGGGCTCGTTGTCACAGCTGAAGCCGATGATGCAGATGCCGCCCGGGCCCTGCACCGGGTCGTCGGGCGTGACGTTGACGGTGGTCCAGCTCTCGCCACCGTCGTAGGTGGTGGCGACGTAGAGGTGCCAGATGCCGGGGAAGTCGAGAGCGCCGTACGCGCCGCCGACCGTCGTGCCGTGGAAGGCGAACGCCGCGCGCGCGGGATCGCCGGCCACCACCGCCGGGAAGACGGTGTTCTGGATTCCGAACGGCGCGCCGACGTCGACGTCGTTGTCCCAGCTCAGCCCCTTGTCGCGCGAGACCGCGATGCGCGCGCGGCCGTCGGCGTTGACATAGCCGAAGTAGACGGTGCCGTCGGCGGCGATGCCGACCGAGGGGTCGGAGTCGCCGGGGAGGCTGGTCGGGATCTGGCGGATCTCCCAGCTCTGGCCGTTGTCCGCGGAGACGACGACCGCCTGGTTCGGGGCGCAGCCCTTGTTCGGCAGGTAGACGGTGCCGTCGGGCGCCACCTTGAGGTGCCCGTGCAGGCCGCCACATTCGGTGGTGTAGACCGGCACACCGGCGCCGAAGGTGATGCCGCCGTCGAGGCTCACGGCGCAGCCCGCCTCGACCAGCGTCTGGGCGCAGTAGTAGACGGCGTTCGGGTAGACGCCCACGCCGCCGACGAGCGGCGGAGCGAAAGGTCCGCCGCCGAGCGTCTGGTGATCGAACAGGGTGGGCAGGCCGCAGCCCTCGCTCGGCAGCCAGAAGTCGCCGTCGGTGTCGGTGTACTCGGTGGCGCTGCACAGCGCGTGCAGCTGCGAGACGAAAGTCCGTCCCGTGGTGCGGTCGGTGTAACCGATCGGATCGGCGCTGGTCGCCAGCGACGACAGCGGCGTGACGTCCTCCCAGTTCGCGTTCGCCGGGTTTGTCGACTCGTCGAAGGTCACCCGCAGCGTCTTGCCGGCGACGTTGAGGTAGCGGCGGCCGGTGAACATCACCTTGCCGGTGATTGGGTTGACGCCGATCGAGGGCTCGCCGTAGTTGGTTCCCCATCCGTTCGGCGCGGCGTAGTTGACGAACTCGGGCGCCGGCTCGGCGCCGGGCACGTAGGGGGAGTCCGGCGCCGGACCGAGAGTCAGCGATCCCGCGTAGCTGTCGCCGGTGACGAGGAACGGCTCGACGCGGACGGTGTAGGTGCGCCGTCCGTCGGCGAGCGGCAGGACGACGATTTCGGGCCGGCCGCCGGTGGCCGAGGAATCAACCACGGCGCCGTCCTCGTCGAGGACGAACATGTCGAAGTCGTTGGCGCCGGTCGGCCAGTCGATGCGGACGGTGATCCGGTGGCCGGGGTGATCGGCGGTGTAGCCGGCGGGGATGTCGACCTCGAGGACGAAGTCGTCGCACGGCAGCACCGGGTCCTCGCAGATCGGCTGGTCGCCGCCGAGCAGCGACTCGGTCTGGATCGTCGGATTCGAGACGAGGAAGGGACCCGACTCGTACGCGACCTCGGGATTGTCCGGGCTCAGCGTTCCGCTGCCGGTGATCGCGGCGGCGACGGGGCTCGCGATGACGGCGAGCGCGAGCAGGAACAGCGCGGATCGACGGGATTGCAGGCGCATTCTCATGGTTCTCCTCGCTGCGAAGAAGGCGGAGCGTCGAAGGGCTCGGCGGCGCGAGCTGCGCGCTCGGGCGGCAACCGGTCGGCGTCGAGACGGCGCAGGACGTCCTCGGCGAGGGCACGGGCGCGGCCGAGCTTGAGGTCGAGATCGCCCGGACCGCCGACGCTGAGCCGGAAGTAGCTCGCGCCGTCCAGGACGAAGAGCGCGCCGTAGGCCGCCGTCCCGACGAAGTAGGCCTCTTCGCCCAGGCCGGTCACCGGGAGCGCGGCGGAGCGGTCGGCGGTCGCGGCGGCGGCGGGCGCGGCGCCGACGGCGAGTCGCCGCGGTCTGCGGGCCTTCTCCTCCGCGGCCTCGGCGCGGGAGCGGTGGAAGAGCGTTCGCCACCGGGCGCGTGCGCTCCCGGACGCCGATTCGCGCGGGTTGACGATCTCGAAGCTCACCGAGCGCGCGGGATCCGCGCTGCGCACGAAGCAGCTCGCGACGACGCGGTCGCCGAGCTCGCGGCGTGCGCCGGTCGCGGCGACGACGGCGGTCTGCTGGATGGCGGCGACGGCGCCGAGCTCGAGAGCGGAGCATCCGTCGGACGGCGCTGCGGCTCCGCCCGTTGCCGGGACGGGGGCGGCGACGAAGCCCGCCCCGGCGGCGATGAGCGCCGTCCAGGTGGCTCGCCGCCTCGGCGCACGCGGCGCAGGGCACTGTCGCAGCTTGCTGCTCGGCATCGCTCGCGCGCCCCCCTTCGAGCCCGAAGAGGCGTGCCGGGAGCGGAGCTCATCTGGCGGAAGGATCGGGCGAAACATGCGCACAGCCTGCCGCCGCCCGTCGCCGCGGGCCATCCGGCCGTCTCCTCAGGCTGGACCGGGAACTTCCCTCACGCGTCCGGCGGACCGGCGAGAGGTGATTGCGGCGCCGGAAGGCGGGGCGTACACTCGAGCCCGGGTGGCCTTCTCGGGGGGTCCAATGCAAATCGTGCGTTCGTTGGTCTTGCTCGCCCTGGCGTTTTTCGCGACCGCTGCCGGCGCGGAGATCCTCGACCTGGAGATCGAGGGCTCCGAGGTCCGCGCCACGCTCGAGCTGCCCGGCGGGATCGGCGCCGATCTGACGATCGGATTCGACCAGGCTCTCGGCCTCAGCGCCGAGAGCCTCGGCTTGAGCGCCGATCTCGTCTCGACGACCGACCTGCTCGGCCGGCTGCCGAGCGGCGTGTCGCTGCCTTCGGGCTTCCCGCTGCGTCTCGTCGTGGAGCCGCCGGCGAGCGGACCGCTGACCTTCATCGGCGTCACGACGCTCGAGCTCCACACGCACAACTTGAGCTTCGCCGCCGGCACGCCGCTGCGCCTCTTCCGCGCCCCTGCCGGTGGCGCCTTCGCCGACATCACGGAGACGATGGGCACGGGCAGCTACCGCGTGCGGGGCTCGAGCGGCGGCTTCTCGGAGTTCCTGATCCTCGCCGACGTACGCGCGCTCGCAACGGTCGTGGGCGACAAGTACGATCGCCTCCAGGCCTGGCTGGACGCCAACGAGGACGGGCTGCCGGCGGCGCTCGCCGACGAGCTGAATGCGCGACTGAGCGCCAGCCGCAGCGCGGCCACCGCCGGGCTGCCGCTCGCCGCCATCGACGAGCTCGACGCGTTCGCCGAGCTCGTGCGTGCCGAAAGCGGCAAGGACATCCCCAACCTCTGGCGTTCCTCCCGCGACCTGGTCAACCTCGCCGGCGAGCTGCGCGCGGCCGCGGCGACGCTGCGTTTCAGTCTCAACCTCCAGGCGAGCGCCGGCACGTTCTGACCGGCGGCGCGATGCCGGGCCGGCTGACGCTCCATCCCGCGCGGCGACCGCCGCGCCGCTGGCTGCTCTACGAGGAGCGCAGCTACGAGCTGGGCCGCGACGCCGACTGCGAGCTGGTCGTCGACGACGAGCGCGTCTCGCGTCGGCACGCGCGCTTCCATTTCGCCGCCGGCGCCTGGCACGTCCTCGACCTCGCGAGCAAGAACGGGCTGGCGGTGAACGGGCTGGCGCAGTCCGAGGCGACGCTCGGCGCCGGCGCCTGGCTGAGCGTCGGCGGCGTGGTCGGCAGCTTCGACCTCCTCGATGCCGACGCCGCGCGACGCGAGAGCGAGGCGCGGGCGCGCCGCTGGGCGAGCTCCGCCGAGCAGCAGAGTCGCCTCGATCCGCGCCTCGGGCTCGACGCGCTGCTCGGCCAGATCCTCGCTTCCGTGATGGCGATCTCGGGTGCGGAGCGCGCCTTCGTGCTGCTCGCCGAGGGCAAGACCTTGCAGGTCGCCGCCGCCGCCGGGCTCGACGCCGCGGCGTTGCGCCGCCCGGAGTTCTCGGGCAGCGTCGGCGCCGTCGAGCGCGCGCTCGGCGAGCGCGTCGCGGTCGCCGTCGGCGACACCTGCGCGGATGCGTCGCTGGCGGCGCGTCCCAGCGTGCAGGCGGGCGGCATTCGCGCCGTCGTCTGCGCGCCGCTGCTCGCGCTGGGTCGGCTCCTCGGCGCCATCTACGCCGACAGCCGGTCGCCGGGGGCGATCTTCGAGGCGCTCGACGTCGAGCTGCTGGAGGCGTTCGCTGCCCACGCCGCGCTGGCGGTCGAGCTGGCGCGGCTGGACGGCGAGCTCGGTAAGCTGGCGGGCGAGCTGCCCGCGTTCTTCGCCCAGCCCGGGCGCGCCCGCGCCGAGATCTCACGCCGGCTCGACGCGGCTCGCGGCGTGACGGCGGAGGCCTCCGCCCCGCTCCGCCGCGCGCCGCCGCTCGTCAGCTGGAGCGACGTCGTCGCCGCGCACTCCGGAGAGGGCGCGTGAGCAACGAGCCCGGCCGCACGCGGACACACGCGGATCCGACGCTGCGGCTCGCCGTCGGCGCCCAGCTCGCCGGTCGCTACGGCATCGCGGAGTTCCTCGGCCTCGGCGGCATGGGCATGGTCTATCGCGCCCGCGACGAGAAGCTCGGCGTCGACGTGGCGCTCAAGGTGCTGCGCCCGGATCTGGCCTCGGATCCCGCGCGAGTCGAGCGCCTGCGGCGCGAGGTGCTGCTGGCGCGCCAGGTCGGGCACGACAACGTCGTGCGCACGCACGACATCGGGCAGGACGGCGACCTGTGGTTCCTGACCATGGACTTCGTCGCCGGCCGCTCGCTGCGCGGCCTGCTCGAGAAAGAGGCGCCGCTCGCGCCGGCGCGCGCGGTGGCCATCGTGCGTCAGGTCGCCGCCGGCCTCGCCGCCGCCCACCGCGCCGGCGTGGTGCATCGCGATCTCTCGCCGAGCAACATTCTGGTCGACGACGGGGGGCGCGCCTGGATCACCGACTTCGGCCTCGCCCAGTCGCTCGGCGGCGGGCCGACGCAGCCGGGCACCGTGGTCGGCACGCTCGACTATCTCGCGCCCGAGCAGGCGCGGGGCGAGGCGGCCGACGGCCGCAGCGACCTCTTCGCGCTCGGCGTGATCCTCTTCGAGATGCTTTCGGGCGAGCTGCCGTTCCGCGGCGGCAGCTGGAGCGAGGCGCTGGCCCAGCGGCTGCACGCGCGGCCGCGCGAGCTCGCGGAGACCGGGGTCCAGCTGCCGCCGTCGCTCGCGAGAATCGTCGCGCGCTGCCTGGCGCGCGATCCCCGCCACCGTTACGCCACGGGCGAGGCGCTGCTCGCCGACCTCGAGCGCTGGGACCGTCCGCGAGCCCCGTCCCGCCGCTGGGCCGTCGCCGCCGCGGCCGGCGTGCTCGCTCTCGGCGCGGCGCTCGCCGTGCGCTTCCTTGGCGGTGGCGAGCCGGCGCCGCCCGCGCCGGCCGCGACCGCCGAGCTCGCCCGGGCGGTCGCCGTCGTGCCGCTCCGCGACGAGACGCAGCGTCCGGAGCTGGCCTGGCTCGGCAGCGCGCTCGCCGAGCGGGTGGGCGAGTCGCTCGCGCTCGCCCCGCACGTGCGCGTCGTCGCCACCTCTCGTGTCGCCGCGGCGCTCGCCGAGCTGCACCTCGGCGCCGGCGGTTGGAGCGACGGCGAGCTCGGCCGTGTCGCCGAGCTCTTCGGCGTCGACCGCGTCGTCGTCGGCGCGGTTCGCGGTTCGGCCGAGAAGCTGTGGGTGGAGCTCCGCCTCGCCGACCGCTCGGGTGCCGCGCTCGGCGCGGAGTCGCGCATCGAGGCGACCGGCAGCGTCGGCGAGCTGGCGGCGCTCACCGAGACGCTGTCCGCGGCGTTGCGCGCGAAGCTGGAGCTGGCCGCGGCCGAGACGTCGCCGCCGGAGTCCGCCTCGCCCGCGGGCTACGCCGCTTTTGCCGAGGGCGCGGCGCACCTGGCATCCGGCGACGCACTGGCCGCCGTGGCGCGTCTCGAGGCCGCGGTCGCCGCGGATCCCGGCTTCGCTGCCGCCTGGTTCCGACTCGGGCTCGCGCTCGAGGCCCTCGGTCACGACGAGCGGGCGATCGCCGCCGCCGAGCGCGCCGCCGGCGCGGCGCCGGCCGCCGATCGTCGGCTCGGGCTCGAGGTGCGGGCGCTCCAGGCCCGGCTCGCCGGCGACCCGGAGCGGGCGCGGACGCTGATGACCGAGCTGGCGGCGCTCGCTCCGGACGACGTCGAGCTGGCGATCGCCGCCGGCGAGGCAGCGGGCGAGCTCGGCGACGGCGACGCCGCCG
The DNA here is from genome assembly GCA_036397015.1 of Thermoanaerobaculia bacterium. GTDB lineage: Bacteria > Acidobacteriota > Thermoanaerobaculia > Multivoradales > JAGPDF01 > JACTMI01. The sequence goes on from DASWJT010000066.1 coordinate 18,807, forward strand.
AGCGCGCGCTGGCGCGCGCCGTCGCGCTCGACCCGCTCCATCCGCGCGCCTGGTTCCTGCGCGGCAAGTACGCGATCCGGGCGGGGCGCGCCCGCGAGGCCGTCGACGAGCATCTGGTTCGCGCGCTCGTGCTGCAGAACAAGCTGCGTAACGAGCAAGGCCGGGCCGACGTGCTCAATGCGTTCGGCGTCGGCTACCAGCGTCTCGGCGAGCTCGAGCGGGCGGAGGAGTTCTATCGCCAGGCCGCGGAGCTGCGCGGCCAGCTCGGCGACCGGCGCGGGCACGCCACGACGTTGCGCAACCTGGCGGCGATCGCGGCGATCCGGGGCGACTTCACGGCGGCCGAGGGCCGGCTCGCGGAGGCGCTCGCGATCCTCGAGGAGCTCGGCGACCGCGCCGGTATCGCCGACCTCTACAACGAGCGGGGCGTGCTCGAGGAAGAGCGCGGCCGCGCCGCGGCGGCTCTCGACGACTACCGGCGGGCGCTCGAGCTGCGGCGCCGGCTCGGCGACCAGCGGGGCGTCGCCGAGAGCCAGAACAACGTCGGCTACGCCTACTTCCTGCTCGGCGAATACGACAACGCGCGCGCGTACTGGCAGCAGGCGCTCTCGCGCCAGCGCGAGATCGGCGACGTGGAGGGCGTCATCCTGACCGCGCAGAGCGTGGCGCAGCTCGACCTGGCGCAGGGCAGGTGGCCGCAGGCGGCCAGGGACCTGCTGGAGACGCTGGAGAGCAGCCGGCGCAGCGGTCTCGAGCCGGCGGTCGCCGTGGCGCTCGGCGGCCTCGGTCGGCTGGCCCTCTACGAGGGACGTTTCGCGGCGGCTCTCGCCTCCTACGGCGAGGCGCTCGCGCTCCTGCGCCGCCTCGAGGACCCGCGCGGTCTCGCCGAGTTCACGCTCGCCGAAGCCGAGGCCTGGCTCGAGCTCGGCCGGGATGCGCTGGCCGCCGAGCGCCTGGACGACGCGGAGCAGTGGCTGGCGAGCGGCAACCACGAGCAGCGCGCCGAGTTCCACGCCCTGCGCGCCGCGACGCTGGCGCGGCTGGACGACGCGGACGCCGCGCGCGCGGCGCTCGCGAGTGGCCGCGACGAGGCGTCCGCGTCGGGCAGCCGCGTGGCGCGTCTGCGTCTCGACCTCGCGGCGGGGCTGGTGGAGCTCGCGGCCGGACGGCCGGCGGCGGCGCGCGAGCCGCTCGCGCGCGCCGTCGCCGCGGCCGCCGAGCTCGACCACGCCTGGCTGGAGCTGCACGCGCGAGAGGCGTTGGCGCGCGCGGCGCTGGCGAGCGCCGACGCCGCGACGGCGAGACGAGAGCTCGCCGCCGGGCTGCGTCGCGCCGAGCGCTGCGGACTTTACGGCGGGCGGTGGCGCCTGCACGCGGCGCTGGCGGCGAGCCACTCGGCGGGCGGCGAGGCGGCGGCGGCCGCGGCGGAGCGCGTCAGCGCGCGCGCCGAGCTCGAGCGCCTGCTGGTGGCGATGGAGCCGGCGATGAGGTCCGAGTTCGAGCACAGCGAGGCGGTGCGTGAGCTCGGCTGAGGGCGGCACGGCGCCGGCGGACCGGCACGCGACGGGCGAAGCGCTCGCTGCGCGCCTCGAGGAGCTGCGTCTGCGGCACCTGCGGGTCGTCGACGAGCTGAGAGAAAGCGAGCGCAGGTTCCGGGCGTTGGCGCGCCGGGTCTGGCGCGTGCAGGAAGAAGAGCGGCGGCGGCTGGCACGGGAGCTCCACGACGGCGTCGGTCAGATGCTGACGGCGCTCAAGAACGAGCTCGGGCGCCTCGCCGCGGGCGCCGGCGATCCGCAGCTCGCCGCGGAGCTCGATTCGGCCGCGGCGCTCGCCGCCGAGAGCCTCGACACGACGCGCGAGATCAGCCGCCTGCTGCGCCCGTCGGTGCTCGACGACCTCGGGCTCGTCGCCGCGCTGCGCGGCCTGACGCGGTCGCTGGCGGAGCGCACGGGCTTCCGCGTCGACCTCCGCCTCGAGGGTCCTCTCGAGGGCCTGCCGGCGGAGGTCGAGACCCTCCTCTTCCGTATCGCCCAGGAGGGCCTGACCAATGCGCTCAAGCACTCCGGCGTCGCCGTCGCCGAGCTCGCGGTACTCCGCCGCGGCGACCGGCTGAAGCTCGCGGTGAGCGACCAGGGCAACGGCGGCGAGGGGCTGCCGGCGGGCGGCGGGAGCGCGGCGAACAGCGGGGGAATCGGGCTGCGCGGCGTCCGCGACCGCGTCGAGGCGTTCGGCGGCAGCTTCCGGTTCGACACGGCGCCGGGGGCCGGCGCGCGGCTGACGGTCGAGCTGACGCTCGACGGGGAGCAAGGATGAAAGCGATCCGCGTCCTGGTCGCCGACGATCACCGCATCGTGCGCGAAGGCCTCGTCCGGCTGCTCGAGGAGAGTGGGGAGTGCGAGGTCGTCGCCGAAGCCGCGGACGGCCTCGAGACGCTGCGACGCGCCCGCGAGTCGCTGCCGGACGTCGTCGTGCTCGATCTGGCGATGCCGCGCCTGGGCGGGCTCGAAGCGCTGCGGCGCCTGCGCCGCGAGCTGCCGCGGGCACGCGTGCTCGTGCTCACGGCGCACGACGAGGAGGAGTACGTCCTGCCCGCCGTCGCCGCCGGCGCGGCCGGCTACCTGCTGAAGGACGCGGCGGCGACCGAGCTGCTCGCCGCGGTCCGCGCCGTCCATCGCGGCCTCGGCTATCTCGGCCCGAACGCCGCGCGCGCGGTGGCGGAGGCGGTGCGCTCGCCGGCGGCGGCGGCCGACCCCTACGGCACCCTGACCCCGCGCGAGCGCGAGGTCTTCCATCTCGTCGCCGAAGGCAAGACGATCAAGGAGATCGCCGCCGCCCTCGGCATCCGCGCCAAGACCGCCGAGAACCACCGCTCGCGCCTGCTCTCGAAGCTCGGCGTGCGCAACGCCGCGGAGCTGGTGCGCTACGCGGCGCGCCGCGGCCTGCTCTCCTGAGGCGCGAGAGGACCCGCTCGCGGCACGGCGGAGCGGGCCGCCCGGGAGCGGGCGCGGATAGACTCTGCATCCGTGCCCGGACGCCGCCCAGATCGTCTCGCGCGACGCGCCGAGAAGCTGCGCGAGACTATCCGCCGGCACGAGGACCTCTACTATCGGGTCGGCAAGCCGGAGATCTCCGATCGCGAGTTCGACGCTCTGGTGGCCGAGCTCGTGGCGCTCGAGGCCGCGCACGCGGAGCTGGTCACCCCCGACAGCCCGACCCAGCGCGTCGGCGGTGCGCCGCTCGCGAGCTTCGCCCAGGTGCGGCACGAGCCGCCGATGCTCTCGCTCGACAACACCTACTCGCTCGCCGAGGTGGGGGAGTGGATCGAGCGCATCCGCCGGCTCGAGCCCGACCTCGAGCCGAGCTTCGTCGCCGAGCTCAAGATCGACGGCGTGTCGATCTCGCTGCTCTACGAGGATGGCCTCTTCCGGCGCGGCGCCACGCGCGGCAACGGCGTCGTCGGCGACGACGTCACCGTCAACCTGCGCACGGTGCGCTCGCTGCCCCTCAAGCTGCGCGGCGAGGCGCCGCGAAGATTGCTCGTGCGCGGCGAGGTCTACATGCCGCGCTCCGCTTTCGCCCGCCTGAATCGCGAGCGCGAGGAGGCCGGCGAGCCGCTCTTCGTCAATCCGCGCAACTCCGCCGCCGGCACCATCCGCATGCTCGACAGCCGCGAGGTCGCCGCACGGCGGCTCGCGGCGCTGGTCTATGCGGCGGCCGAGGGGCTCGACGAGCCGGATCACGGCCGCACGCTCGAGCACCTCAGGCAGTGGGGCTTTCCGGTGCACGAAGGCTGGCGCCGCTGCGCCGGCCTCGCCGAGATCGAGGCCTTCGTCGCCGAGTGGCGGGAGAAGCGGCGCGAGCTCGACTTCGAGACCGACGGCGTCGTGCTCAAGGTCGACGATCTCGAGCTGCGCCGCCGCCTCGGCTCGACCGCCAAGTCGCCGCGCTGGGCGGTGGCCTACAAGTTCGAGGCCGAGCGCGCCGCGACGCGCATCAACGGCATCCTGGTCCAAGTCGGCCGCACCGGCGTGCTGACGCCGGTCGCCGATCTCGAGCCGGTCTTCGTCGGCGGCACCACGGTGCGGCGGGCGACGCTCCACAACTACGAAGACCTCTCGCGCAAGGACGTGCGCGTCGGCGACACGGTGTGGATCGAGCGCGGCGGCGACGTCATCCCCAAGGTGGTCGCGGTCGATCTCGACAAGCGACGCCGCGGCGCCAGGCGGTTCGCGATGCCGGCGCGCTGCCCGCAGTGCGGCGAGAAGGTGGTGCGCCTCGAGGGCGAGGTCGCCTGGCGCTGCGTCAACCCGACCTGCCCGGCGGTGGTGGCGGAGGCGATCCGGCACTTCGTCGGCCGCAACGCGATGGACGTCGAGGGTCTGGGCGACGAGCGCATCGATCAGCTCGTGGCAGCGGGCAAGATCGGCGATTTCCCGGACCTCTACCGGCTGCGCAAGGAAGACCTCGTCGATCTCGAAGGCTGGGGCGAGCGTTCGGCGGAGAAGCTGCTCGCCGCGCTCGCCGAGAGCAAGGGGCGCGAGCTCCACCGGCTGCTCTTCGCGATCGGCATCCGCTGGGTCGGCGAACGGGTGGCGAAGCTCCTCGCGGCGCACTTCGGCGCGCTCTCGGCGCTCGCCGCGGCGGACGAGGACGAGCTCGTCGCGGTGCCCGAGGTCGGCCCCAAGGTCGCTGCAGCCGTCCGTGCCTTCTTCGACGAGCCGCGCCAGCGGGCCCGCCTCGCCGCGCTCGCCGCGGCGGGCGTCGAGCCGCCGCCGGTGGCGCGACCCGCCGCCGGCCGGGTGCTCGCCGGCCGCACCGTGGTGTTGACCGGCCGCCTCGAGCGCTCGACGCGCGAGGCGGCGACGGCGGCGCTCGAAGCGCTCGGCGCCCGGGTCTCCGGCTCGGTCTCGAAGCAGACCGACTTCGTGCTCGCCGGCGAGGAGGCGGGCTCGAAGCTCGCCAAGGCGGAGTCGCTCGGCGTGCGCGTGGTCGACGAGGCGTGGCTCGAGGCGGTGCTCGGCGGCGCTGATCCCGACGCGGCGGCCTGACGCGGGCGGCGATCGGCTAGGATCGTCGCACTCCGCGGCGTGTCGGCAACGCTGCGACGGCTGGCCGGTTCCCACCCGAGGAGAGGACAGATGAGACGTCTTCCGCCTGTAGCGACCGCTTCGATTTTTGCGTGTTGTGCGTGGCTCGCCGGCTGCGGCGGCACGAGCGATGCGCCGGCGGCTTCGCCGGGCGCGGGCGGCGACGACCTGGCGATCGCCGCCGACGTCGGCGAGCGCCTGGCGCGCTTCGCGCGCGTCGAGATCGGCGCCGATCTCGCTTCCGTGCCGGAGGCGGACCGCGCCGCGCTCGTCGACATCCTCGCCGCGGCGCGCGAGTTCGACACGCTCTTCCGGCTCCAGGTCTCCGCCGCGAATCCCGAGCTCGCCGGGCGGCTGGCGGCCGCTCGCGGACCGCGCGCCGAGCCGGCGCGCGAGCTCTTCCGCCTCATGCAGGGACCGTGGGACCGGATCGACGGCGACGCGCCGTTCGTCGGCGGCGAGCCGAAGCCGCCGGGGGCCGGCTTCTATCCCGTCGACTTGACGAAGTCGGAGCTCGACAGCTGGCTCGCCGCCCACCCCGGCGATCGCGAGGCGTTCGTCGGCGAGCGCACGGTGATCGTGCGCGACGGGGATGGGCTGCGCGCGGTGCCCTACCGCGAGCGCTACGCCGAGCCCCTCGGGCGCGCCGCAACGCGCCTGCGCGCCGCCGCCGCGCGCACGACCAACGAGTCGCTGGCGCGCTTCCTGGCGATGCGCGCCGACGCTTTCCTCTCCGACGACTACTACGAGAGCGACATGGCGTGGATGGACCTCGACGCGCCGGTCGAGGTCACCATCGGTCCCTACGAGACCTACGAGGACGGCCTCTACGGCTACAAGGCGGCGTACGAGGCGTTCGTCACCGTCGCCCTGCCGGCGGAGTCGGCGGCGCTGGCGCGTTACAAGGAACGCCTGCCCTGGCTCGAGCGCAACCTGCCGATCGCCGACGAGCACAAGAACCTGAAGCGCGGCACCGAGAGCCCGATCCGCGTCGTCGACGTCCTCTTCACCGCCGGCGACGCCAATCGCGGCGTCAAGACGATCGCCTACAACCTGCCGAACGACGAGCGCGTGCGGGAGGCCAAGGGCTCGAAGAAGGTGCTGCTGCGCAACGTCATCCGGGCCAAATTCGACCGCATCCTCGTCCCCATCGCCGAGCGCACGCTCACCGCCGAGGACGCCGCGCGAGTCTCCTTCGACGCCTTCTTCGACGAAGTTCTCCACCACGAGCTCTCGCACGGACTGGGGCCGGGCACCATCGTCAAGGACGGCCGCCCGAGCGAGGTCCGCCTCGAGCTCGAGGAGCACTATTCGACGCTCGAAGAGGGGAAGGCCGACGTCATGGGGATCCACAACATCCTGGCCCTCGTCGAGCAGGGCGAGATGCCTGCCGACCTGCGCCGGACGCTCGATCCCACCTACGTCGCCGGCCTCTTCCGTGCGGCCCGATTCGGCGTGCACGAGGCGCACGGCCAGGGCGTCGTGGCGCAGTTCAACTACCTGCTCGAGAAGGGCGCGCTGGCCATCGACGACGCCGGCCGTTACGCCACGGTGGCGGAGAAGTTCCCGGGCGCCATCCGCGACCTGCTGCACGACATGCTGATGCTGCAGGCGACCGGCGACTACGCCGGGACGGTGGCCTTCCTCGACCGCTACGGCCATCCGACGGCGCCGCTGCTCGCCGCCATCGAGCGGCTCGGCGACGTGCCGGTCGATCTCGACGCCGACTACTCGCAGGCGGCCGAGCTGATGCGCTGACGCCGGACGGCTTGCGCAGGGCTCCCTCGCCGGTCGCGGGGGGCTGCGGTACGCTCGCAGCCGACCTCGCGACGGAAACTGGGGCGGTTCCGGCAGCAGCCGAACGACGACCGATGGGGACGATGAGCGGCGAGATCGACGGACGTTTGCGCAACGCGCTCGAGGAGCTCGAGCGGTACCTGGCCGATCAGGTGGCGCCGCTGCTGGTCACCGACTCGATCGAGGTGCTCTTCGACTATCCGCCGGCGATGACCGCCGAGGCGCTCCAGATCTGGGCGCACGCGCAGCAGAGCCTGCGCGGCGGCGCCGAATCGATCTCGGACCTCGCTTACCACGCGCTCAAGAAGATCCAGCTCTTCGAGGAGCTGCAGCTGCTGCCGCCCGATCGCCTGGTGGCCTTCCTCGCCGCCGCCGCCGAGCGGCTGGTCGAGCTGGCGCCGGCAGCCGAACGCGAGCGGCTGGCGAGCCGGCTGCAGTACTTGCGGCAGGGGCGCACGGCCACCGTGCCGATGGTCGAGCGGCTGCACCGTGCGCCGATACCGAGCGCGGCGGCGCCGCTGGTCGCGGTGCAGCCGGCCGCGCCGCTGACGGCAGAGGAGCTGCGCGCGCTGCGGCGCTTCTCGCTGCTCGTCGATCGCTTGCCGGCGCGTGGCGGCGGCGATGCGGCTGCTGGCGCGGACTCCGACGTCGCCCGGCAGCTGCTCGTGCTGGCCGCGGCGGAGGCGTCGAGCGCTGGCGAGCTCGAGCGCCGGCTCGCCCGGTTGCGAGAGGCCGGCGTCGCGCCCGCCGTCTCGCGCGACCTCGTGCGCTCGCTCTCGGCGGCGATCCCGGATTGGATCCTGCGCCGTGGCGAGAGCGTGGAGATCGTGCACGGCGAGTCGGTGGAGGCGGTCCACCGCGTCGTGCGGCTCGCTGGCGACAAGGCGCGCACCACCGAGCGCTGGAAGGACCTCCTGCGCTCGGCGGCGGAGAGCTTCAACCAGGGCGCCTACGCGCGGTCCGCGACCCTGCTCGATCTCGCCGGCCGCATGGTCGCCGACGGCGAGGTCGACACGCACGTGGCCGACCTGGCGCGGGGCGCGGCGCACACGGCCTTCGAGCCGGCGCGGCTGCTTTCGGCGGCCGCCGACGAGCAGCATCGTCCGATCCTGCGGCGCCTCGTCGAGTTCTTCCCCGACTGGTCGGTGCGCGAGCTGCTCGACGATCTCGTCTTTCAACCCGATCCGAAGCGGCGGCGACTGCTCCTCGTGCTGCTCGAGCTGTGGGGAGCGGATGCCTACCGGCCCCTGCTCGAGCGCCTGGCGGCCGCGATCAGCGAGAACTCTCGCGATCCCAATGCCTGGTGGTACCACCGCAACCTGGTCTACCTCCTGCACCGGCTGCCGCGGCCCGATGACGTCGATCCGAAGCAGGTTCTCGAGCTCGTCGCCTCGTTCTCGGCCCTCGGTCACCACGCTTCCTTCCAACGCGAGACGTTCACGCTCCTCGGCCAGCTGGGCGCGCTCGGTGCCCCGCTCTTGGTGCAGCGGTTGCGCGAGGCCGAGCGCGCCATCGCCGGCACTGCACCGCCGCCTCACGAGCCGCGCGAAATGGAGAAGATCCTCGGCGCGCTCGCCGCTGCGCTCGCCCGCACCGGGTCGCCGGCGGCGTGGCGGGCACTGATCGAGCACGGGCTCGCTCAGCGTCCGCGCGTCGGCGATGCGTCGGCGCGTCTGCGCGAGCTGGCGGCGGTCGACCTCGCCGCCGACCGCGAGTCGCTGTCGCGCCTGCTCGAAGCGGCGCGCTTCCTGCGGCCGAAGAAGCTCCTCGGCTTCGTCGTCTCGCGCAACGAATCGACGCTCGCCGACGTCGCGCGCGCTCTCGCCGGCACCAGCGATGCGGCGGCACGCCGGCTGCTCGCCGACCTCGCCGAGCAGTTCCCCGACCGCGAGATCGGCCGTCTCGCCGCCGCCGGTCCGCCGGCGAGCGGCGTCGCGCCAGCGGGCGCGGCGGTCTCCGCCGGAGAGCCGGGCGGTCTCGGCGCGTCGGCGCCGGAGGCGAGCGAGGAAGAGGAGGCCTTCCTGCCGACTCCGCTGCGCGCTCCGTCGGCGCCGCGCGCCGCGCTCTCCGGGGACCTCGAGGTCTTCGGCCTGCCCGGCCTGATCCAGAACCTGCAGCAGTCGGAAGCGTCGGGAAGGTTGCTGCTGCGCTTCTCCTCGGGAGAGGAACGCGCCGCGATGCAGCTCGTCGCCGGGCGTCTGGGCGATTGCCGGTGCGGCGAGCTGGAAGGGGAAGCGGCTTTTTACCAGGTCTTCGAGCACCCGTCGCCGGGCACGTTCGAGTTCGCCCGCGAATCGGCGGCTGTCGCCGGCGGCCGGCCGGCCGGCGTCGAGCCGATCGGCCTGCTCATGGAGGCGATGCGGCGTTTCGACGAGTTCCGGCAGTTGCGAGCTCTGCTTCCCGCGCAGGCGCGTCTGCGTCCGGGCGCGGCCCGGCCGACGACTCCGGAGAAGGAGCGAGACGGCGAGCTGGTGAGGCGGATCTGGACGCGGGCGCGCGAGGGAGCCACGGTCGCCGAGCTCGAGCGGATCGCTCGCGTCGATTCCTATCGCGCCTGCTCGCTGCTCGCACACTGGCTGGAGGAGGGCGCCGTCGAGGTCGAGGCGCCCGCGCCCTCGGCAGCTGGCGGCTCGCTGGCCGGCTGAGCCGAGCTCCCGGCCGGCCGAGCGCCGATCGAGCCCGCGCTGCGGCTCGTCAGTGTGCCAAAATGGCGTCTCCATGGCTGCGAACGCCCAGATCTTCGTCATCGACGACGACACCGGCTCGCGCGAGGCGATGGCGATCGCGGTCGAGAAGACCGGCTGGAAGGTGAGCCGCTTCGACGACGCGCGGCGCGCGCTCGACGCCCTCGCCGAGGGCGCGGCGCCCGAGCTCGCCATCTGCGACCTGCGCATGCCGGGGCTCGACGGGCTCGGCTTCCTGCAGGAGGTGCGCAAGCGGGACATCGACCTCTCGGTCCTCCTCGTCACCGCCTTCGGCTCGATCGAGTCGGCGGTCGAGGCGATGCGCGTCGGTGCCGACGACTACCTGACCAAACCGGTCGACCTCTACGAGCTGCGCAAGAAGGTCACCACCCACCTCGAGCGGCGCCGGCTCGCCCAGAAGGTCGACGAGCTCTCGCAGCAGCTCGACAAGCGCTACGGCTTCGAGTCGATCATCGGCCGCGCGCCGGGCATGGAAGCGCTCTTCGAGCAGATGCGGCTGGTGGCGCCGACGCGCTCGAACGTGCTGATCGTCGGCGAGAGCGGCACCGGCAAGGAGCTGGTCGCCAACGCCATCCACCGCGCCAGCCCGCGGCGCGACGAGCGCTTCCTGGCGATCAACTGCGGCGCGATCCCGGCGGACATCCTGGAGAGCGAGCTCTTCGGCCACGAGAAGGGCTCTTTCACCGGCGCCATCGGCCGCAAGATCGGCAAGCTCGAGCTCGCCCACCGCGGCACGCTCTTTCTCGACGAGATCTCGGAGCTCTACCCCGAGCTGCAGGTCAAGCTCCTGCGCGTGATCGAGGATCGCCGGGTGATGAGAGTCGGTGGCTCCGAATTGATCGACGTCGATTTCCGGCTCATCGCGGCGACCAACAAGGATCTCGAGAACGAGGTCGCCTCCCGCCACTTTCGCGAGGATCTCTACTACCGGCTGAAGGTGGTGACGCTGCGCATCCCGCCGCTGCGCGAGCGCGCCGGGGACATTCCGCTGCTCGCCGAGCATTTCCTGCGCGCCTTCTGCAAGGAGCACGGCCGCGAGACGAAGCGGCTGACGCCGCGCGCGGTCGAGGCGTTGCAGGCCTTCGCCTGGCCGGGAAACGTGCGCGAGGTCAAGAACGCGATGGAGTCGATCGTCGTCTTCCACCGCGGCACGGAGGTGACCGCCGGCGACCTGCCGGTCGAGATTCGCCGGGCGGTCGGCGTCGAGGACGAGCCGGAGCGCGCGAGCGCCTCCGCCGCCGAGCCGCGGGCGGCCGAGCAGCCGGCGAGCGGCGAGCTGACGATGGCGGACATCGAGCGCCAGGCGATCCTCGCCGCGCTCGAGCGCACGGGCGGGCGCCGCGCCGAGGCGGCCAAGCTGCTCGACATCGGGCTGCGCACGCTGCAACGCAAGCTCAAGGAGTACAAACTACAGGGTCTGTTCGGAGGGTGAGGGCGATGGAGACGCCGACCGAGGTCATGGTGCATTGCGAGCTCATGGGCCTGAAGGGAGCGCGCGGACGTCTGCTCGGCGTCTCGCCGCAGGGCTACTACGAGATCAACCTGCATTTCGGCGACAAGCAGCACCGCACCCTGCTGCCGGTCGGCCACACGGTGGTCATCGCCGCCGAGCCCGAGGAGAACCCCGGCCTGGTGACCGACGTCGAGCGTTGATTCGCGTGTGATCCGCCTCTCGGTCAACGTCAACAAGATCGCGACGCTGCGCAACGCGCGCGGCGGCGAGCGGCCAAGCGTGGTGTGGGCGGCGAGGACGGCGATCGCCGCCGGCTGCCACGGCATCACGGTGCACCCGCGCCCCGACGAGCGCCACGTGCGCCGCGCCGACGTCTTCCAACTGGCGGAGATCCTGCCGGTCGGGGTCGAGTACAACATCGAGGGCTACCCGTCGCCCGAATGGCTCGAGCTCGTCGAGGAGGTGCGGCCCGCACAGGCGACGCTCGTCCCCGATCCTCCCGACGTCCTGACCTCGAACGCCGGCTGGCGCTTCGCCGCGGTCGACCGCGGCTGGCTCCAAGAGACGGTCGCCCGCCTCCACCACGCCGGCTGCCGCGTCTCGCTCTTCCTCGATCCCGACCCGGCGGAGGTCGAGGGCGCCAAGGAGGCCGGCGCCGACCGCGTCGAGCTCTACACCGAGGCCTACGCCCGCGCCTTCCCGACCCCCGATCGCGACCGCGTCTTCGCCGCCTACGTCGAGACCGCCGAGCGCGCCGCCGAGCTCGCCCTCGCCGTCAACGCCGGCCACGACCTCGACCTCGCCAACCTGCCGCACCTGGCCCAGAACCTCCCCGGCCTCGAAGAAGTCTCCATCGGCCACGCCCTCGTCTCCGACGCCCTCGACCGCGGCCTCGCCGAAACAGTGAAGGCGTACTTGGAAGCACTCCGAACCTGAATCCAGCGCGAGGGGCTCGCGGATGCGCACTCGATGCCGTAAGGTCGATGGCAGCAGGTCGAGGAGGACTATTTGAGCGAAACTGAGAGGCTGGCTGCCGAGGGGCAGATCAGGATTCCAATGCGGATCCGGGAAGAGCTGCGACCCCAGCCGGGCGACAGACTCGACATAGAGCTTGCCTGGGGCGGCTTGCTTGACCACGGTGGCGAGGAGTCTGTGCGAGTTAGCGCCGAATCGGCTAGCGGTTTCGACGGGGGCGGGCTGCCGAACGGCGTGATCAAGCCTCTCAAAGCAGCTAACCTGATCGACCCCTAAGCGACGTGCGTGACGTGACCCGGACCAAGAGACCATGACGCGTCAAAGTGGCGATCAAACGTTCGCTAATGAGCAGCGATCGACCTCAGAGTCGAGACGGTCGTCTTATGAGCTCGATCTGGAGAAGCTGCAGG
>DASWJT010000067.1:0-3283 GCA_036397015.1 Thermoanaerobaculia bacterium
GCCGATGGCGTGGGGCACGCGCTTCGCCGACTTCGATCACGACGGCGATCTCGACCTCTACGTCGCCCACGGCCACCTCTATCCGGAGGTGGAGAGCGGCGGCCAGGAGAGCTTCGCGCAGCCCGATCTCCTGGCGCTCAATGACGGCGCCGGGAGGTTCGCGGCGGCGAGCGAGCGCATCGTCCGTTCGCGCGGCGCGGGGGTGAGCCGGGGCGTGGCGAGTGGGGATCTCGACGGCGACGGCGACCTCGACCTCGCCGTGGTCGAGATGGGGGAGAAGCCGACGCTGCTCCGCAACGACCAGAGCGAGTGCGGCGGCTGGCTGCGCGTCGTGCTGCGCGGCGCGCGTCCGACCGGCGGCGAGGGGGTGCGCGCCCACCTGGTCGCGGCCGGCCGCGAGCAGCGCCGGGACGCGACGCGCTCGGGCTCCTATCTGTCGTCGAGCGACCCGGCCCTGCACTTCGGGCTCGGCGCCGCGGCGGGCGCCGAACGGCTCGAGCTCAACTGGCCCAGCCGAGCGCGCCAGCGATGGCTGTCCGTGCCGACGGGTCGAACCCTCGTGGTCTCGGCGCCGGCGCGCGAGCGCTCCGTCGGCAGCCGCTGACGGCTGTCCGGTCGTCGGCGCGAAAGCGCCCGTTCAGCTCTCGCGCTCGAGCGCCTGCAGGCGGGGATTCGCGGGATACTTGCCGCGCGCGACGCGGAGCAAGCGCGTCGCCGCCGCGCCGTCGCCGAGGACGCGCAGCGCCTCGACCGCCGCAGCATAGGAGGCCGGGGTCTCGTTCTCCTCGACCAGGCGTCGCAACACGGCGACCGCCTCGCGCGGCCGGCCGGCGAGAGCGTGAACGACCGAGAGCCGCGTGTAGGCGCGCGGCTCCGCGGGGTGCGCGGCGATCTCGCGCTCGAGGTCGGCGACGGCCGTGGCCTCGTCGCCGAGCCGCGCGGCGAGATCGCCCTTGACGAAGTAGAAGCCGGCGGGCGGCTCGCCCTCGTCGCGCCGGGCCCGCTCCGCCTCGATCTTGGCGATCCGTTCCTGCGCCTCGCTCAGCCGCTCCTGGGCGATCGCGATCTGGGCGAGCTGGAGGAGCGCCGGCAGGTGGTTGGGGCTCGTCTCGAGCGCGGCGCGCGCGTGGCGCTCCGCGAGCGCGAGGTCCTCTTGCGCCAGCGCCACCTCGGCGAGCAGGTGGTTTGCCGCCGCGGGGCTCGAGGCGAGGGCGAGCTCGGCGTGGCGCCGGGAGAGATCGGCCTCGCCGCGGCCGAGATGGACTCGTGCCAGCGCCAGGGCGACGCGGTCGGCGCCGCCGGTGAGCTCCATCGCCTTCGCGAACGCTGCGAGCGCCTCCTCCTCCGCACCATGGCGGAGGAGGGCGTAGGCGAGCCCCTCCCAGGCGTCGACCATCCCCGGCTGCTTCGCGATCACGCCACGGTAGGCCTCGACGGCCTCGGCGAAGCGGCTCTCTCGCGCCCGGCGGTGCGCCAGGTCGAGATCGGCGAGGACGCCGATCTCCGCCTTGGGGTCCAGCGCCGGGCCTTCGGTCGGGGCGACGCGCGCGCTCAGGTAGCCGAGCGAGGCCAGGCGCTCGGCCGCTTCGTGATCCACCTCGGCGGGGGCCGCCAGCTCGCGTTTCGAGGGGGCCAAGGCTTGGCGCAGCGCCGCGAACTCCCGGCGGCGCTCGTCGCGTAAATTGCGCTTCTCACCGGGATCGGTGGCCAGGTCGTAGAGCTCCGGGTCGGGGCCTTCGATGTAGTGCTGCTCGCCGCGCACGAGGGAGGTGAGCTCGCTCCACCCGAAGTGCAGGCGTGGATAGTACGTCTCGGCGTAGAGAGCGCGCGGCGGCGCGTCGCCGGCGAGCAGGTCGACGAGCGTCGTTCGCCCGGCCATCGGCGCGCCGGCGAGGGCGGCTAGGGTCGGCGTCACGTCGGCGAGCTGCGCCGGGGCGTCGACCGTCGCGCCGGCGCGGCGGCTGCCGGGCAGCTTGAGGACGAGCGGCACCTGTAGCGCTTCGCGGTAGAGCAGAATGCCGTGCTCCGCCTCGCCGTGATCGCCGAGGCCCTCACCGTGATCGGAAAGGAGAACGATCGTCGATCGCTCGTAGTCGCCGCGCGCCACCAGGGCGTCGAGCAGACGGCCGACGAGGGCGTCGGCGGCGAGGATCTCGCCGTCGTAAGGAAGCGCGGTGCGCGACCGATAGGGCTCGGGCGGATGGTACGGCGTGTGCGGCTCGTAGAGGTGAACGAAGAGGAAGTACTTCTCGCCGCGACGCCGCTGCTCGAGCCACTCGAGCACGCGATCGACGGTCACCGTGCCGCTGCGCTGGCTCTCGCCGAGGCCGGCGCCGATCTTGAGCTCGAGACCGTCCTCGTAGAAGTCGAAGCCCTCGCGCAGGCCGATCTCGCCGCGCAGCAGCCAGGCCGACACCGCACCGCCGGTCGCGAAGCCGCGCTCGTGGAGCAGCCGCGGCAGGTACGGATGGGACGTCGCGTCGAAGCGGTAGCCGATGTTGTCGCGCACGCCGTGCTCGGTAGGAAGCAGTCCGCTGAGGATCGTGACGTGCGAGGGAACGGTCAAGGGGTAAGCCGACCAGGCGCGGGAAAAGAGCACTCCGTCGCGACGCAGGCGGTCGATGGCCGGCGTCGCGATGCGGTCGTAGCCGTAAACGGGGAGATGATCCGAGCGCAGCGTGTCGATCGAGATCAGGACGACCGGTGCGTCGGGGAAGGGGCCGAGCGCCGAGCCGTCGCGGCTGCAGCTGCCGGACGCTCCGGCGAGGGCGGCGACGGCCAGGGTCGCGGCGATGCGGCGGCGCGCGATGCGGGGGCGCCTCATCGCAAGCTCGCGAGCAGCTGCCGCACCTTCGCGGTCTCCGCCGGGTAGCGCTCGGCGGGCGCGACCTCGAGATAGCGGGTGAGAGCGGCGCGGGCGCGCGCTGTGTCGCCGATCCGCGCCGCGGTCAGGCCGAGGTTGTAGATCGCGTCGTAGAGCTTCGCATCGAGGGCCACGGCGCGCTCCCAGGCGGCGATCGCTCCGCGCGGATCGCTCTGGTAGGCGCGCACGACGCCGAGCGTGTTCCAGGCGAGCGGCGACTCGGGATTGCGCTCGAGCGCACGCTCGAGCGCACGCCGCGCCTCGGCCGGCCGCTGTCGCCTGAGCTCGACCACGCCGAGGGTCTCGAGGGCGACGACGTCGTCGGGCTGGCGCGCGAGCAGGCCCTGGAGGGTCGTGAAGGCCTCGTCGTGGCGGCCGGAGTCGGAGAGGGCGATGGCCAGGCCGTTCACCGCCTCCAGG
>DASWJT010000068.1:0-25331 GCA_036397015.1 Thermoanaerobaculia bacterium
CCGTAGACGAGGAAAGCGGCGGCGAAGCCGACGAACCAGGCGTAGTCGTAGAGCGGCCGCCAGCCGGGCACGACGAGACCGGCGAGCGCCAGGCCGACGCCGGCGCCGAGCGCGACCAGCGCGCGCGGGTTGATCCGGCCGTAGATGCCATCGCGGGCGTAGAGGTCGGCGAGCGACAAGCGGCCACGTCGGATCCACCAGTAATCGGCGATGAAGATGCCGGCGATCGGGCCGAGCAGCGCCGAGTAGCCGATCAGCCAGCCGAAGATGTAGGTCGAAAAGTCCTCGAGCAGCTTCCACGGCAGGATGGCGATGCCGAGCACGCCCGTGATCAGGCCGCCGAGCGCGAAGCTGATGCGCCGCGGCGCCAGGTTGGCGAAGCCGTTGGCCGGGGCGACGACGTTCGCCGCCACATTGGTGGTGAGCGTCGCCACCAGCAGCACGGCGAGCGAGAGCAGGATCACCAGCGGCTGGCCGAGACGGCCGACCAGCGCCACCGGGTCCCAGATCGCCTCGCCGAAGATCAGCACCGAGGCCGAGGTCACGGCCACGCCGACGAACGAGAAGAGGGTCATCGTCGTCGGCAATCCGGCGAGCTGACCGACGAGCTGGGCGCGTTGGCTGCTGGCGTAGCGCGTCAGGTCCGGGATATTGAGCGCCAGCGTCGCCCAGAAACCGACCATCGCGGTCAACGACGGGACGAAGAAGCGGAGGAAGTCGCCGGTGGTCGCGAAGCGGCCGGGGCGCGCGAGGATCGGCCCCAGCCCCCCCGCGCGCCCCGCCGCCCAGACGAGCAATGCGACGCCGGCCGCGAGCAGCAGCGGCGCGGCCCACGTCTCCAGCCGCTTGATCGCTTCGCTGCCGCGCACCACCACCCACATGTTGAGCGCCCAGAAGAGGAAGAAGGCGATCCAGTGCCCGGCCGCGACGCCGCGCCAGCCGGGGACGGCGGTGTCGAGGATGGTGTCCATCGCCTGGCCGCCGATCCAGGTCTGGATGCCGAACCACCCGCAGGCGACGGCGGCGCGCAGCATCGCCGGCACGTGCGCTCCGGCGGCGCCGAACGACGCCCGCGCCAGCACCGGGAAGGGGATGCCGTAGCGGGTTCCGGCGTGCGCGATCGCCACCATCGGCGCGAGCACGATGAGGTTGCCGAGCAGGATCGTGGCGAGCGCCTGCGTGGCGCTCATGCCGCCCTCGACCAGGCCGGCGGCGAGCATGTAGGTCGGAATGCACACCGAGAGGCCGACCCACAGCGAGGCGACGTGGTAGGTCGTCCAGGTGCGGCGCGCGACGGGAGTGGGGAGCAGATCCTCGTTGACGAGCGTCGGATCGTCCGGCGGCACGGCGAGCTCGTAGCGCTCGCCGGGATGCCGGCGCATCTCGCCGAGGCGCGCGTCGACCGGATCGTGCACGGGGGATCGAACCTTAGCACCGCGCCGGCGCGGCGCGATTGACGCGACCGAGCGCGGCGCATACGATGCGTTTCCGGTCCGTCCCGATCGGAGCCCATTTGAATCTCGTCCCGAAGGCCACCATCCTCGACGCCAACGAGATGGCGCGCGTGTTGCGCCGCATGTCGCTCGAGATCGCCGAGGCGCATCGCGGCACCGAAGGCCTGATGCTGATCGGCATCCGCACCCGCGGCGTGCCGATGGCGGAGGCCATCGCCGGCGACCTCGAACGGCTCGAAGGCGAGCACCCGCCCCTCGGCACGCTCGACATCACGCTCTACCGCGACGACCTGACGCTCGTCGCGCCCAAGCCCCTGGTCAAAGAGTCGAGCTTTCCGGAGGCGATCGAAGGGCGCACGCTCGTGCTCTGCGACGACGTGCTCTACACGGGTCGCACCATCCGTGCGGCGCTCGACGCCCTGCTCGCCTTCGGCCGGCCGCGCGCGGTGCGCCTGGCGGTGCTCGTCGACCGCGGCTGGCGCGAGCTGCCGATCCACGCCGATTTCGTCGGCCGCAAGGTGCCGACCTCGGCGACCGAGGTCATCAAGGTGAGCTTCGAGGCCACCGACGGCGAATCGAAGGTGCAGATCCTCGACCGGCCGGCGAGCGCATGACGGCCGCCGACTGGAGCCGCAAAGACCTCCTCGGCATCGCCGAGCTCTCCGTTGCCGAGATCGAGCTCGTCCTCGATACCGCCGAATCGTTCGAGGAGGTCGCCAAGCGGCCGGTCAAGAAGACGCCGACCCTGCGCGGCAAGACGGTGGTCAATCTCTTCTTCGAGCCGTCGACGCGCACGCGGGTGTCGTTCGAGATCGCGGCGCAGCGGTTGTCGGCGGACATCGTCAACTTCACGCCCGAGACCTCGTCACAGTCGAAGGGCGAGTCGCTCGCCGACACGGCAAAGAACATCGCCTCGATGTTCCCCGACTTCGTCGTCGTGCGCCACCGCCACGCCGGCGTGCCGGCGATGCTGGCGCGCGAGCTCCGCTGCGGCGTCGTCAACGCCGGTGACGGCGCCCACGAGCACCCGACCCAGGCGCTGCTCGACGCGCTCACCATCCGCCGCCACAAGCAGCGGATCGCCGGCCTGACCGTCGCCATGGTCGGCGACATCGCCCACAGCCGCGTCGTGCGCTCGAACATCCACCTGCTCACCAAGCTGGGCGCCGAGGTGCGCCTCGCCGGGCCGCGCACCATGGTGCCGAAAGGGATCGAGGCGCTCGGCGTCGAGGTCGGCTACGACCTGGAGTGGGCGATCCGCGACGCCGACGTGATCATGATGCTGCGCCTGCAGCTCGAGCGGCAGAGCCGGCTGCTCTTCCCCTCGCTCGGCGAATACGCGCGGCTGTTCGGCCTCGACCGCGCGCGCCTCGAGCTCGCCAAGCCGGACGCCATCGTCCTGCATCCCGGTCCGATGAACCGCAACGTCGAGATCACCAGCGACGTCGCCGACGGCGAGCGCTCGGTCATCCTCGAGCAGGTCGGCCACGGCGTCGCGGTGCGCATGGCGGCGCTCTACCTGCTCGCCGGGGCGCGGGAGCGCGGCCTGTGAGCGCGCTTCTCGTGCGCGGCGGCCGCGTCGTCGATCCGGCGCAGGGGATCGACGCGAGACTCGACGTCCTGCTCGCCGACGGCGTCGTCGCCCGCGTCGCCGAGTCGGTCGACGCCCCTGGCGGCGCCGAGGTGCTCGACGCGAGCGGCCTGGTAGTGACCCCGGGCCTCATCGACATCCACGTCCACCTGCGCGAGCCGGGTCACGAGGCCGAGGAGACGGTGGCGACCGGGGCGCGGTCGGCCGTCGCCGGCGGCTTCACCGCCGTCGTCTGCATGGCCAACACCGCGCCGCCGAACGACTCGCGCCTCGTCGCCGAGGCGATCGTGCGCGCCGCCGAGCGCGCCGGGCTCTGCCGGGTGCATCCGGTCGGCGCCGTCTCGCGCGGGCTCGCGGGCGAGGAGCTGGCCCCGTTCGGCGAGCTCGTCGCCGCCGGCTGCGTGGCGCTCTCGGACGACGGCCGGCCGGTCGCCAACGCCGAGCTCATGCGCCGTGCGCTCGAGGTGGCGCAGCACTACGGGGTGCCGATCGTCCAGCACGCGCAGGACCTCGACCTGACGGGCGAAGGCGTCATGCACGAGGGCGTCGCCTCGGCCTGCTGCGGCCTGCCCGGCATCCCCGGCGCCGCCGAGGACGTGATGGTGGCGCGCGACCTCCTCCTGCTCGAGGACACCGGCGGCCGCTACCACGTCGCCCACCTGTCGACGGCGCGCGCGCTGCGCCTGGTGCGCGCGGCCAAGGCGCGCGGCCTCGCCGTCACCTGCGAGGTCACGCCGCACCACCTGCTGCTCGCCGACCGAACGATCGTCGAGTCGGGTTTCGACGCGCGGTGGAAGATGCAGCCGCCGCTGCGCTCGCCGGCCGACGTCGAGGCGCTCCTCGCCGGTATCGCCGACGGCTCGATCGACGCCATCGCCAGCGACCACGCGCCGCACACGCCGGAGGAGAAGGCGCTCGAATTCGAGGCGGCGCCGTTCGGCATCGTCGGCCTCGAGACTTCGCTGGCGCTCGGCCTCGACCGGCTGGTGCGGCCGGGAGTGATCTCCTTGCAACGCCTGATCGAGCTCATGTCGACTGGCCCGGCGCGCGTCCTCGGCCTCGCCGGCGGCAGCCTGCGCGTCGGCGCGCCGGCAGACGTCACCGTCATCGACCTCGAGCGCGAGCTCGACGTCGCCGCCGCTCGCTTCGCCTCCAAGGGCCGCAACACGCCGTTCGAGGGATGGAGGCTGCGCGGCCGTGCCGTCGCCACCCTCGTCGCCGGCCGCGTCGTCTACCGCGCCGACTGAAGGAAGAACGGGGACAGGCACCATTTTTCCTTTTCTTTCGAGTGAAGGCGGAGACAAGGACAAAGACGGAGACCAAGACGAAGGCAAGAGCTTGCTGCCAGCACCCCCCTCGCTGGCGCACGATCCGCCTTTAGAGAATGCCTTTGGCCGTTGCGCCTTTCGCTGGGGCTTGAATATTGTACAGGACATCTGTACCATAAGTGGGTGATGAGCGAGACCACCTACACCGCCGCCCGCGCCAACTTCGCCATGCTGTGTGACCAGGTCGCATCGACCCGTGAGCCGGTCGTCATTCACCGGCGGGGTGCCGAGAGCGTTGCTCTCGTCTCCGCCGAGGAGCTCGCGAGCCTGCTCGAGACCGCGCATCTGCTCCGCTCGCCCAAGAACGCGGCCCGCCTGCTCACCGCGCTCGCCCGCGCGCAGTCCAAGTCGCTCGGCGGCCAGAGCGTGGCAGAGCTGCGCCGCGCGGTGGGTCTCGAGCCGCGTGGCTGAAGGCCGCGCCGGCCGTCGCGTCCACCGCGACGCCGTCTTCCATCCCGAATTCCGTGAGGACCTGAGGTACTGGGTCGCGAACGAGCGCCGCACCGCGCTGCGGGCGTTCGACCTGATCGAGGCGATCCTGCGCGATCCCTTTACGGGGCTCGGCAAGCCCGAACCGCTCAAGTTCCTGGCCGCTGGCGCGTGGTCGCGCCGTCTCACCCAGGAGCACCGCATCGTCTACCTGGTCGCCCGCGAGCGGATCGACTTCCTGCAGACGAGGTATCACTACTGAGAGAATCGCCGCCACGATGGTGAGCGAGGCCGATCCGCGGGAGCTGCTGGCCGCGGCGGTGACGGCGGCGGAGGCGGGGGCGAAGGTGCTGGCGGGGTACTTTCGCTCCGGGCGTCTCGAGGTGGGAATCAAGGGGGAGAACGACTTCGTCACGCAGGCCGACCGCGAGAGCGAGCGGGCGCTCGTCGCCGAGCTCTTGGCGCGGTTCCCGGACCACCGCATCCTCGCCGAGGAGGGCACGGTCCACGATTCGGCGACGTCGGATCTCGAGTGGGTGATCGACCCGCTCGACGGCACCACCAACTTCATGCACGGCCTGCCGGTGTGGGCCGTCTCGATCGCCTGCCGGCGCGGCGACGAGCTCCTCGCCGGCGTCGTGCTCGACCCGTGCGGCGGCAACCTCTTCGCCGGCGCGCGCGGCGCCGGGGCGACATGGAACGGCCGTCCGATGCGCGTCGCCGAGCGCGCCGGTCTCGCCGGCGCGTTCCTCGCCACCGGCTACCCGTTCCGCGCCCACGGCGCGCTCGACGTCTACCTCGCGCTCTTCCGCGAGGTCTTCCGCCGCGCGCGCGCCATCCGCCGCTGCGGCGCCGCGGCACTCGACCTCGCCTACACGGCGGCTGGCGTCTACGAGGGCTTCTTCGAGTTCCGCCTCTCGCCCTGGGACATCGCCGCCGGCGCCCTGCTGATCGAGGAAGCCGGCGGGCGGCTGAGCGATCTCGACGGCGGAGGGGGCTACCTGGACTCCGGCAACGTGCTGGCGGGCCCGCCGGGCGTCCACGCCGCGCTCGTCGCCGCCGCGCGCGCCGTCGGCGCCGACGAGCGCCGTCTCGACGACCTCGTCTCGCGCGGCCCGCGGACGTGAGGCCGGCGCGCCCGCTCGCCCTCGAGCTGCGCGTCGAGTCTCCCGGCGGGAGATTGCGGCGATACCGGCTCGGACGTCGGGCCACGGCCGCGGTCCTCCTCGCCGCGACCGCGATGCTCGCCGGCCTCGTGCTCGGCGTCGCGTCGCTGCCCTCGATCGTCGCCGCCTCGCGCGTGCGCCGTGAGATGGACGTCGCGCTCGAGCGCCGGAGCCAGCTCGGCATCCGCCTGCGCGCGCTCGTCGACGCCTACCTCGCGCTCGACCGCCAGGCGCGCGAGCACGCGGCGCGCGTCGATCGCATCCGGCGGCTCTACGGCCTGCCGGAGCTGGCGCCGGGCGGCGAGGCCGCGACGGGGGCGCGCGGCGGGCCGCGCTCGATCTTCGGTGCCGCCATCTTGCACGCGCGGCGCGTCGACCAGTCGATCGAGGCGAGCTTGGCGCGGAGCGACGCGCAGCTCGCCGTGCTGGCGAGGTGGGAGCGCGAGCGGCCGGAGGAGGTCCGCGCGCTGCCGGCGCTGGCGCCGATCCGCGCCGCCAACTCGGTCGTCGTCTCGGCCTTCGGTCCGCGCCGGAATCCGCTCTCCGACGAGCTCGAGTTCCACGCCGGCCTCGACCTGGCGGCGCCGGCGGGGGCGACGATTCGTGCGCCCTCGGCCGCCGTCGTCGTGTGGGCGGGCGAAGCGCCCGCCGCCGCCGGCGAGGCCTGGTGGCGGCTCGGGCGCGTCGTCGTGCTGGCGCACGGCCGGACGTACCGCACGCTGTTCGGACATTGCGATCGCATCCTGGTGCGCAGCGGGCAGCGCCTCGCCGCCGGCACGCCCGTCGCCACGGTCGGCAAGAGCGGTTGGACGCCGACTCCGCGCCTGCACTACGAGGTGCGCCGCCGCGCCGGCGACGAAGAGTGGGAGCCGGTGGATCCGCTGGCGCTCGCCCTCGATCCCGCGTGGGCATCTGCCGCCGCCCACGCGCCGGCCATCGATCGCGACGAGAGTCGAGTGCCCCCGCCGCCGCCCCTGCCGCGGCCGTTCGCGCGCTGAGCGGCCGTCCAGCGCGTAGAATCGGCCGCCATGAGCCGCCGCACCGCCGAGCGCCACGCGCGCCGCATCGAGGTCCGCTTCTGGCGCCGCGGGCACGAGCAGCCTCATTCCGGCTTCACGATCGACTTGTCGAAGACCGGGCTCTTCCTGGGCACCTCGATGTCGCTCGAGCCGGGCGAGCGGCTGCGGCTCGAGATCGTCGACCGCGAGCGGGGCTTCCTCGTCGAGGGCCAGGTGGCGCGTGTCCACCGGGTGTCGGTCGCCCTGCGCCACATCCAGCAGCCGGGCGTCGGGGTGCGTTTTCTCGGCCCCGGCGAGCTCGTCGGGAATCTGCTGAACGCCGGCAAGGCGGGCACGGCGGCCCCGGCGACGAGGCCGTCGCCCCCCGAGCCGCAGCCTTTTCCGCCGCCGGTGGCCGTGCTGCCGGCAGCGCTGGTGCCGCCGCCCTCGCCGCGGCCTGCAGCCCCACCGCCCGCGCCGGGCGCCGCCTCCGCCAAGCCCGAGCACGATTCGCTCGAGGATCTCTTCGGACCCGATCCAGCAGCGGAGCTCACAGCGGGCGCGGCGCCGGCCGGGGCACCCCCACCTGCGCCACGACCGGCCGCCGCCGCGCCGCCGCCCAGCGCGCGCCTGGTGCCGGTCGAGTTCACGAACCGAGACGGCTTCCTCGCCGTCTACGGGCGGGACATCGAGGCCGGCGGGCTCTTCGTCAAGACCGACACGCCGGCCGCCATGCACGAGGTCGTGCTCATCGATCTGCGCCCGCCGATCCGGGCCGACCAGAGGTTCTGCTTCGAGGCGCGCGTCGTGCATCGCTTCGACCCGAGCTCGGGAGGAGCGAAGGAGGGAGTCACCGGCATGGGCGTGCAGTTCCTCGATCCAGACCGCGTGCGCGCCGAGCTAGCGCCGATCGTCGCCGAGCTGCGCGGTTAGACCCGAGGCGCGGCGCGCCGCGCCCTCGCGGCCGTCAGGTAGAATCTCTCACGGCAACGCTCGGCGGCCGGCCGGTCGCCGCCCCGCCGAAGGAGATCCGCACATGTCCTACAGCCCGATTCTGATCCGCCCGATGCGCGAGGAGCTGCTCGCCGCGGGCTTCGAAGAGCTCCGCACCCCCGAGGACGTCGACCGCGTGATCGCCGAGAAGACCGGCACGACGCTGGTGGTCGTCAATTCGGTCTGCGGCTGCGCCGCCGGCATGGCGCGTCCGGGAGTCCGGCTCGCCCTGCAGGAAGGCCCGCGCCCCGACCGCATCACCACCGTCTTCGCCGGCTTCGACGTCGAGGCGACGCAGCGCGCCCGCGAGCGTTTCGGCGACATTCCGCCGTCGTCGCCGTCGATGGCGCTGTTCAAGGACGGCGAGCTGGTCTGGTTCCTGCCGCGGCACCGGATCGAGGGGCGGGACGCCCTGGCGGTCGCCCAGGATCTGCGCGACGCGTTCGCCGAGCACTGCGCGGTCCCGGCCTGAGGCCGGCGTGCGCACTTTCGCCCACCACGAGCACAGGCACGAGCTGCACGGCATCACCGTCGTCGTCGAGACCGACGGGCCGGAGGTGTGGATCGGCCGCTGCGACGACATCGTCGGCGACGGCGTGATCCTGAAGGACGCCGACGTCCACCGCGATGGGGAGGGCGAGCGCACGCGCGCCGAATGGCTCGAGCGCGCCAAGCGCTGGGGCGTCCATCCCAACCATCGCCGCGCGGTGGTGCCGGCAGCGCGCGTCGTCGCCGTCCGCCGCCTCGCGGAGCTCTGAGCCGGTGGTCGCCCGCCTCGCTGCGGTCGCGGCCCTCGCCGCCGCCGCCGCGGTCGCGGCCGGCGCTTTCGGCGCCCACGCGCTCGCCGGCCGGCTGGACGAGCGCGGGCTCGAGCTCTGGCGCACCGCCGATCGCTACCTCGCCCTCGCCGCCGTCGGCGCGCTGGCGATCGCAGCCCTCGCCGGCTCGCAGCTCGGCGGCCGCGGCGCTCTCGGCGGCTGGATCGTGCTCGCCGGCGGCGCGCTCTTCGCCGCCACGCTCTTCGGCCTCGCCCTCGGCGGTCCGCGCTGGCTCGGCGCCGTGACGCCGCTCGGCGGCGCCGCCATGATCGTCGGTTTCGTCCTCTTCGCTCTCGCGGCGCTGCGCGACGCCGCGCCGTGACGCCTCCGGAGACCCCATGCTGAACGCCAACGTCCGCGTCCCCGCGCCCGCCAACGAGCCGGTCCTCGCCTACGCGCCGGGCTCGCCCGAGCGCGCCGCGCTCAAGACGCGCCTGACCGCGATGCTGGGCGAGCAGCTCGAGATTCCGGTCGTCGTCGGCGGCCGCGAGATGCGCACCGGCAGGACGCTCGACCAAGTCTGTCCGCACGACCACGGCCATGTGCTCGCCGTGGCGCATCAGGCCGGCGGCGCCGAGGTCGAGCTGGCGATCACCGCCGCCCGCGACGCCTGGCGCGAGTGGAGCGAGATGCCGTGGGAGGCGCGCGCTGCGGTCTTCCTCAAGGCCGCCGACCTGCTCGCCGGCCCCTGGCGCGACACGGTCAACGCCGCCACCATGCTCGGCCAGTCGAAGAACGTCTACCAGGCCGAGATCGACGCGGCGGCCGAGCTCTGCGACTTCTGGCGCTTCAACGCCGCCTACCTGCAGCACCTCTACGCCGACCAGCCGATCTCGGTGCCCGGCATCTGGAATCAGCTCGAGTACCGGCCGCTCGAGGGCTTCGTCTTCGCGGTGACGCCGTTCAACTTCACCTCGATCGGCGGCAACCTGCCGACGGCGCCGGCGCTGCTGGGGAACACCGTGCTCTGGAAGCCGGCGTCGACCTCGATCCTGTCGAACTACTACCTGTTCAAGCTGCTCGAGGCGGCCGGTCTGCCGCCGGGCGTGATCAACTTCGTGCCCGGCCGCGGCGCCTCGGTCGGCGACCCGGTCTTCGCCAGCCCCGAGTTCGCCGGCCTGCACTTCACCGGCTCGACGGCGACCTTTCAGGGGATGTGGAAGACGATCTCCGGCCGGCTGCCCGGCTACAAGAGCTACCCGCGCATCGTCGGCGAGACCGGCGGCAAGGATTTCGTCTTCGCCCACCCCTCGGCCGACGCGCGGGCGCTGGTCGTGGCGCTCGTCCGCGGCGCCTTCGAATACCAGGGTCAGAAGTGCTCGGCGGCCTCGCGCGCCTACGTGCCGAAGTCGCTGTGGAAAGAGGTGTCGGAAGGCCTGCGGGCCGAGCTCGCGGCGATCCGCATGGGCCCGCCGACCGACTTCCGCAATTTCATGTGCGCGGTGATCGACGAGGCCTCGTTCGACAACACGATGGGCTACATCGAGCACGCCAGGCGCTCGCACGACGCGGAGATCGTCTTCGGCGGCGAAGGCGACAAGTCGACCGGCTACTACATCCAGCCGACGGTGGTGCGCGCCGACGACCCGAGGCTGAAGCTGATGTGCGAGGAGATCTTCGCCCCGGTCTTGACGATCCACGTCTACGACGACGCGCGGCTCGACGACGCTCTCGAGCTCTGCGACACGACCTCGCCCTACGCCCTGACCGGGGCGATCTTCGCCCACGATCGCGCCGAGATCGTGCGCATGACCAAGCGCCTGCGCCACGCCGCCGGCAACTTCTACGTCAACGACAAGCCGACCGGCGCCGTCGTCGGCCAGCAGCCGTTCGGCGGCGGCCGCGCCTCGGGCACCAACGACAAGGCCGGCTCGCTGTGGAATCTCGTCCGCTGGGTATCGATGCGCACGATCAAAGAGAACTTCGTGCCGCCGACCGCGGTCGGCTACCCGCACCAGGCGGAGGAGTGAGAGCGATCGTGGTCGAAGGAACCCCGCCGGGACTCTCCGCGTAGACAGCGGGCATGGCGAGAACGATCTCGGCGCGCGCTCTGGCGCTCGCACTCGGCGGTCTCGCGCTGCCGGCCGCCGCCGCCGCCGCGCGTTTCGAGGCGCGCCTGCTGCTCGCCGACGGCCGGCCGGCGGCCAGCTTCGTCGTCTCCGTGGTCGGCGGCGCCACCGCCGTGTCTTGCGGCCCCGACGGCACCTTCACGCTCGATCCGGCGCCCCAGCCGCCGTTCCGGCTCGTCGCTTCGGGTCCCAACGGCGAGCTCTCGGCGCCGATCGCCATCGACTCGCTCGCCGCCGGAGTCGTCGAGCTGACGCTGCCGGCCGTCGTGCGCGACAGCGTGACGGTGGTTTCCGGCATCGCGCCGGGGCTCGACCTGCTGCCGGCGAGCGCCGCCACCGTGGTCTCCGCCGAGGCGATCGAGCAGCGGCCGCCGCAGCGGCTGGTAGACACGCTCGAGTCGGTCGCCGGCGCCTCGAAGCTCGGCGAGGGCGCCGACTCGGTGCCGGCGCTGCGCGGCCTGGCGCGCGGCCGCACGCTCGTCCTGATCGATGGCGCGCGGGTGAGCGCCGAGCGGCGCGCCGGACCGTCGGCGACCTTCGTCGATCCGGTGACACTCGCCTCGGTCGAGGTGTTGCGCGGCCCCGCTTCGGTCGTCTACGGCTCGGACGCCTTCGGCGGCGTAATCAACGCGGTGACCCGCGATCCGGAGCCGGAGCGCTCGGCGCGGATCGTGCTCGACGCCGCGACCGGCGGGCAGAACCAGCTCGGCGCCGCGGCGGCCGTCTCGACGCCGCTCGGTGCCGGAGCGCTCCTCGTCGACGCGCACTTCACCGACGCCGACGATGCCGAGGCGGGGGGCGGAGGCGAGATCTTCAACTCGTCGTTCCGGGCTGCCGGCGGCGGTGTGCGCTGGGCGCGGCCGCTCGGCAGCGGCCGGCTGCGCGCCGCGCTGCAGATCGACCGCACCGACGGCCTCGGCAAGGCGGCGATCGATTCGCGCCAAGTACGCTCGATCTATCCGCGTGAGGACTCGGACCGCTTGACGCTCGCCTGGCTCGGCGCCCCGTCGGCGGCGTGGGACGCGCTCGAGGCGATGCTCTTCGTCGGCGACTACCGGATCGTGCTCGACCGCGACCGGGCACCGACCGCGACCTCGAGCCGCCGCGTCGACCGCTCCGACACCGACGCCCGCGACGCCCAGCTGCGCGCAGTCGCCGGCCGCGGCTGGGCGGGCGGCCGGCTGCAGCTCGGCGTCGACGTCCATTCGCGGCTCGATCTCGCCGCCGAGGTCGCGAGCGTCGACTACGCCGCCGACGGCACGACCGTCGTCGGCCGCACCGAGAGCGCCGCCATCGAGGAGGCCCGGCAGGTCGCCGCGGGGGCGTTCGCGACCTGGAGCCGCCCGCTGGCGGAGCGCTGGACGCTGGCGCTCGGCGCTCGCGGCGATCAGGTCGAGAGCGAGAACCGCGGCGGATTCTTCGGCGATCGCTCGGAGTCGGCCTCGGCGCTGTCGGGCAACGTGGCGCTGAGCTGGGCGCCGGGCGGCGGCTGGAGCGCCAGCGCCCAGCTGACGCGCGGCTTCCGCGTGCCGTCCCTCTCCGATCGCTACTTCCGCGGCGCCTCGGGGCGCGGCTTCGTGGTCGGCAATCCCGAGCTCGACGCGGAGACGAGCCTGCAGCTCGACCTCGCCGTGCGCCGCACGGTCGGCCGCACGGCGATCGCTCTCTACGGCTACCGCTACGACATCGACGACCTCATCGAGCGTTTCCGCGCCGGCGACGACTTCCACTTCCGCAACCGCGGCTCGGCGACTCTCGAGGGGATCGAAGCGGAGGTCCAGGCGCGCCTCGGCGACCGCTGGTCGATCGAGGGCGGCGCGGCGTGGGCGCGCGGGAGCGCCGACGGCAACCCGATCGACGACCAGCCGGCGCCGAACCTCTTCGTCGGCGGCCGCTACGCCGAGAGCTGGGGCTACGTCTTCGCGCGCCTCGCGTTGCACGACGAGAAGGACGATCCGGGCCCGACCGAGCTCGCGCGCGAAGCCTTCGCGCTCGTCGACCTCGGCGGCGGCTGGCGCATCTCGCCGCTCCTCGAGCTGCGCGCCGTCACGCGCAACCTCTTCGACGAGCGCTACTTCGGCTCGCCCGACGAGGCCACCGATCGCTCGCCGGGGCGGAGCATCCAGCTCTCGCTGTCGCTCGAGCTCTAGGATCGATCGAGCGCCGCGCCGGCCGCCGCGAACGGCTCAGCGCGGCGCCGCGCGCCGCCAGTAGGCGTAGGCGGGCAGGCCGAGGGCGAGGATGCCGAGCCCGGCGATCGACTCCACGGGGCGCTCGTAGAGCGTGCTGCCGACGAGCAGGAACGAGGCGGCGAGGAAGGCGATCGGCACCCAGGGATAGCCCCACACGCGGTACGGCCTGGGCAGATCCGGTCGCTTGCGGCGCAGCACGAAGACCGCGCCGCAGGCGCCGACGTGGAAGAGCACGGCGACGAAGACGACGTAGGTGTAGATCTGGTCGTAGGTGCCGGAGAGGGTGAGCACGACCGTCCACGCGGTCTGCGCCCAGAGGCTGCGCGTCGGCACCTGATAGCGCGGATGGATGGCGGCGAGCGAGCGGAAGAAGACGCCGTCGGCGGCCATCGGCTGGTAGATCCGCGAGCTGTAGAGGATCGTCGCGGCGGCGCAGCCGAGGCTCGAGACGGTGACCAGCAGGGCCACCGCGCGGCCGCCGGTCACGCCGAAGAGCGCCGTGCCGGCGGCCTCGGCGACGCGCGGCTCGTCGGCCATCGCGGCGATCGGCAGGGCGCGGAAGTAGATCCAGCTGAGCAGCAGGTAGAGCGCGGTGACGATCGCGGTGCCGCCGACGAGGCCGAGCGGCAAGTCGCGCTCCGGGCGCCGCATCTCGCCGGCAGAGAAGGTCAGCCCGTACCAGCCGTCGTAGGTCCACAGCACGGCGATCATCGCCACGCCGAGCCCGGCGAGCGCCAGTCCGCCGGCGCCGTCGACCGCGAACGGATTCGAGAAGAGCGCGTTGTCGGCGCGCGCCGGCACCAGCAGACCGAAGGCGACGAAGAGGCCGATCGCGCCGACCTTGGCGACGGTGAGCAAATTCTGCGTCGCGGTGCCGCCGCGCACGCCGAAGTGGTTGATGGCGGTGAGGCCGAGCACGATGGCGGCCGCCACCACCTGCGCGCCGGAGACGCTCCATGTCCAGCCGCCGAGCGGCAGCGCGACGACGACGCGCTCCGGCGAGGAGAAGGGGAGGAAGTAGCCGAGGTAGCGCGCCGTGCCGACGGAGATGGCCGCGATGCCGCCCGACATGATGACGAGGAAGCTCGCCCAGCCGTAGAGGAAGCCGGCGAGCGGTCCGTAGGCCTCGCGCAGGAAGAGGTAGATGCCACCGGCGCGCGGGTACATCGTGCCGAGCTCGGCGTAGGTGAGCGCGCCGGCGAGCGAGAGCAGGCCGCCGGCGAGCCAGATGGCGAGCACCAGGCCGGCGTGAGGCACCGCCCGCGCCAGGTCGCTACCGACGAGGAAGATGCCGGTGCCGACGACGCTGCCGACGGTGATCAGCGTGCCGTCCCAGGCGCCGAGCGTGCGGCGCAGGCCGGACTCGGTCGGGCTCGATGGCGCAGCCAAGGCGGCGATCCTAGTCCAGGCGTGCCCCGGGATTCGACTAGACTCGCGACGCCCATGCCGCCGGCACTCGATGTCGCCGCGCTCAGCGAGCGAATCGCGCGGCTCGCTCCCGTCTCGCTCGCCGCGGAGCTCGTGCGCATCCCGAGCCATCCGGGCATCGATCGTCAGGAGGAGGCGGTCGCCCGCCACCTCGCCACTTGGCTGGAGCGGCACGGCGTCGCAGTCGAGCTCGACGAGGCGGCGCCGGGACGCCCCAACCTCCTGGCGTCTGTCGCCGGCGCGGGCGCGGGCCGGTCGCTCCTGCTCTGCGGCCACACCGACACCGTGCCCCTGAACGCCGACGACCCTGGGGTCGGCTTCGCGGGCGAGTTGCGCGGCGGGCGGCTGTTCGGCCGCGGCGCGGTCGACATGAAAGGGGCGGTGGCAGCAATGGCTGCGGCGCTGGTCGCGGCGCGCGAGCTGCTGCCGGCCGGAGAGCTCGCGCTCGCCGCCGTCGTCGACGAGGAGATGGAGTCGATCGGCGCCGAGCGGCTCGTCGCCGCCGGCCCGCGCGCCGACGGCGCGGTGGTCGGCGAGCCGACCTCGAACCGTCTCGCCCTCGGCCACAAGGGCCTCGAGTGGCTGGAGGTCCGCTTCACCGGGCGTGCCGCGCACGGCGGCTCGCCGGAGGCGGGGATCAACGCCATCGATGGCGCGGCGCGCTTCGTCGCGGCGGTGGATCGCTGCCTGCGTCCGCGCCTCGCCGCGCGGCGCCATCCGTTGCTCGGGCCGCCGACGCTCAACTTCGGCACCGTGGCGGGCGGCGACCAGCCGTCGACGGTGGCGGCGAGCTGCCGCCTGACGCTCGACCGGCGGACGGTGCCGGGCGAGACCTACGCAAGCGTCGTCGCCGAGCTCGAGGAGCTGCTCGCCGAGGTCGTCGCCGTGATGCCCGGCCTCGCGGCGCGCATCGAGCGCGTGCCGGGCGGCATGGGGACGCTCGAGCACGTCGCGCTCGAGACCCCGGTCGCGGCGCCGATCGCCGCCGCCGCGGCGCGCGCCGCCGCCCTCGCGCGCGGTGTCGCGGAGCCGCCGGTCGCGTTCCCGGCGTGGACCGACGGGGCGCTGCTCGCCGGCTTCGCGGGCATCCCGACGGTGGTGTTCGGTCCCGGCGAGCTGGCCCTCGCGCACTCGCCGCGCGAGTCGGTGGCGACCGGCGAAATCGACGAGACGGCGCTCGTCTACCTCCTGCTCGCGCTCGATTTCTGCAGCGGGCGGCAGGACGGCGCGTGAAGCTGCGCGTTCCGCATCCTTACGCGCTGCTCTTCGGGCTCGTCGTCGTGGCGGCGATGGCGACCTGGCTCCTGCCCGCCGGCGAATACGAGCGACGCCAGGAGGCGGGGCGCACGGTGGTCGATCCAGCCAGCTTCCACGAGCTGGAGCGGCGGCCGGCGGGGGTCGTCGAGGTGCTGCTCGCCTTTCCGCGCGGGCTCGCGGCGACGGCGCCGATCGTCTTCTACATTTTCCTCATCGGCGGCACCTTCGGCGTGCTGCAGGCGACCGGAGCGCTCGAGGCGGGCATCGCCGCCCTGGTGGCACGCGCCGGCGGGCGCGGCGAGCTCGTGCTGCCGCTGCTCGTCTTCGTCTTCGCGGTCGGCGGCGGCACCATCGGCATGGCGGAGGAGACGCTGCCCTTCCTCCCCGGGCTGGTGGTGCTGGCGCGGCGGCTCGGCTACGACGAAGTGATCGCCGGCGCGGTGGCGCTCGTCGGCGCCGGGGCGGGCTTCTCGGGCGCCTTCCTCAATCCCTTCACCGTCGGCGTGGCGCACGGCATCGCCGGGCTGCCGCTGTTCTCCGGGATGGGCTACCGGCTGATCGTCTGGTCGACTCTGACGCTGGCGACGATGCTCTACGTCGGCGGGGCGGCTCGCCGCCACCGCGTGCCGGCGAGCATTGGCGCGCCGGGCAGCGCCGAGGAGCGACTCGGCGGTCGCGGCGGATGGGTGCTCGCCGTTCTCGCCGCCGCGCTCGCGCTCGTCGTCGTCGGCTCGTTCCGCTGGGGCTGGGGGCTCGTCGAGCTCTCCGGGCTCTTCCTCGGCGTCGCCGTCGTCGCCGGTGTCGCCGGCGGCCTGTCCGCGGAGCGCATCGCGACGAGCTTCGTCGACGGGGCGTCGAGCCTCGCCGGCGCGGCGCTCGTCGTCGGCCTGGCGCGCGGCGTGCTCGTCGTGCTCGACGGCGCGCGCGCCACCGACGCGATCCTCCACTCGCTGGCCGATGCGGTGTCGGGACTGCCCGCGTGGATGACGGTCGTCGGCATCTACGGCGTGCAGGTGCTGCTCAGCTGTTTGGTGCCGTCGGGGAGCGGTCAGGCGGCGCTGTCGCTGCCCATCCTGTTGCCGCTCGGCGATCTCGTCGGCATCACGCGGCAGACGAGCGTTCTCGCCTACCAGTTCGGCGACGGCTTCACCAACGTCTTCACGCCGACGCAGGGCTATTTCATGGCCGGCCTGGCGCTCATCGGCGTGCCGTGGACGCGCTGGGCGCGCTTCGTGGCGCCGCTCATCGGCATCTGGATCGCGCTCGGAATGGTCTTCCTCGCCATCGCGCAAGCGATGCGCTGGGGGCCGTTCTGATCAGCTTCCAGCCGGCTGTGAAAAGCTGCTCTCGATGAAGGAAGGACGAGCGGTTCGAACGCACGCGGCGATCGACCACCGCCTCGTCGGCACGCCGGTCGCGCTGGGCGAGTTTCTCTGTGTCGTGCCGTCGCGGCACGTGCTCGACTCGCGCGACGGCCGATCGCAACCGAACCCGACGGCGCGCTCGTGAGCGGCGCGGAGGGCGTCGCGCGGCACGGCGGGGACGAGGTCGTCGAAGTGCTGGCGCAGCGCGGCGTCGAGACGCTGTTCACGCTCTGCGGCGGGCACATCTCGCCGCTCCTCGTGGCCGCCAAGGCGCGCGGTCTCCGCGTCGTCGACACTCGGCACGAGGCGAGCGCGGTCTTCGCGGCGGACGCCACGGCGCGACTCACCGGGGTCCCGGGGGTCGCCGCCGTGACCGCCGGCCCCGGCCTCACCAACGTCGCCACCGCGGTCGAAAACGCGCGCCTGGCGCAGTCGCCGGTGGTTGTGCTCGGGGGCGCCACGGCGACGGTGCTCAAGGGGCGCGGGTCGCTGCAGGACATCGACCAGCAAGCCGTGGCGGGGCCGCTGTTCAAGTGGCAGGGGAGGCCGCGGCGGGTGCGCGAGCTCGCGCCGGCAATCGCGGAGGCGCTGTGGCGTGCCCAGGAGGGCGTGCCGGGGCCGGTCTTCGTCGAGTGTCCGGTGGATCTGCTCTATCCGGAAGCGCTGGTGCGCGAGTGGTACGGCGTCGCGCAGCCGCTCGCGCGGCCGTCGCTCGCCCAGCGGCTCGAGCGCGGCTACCTCTCGCTGCACCTGGCGCGCACGTTCGCCGGCAGGGGCGCGCACGACGCGCCGACACCGGTCGCTCCGTCGCCTCCGCGGGCGGACCGCTGGGCCGTGGCGCGCGCCGCGCGGGTGCTCGCTCGCGCCGAGCGGCCGGTGCTCGTCGTCGGCAGCCAGGCGACGCTCGATCCGGGCGGGATCGCGGCGCTCGTCGCCGCGGTCGAGCGGCTCGGCCTGCCCGTCTGGCTCTCCGGGATGGCGCGCGGCCTGCTCGGCGCCTCGCATCCCCTGCTCTTCCGGCACCGGCGCAAGGAAGCGCTCAAGGAGGCCGACTTCGTGCTTCTCGCCGGCGTGCCGTGCGACTTCCGGCTCGACTACGGCCGCTCGATCGCGCGCCGCGCGACGATCGCCGCGGCCAACCGCGATCGCGTCGACCTGACGCGGAACCGCGCGCCGCGGATCGCAGCGCACGGCGACCCCGCGCTCTTCCTGCGCGCGCTCGCCGAGCGCGCCGCGCCGCGGGAGCGCGGCGACTGGCTGGCGCGGATCGGCGCGCGCGAGGCGGCCCGCGAGACCGAGATCGCCGAGCAGGCGGCGGCGCCGGGCGTCGGCGGCGTGAATCCGCTCCGTCTGCTGCGCGAGCTCGACGCCTTCCTCGACGAGCGCGCCGTCCTGGTGGCCGACGGCGGCGACTTCGTCGGCACCGCGTCCTACGTCGTGCGGGCGCGCTCACCGCTCGGGTGGCTCGACCCCGGCGTCTTCGGCACCCTCGGCGTCGGCGGCGGCTTCGCGCTCGGCGCGCGGCTGGCGCGCCCCGGCGCCGAGACCTGGATCCTCTACGGCGACGGCTCGGTCGCTTTCAGCCTCGCCGAGTTCGACACTTTCGCGCGCCACGGCGTGCCGGTGATCGCGCTCGTCGGCAACGACCGCTCGTGGGGTCAGATCGCACGCGAACAGGTGCCGGCGCTCGGCGACGCGATCGGCACCGAGCTGGCGGCGACCGCCTACGAGCGCGCCGCCGAGGGCCTCGGCGGCCGCGGCCTGCGCATCGAGCGGCCGGAAGAGATCGGACCGGCCTTCGAGCGGGCGCGCGCCTGGGCGGCGCAGGGCGAGCCGGTGCTGATCAACGCCATGCTCGCGGCGTCCGAGTTCCGCCAGGGATCGATCTCGCTCTAGCGCGGCGCGCGGTGCGTCAAGCGGGCTCGTCGTTGGCGCGCCAGAGGTACCACGAGGCGACGGTGCGGTAGGGACGCCAGCGTTCTCCGTGCTCGGCGAGCTCCTTCGGCTTCGGCAGCACGCGGCGGCCGAAGATCTGGGCGTAACCCTTCTTGACGCCGTAGTCGTCGACTGGCAGCACGTCGGGGCGGCCGAGCGAGAAGATGAGGAACATCTCGACCGTCCAGCGTCCGACGCCGCGCACCGCGGTCAGCCTGTCGACGATCTCGTCGTCGTCCATGCGCTCGGCGCGTGCGCGCGTCGGGATCTCGCCGTCGAGCGAGTGAAAGGCCAGGTCCTGCACCGCCTCGGCCTTGCTGCGCGAGAGGCCGGCGGAGCGCAGCAGCTCGAGCGGCGCATCGGCGATCTTCGCCGGGCTCGGGCAGCGCCGCGAGCCGAAGAGCTTGCACACGCGCGCGTAAATGGTCGCCGCTGCCTGGCCCGACAGCTGCTGGTAGACGATCGATTCGAACAACGCCTGGTAAGGGCTCTGGCGCGCCGAGATCTCGAGCCGGCACGGGCCGACCTCGCGCATCATGCGCGCCAGGGTGCGGTCCCGCTTGGCGAGGTGCGCGCAAGCGGCTTTGAGGTCGAACGGCGGCGCCGGCATCGAATCTCGAATCGTGAACGTCGCGAATCGTCGGAAGTCGAGAGCGAAGACTCTATCCGACGCGGTCGAGAAAACCGAAACGCGCCGGGCGATGGAAATCCGCCGGCGCGACCAGGGTCGGCGACCAGGCGGAGTGCTCGGCGCCGGCGCCGGGCGGGCGGTCGATGCGGTAGATGTTGAGACGCCAGGCGGACGGCGTCGGCGCGGGCCCGACCGCGCGCCAGGGGATGGCGAGCTCGGTGCGCCACCACCCGCGAGAGCGATCGACCTCGACCCGCGTCTCCAACCCGACGCAGCTCCACGAGCGGTCGACCCTGAGGCCCCGACGGTCGCCGTGCGGGCAGTCGACGCGCGCGTCGAAGAGGGTGCCCAGCGGATTGAGCTCGAGCTCGAAGTAGCGCTGCGGCGTCTCCGCGCCCGGCGCCAGGAAGACCTCGACGACCTCTTCCCTCCACAGGTCGGCGTCGCGCCGCCGCAGGGTGGCCCACGGCTGGGGGTCGGTGGCGACGATCTCGAGGCGCAGCCGATCGCCGTCGTCGATGAGCGCGACGGCGGTCGGCAGACGCGGTGTTCCGCCCGCGGTCGCCTCGCGCAGCGGCGCGAGCTCGACGCGGCGGCCGACGGCGAGCCGGCAGCGCGGCGGCGAGATCACTCCCAGGGGCCGTCGGGCATGCGGCGGCGCTCGAGGCTCTCGCCGGCGAGCAGCGCGGCGAGCAGCTCGTCGACGTCCTCGGGCTCGACCGCCCCGTGCCAGCGGTTGCCCGGCCAGGCGACGACGGTGATGCCGCAGCTGCAGCGGCGCTGGCACCCGGTGCGAGTGACGAGGACTCGATCGCGGAGCCCGAGCTCGCGCACGCGGTCCTTCAGGCGCTGGTAGACGGCGAGGCTGCCGCGCTGCGTGCAGCTCGGGCGGGCCGCGTCGGGGCCGCGGTCGTTGAGGCAGACGAGGATCTGCAGCTCCGGGATCGGCACCAAGGGAGTCTACCCACCGCCGGCCCGCGGCGCGGGCTAGGATCGCCGCCTCGGTGAGCGTCCGCCTCCTGCTCAATCCCGATGCCGGCCGGAAGCGTGGCGAGCGGCTGCGCGCTCGCCTGCGCCAGCTCGCCGCGGCGGCCGGCGTCGAGTTCGAAGAGAGCACGAGCGCCGCCGATCTCGCGGTGCGCGCGCGGCGAGCGCGCGAGGAGGGCGTCGAGCGGCTCCTGGTCGGCGGCGGCGACGGCTCGTGGCACTGGGCGGCGCAGGGTCTGGCCGGGGGCGAGACGGCGCTGGCGCCGATCCCGCTCGGCACCGGCAACGACCTGGCGCGCGAGCTCGGCTACCCGCTCGCTCCCGAGCTCGCCTGGCGCGCGGCGCTCGCCGGGCAGCGCCGGCGGATCGACCTCGGCGTCCTCGCCGGCCGGCGGTTCTGCGGCGTCGCCGGCGTCGGATTCGACGCCGCAGTCGCCGAATACGCCCGCGCACGGATCCGCCGGCTGCGCGGGCCGGCGGTCTACGCCTGGGCGACGCTCGTGACGCTCGCCCGTTACCGGCCGCCGCGCATTCGATTGACCAGCGCGGCGGGCGACTTCGCGGGCGAGGTCTTCTTCGTTGCCTTCGCCAACACCTCGCACTACGGCGGCGGCATGCGCATCGCGCCGAGGGCGGATCCCACCGACGGTCTGCTCGACCTGGTCATCGTGCGCCGGGTCGCCAGGTTGCGCCTGCTCGCCGTCTTCCCGCGCGTCTATCGCGGCCGGCACCTGAGCCACCCCGCCGTGCGCCTGCTGCGAGCGCCCGGAGCGTCGCTGTGGATCGATCCGCCGCAACCTCTCAATGCCGACGGCGAGGGGATCGGCTGGACGCGAGCGGAGCCGCTCCGGGTGGGCATCGAGCCGGGCGCCCTGGCAGTGATCGCCGCGGGACAGTTGGACTAGATCTTGTGCAACCAGGACCAGTTGCCCGCTACCTGTAGTATCCTCATCGGACGAAACCGGGTCGTCACCGACACCTCGCCCGCATGCCACGAGAAGCCCCCTCGTCCCGCGTAAGATCGCGTCCGTTCGACCGCGAGCTGCTCGCGGCCTTTGCACCTCGCAACGACCAAGGAGGAAGTCATGTCGAATCGTAGTCTCGCGCGGAGAGTCGTCTCCGTCGCCGCGGCGGCGGCTGTCGCGCTGCTCGGCTTTCCGGCGCTGGCCGGAGCGCAGGTCACCACGGGAGGCCTGAGCGGCACGGTCACCGACGCCGACGGCAACAAGTTGCCGGGCGTCCTGATCACCGCGGTGCACAGGCCGACCAATACCACTTACACGCAGAGCACCGACGAGGAAGGCCGATATTGGATCCCCAACGCCAAGGTCGGCGGCCCATACGCGGTGAAGGCGGAGCTCGACGGATTCGAGGCCGTGGAAAAGCAGGTCAACGTGCGGCTGGGCGAAACCGTGAACCTGAGCTTCGAGCTCGGCCTGGTCGTCGAAGGCGAGGAGATCTACGTCACCGGCACGATCGACGTCATCAATCCCAATCGCACCGGTTCGACCTCGGCGCTGAGCGAGAAGGAGATCGAGACGGTGGCGACGGTGCGGCGCAACATCATGATCGACGGCGCGCGCATCGCCAGCCCGTACGCTTCGATCCGCGCCAGCGACGAGAACCAGAAGGACATCAGCTTCGCCGGTCGCAGCTCGAAGTACAACAACATTCAGATCGACGGCTCGAACTACAACGACCTGTTCGGTCTCGGCGAGTCGGGCGGTACGCCCGCCGGGCAGACCAACTCGCAGCCGGTCCAGCAGGACGTCGTCGCCGAGCTGCAGGTCGGCGTTTCGCCGTACGACGTACGCCAGGGCGGCTTCACCGGCGGCGTGATCAACGCCATCACCCGCTCCGGCACGAACGATTTCCACGGCTCGGCGTATTACGCGGAGCGCGATCCGGACTACGTCGGCGACGGTCCGTTCGACGTGCCGATCCGCGATTTCGACGAGGAGCAGATCGGCGCCTCGCTCGGCGGCTTCCTGGTGCGCGACAAGGCGTTCTTCTACGTCGCCGGGGAGACCAACGAGAAGCTCGAGGCGAGCGGCTTTTCGGCCGACGGCACGACCGGACAGCAGTTCGGCAAGCCGGCCGACGCGGCGCGCTTCCAGGACATCCTGCTCACCAAGTACGGCTACGACGCCGGCGGCCTGGGCGACGTGCCGATCGCCACCGAGAGCGACCACCTCTTCGCCCGCGTCGACTGGAACGTCGCCGAGTCGCATCAGCTCACGGGTCGCTACAGCTGGGTCGACGCCTTCCGCGACGACGTGGCCAACCGTTCGACCAGCGTCTTCCGTTTCCCCAAGGCGACCTTCAGTCGCGACGCCGAGATCAAGTCCACCGTGCTGCAGCTCAACAGCATCTTCGGCGGCTCGATCTTCAACGAGGCGCGCCTCGGCCTGCAGACGATGGAGGACGTGCGCAGCTTCCCCGAAGCGTTCCCGACCGTCGAAGTCGGCGGCACCGGCCCGCGGCGCGGCGAGCTGCTCGGCGGCACGGAGCAGTTCTCGGGCGTCAACAAGATCGAGCAGGACGTGCTCGAGATCCACGACGACGTCACTTTCCTGCACGGTGACCACACGATCACCGTCGGCACGCACAACGAGTTCTTCGACATCAAGAACTTCTTCCTGGCGAGCGCCTTCGGCTACTACTACTTCCCGACCCTCGACGCCCTCGATGCCGGCGTCGCCAGCGAGTACCAGATCAGCTTCAAGGAGGGGAGCGACCCGTTCGGGCCGGTCTCCGATTTCGGCCTCAGCCAGTGGGGGCTCTACGCCGGCGATCAGTGGCGGGCCAGGGAGAACCTCACCTTCACCTTCGGCCTGCGCGCCGACAACGCCACCTTCGACGACGATCCGGCCTTCAATCCCGCCGTGCTCGCCGCCTTCGGTGTCGACACGAGCAACATCCCCGACGACAACCTGATCCTGTCGCCGCGCGTCGGCTTCAACTGGGATCCGGAGCGCAACGGAGAGTCGCAGGTGCGCGGCGGCGTCGGGCTGTTCGCCGGGCGCGCGCCGTACGTCTGGATCTCCAACGCCTATGCCGGCAGCGGCGTCGGCGCCCAGGCGCTGACGACCCGCGGCGCGATCCCCTTCAACTCCGATCCGCTCGACCAGCCGAAGTCGGGCGTCGGCGGCACGCCGACGGTCGACCTCATCGACCCCGACTTCGAATTCCCGCAGGTCTGGCGCTACACACTCGCCTACGACCGCGAGCTGCCGTGGTGGGATCTGCGCGGGACCATCGAGGCCGTGCACTCGCGCACCGAGCAGGACATCTACTACTTGAACCTCAACAAGGTGCAGACCGGTACCAACCCGCTCGACGGCCGGCCGACCTACTCGACGGCGTCGTCGTCGTTCGCCAACGCGATCCAGCTCACGAATACCGACATCGGCGAGGACACGCTGCTCTCGCTGGTCGTCTCGCGCCCGGCGCGCGGCGGCGTCGGCATGAACGCCGGCTACACCTGGATGGATTCCGAGAACGGCTTCGACGGCACCTCGAGCCGCGCCATCTCGAACTGGCAGTTCCACCCCACGCGCGGCAGCATCACGAGCGCCGAGAAGTCGACGTCGAGCTGGGAGAACGAGCACCGCTGGTACATCAACGCCTACTACGACCTCGAGACCGGGCCGGTGACGCACTCGTTCGGCCTGTTCTGGAACGCCGAGTCCGGGCGCCCGTACTCGATCCTGGTGGGGGCTGCCTTCGGGACACCGGACGCCAACGGCGACGGCTTTTCCTCCAACGACCTGCTCTACGTACCGGCGAGCCCCGACGAGGTCATCCTCAACGGCTTCACCTGGGATCAGTTCCAGACCTACCTGAGCACGAACGGCGTCGACTGCCGCGGCTGCATCGTGGAGCGCAACGCCCAGCAGGGGCCGTGGACGCGCCGCCTCGACTTCCACTACGGGCTCGAGGTGCCGATCAAGATGGTGCGGGCGCAGATCACGGTCGACCTCATCAACGTGTTGAACCTGATCGACAGCGACGACGGGGTCGTCGACTTCGTCGCCTTCGGCACCACGACGCCGATCCGCACCAGCATCGACGCGACGACCGGCAAGACCGTCTACAGCCAGAACTTCACCAACGCGATCACCGATCCGTCGAGCCCGTTCTCGACCTCGGACACCCTGTCGCGCTGGCAGGCCCGGCTCGGGCTGCGCGTCAGCTTCTGAGCGATCCGCGGGGCTCGCGCCTCGCGCACCGGGGAGGGGCGGCGACGCCCCTCCCTTTTTCTTTCCCGCGCCGCGTCCGATATCGTCGTCGCCGCATGCCGGCGAGAGACCACGCGTCGCGCCTGTCGGGCTGGGGCGGACCGTCGGTTCCGGGCCGCGAGCTCCTGAGCGAAGACCTCGCCGCGGTGGCGCGCGGCGCGGTGCTGACGCGCGGCCTCGGCCGCTCCTACGGCGACGCCTCGCTGCCGCCCGCGGGCATCGACATCGTCGCCGGCTCGCGCCTCGCCGTGGCGGCCGAAGGTGCCGTCGACGTGGTGGTTCTTGCCGTGCACGTCGGCGGCGACCATACCGCCGAGGGTCACGAACTGCGTGCCCGGCACGACGGGCGGGAAGAGCCGGCGCGGCAGCAGCAGCCAGACGAGGTCGGCGAGCGCCAGGCCGGCCTCGGCGCGCAGCAGCCGAGTCGCCGGATCGAAGTCGAGGAGGCGG
>DASWJT010000069.1:0-12368 GCA_036397015.1 Thermoanaerobaculia bacterium
TTCTCCTCCGGCAGATCCCTTCTCAAGACGACCAGATCCAGTTCCGCGATCATCGGTTTCCTCTCATCTCGCCGCCGAGGAGCCGCGGGTGAGGTCCTCGTAGATCGCGTCCGGGGCGAGATCTGCGCCGGTGGAAGGCCAGCAGATCACGCCGTACTCGTCGAGCTCGACCTC
Source organism: Thermoanaerobaculia bacterium (assembly GCA_036397015.1). GTDB lineage: Bacteria > Acidobacteriota > Thermoanaerobaculia > Multivoradales > JAGPDF01 > JACTMI01. The sequence continues at coordinate 175 of DASWJT010000069.1, forward strand.
GGCGAAGCGCGCTGGATCCCGCAGCGGTTCGAAGACGGGTCCCCAGAGCTCTTCGCTCAGATCGACGATGCCGGCGATGCCGTCGGCGAACTCGACCTTCAGCCGGTAGCCGGGCAGCACTTCGACCTTCACGATCCGCCACATCTCACGCCTCCTCGTCCAAGCCCGCGATCGGGAGCGCGGGCTCGTGTCGCAGGCAGCGTCGCCAATTATCCACGAGCTGCGGCCGGCGGTGCATCGCCCATTCGAGGACCATCGCCATCGAACGAGGTGGAAGGCGTCCCGAGAGGAGCTCGAGTGTCTCGATCGCGAGGGTGGCATGGAATTCCGCGTAGTAGGCGTGAAAGTGCGGCGGCGGATGGTCGCCGCGGTACATCCGAATCACGATTCCGTAGAAGCGGCTGATGGTTGGCATCCGGGCTCCATTTGGGGCCCAGCGTTCTCGCCAAGCCCTCCACGAACTCCCTGGACGGAAACCGAGGGCGCCAGATTGCGTTCCGGTCGGAGAGAATCCGCCGATGCGCGGGCGGGGGACGGCGGGGTCGTTGCTGGCGGCGGTGGGGCTCTTCCTGGTGTGGAGCAACAGCTTCGTGGCGGCGTCGTTCTTGGTCGGCGGCGAGCGCAGCGCGGCACGACTCGACGCGCTCGGGCTCCTCCTCGCGCGCTTCCTGCCGATCCTGCCCTTCACCCTCGGCTGGGTCGTGTGGCGCAGGCGCGAGAGCGTCGCGCTCCGGCACGACAGAAACAAGAAGCTTTCATTGAAGGGAAAGGGCGATGGCCAGAGCGCCGCGGCTGAAGCTTCCGCCGCCACGCCCGGCCGAGCCTTTCCCTTCGATGGAAGCCTGTGTCTCGCGCGAGTCGTCGCTCAGAGCCCCCAGCGGTCCATGAACGCCGGCGCGTTCGCGAGGGCGTCGACGAGGCCGTGCAGGGCGACGAGGAGGAGCCAGTTGCGGGTGCGCAGCCAGAGGACGCCGAAGACGAGGCCGGCGACGCCCATGGTCGTGATGCTGGTAGCGATCGCCAGGCCGAGCGAAGGGGCGTCGCCGAAGCCGTCCAGCGCGCCGGCGCCGCGCAGCCAGAGGCCGGGGGCGTGGGCGAGGCCGAAGACGAGGGCGGAGAGGAAGAGGCCGGCGACGGGCGAGCGGGTGAGCGCGGCGAGGCGCGACTGGAGGAGGACGCGGAAGAAGACCTCCTCCACCACGCCGGCCTCGATCGACATCCAGAGGAAGGCGAGCGCGGGGCCGAGGAGCCAGTGGCGGCCGGCGAGCGAGCCGTCGAGAAGCGGTCGGGCGCCGGTGCCGATCGCGAGCTGGATCGCGGCGAGCGCCGCGCCGACGACGGCGAAAGCGAGCCAGCTCCGGCGGCGCGTCTGCGGCAGGCCGGGCGGCCAGGCGAGGCCGAGCTCGCGCGGCCGGCGGCCGAGGATGACGCGGTAGGCGAGGAGGGGTACGACGACGAAGCCGACCAGCTCGGCGAGGGCGTCGATCGTCTCGAGGAGGCGCGGCCCGGCGCCGGCCGGCGTGATCGCGGCGAGGACGGCGCCCTTCGTCGCCAGGTAGAGCGTCACCGCGGCGGCGAGCGCGGTGAGGAGCGCCCCCTCCCCAGCCAGCGCCGGGCCGGGTGCCCGCCGGGGCAGACCGCGACAGACGAGGAGCGCGAGGCCGGGGAGCGCGAAGCCGAAGATCGTGGCCAGCATGAGCGGCTCGGCGAGCGAGCGGCCCTCGAGAGCGAGCACGCCGAGGCTCGCCATCCAGGCGGCGAGAAAGAGCGCGAAAGCGCGGCGCGCGGCGACGGCGCTCGCCGCCGGCTGTCCACCCGTCGTCCCTGCGCCCGGCTCGCTCATCCCCCCTCCGGCGGAGGCCCACTCCGCTCGCCGACCCCGCGCGGCCATCTTTCCAGATTCGCGGGAATCGGCTCCAGGCTCGCGCCTCGTCAGGAGCTGAAACACGGCTCTCTACTTACTCGAGCCGCGGACCGCGGGCGGCGACTCCGGCGAAAGGCCTGCTCAGCGACTGTTGGTGCCTTCGCGGGGGAGCCTCTCTGTCCGAGGAGCTCGGGGACGAAGCCTGTTTCTCCGAATCACTGGATCTTCGAAGCCCCGATCCAAGGAGAAACGGGATCGTCACCGAGTCCACGGTCTGCTTGCTTCTGTCGCGCCAGAGGCGAAGCGCAGAACAGTCGTCGCGCTACTCCTCGACGAGCTCGCGCAGCGCCTCGATCGCCTCGACGACCGGCTCGAGCCCCACCGCCCCCTCGAGCGCGCGCACGATCTCCACCGTGCGCCCCTCGTCGCCGCGCGGAAAGCCGAAGAGAAAGGTGGGCGTGCCGTCGACGCGCACCGCCGTCGCCCGCTCCGCCCCGTCGCGCACCGCCGCGACGTGCCGCCCCGATTCGACGCACTCGGCGAGCGCCGAGGCGTCGATGCCGAGCACCCCGGCGAAGGCGGCGAGATCGAGCGGCCCGTTGCGCGCCAGCCCCTCGCCGGTGAGCAGCACCCGATGCGCCCGCCAGTACGCCCCCTGCTCGCCGGCGCAGCGCGCCGCCGCCGCGTCGCGCTCCGCCTCGGCGTGGCGCGCCAGCGGGAAGTCGAGGATCACGTAGCGCACGATGCCGGGATCCACGTAGCGCTCGATGATCGCGTCGAGCGCCGTCGTCGCCTGCTCGGCGCAGAACAGGCAGCGGAAGTCGACCACCTCCACCATCACGATCGGCGCCTCGCGCGCCCCCATCTCCGGCGCGTCGACGCCGAGCTCGAGGACGCCGGCGAGCCCCTCGCCGCCCTCCTCCTCGCCCGCCGTCTGCCCCGCCGCCGGCGCCGCCGCGGCGAGGAGCCCGGCGAGCGAGAGCGCCCCCATCGCGACCCGGCTGCAGCGCTTGCGTGCGACGTCCATCGCGACCCTTCCCGCTCCCGAGTCTAGTCCCCCGCGCTCAGCGAGCCGGCTCCGGCGTCAGAGCCTCTCTGCCCGAGGGACCGCTCAGCCCTGCGGGAAGCCGGCCGTCGCCTTGACCTCTTCGATCTGCAGCGTGTGCCTCTCGGAATGCCCCGAGAGGAAGTAGATCCACCCCGCGAGATCGAGCTCCTGGAAGACGAAGTGCGGCGTGGCGAACGCCTCGAGATCGCCGCTCGCCGCGGCGAGCTCCGCCGTGCGCCCGCGCTCGAAGTTGAAGTCGCGCAAGATCTCGGCGTACGAGCGCATCTCCCCGGACTTCATCGGATTGAGCGGCTCCGGCGCCTGCGCCTTCTGGCTGCGGTCGACGATCATCGCCAGCACCTGCGCCGACTTGCCGTGCGCGAGCGCCAGCTTCTCCGCCGGCAGCGGCTCGCTCATCGACTTGCGCGCCAGCTCGCGGATGAAGCTCTCCGAGCGCGTGATGTGCTCGGCGCACTCGGCCACCGACCAGCGGTCGGGGGCGGGCTTCCAGCTCCACTGCGCGGCGGTGAGCCCGTCGATCGAGGCGAGGAAGAGGCCGCGCGTGCGCTCGAGATGGGCGAGCACGTCGGCGCTCGCGGCCGAGACGGTGGCAGCCCCCTCCTGCGCCGCGGCCGGTGGTGCAGCGAGGGCGGTGAGGGCGACGAGAGCGAGGGCGAGAACGGCGAGGCGGCGCATGCGGGGCTCCTTTCCCGGTCGAATGGGCGGAGATTATCGAAAGCTGGGACGAGACGTCAGCGCGAAGATCCACCGCGCCGCGGCAGCCACCCGCGCGGGTGGCGACCGCCGCCACCCGCGCAACGCTTGCGCACGGCCGGCGCTCCGTCTAGGTTGCCGGGGCATCGGCCGGAAGGGGGACGAGGGATGCCGGATCCGCCAGGCACCGACGGCGCGGAGGCCGCTCGCCTCGAGCGGCTCGAGCGGCGGGTGGACGAGCTCGCTGCCCGGCTCGCGGCGCTCGAGGGCGGCGGGGCCGCCGCCGTCGCCGCGCCGCGCGCGGAGACTCTCGCCGCGGCGCCCGAAGCCAGCGCCACCTCCGAGATCCTGCACAGCGTGCCGGCGCTCGCCGGCCGCACGCTGGTGGTGCTCGGCGGCGCCTTCGTCACTCGCTCGCTGGCCGAGTCGGGAGCGCTCTCGCCGGGCGTCGGCGTCTCGCTCGGCATCGCCTACGCCTTCGTCTGGCTCTTCTTCGCCGATCGCGCCGCGCGCCGCGGGCTGGCGCCGAGCGGCGCCTTCCACGCCCTCGCTTCGGCCCTCATCGTCTATCCGCTGATCTTCGAGGCGACGACGCGCCTGGCGCTGCTCGCACCGGTGCCGGCGGCGCTGCTGCTCGTCGCCGCCAACGGCGCCGGCCTGGCCGTGGCCTGGCGGCGCGACTTCCGCGTCCTCGCCTGGATTCAGCAGGTGGCGACGCTCGCCGTCGCCGTGCCGCTGCTCTTCCGCACGCGCTCGCCGATCGCTTTCGGTCTGGCGCTGCTGGCGCTGGCGGTGTCGTCGCTCGTGCTCGCCTACGGCCGCGGCTGGCGCGGGCAGCGCTGGCTGGTGGCGATCGGCGTCGACACCGTCATCGCGCTCCTCGGCGCGCTCTGGCTCGTCGGCAAGGCGCCGCCCGCCTGGCTCGAGCGCGAGGCGGTGGTCGCCCTCCAGCTCGGCCTCGCCGCGATCTATCTCGGCGCCTTCGTCCTGCGCCTGCTCTTCCAGGAGCGGCAGACGACTCTCTTCGCGGTCTTGCAGACCGTGGCGGTGCTCTGGATCGGCTTCGAGGGCGCGCTCGCGGTCGCCGCAGCCGCCCCCCGCGCGGCGGTGGCGTGGGGCGCGCTGGTCGCGAGCGCCCTGCTCCACGCCGTGCTGGCGCGGCGCGCCGAGGCGCGCGTCGGCCACGGCGCGGCGGTCGGCTACTTCGCGAGCGTGGCGACCTTCCTCGCCGCCGAGGCGGTGCGCGTGCTGCTCCCCGCGGTGGCGCCGCTCGTCTGGTCGGTGGCGGCAGTCGCCCTCGGCGTCTTGGCGCTCACCGGCAGGCGCCCCTTCCTGCAGGCGCACGCGGCGCTGCTCGCCTTCGCCGCCACGGCGCTCTCCGGCCTGTTCGTGGCGTCGCTGGCCGCGATGGCGGTGCCGGCGAAAGTGGCGTGGCCGGCACCCGGGCCGTGGGCGCCGCTGCTCCTCGTCCTCGTCGCGGCGACCGCCGGGCTGCTCTACCGCGGCTCGCGATCCGACGCGCCGCAGCGGCTGGCGGCGTCTTCGCGAGTGCTCGCGCTCTCCACCGCGGTCGTCGTGCTCGGCGGGCAGGTGACGGGCCGGCTCGGCGCCGCCTTCGCCGCCGCGCCCGGCGCCGAGGCCGACGCCGCCGGGCTCGCCGTGCTGCGCACCGCGGTGCTCGCCGCTGCGGCTCTGCTGCTCGCGGCCGCGGCGCGGCGCTGGCGCTTCGGCGAGCTCGTGCGACTGGCCGCGGCGGTCCTCGTCTGCGGCGGTCTCAAGCTGCTGCTCGAGGACCTGCGCGTCGGCGACGCCGCCCACCTCGTTTTCAGCTTCGCCATCTACGGCGCCACCCTGATCGCCGTGCCGGCGCTGGTGCGCCGGCGCCCGCCGGCGGCGGCGGCCCCGGCGGGCACCTGAGCGGCTCACTCGTCGGCGTACCACTCCCGCGCGTCGTCGATCTTGATCTCCCGCTTGGCGCCGTCGAAGCCGGCGCCGATGGCGAGCCGCCGCCAGGCGAGCAGCAGCTTGCCGCGGCGCGTGTCGCCGGCGAAGCGCAGGCGCATCGAGAGGTGGCCGCCGAGCATCTCGGTCTCGAGATCGTCGAGTCTCAGATCGCCGGCGCCGGCGCGCAGGCTGCCGTTGGCGCGCACGTTCTCCTCGACGAGCAGCCGCTCGGCCCAGCGCGGCAGGTCGCGCCGCGTCTCGAAGAGCGCCACGAGAGGCGCCGTGTCCTTGAGCCGGGTCTCGAAGCGGCCCTGGAAGCTGAGCGGCGGACCGAGCGCGACGCCGCCCTCGGGCAGCAGCAGGTGCAGCCACCAGCCGCGCGCCGGCGCCGCCGCCTTCCCGGCGTGGAGCGCCGGCGTCGTGAAGTCGGCGAGGAGGACGCGAGTGCCGTCGAGCTCGAGCCAGCGCGCGTCGAGATCGCCGCCCGAGATCGCCAGCTGGCTCTCCAACCGCCCTGCGAACTCGTTGCCCGCCCAGCGCAGCGCGACGCGATCGAAGTCGAGCTGGATGGCGCCGGTCGGCCGGCGCTCGGCGACGGTGGTGGCGAGATGGCCGCTCACCGTGGCGCTGCCCTCGAGGCGCTCGATGCGCGCCGCCGGCGGCAGCCATTCGGAGAGGAAGGAGAGATCGGGCAGGCGCGACTCGCCGAGCTCGAGCCGCAGCTCGGCGCGGTCGGCGAGCGCGGCGAGCGCGCCGTCGGCCACCACGCCCGCCACCGTCAGACCCCGACCGACGAGCAGCGGCCGCGACACGCCGCGCCGCCAGAAGGCGTAGTCGCCGAAGCCGACCTGCCAGCGCGCCTCCTCGGCCGGTCGGCCGTCGCCGCCGACTCGGACTTCGAGCGCGCAGACGCCCTCGATCTCGAAGTCGAGCGCCCGCACGCGCTGCGTGCCGAGATCGGCGCGCAGCCGGCTCCCCGCGAGCAGCTGGCCGCGGCGCAGCCGCAGGTCGGCGTCGAGCGGCGCCACCCCGGCGTCGATCTCGAGCCAGGGCGCGCGGCGCAGGAGCTCGCCGAGGATCGGCCGACCGTCGAGCTCGCCGCCGAGCACGATCCGGCCGCTCGCGTGCGGCAGCAGGGCGCGGCCGCGCTCCTCTTTGTAGCGATACGGCGAGAGGGCGAGGTCGAGCCGCCCGGTGAGCTGGCGCGCGACCGCCTCGCCGCGATGGGCGACGGTGACGCCGGCGAGCTCGACGTGCGACTCGAGGATCTCGGCCTCGCCGCTCGCCGTGCTCACGACGAAGCCGACTTCGCCGCGCAGCTCGCCGGCGAGCGCCGACTCGTCGATCGCCAGCTCGCGCACGTCGGCGAGCCGCAGGTGGCGGAACTCGAGCGTCCAGCGCGGGCGCGCAGCGCGCGCTGCCGGGCGCGGACCGCCGCCCGCGCCGGCGGCCGGCGCGCCCACCGCCGCCATCGGGCGCAGGCGCGGCGCGTGCGGCGAGGGCGCGGCGCCCTCCTCGGCGGGACGCCGCGTGCGCACCGCGATCCCGGTCACCTCGGCGCCGCGGATCCGCACCGTGCGGGTGACGAGCGGCAGGAGCTCGAGCTGCACGCGCGCCGAGTCGGCCTCGACCTCCCAGTCGATGCCGCGCGCCGTGCGCCCGCGCACGACGAGGCCGCGGACGTCGACGAGGCCCGGCCACAGCGAGCTCGCCGCGGCGTAGTCCACCCGCACCTTTTCCGGCCGGCGGTTCATCCAGCCGCGCAGCCGGCCCGAACCCTCCGCCCAGCCGAAGAGGCCGAGCCAGACCGCCTCGAGGAGGGCGGCCGCGGCGAGCGTCGCCAGCGCCACGCCGGCGAGGACGCGCCACCGTCGGGTTCGATCGCCGCTCGCGCTCATGCCGGAAGATTCTCCCACCGGCCGGTCGCCGGCGCCCGTCGGGTGCTCCACCGCCGCTCCGCCCCCCTACTTCGGCGTGAAGCCCTGCTCGCGCAGCGCCGCGTGCGCCGCGGCGAGCCGGGCGATGGGCACCCGGAAGGGCGAGCAGGAGACGTAGTCGAGGCCGATGCGGTGGCAGAAGGCGATCGACTTGGGGTCGCCGCCGTGCTCGCCGCAGATGCCGATCTCCATGCCCGGGCGCGCGCCGCGGCCGAGCTCGACGGCCATCGCCATCAGCTTGCCGACGCCCTCCTCGTCGATCGAGGCGAAGGGGTTCTCGGTCAGGATGCCGCGCTTCATGTACTCGACGAGGAAGCTCTTCTCGGCGTCGTCGCGCGAGATGGCGAAGGTGGTCTGCGTCAGGTCGTTGGTGCCGAAGGAGAAGAACTGCGCGAAGCGGGCGAGCTCGTCGGCGGTCAAGGCCGCGCGCGGGACCTCGATCATGGTGCCGAACTTGTAGGCGACCTCGATCCCCTGCTCCTTCATCACCGTCGCCGCCTCGGCCTCGAGCGCGCCCTGCTGCACTTCGAGCTCGCGCCAATGGCCGGCCAGCGGGATCATCACCTCGGGGCGGACGTCGACGCCGTCGCGGGCGCAGACGCAAGCCGCCTCGAAGATCGCCCGCACCTGCATGCGGGTGAGCGCCGCGAGGTGGATGCCGAGGCGCACGCCGCGCAGGCCGAGCATCGGATTCGACTCGTGCAGCTGCTCGATCGAGGCGAGCACGGCGCGGCGCCGCAGCAGCTCCTCGGCGACGCCCTCGCCGCGCTCCTCGAGCTCGCGGATCTCGCGCGCGACGTCGGCGTGGCCGGGCAGGAACTCGTGCAGCGGCGGGTCGATCAGCCGGATGATCACCGGCAGCCCGTCCATGGCGCGGAAGAGGCCGCCGAAGTCGGTGCGCTGGAACGGCAGCAGCGCGGCCAGGCATTCGTCGACGACGGCCGGCTCGTCCTTGCCGAGGATCAGCCGCTGGACGACCGGCAGGCGCTCCGCCTCGAAGAACATGTGCTCGGTGCGGCAGAGGCCGATGCCCTGCGCGCCGTACTCGCGCGCCCGCTTGGCGTCGACCGGGTAGTCGGCGTTGGCCCACACCTCGAGGCGGCGGCGCTCGTCCGCCCAGCCGAGGAGCTTGTTCAGGTAGGGATCCCGGATGTCGGGCACGACGGTCTCGAGCTGGCCGGCGTAGACCCGCCCCTCGCTGCCGTCGATCGACACCCAATCGCCTTCGCGCAGGGTGCGGCCGTCGACGGCGATGGTGCGCGAGTCGAGGTCGATGTCGAGCGCCGCGACGCCGACCACCGCCGGCTTGCCGAACTGGCGGGCGACGAGCGCCGCGTGCGAGGTGCGCCCGCCGCGACTGGTGAGGATGCCCTTGGCGGCGAGCATGCCGTGCACGTCGTCGGGCTTGGTCTCCGGGCGCACCATGATCACGGCGCGGCCGTCGCGCTTCGCCCACAGCTCGGCGGTGTCGGCGTCGAGCGCGATCTGGCCGACCGCGGCGCCGGGCGAGACGTCGAGGCCGGTGGCCATCCGGTCGCCGGCCGCGACGGCTCTCGCCACCGCGGCGGCGGCGAACTGTGGGTGCAGGAAGAAGTCGACCTGGTCGGGGGTCACGCGCAGCACGGCCTGCTCGCGGCTGATCAGGCCCTCTTCGGCCATGTCGACGGCGATGCGCACGGCGGCCTGCGCCGTGCGCTTGGCGTCGCGCGTCTGCAGCATCCAGAGCTTGCCGCGCTCGATGGTGAACTCGACGTCCTGCATTTCCTCGTAGTGGAGCTCGAGCTGCCGGCAGATCGCCGCGAACTCGGCGTAGGCCGCCGGCATCTCGTCGCGCAGCAGCTCGAGCGGTTTGGTCTGGCGGATGCCGGCGACGACGTCTTCGCCCTGGGCGTTGGTGAGGTAGTCGCCCTCGATCTCCGGCGCGCCGGTGGCGCCGCTCCTCGTCATCGCCACGCCGGTCGCCGAGTCGCCGCCGAGATTGCCGAAGACCATGGTGCAGATGTTGACCGCGGTGCCGAGGTCGTGCGCGATCTTCGCCGCGTTGCGGTAGTCGATCGCCCGCTTGCCGTTCCAGCTCCTGAACACCGCCTCGGTGGCGAGGCGGATCTGCTCGATCGGGTCCTGCGGGAAGTCGCGGCCGGCCTCGCGGCGGACGAGAGCGCGGAACTCCGCGGTCACCGTCTGCCACTGCCCGGCCGCGAGCTCGGAATCGCTCGCGACGCCGGCCTGCCGGCGCGCCGCGGTGAGCACCTCCTCGAACGGCTCGTCGGCGATCCCCATCACCACCGAGCCGAACATCTGCACCAGGCGGCGGTAGCTGTCGTAGGCGAAACGCGGGTCGCCGGTGAGCCCGGAGAGGCCGGCGGCGACCGCGTCGTTCATGCCGATGTCGAGGACGGTGTCCATCATCCCCGGCATCGAGAACTTGGCGCCCGAGCGGCAGGAGACGAGGAGGGGATTCGCGGCGTCGCCGAAGCGTTTGCCGGTCTGCTCCTCGAGGCGGGCGAGCGCGGCGCGCTCCTCCTCCCAGAGCCCGGCGGGCAAGATCTCGCCGGCGGCGAGGTAGGCGTTGCAGGCCGCGGTCGTGACGGTGAAGCCGGGCGGCACCGGCACGCCGAGGCGCGTCATGTCGGCGAGGTTGGCGCCCTTGCCGCCGAGCAGCGCGCGCACCCCCTCCCAGCTCCCGCCGCAGGCCGCCTCGGCGGCCGCCAGCTCGTCGAATCCGTACACCCATCGGCTCATGCGCTGACTCCGATCGCAGTCGGGCGAGTCGAAGGCCGCATCCTATCCGGCGACCCGCGCGCTGCCGCCCCGTCCGCCGGCCCCGCCCGCCCCGGCCACGCCGGCGGGCGCGTGCTACATTGATTCACGAATGAGCAGGGAGCCGAAGCGCTCGCCTCCTGCCACCGGCGAGGAGGCGACGACAGCGGGAAGCGACCCGCCCCGCTCGCCCGACTCGCGCTCCGCCGCCGGTGCGAGCGAGCTGCTCGGCCCGGCCGATGCGGCGATCGCGAGCGACCCCGACCAGCGCTGGACGAAGGGGACGCGGATCGCCATCGGCGGCATGGGCGAGGTTCGCGAGGCTCGCGATCGGCTGCTGCACCGCGACGTCGCCATCAAGACGATGCACACCGCTCCGCGCCGATCGCCGCGCGACGCCCGCGAGTTCCTCGACGAGGCGAGGATCACCGCCGGGCTGGACCACCCGGGCATCGTCGCGGTGCACGATCTGCTCGCCCCGGGTGGCCGCCTGGAGCTCGTGATGCAACGAGTTCACGGCGTGACGATGACCGCTCTCTTCGCCGAGATCCACGCCCAGCCGCTCATCCTCGCCAACGTGCTCCGCGTCTGCCGGATCCTGATCCGCGCTTGCGAGGCGATCGGCTTCGCGCACAGCCGCGGCGTCATTCACTGCGACCTCAAGCCGGACAACGTGATGGTCGGAGAGCACGGCGAGGTCTACGTCATGGATTGGGGCGTCGCCCACGTCCTCGCCGGCGAGGGGGGTGAGCATTCCGCGCTCCTCCGCAACGGCAAGCGGGCGCGACGCAAGACGCGCACGGCGGGCGGAACCGTGGCCTACATGGCACCGGAGCAGGCGCGAGCGCGGAGCGGCTCGATCGGCGAGTGGACGGACGTTCACGGGCTCGGCGGCATCCTCCACTTCTTTCTCTGCGGCCGACCTCCGTACGCCGGCGGCAGCCTCTCCACCGTGCACGAGCGACCGAGCGACGGCATCGGCTCCTCGATCGCCGCCCGTTGCATCTGGCCCGACACGCCACCCGGCCTCGTCGCCATCGCGACGCGGGCGCTCTCGCCCGAGCCCGCCGCGCGCTATCCGAGCATGGCGGCGCTGCGTGAGGACCTCGAGCAGTTCCTCGACGGCGGCGGCTGGTTCGCGACGCGCGACTTCGCGCCGGGCGAGACGATCGTCGACGAGGGCGAGCGCGGCGACTCCGCCTTCATCCTCGTCGCCGGCCGTTGCGCCGTCTTCAAGCGCGTCGCCGGCGAGCGCAGCTTGCTGCGCCACCTCGCTCCCGGGGACGTCTTCGGCGAAACCGCCGTCGTCGCCAACGAGCCCCGCTCGGCGACCGTCGTCGCCGAGAGCGCGGTCACGGTCAAGATCGTCACCCGCGACTCGCTCGAACGCGAGCTCGCCCGCAATCCGTGGATGGCGGCCTTCACGTTGACCCTCGCCGCCCGCTTCCTCGAGCTCGACCGGCGCGCGAGCGCGAGCGAGGCCTCGCCGCCGCCGGACGCGCCGCCCGATCCGGCACGCTGAGCTCGCCGTGCGCGCCTAGGTGGCGGTGCGCAGCTCGGCCTTGTCGACGACCAGGCGCGAGAGGTCGGCCAGACGACCGATCTCCTCTGCGATCTGCTGCAGGAGCGCGAGCCGGTTGGCCCGATTCGCGGGATCCGGGTCCATGACAAGGACTTCGTTGAAAAAGACTTCCAGTGAAGGGGCGAGTTGGCCGACGGCGGCGAGTCCCGCGGCGAAATCGCGCCGCGCCAACGCGTCTTCCAAGCTCGCCGAAAAAGTCCGACTCGCCTCGCTCAGGGCCCGCTCGGCGGGCAGCGCGAGCGCCGCGGCGTCGAGCTCGTGCGCCGGCTGGTCCTTGGTGATGTTGGCGATGCGCTTGGCGGCGAGGACCACGGCGAGGAACGAGGCGTCGTTGCGCACGGCCTG